>NZ_NESK01000053.1 GCF_003063415.1 Limnohabitans sp. 2KL-17
GGAAGTCAGGATTGAGATTGAGCCTGCAATACAAAAGGCAAAAAGCGGGGCAGCGCCGACCAGCTGCGAGAAGTTGAGTGCAACTTAAACTGCCATCAAGGCTGTCCTGACTTTGGGGTCCACTTCACCCGCCACCAAGCAGCGCACCCAAATAATTGCCCGCACTCATTTTTGCCTCGCGTTCACTTCGCTTTTACATAACGCCGCATTACCCTCAGTGCCCGGCAGTCGCTGCGCTAAAGCTCCGCTTGGTGCCGGTCACCGCTTCGCGCCCTTATGGTTGTCGTGGCACTGTGGCATTGGTCAGGCGCAGCACGCAGTGTGCTTGGTCAGTGGCCTTCGGCCAGTTATCTTGTGAGTGCCCCGCCCACCCTGTGCCCACGCCGCCTGACGGCGGCGTTACAGCGCAGGTATAGCGCTAAAAGAAAAAAAACCTGCTACTTATTCAATAGCAGGCTTTCCTTATTTTTCTTGGGGTGGCTGATGGGGCTCGAACCCACGACAACAGGAATCACAATCCTGACTTTGAACTATTTGCCAGTGTTGATTAGGGTGGATATAATCAATACAAATCAACAACTTAGGGAAAACCACTGGACAAAGATTCAGTCTCAAATGTTGATTGATATTCCCCAAAATACGGGGTTTTTGGCTACATGGTGGCTACACGGGAGTTTCCGAGCATGGCAAGACCGAGCAAATCCACACCGCTGGACCTGACCCAGACCCACGACCTGACCGTTGGCACCATCGAGCGCCTGACCTGCCCGGAGGGTAAGGCCCAAGCCTTTTTGCGTGACAGCAAAGCCCCTGCGCTGCGCGTGAGGGTCACCCCTGCTGGAGCCAAGTCATTTGTTTTCGAAGCCAAGTTAAACCGCCAAACCGTGCGCCGCACCATTGGCGATGTGCGAAGCTGGACCATTGAAGCCGCCCGTACTGAGGCCAACAAGCTGCGCGTGACCCTTGACCAAGGCGATGACCCCCGCGAGTTGCAGCGCCAACGTGAGGCCCAACAAGCCGCAAAGATGACAGCCAACAAGGTGCAAGCCCTGACCGTGGGCGAAGTCTGGACCGACTACCTTGAACAGCGCCGCCCGTTTTGGGGTGCCTTGCACTATCGCGACCACCTAGACAAAGCCAAAGCCGGGGGGCAAGCATCCCAAAAGCGTGGCGGCAAGTTCGCCCTGACCCAGCCGGGGCCGCTGGCCAGCCTGATGCCGCTTCGCATGGTGGACCTGACCCCTGAACGCATCGAGGCATGGGCAGCGATGGAAGGCCAAACCCGCCCGTCATCTGCAAGGCTTGCATGGCGACTGCTGACCGTGTTCCTGACGTGGTGCGCTGAACAACCCGAATACGCCGCGCTGGTGCCCGCCAAGAACCCCGCCAAGACCAAGAAGGCCCGTGAAGCATTGGGCAAAGCTGGCACCAAGACCGACAACCTGCAAAAAGGCCAACTGAGCGCATGGTTTGCCGCCGTCAAGCAACTGCCTAACCCCACCATTGCCGCCTGCCTGCAAATCATGCTGCTGACCGGGGCAAGACCCGGCGAGGTGTTGGGCCTGCGCTGGGAGGATGTGAACACCCAATGGGCTGGAATTTCCATCCGCGACAAGGTGGAGGGCACCCGCGAAATCCCCCTGACCCCATACGTGGCGCACCTGCTGGCCAGTTTGCCGCGCCGTAATGAATGGGTTTTCTCAAGCCCCACCAGCGCCAGCGGCTGCCTGACCGAACCCAACACGCCACACCACCGCGCCTGCAAGGTGGCTGGGCTGGATGGCCTGACCCTGCACGGGCTGCGCCGTTCATTCAAAAGCCTGACCGAGTGGCTGGAAGTGCCCGTGGGAATCGTTGCCCAAATCCAAGGCCACAAACCCAGCGCCACCGCTGAAAAACATTACACCGTGCGCCCGCTGGAACTGCTGGCGCTGCACCACGGCCGCATCGAGGCGTGGATTCTGGAACAGGCCGGGATTGTGTTTGATGCCCAAGCCGAACCGGGAAAACTTCGCGTGGTGGCTTGACAGATTGCAAAGCGTAACGCCACACGATACAATTAATCATGATTAAGTCATTCGCCCACAAAGGGCTACAAGCCTTTTTTGAGCGAGGCACAAAAGCGGGTATCCGGCCAGACCATGCGGCAAAGCTGGGCCGTTTGCTGGCGCGTTTAGACGTGGCCACTTGCGACCGCGATATGAACGTGCCGGGCTGGGGCTTGCACCCGCTGACTGGCGACTTGAAGGACCATTGGGCGGTATCGGTCAACGGCAACTGGCGAATGACTTTTACCTTCGAAGGCACAGACGCTGTGCTGGTCGATTACATGGACTACCACTAGGAGTAAGGCGATGACCCGCATGAATAACCCACCCCACCCCGGCCTAACGCTGCGCGATGACGTGCTGCCCACATTGGGGCTAGGCGTAACCCAAGCCGCCGAACAATTGGGCGTGTCCCGTGTCGCGTTGTCGCGCATGTTGAATGGCCGCGCCGCCATATCGCCCGACATGGCCCTGCGCTTAGAGGCATGGCTGGGCGTCGAGCGTGGAGGCGATGCCCGCGTGTGGCTGGCCGAACAAAGCGCCTATGACGTGTGGCAGGCCCAACAGCGATTCAAGACTGCGCCCATGCGCGTCAAGCCTGCGCCAGCGATGGCCGCCTGAACCGTTTTGCCCAAGCTAGGCCCGATTGCAACCCGGGCCGAAAAAACAGACACATTAAATGACTTCACGCCATGAATAAATTAAATGACTTGTGCGACAGATTTTGGTTTGCTTGGGATATGAATTCGGATGGTTTGGTGACCATTACGGATGTGGCAAGTTGGTTTGAGCAAGTCTTTTATTTGCCCGCACTCAGTGCGGCTTGGCTCATATCAGACATTCCGGGATTGGCTACATTTTTTGAAATGCGATGCGAAACCGGAACCTCTTGGGGCGGCGCAATCTTTTCAGTGATGATGTGGGCATGGTCCATAGAGCGCCTATCCAAGTATTTCAAAGAGCAGTTCTAAAGATTTTTTCTGGCGCCAGCACAAGGATGGTCGTTTTTCAAAAGGAAAAAAACATGATTCGTGAATTTTTATTTCGGGCCTATTGTGTTGCCTTTATAGGAAGCTTGATTCTTGCAGTTGGGGCTGGGTTAGCTAAAGGGGAATTTTTTACAGGGGTTGGTTTTGGGCTTGCTGTTTCAGCTTTTTGGCTTGTAATTGGGTGGATTTGCCAGCCTCTTTTTAGAGGCAGGTAAAGAGCCATGAGTGCTGTGCCAACAGTTGAAGTCGAACCATGCCCGCTTGAAGTGCCCGCCGCCCTGCTGGCGCTGGACTCGGTCACCACCGTAACCACCTTGCGGCACTGGTTTGACTTTGCCATTGAAGAAACGACCAATGCAGGACTACTCAAGTCCGAAATCAAACAGCGAATCAAAGACCAAGCTGCTGGACTGTTTTCCATTGACGAAGCCGCTTGCATTGCCGCTGATGCCATTGGGATTGACCGCATTGAGCGCAAACAAACCCGTCAAGCGATTTGGAAGGCGATTGATGACGGGGCAATAGTGCCATTGTGGGACAAGGCCCGAACGCCTTTACCCTTGCCACTGGAAGGCACGCACAAAAGATTGGCACTGGTGAGTGCGAATGAGCTTGCAAATCTGTTTGAAGCATGGCCGTTAAAGCCTGCGCCACAACCAGCGCCAGCACCAACAACGCCCCAAATAACAGCGCCAGTTGTAGAGGCCATGCGACACATTACAAGGGACTCGCGCCGTAGCACTCTGCAACCTGTAATTGAGCACGCTCAAAGCCTGTGCAAAGACCCATGGGACACAGCTGAAGTGTGGGGGCAACTCCATACCCTTACCGCCCAAAAGTACACCGTTCTGCTGCACTTGGAAGATAACGCTGTGGTCTACACGGACGGCGATAACACCAAAAAACTGACACGAAAAAAACTTGGCGGACGACTCGTTACAGCCAAAAAAAAAGCTGGGCTTTACGGTTTAAGACTGACTAAGGCGGTTTAAGGCGGACATGCCTTCACGCCACTTCAGCAGGAAACGACATTGCAGTCACCGCAACAAACCTAAGGGGTTTTCGATGACTGCAAAAACTTTTCAACCCGTACCACTCGCGCAAGAAACCCGCGCCGCGCTGCCCACACCTGAGGCCGCATTTCACCTGAATCGGGCACCGCAGACACTTCGCCTGTGGTCCATGCGAAATGATGGCCCTGTCAAATGCCTGCGCGTGGGTGGCCGCTTGGCATGGCCTGTGGCCGATATTAAGCGCCTGATGGGGGTGTCAGCATGAGCACGAAGAAACCACCAGAAATGGCAAGCGACCTGCACCGCATGAACAACAAGTACTCATGCAGGTTTGCCATCAAAGGCGAGCAATTTTCGTGCGCGTGGTATCCAACGATGCCAAGCCCCGAACGCCTGCTCCGCATCGTTGAAACGGGCAAATACCATGCTGCCCGTCATATTTTCTTGACCGAGATGGCCGCCCGAATTGGTGGCGCTGTGGTTTGTTTGGAATTGTGAGGGTGCGCAAATGAACACCCGACTTCGCACCAATAAAAGCAAATCCCCGGACCGCGCCAACGAACCGGGGATTTTCAGACAAAGGCTAAATGAGCCCATCCCCTCGAAAAGGTAAAACGAGCTTAAGTCCCTGTCTCCGTTGATTTTTTTGACTCCATCTTCGCTGGTCGAACGGCCCCTTCAGCCGGGTTCGTAACCACATCAGTATCAGGCGCCGTCGCACTGAAGCGCTCCAGCATGCTGGCCACGACCTGCTCCTGCGCCGTGACGGATGACCTCGCCGTCGCCAACGCCAGTTCCAGCTGTTGCTTCGCGGTGAGCACCTCGTCGACCTTGGCGAGCAACTCCTTGTTCGAGGTGCTGAGCTGCTGGACGGCCGCGTCCTGCTCGACCAGGCGCCGGCCCAATTCCTCGGCGCGCCGCTGCGCAAACCCCAGTTCCTCCTTCAGCGGTCGCAGGCCCCGCACCTCTTCCTGGACCTGGTGCAGATCGCCCTGGGCGCGCGACAGGTCGCCCAGCAGGCGCGCGTTGTCCTGAAGGGTGTGAACGGCTTCCTGCTGCTTGGTGGCCAAGGTCTCATTCACGGTGCGCAACTCGGCCTGCAGGTACTGCACCTGCTGCTCGTGTTTGCGCTGATCCTGGTCGCGCTGCTCCTTGGTGGATTGCCGGAAATGCTCCAGCGCCTGGCGCGCATGCTGGTGCTTTTCTTCCAGGGATTGGCGATGGCGTTCTTCGGCCGCGATGCGCTCTTGCAGATCGGCCACCTGCTGCGTGAGCTGGATGCAGTCCGAGGTCTTGCTGCTTAGCGCTGCGCTGGTTTTGCCGTGGGCGGCCTTTTCGTCGGCCAGGGCCCACTGGGTCTGCTCCAGCTGCTGGCGCGCGGCCTGCGCCTCGGTTTTCAGGGCCGCGGCGGCTTGCTGCTGCTGGGTCAGCTGCTCGGCGTGCCTGGCCTGCGCCGCGGTGACTCGCTCTTCCGCTTCCTCGTTGACGCGGGCGGCCAGGCGGCCCACCAGGTCCTGGATGGCCTCGCTGACGGCCACCCGGCTTCCGGTGGCCGGCCCTTCCTCCTCTTCGATCTCCTTCAGGTAGCGGTGGATCGTGGTTTTGGAGCCGCTGCCCAGCTCTTCGCGCACCGCGTCGATGGACGGATTGCGCCCCGTGGCCAGCAATTTATCGCGTGCGCGCAGCACTTCAGACTTGTAAATCCCGGCTCTGGCCATGGCTCGCCTCTTTATATCGTACTATAGTATGTACCATGATAGTACATACTATTTTTACCGTCAATAAATTTAATCTCTTCTAAACTCTAACATTGGGTAATAGTGGATTATCCAATGTGAGGCCGATTTTTGATGGTTTCTGCCGTGGTGCTGGTACGGGGCCAGTCTAAAGTCGATTTGGCGCCATAACAGGCTGCTGAAATACTCCCATGTTTAGGTCCACGCCGAGCCCCTGAGAAACGTTAATTGTTGAGCAACTACACGGACACATGATGCGCGGCGCTGACACCTTCACCGAGAGCCTTTTCACGATGCG
>NZ_NESK01000054.1 GCF_003063415.1 Limnohabitans sp. 2KL-17
GGAGGGCCAGAACATGCGTCCTGCCAACAGGTGCCGACGGTGTCGGCTTTGAACCCCTGTCCCCGATCAATTCAGGTGGGGGATTTTGAAGTGGCCATAAGTGGGGGAATTTGGGTGGCCATCAGGGCAAGCGGAAATAAGTCGTTGCACTTGCCCCAATGACCACGGTCCACCCATGGGTGCCTTGATACCCAGGGCGTTCAGCCGGTCAACCATGGCTCGCCTGGTCAAACCCTGCGCCTTCATGCCCTCAAGTACGGGGTGCAGCCGCTCACGGAATTCCAAAGCCTTCTGCTGGCGCTGGTCGTTGCAGGTCTTCAGGTTAGCTGGGCCGGTAGCACCCAACACCACACCACGAGCCTTCGCGGCAGCTAGCGCGTCTCGGGTGCGTTCGCTGATACGTCGGGCTTCATGCTCGGCAAATGCCGCCATGATGTGGATCGTAAGTTGGTTCGCTTCGGGAAGGTCACACGCAACGAAGCTGACCTTGCTTTCCATCAGTCCTGATACAAAGTGAACGTTCCGTGCCAGTCGATCTAGTTTCGCAATCAGCAAGGTGGCCCCAGACTTCTTGCACATCTCAAGCGCCAATCGAAGCTGTGGGCGCTTGGACAGTGGGTCTGCACCTTTGCCAGTCTCGACTTCCAAAAACTCGCCTACGGTAGTTCTATAGGCTCCTGTGAGGTACTGGGCGACTGTTTGCCGCTGAGCATCAAGCCCGAGACCTGATGCGCCCTGACGTTGGGTTGAAACTCGATAGTAGGTGACGAACCTGTCGGGGGTGGTTTTCATAGTCTTCCTTGGTCTTGTCCAAACGGGCGGACGCGCGTCCGGTGTGTGCACAGACTGTAGGAAATGGCCTTCATCCCGCCAAGGGTGGTGTTGTATCGGCGAGGATTTGATGCAAAAACCCGCAGGGCGTTGGTTTTGGGTGTAAGTGCCTTGAAACCCATGCAGCATGCGGGTTGTAGCAAAAATAGTCATCGCGCGGACTATAAGGAAAGCATAGTCAAACTGTAAGAAAAAACCTGATTTTGAAACCTTACATAAAGCCTGACGACGACGGTCAATCAATCCCGAGTGAAGGAGAAGTGGAGGTCCTAGAAGAGGGTGGAAGTTTCGGGTGTATTGCGTTCATCATTCCGGTATCGATGTGACGAATCCGTATACAAGAACACCGAAGCAGAGCGGAACCGGAGGGCGGTACGCCCTCGTGTTCCGCCTGTATTCGTCAGGACATCCATTCCGAGGTACTGGCACATTCAAAGGAATGTAAAAACCTCTTGGCGCGTCAGCGCCCCTTCAGTTCTTATCTTTCCTTTTTCGACTTTTCATTACTTCTATTCTTTAGTGTCGGAAATGACCTTCCGTTTCGTTGGAGCCGCACCAAATAAGGCTTGGTGAGGATCAACTACCCGTGAGGTGCCCAGGAGCTACCCCTGGAAGTCCCCAAGGCATCCCCTGAAAGTACCCGACCCGTCGTACCCTCAACATCTTGACAAAATCCCTCCCAGTGCTGCAATGCCGCCTGTCGGAAGCCAGCTGTCCAGTCTTTTCAGACTCTGCGACACCGTCTTCGCGTCTTGCGGTGGGGTGCCTGAGATGAAGCCTGCCAAACGAGCAACTTGCGCACCCGATGCCGTCTCGCCAAGGTAATACTTGGCTTGTGCACGGGCCAGCAGTCGGTCAATGTTGCCCAAGTTAAGCTGCCGCTCTCGCCAGCGAGCCAGAGCGGTTCGAATTACGGCCTGAGGCGACGGAATGCTGCGATTGTCTGGCTCTCGCGTCGGTTTCAAAAATGACTCCATATGTTTTTTCGTGCTGTCGGTCCTCAAGGAGAACATTTGGGATTGCTGATATGGCGTCAAGCCCAGCACCTCTTCGGTTCGGTGGTTGTTGCCCCACACCTGCTGAGCGAATTGTTCTGCCAGATCAAAGTCAAAAGGCTTGGCATGGTCAAACAAGGGAATCCACTTATCCCGTGTCGTGTCTACGTTGACGAATTCTTTATGGGCATGAAGCCAGTGTGACTCGATCACGAGCCGGTCCCGTTGAATTGCATGCTCATGTTCGGCGCACTTGCCCCTTGGTCTTTGCGGCAGCTTCGGCCAAGGGCGAAAGCAAGGTGCCCACAAACCAAGCGTGTTGATATGGAGATGTAGGGCGCACCATTCCTTTCTCACGCTGTCGTAGGCGCTGTGGCTTGTGATGCGGGCTGCCAATTCATGCAGCCTTCGTGCGAGTTTCGAATGGTCGGTGGTTACCTGCACCTGTGCCGGCGTTGGGAAACTGTAGCCAGAACGTGCGGCTGAAGGCGTCGTTGCGAACAAGGACGTGTGACGCGCTGCTTTCGGCATAGTGAAGGTCTCTGGACCAGCCGAATAAGCAGGTCCCGATGCCGTTGAGCTTGTTGGCTGGACCATGTCAACAAGGTCGCCCAGCAATGCATTCAATTCCTGATCGGTTGCCACTTTCTGGGATTCTCGCTCCCACGCTTCGTCAGTCAAGTGTGTCGCAACTCCCGGTGGACGGTACATCATCTTCCAACCTCCGCGAGTTCGTTCAGGACAACAGCGACAGCGTTGTAGTAGGCCAAGTTCATTCTTTACCTCCGATCAGAAGGTGAAGACCATCCTCGAGACAGTTTTTTACGCACAAGAAGGGCGTCTTCTTGCGTCCATGTGTACCGTACAACAGCGAGAAACTGATAAAACGTGCATCCGTGTCCATGATTCTTGCGTCAGCGAGGAACTCATACAAAGCGTCACTGTTGAGTCGTTGGTAAATACGCCCAACGATCGGATGAACCTCCATAACGACCACTGGGCCCTCTTGCATGCGCCGATGGTGCTGTTTCAGCAGTTCCAACAGGTCATTCTGTCGTTCGGTTCGAATGCGACGAATGGCGCGCTCAGCTGGAGATTGCTTCGAGCTGGTCTTGCCCGCGTGAATCAAGGGTGTGTGTTTTGCCATGTAAAACTCCTGTCAAGGTAAGTGGCGGTGCAGCCGACGGTGGCTGATTTAGGTCCGACAGGAAGTGGCGAAATGACAGGGGTTGATGCGAGTGGCGAAACATGGCTGGTTCCTTTGGTTGAGTTGGTAATCAAAGGATAGACAAAGTTCAGAGGGGTTTTTCAACAATTTCTGAAATGCGGATGCCTTGTGTGCTTCAAAGCCTCACTTTTATTCGTCAGGCAGGGGAGACGACTGAGACCGCGAAGAACACATGCTGGAGATGTGGCGCTTCGATAGTTTGATTTAGCCGGCGCAGGTCAACGCTCCAACAGCGCGTCCATCTCCGTCTGGATTCGCTCAAGGCCAGCACGCACATCATCACCGGTCAAGCCGACATAGTGCCGGTTCAGCACGTCGGTCTTGGGGGCAGTGTGGTTAAGGATGCGCCTCAATACGGCATCTCCAAGCCCCAACTTCTGACCGACCGTGGCCACCATCTTGCGCAGGTCATGCAGCATGAATCGTGGCGCGCCATGGCGCATTGCCATCTCCCACATATGGTCTGCACTTACGCCCTTGAATAACAAGTCCTCGGGCTTCAGGTCCGAACAGTGGCGCTCTAGGATCGCTTTCATGCGCTCGGTGATGGGTAGGGTGTGCGGACGCCCAGTTTTCGTCTCTGGCACGCTTAGGACACCTTCCGTGAGGTCAATATCGATGCGTCTGAGGTCTCGGGCTTCATTCCTGCGCAAACCGGTGTACAGGACCAGATACAGGTAGTCGCGCTGCCGCTCTCCCAACTTGTCCACGGCTTCACGCCACTGGGGTAGCTCTGACTCCTGCAAGACCCGCGCTCGGGGCTGGGTTCGCTCGGGAAGTAGCCCCGCAGCACCCAAACGCACGAATGGCGACTGGATGTTCAGCCCGTAGACCGCGTTCACGTACTTTATGACCGCGCCAATGACACCTCGACCCAGTTCGACCAATGACTTCCCGGTATTTTGGGCAAAGTCATGACAGTGCTCAGCGAACGCGCCGTGACCCATGTGATCGACTGGCTGGTCCAGCCAAGGCCCGAAGTGGGTTCGATAAAACGACTCGTAGCGGCGCTGGCTTGATGGTTTGATCCCTTTGGCTTTGCAGTAGGCGATATAGGCTTCCCGAAGCGTTGGGAGGTCTTGAGGCACCTTCCGGCTCGGTTGCTCACCGTTTCGACATTGACGGAGCACGTCCATTGCTTTGCTACGGGCTTCCTCGACGCTCATGAGGGGCCAGTAGCCCAGCATCATGCGGAACTGCTTTCCACGAACGCTGGTCGCCACCAGAAAGGTGCGCTTGCGGGTGTTCAGACGAACCCCGAAGCCAGAAAGCACCCGATCACGCAGGATTCGACCATCGGTAGCGGTAGAGCGCTGAAGCACGGATTCGCTGATAAGTACAATCATGCCCATTCACCCCAGGACAAAACCAGGACAAAAATCGCGCGTTCGGCGCGGTTTTTGAAGGTATACCCTTCACTTTGGCTACCGCGCCTTTTGCGCGGGTCAGGCACTTCGACCACGCTGGTGTTGTGCTCGATCGTGCAGCTGGGGTCTTGATTTTTAAGGATATTTGTATGAGTTTGAAATGCGGCATCGTGGGCTTGCCCAACGTGGGTAAGTCCACCCTGTTCAACGCCTTGACCAAAGCCGGCATTGCCGCTGAGAACTACCCCTTTTGCACCATCGAGCCCAATGTGGGTGTGGTCGAAGTGCCAGATTCGCGTTTGAAACAGTTGGCAGACATCATCACGCCCGAACGCGTGGTGCCCGCGATCGTGGAGTTTGTCGACATCGCTGGTCTGGTGGCGGGTGCCAGTACAGGTGAAGGACTGGGCAACAAGTTTTTGGCCCACATCCGCGAAACCGACGCCACCATCAATGTAGTGCGCTGCTTTGAAGACGACAACGTGATCCACGTCGCGGGCAAGGTCGATCCGATTTCGGACATCGAGGTCATCCAGACAGAGCTGTGCCTGGCCGACTTGTCTGCTGTCGAAAAAGCCCTGCACCGGGTGACCAAGACCGCCCGCTCGGGTGACAAAGAGTCGATCAAGCTGGTGGCGATTCTGGAAAAGTGCCAGGCCGCGCTCAACGACACCAAGCCCGTGCGTACCATCGATTTCAGCAAGGAAGAATTGCCCTTGCTCAAGCAGTTTTTCCTCATCACCGCCAAGCCCGCCATGTTTGTGGCCAACGTGTCGGAAGACGGTTTTGAAAACAACCCGCTTTTGGACCGCCTGACGGCCTACGCGGCCGCTCAAAATGCCCCGGTGGTGGCCATTTGCGCCAAGCTCGAAGCCGAAATGAGCGAGATGAGCGACGAAGACCGCCAGATGTTCCTGGAAGAACTCGGGCAGGAAGAGCCCGGCCTGAACCGGCTGATTCGCTCGGCCTACAAGTTGCTGGGCTTGCAAACTTACTTCACCGCAGGCGTCAAAGAGGTGCGGGCCTGGACCATCCATGTGGGCGACACGGGCCCGCAAGCGGCTGGCGTGATTCACACCGACTTTGAAAAAGGCTATATCCGCGCCCAGACCATCGCGTTTGAAGACTTCATCGCCTTCAAAGGTGAGCAGGGCGCCAAAGACGCTGGCAAGATGCGGGCTGAAGGCAAGGAATACGTGGTGAAAGATGGCGACGTGATGAACTTCCTGTTCAGCTCTTGATCCGCACTGGCCTTAACAGGCTGCTGAAATACTCCCATGTTTAGGTCCACGCCGAGCCCCTGAGAAACGTTAATTGTTGAGCAACTACACGGACACATGATGCGCGGCGCTGACACCTTCACCGAGAGCCTTTTCACGATGCG
>NZ_NESK01000055.1 GCF_003063415.1 Limnohabitans sp. 2KL-17
CCTCGCAAGCCTCGTCGGCCAAGTTGAACCAGTGCTGCACAAAGTACATGCGCAACATACGCTCAAGTCCCACCGGCGGGCGACCATTGCCCGGCTTGGGGTAATGCGGCTCGATCACTTCGCATAGCGCATGCCACGGAACGATCTCATTCATTGTGGAGAGGAACACGTCGCGCCTGGTTGCGCGACGGTATTGTTCGAATCCGGCTCCTGCATCGGCCGCTAGGGCAAGGGTCTGTTGTTTCATCGACCTATAACGAAACAGCACCCAATGCGGTGGACTTATTCAGCGTAGCCTTAAAAAAATGAGAAGCTTTGCACACGGTGATCATCTTTGCATTTTGCCTGCTGGAACGCGCTCACCAAGGTGACGAAATAAAGCAACAGCCATATTCGCGCCATCACTGAGCAGAAAGTCCAAATAGAAATAGAAACATAGAAAAGCTGCCTCGTTGGATATGATGGGTTCCATTGAAAAATGGGTTGAGCCCACGTGAGCAATTTGTTTTTTCAATCCAATTTTGAAAATTATCGTCAAAAAATACCGCCACGAATATCTACCTCTTATTTTTGAGACTGTGTGGTGATTTTCAATGAGTGCGCTGACTGAATGACTGACATGACCGTTGCAAATCTTGATCTTGCTGTCCAAGCCCATCAGGCAGGCCGTTGGCCAGAGGCAGAGGGCTTGTACCGGGCTTATTTGGCTGTTCGTCCTGACGAACCGGTAGCAGGGTACAACCTGGGAATTTTGCTGTTGGGGCAAGCTCGGCTAGAGGGTTTGTCTTGGGTGCGGCCGGCTTTACTGTCCGGTGGCAGTCGGCTTGATCTGGCGGCAGCCAGTGCTTCAGTTGTCCAAGCCTTGCTGGCACACCAATACAAAGACCATGCCGATCAGTTTGTGCAGTGGCTAGAGCGGCATGATTTGAAAGCCTTGGAGCATGCGGCCCTAAGGGTACGGGCAGCTTTGCCTGGGTATTTGCAGCCTTTGGCGCCCACAGGCTTGCGCCGTTATCACCCCATTGAGAGCTCGCGTTATGTGTATGCGATTGATGTGGTTGGTGGCTGCAATTTGCGTTGCCCCACATGCCCGGTGGGCCAGGGGGCGGCGTTGCCAAAGGGGTTGATGCAGCGTGATTTATTTCAGGCTATTTTGCAAAAAATTGTGCAAGAAAATTTTCCGCATTGTCCAGACATCTGGCTCTTCAATTGGGGCGAGCCTTTGTTGCATCCGCAGTTAGGGGCTTTGATTGGCGATGTTCGCCACGCGGGGCTTACGAGCATGGTGTCTAGCAATTTGCACCATTCGGATCGAATTGATGAACTGATGCAGGCCAACCCAGACCGGATGAAAGTGTCGTTGTCAAGCTTGCGCCAAGAGGCTTACGCACAGACGCATGTGCGAGGCGACATTGATCGAGTGAAAGCCAATTTACAGTTGCTGGCCCAAGCACGGGACCGGCACAAGGCAACGACCGAAATATGGATTGGACACCATTTGTACCGCCACACCTTACAGGACCAGCAGCAGGTGCAGGATTTTGCTGTGTCTTTAGGATTTGGCTACGTGCCGTCAACGGCGATTGTGGCGCCGATTGAAACGGCATTGCGCATGCTTTCTTCCGGTGCCGACTCGTGGGTGGCCGAGCCTTTGCACGCACAATTACTGACAGCTCCCGCTGAAATTTCAGCGCACCTGAAAGCGCACCGCTCTGGCAGTTTCGATTGTGAGCTGCGCTTTAATATGACGTCAATCCAGTACAACGGTTGCGTAACCTTATGTTGCGGCACAACCCAGGATTTGTCCTCTGAGCCTGTGGCGTTTTTGGAGCACAGCCATGCCGCGCTGGAACAAAAAAATATACCAATCCTTTTTGCGGTCAGTGCATGCAGAACAACCTGCACTTGACTACAGCGGATCTTTGAAGTGGACAAGGTGGTCGCATGACGTTGTTTGAACAAGCACGCCAATGCATGAAGCGCCAGCAGTGGGGCGCTGCTGTCCCCTTGTGGCAGGCGATGCTGCAGCAAGCCCCAGAGGATATCGATGCGGTGCTGGCACTGGCTGAGTGTTTGCGTCAGCTGGGCTTGCTGGATGAGGCAGTGGTGATGGCTCGCAACGCATTGGCGCAGGCTCAGGCAAAAGTGCCTGCTTCACAGGTTGCAGGTGTTCCAACGGGTGCGGGTGGTCGAGAGGGCGCTCTGTGGGCGCAGGCAGCGTTGCAGTTGGCGCATTTGCATGCCTTGCAGCAGCGCCAAGATGAAGCTGGTACAGCTTTTTCGCAGTGGCTGGCGCATCCGGTGTGGGGTGCGCAGGCGGCAGTTGGTTTGGCACGTGTGTGGCTTCATGAGGGGTATCCAATGCGGGCCATCCAGGCGCTGTCGCCGTTTGCCTTGACGCATGCCGAAGCAACGCAGGCGATGGCTTTAGCACTGTTTGAGGCAGGTGATGCAAGCCGTGCATTGGAGGCGGCCTGGCCTACAGCGGTTGATGTGACTGACTTGCATGCACTGTCTAATGCTTTGATGTTTGCCAGTTATGTACCAGGTTACGAAATGCATTTGCAGGCTTTGCGTGAACTGGCACAACCCGTGATGGCCCATATCGGGGGTGGTCCGGCTGTGCAGGGACTGGCGCATGGCCGTATGACGCCGCAGCAGACGGCTGCAAGGCCATTGCGTGTGGGCTGGGTGTCGGCTGATTTTTACGCGCATCCGATTGGATACTTTTTGGCCTCGTTCCTGCCGCACTTGAGCGATGAGGGAGTGCAGAGTTTTTGTTATGACAATGGCCAAAAGCACGATGCGTGGACCGCGCGTTTGATGCAGGCATCTAAACGCTGGATGCCAATTGCCAAGTTGTCTGCACAGGATGTATGTGACGAGGTGGCTCGGGATGGGTTGGATATATTGATTGATTTGTCGGGGCACACGCAGGGCAACAGGCTGGACGTGTTTGCGCGGCGGGCGTGTGCTGTGCAGGCGAGTTTTTTGGGGTATTTTTCGACCACGCTGGTGCCTGCGATGGATTACCTTATTACGGATGCGCTGCATGTATTGCCCCATGAGCAGTTGTTGTGCTCAGAGCAGGTGGCGTATTTACCGCACAGCCGGTTTTGCTATGCCCCCCCAGAATTTTCGCCAGAGCCTGTTCCGCCTCCGGTCATACGCAATGGTTATGTGACTTGGGGAGCGTTTACCAATTTGGCCAAAATCAGCGACGGCTGTGTGGCCTTGTGGGCACGGGTGTTGCTGGCCACGCCGAACAGCCGTTTGCAGTTGCGCTGGAAGACCCTGGTTGACAGTGGGGTGCGCCAGACTTTGCGCGAGCGCTTTGCCAGCCACGGGGTGTCACCAGGGCGAATCGAGATGTATGGCGCTACACGCCATGCCGATATATTGGCGGCTTACGGTGAGGTGGATGTGGCGCTGGATACATGGCCTTTTTCAGGTGCAACCACAACCTGTGAGGCTTTGTGGATGGGCGTGCCGGTGATGACTTTGGTTTCAGATCGTCCGGCGGGGCGGCAGTCGGCCAGTATTTTGCAAACGCTGGATGCGTCAGACTGGATTGCACACAGTGAGGAAGATTTTGTTCAGCGAGCTGTCGCTTGTGCCGATGACCATGATGCTTTGGTGCTGGCGCGTCAGGGCTTGCGCAAAAAAATGGCGTCCACCTCTTTAGGAGATGGGCGCCTGTTTGCGCATGGTTTTGCGCAGACTTTGCGGCGCTTGGTTTGAACTTACCAGCGCTTGGCCAGGACCATCTGCAGCTGTTGTCGATTCAGTTTGGATCCTGCTTCGATTTCGGCACCGCCATTGAACGCGAGACCTTGCCCGAGGGCCATTTCTTTGAGTCTCAATTTGGCTACAAAAGCCTGTGTGGATGACATACCGACCGGGACAGCAAAGCTGTATTGGGTGCCGTTGTAAACGTTGGCCGCATTGGTCAGTGACGCATTGAGCTGGCGATTGGGGTTCAGTTCGGCACGCACCCCCCATTGGATGCTGGCGGCGCTGAACTGGTGTTGAAAACCCACGAAAACAGGGATTCCCATTTGGCCGTATTTGGCCGTCTGCAGACCTGCCGTGGTACCTGTTGTGCTGCTGGTTTCTGCCGTTGCACTTTGGGCGTAGTGAACCACCCCAGCCTCCAACATCAGCCGCGCCGAAATGGCTTGCACAGGAATGCCCGTAGACAGGCGTACACCCATGACCCGCACTGAAGCACTGTGAATTTGGCTCTCGGCTGCAGACAATTCGGTGACGTTGCGCACGATGTCGGCAGAGCTTTGGCCCGCATAGACAGCAGCCACCAGTGGCTCGGCTTGGCCCCAATGAATTCCTCGGCTTGCGCCCAGAAGCCAAGTGCGGCCCTGTCCGGAGCCCGCAGTGCTGGCTTTGAGTTTTTGATCGGCCAGACCTCCGAATATTTTCCAAGCTGTTGGACTTTGGTCAGATGTGTGCTGAAGCAAAACAGCGGTGCTATTGATGGTTTGGTTGTTTTGTGCGCTCAGGCCAGCTTGGTCATATCGGGTGCGATTGGCGGTCACTGCCACATCCAGGCTTTGGCCATCTGGCATGACCATGGTGTTTTGGCGTGACAAGATGGATTGCGCAGCATCCATCGCCATATTGAGCGGGCTGGCCATCATGCCTGCACCAATGCCCGAAACGGCTCCCGTGCTTGCTGTGTAAAAACCGGCTTCAACGGGTGTGGGCGCAGATGCGCCAGTGGTAGCAACATAAAAGCCTAGTGGCGCAGCATCAGCTACGGTCCGGCCAGTTGACCCCACAAAATAGCCCAGTGGCGCAGGTGTGGGGCTTACGGCGCCCGGACTGTTTGTGAAATAACCAACCGGAGCTGGGGTTTCACTTGTGGCGCCAGTCCGGTCAACGTAAGAGCCAGCTTGAGCAGGAGTTGCTGCAAACTGTCCAGGCGTGGCCACGTAATAACCCACAGGCGCCTCGGTGGCATAAGTTCGGCCGGTAGCGGGTACGAAATAACCTGCAGGTGCAGGTGTAGCCGCAGAAGCACCCGGAGTTGGCACATACGAACCGATCGGGGCGGGTACGCAGTTGCTGCCGTCCAGTGGGTCGAATCTTCCGGGTGGGCAGGTCGAGGCTGCTGCACCTGCTGCGGCGCAAACACCCATTAAAAAACCTGAAAGAGATTTTGTACTCATTTTGAATGCCTTTGCTATTTTGGTGATTCTAGTGTCTGTAAATGGCAAAAATTACAAATTTTTGATCGGGAATTAGAGGCTAACAGGCTGCTGAAATACTCCCATGTTTAGGTCCACGCCGAGCCCCTGAGAAACGTTAATTGTTGAGCAACTACACGGACACATGATGCGCGGCGCTGACACCTTCACCGAGAGCCTTTTCACGATGCG
>NZ_NESK01000056.1 GCF_003063415.1 Limnohabitans sp. 2KL-17
GGTGGGCCACATGGCGCAGGTGATGGTGCGGGGGCTGGAGAAAGTCGATCAGATGTTTGTGCTGACGATGACCGCCTATAACCTCACGCGCATGCGCACCTTGGGGCAAATCCGTCAGCAGGGGGCGTGAGGGGCAGAAAAAGCCCCGAAATGGGCTTACAAGTGGGCCAAGGCGAACAAAAAACGAAGGGAATATCAGAATGCGAAAGGAAAATCAAAAAAATCAAAACCATGCGGGGCGAAATTGCGCTCGCGAATGGGGTATTTCAGCAGCCTGTTAAGGCTATTTACAACAAAATATCCAAGCCGCTCAAACAAAAACTTCTGGTCAGGCTGCGCTTGAGCCAGTGACGACTCCACACACGCCGTCACCACTTTCAGGCTGTCTGGGTTGAGGATTTGCAAAGAGTATTTGCCGCCAGCGTCATGATGCGCTTCGGCAAACAAGCGGTCGTACAGGCGCAGATATGAGTTCTGGCGAAGAGGCTTGAGTGCCCTAGGCATGTGAGATGCAGTCAATTGTTCGGGTCCATTGCGTAGCGCCGTTTAGCGATGTCGTGTGCGCTGGATGTTAACCCGTTGAATGAGTTTTTAAATGCACTATTGAGTTTTAAATTAATTTTAAAGAATCAATAAAATCGATTTTTTATCGAATTTTTCAAATTTCGCAATAGCCTGACCCGATCAGGTGCTGGGCTGTGATCTAGCCCAGCACCGGCTGTGGCGTCACTTACCCCAGCTGTCCTTCAACCCCGTCACCCGGTTAAACACCGGTTTCGTCCCAGCCACATGGTCAGCCCGATCCGCCACAAAGTACCCAAAGCGCTCAAACTGAAACTTCTGGTCCGGCTGCGCTTTTGCCAGTGATGGCTCCACATACGCGGTCACCACTTTCAGGCTTTCGGGGTTGAGTGATAGCAAGAAGTCTTTGCCGCCTGCATCGGGTTGTGCGTCCATGAACAGGCGGTCGTACAAGCGCACTTGCGCCTCTACGCCGTCGGCGACGCTCACCCAGGTGATGGCGGCTTTGGCTTTGACGCTGTCGGCGCCGGGCGTGCCGCTCTTGGTGCCGGGGATCACTTTGGCTTGCACTTCGGTCACGCGTCCTGCCGCGTCGCGCACGCAGCCGGTGCATTCGATCACGTAGCCGCCCTTCAGGCGCACCACGTTGCCGGGGAACAATCTTTTGTAGCCCTTGGGCGGCACTTCTTCAAAGTCTTCGCGCTCGATCCAGACCTCTTTGCCGATCTTGAAGCGGCGGTCTGCTGGGGGTGTTTGCCCTTCTGCGATGGCGCTGTGGGGCAGGGCGGGTTGGCTGCAGTCCTCCAGGTAGCCATCGCTGCCAAAGGCTTCGGCCCAGTTGGTCAGCACCAGCTTTACGGGGTCGAGCACGGCCATGCCGCGGTGGGCTTTGTTTTCCAGGTCTTCGCGCAGGCAGCCTTCAAGCGTGCTGTAGTCAATCCAGCTGTCGCTTTTGGTCACGCCAATGCGGTCGGCAAACAGGCGCAGGCTCTCCGGCGTGTAGCCTCGGCGGCGCAGGCCCACGATGGTGGGCATGCGCGGGTCGTCCCAGCCACTCACTTTGCCTTCATTCACCAGTTGCGCTAGCTTGCGTTTGCTGGTGATCACATAGGTCAGGTTCAGGCGGGCAAATTCGTATTGTTTGGGGCTGGGTGCGGCCAGCAGGCCGCCCACTACCCGCCCGTCGGGGAGTGTCCGAGGCTCGCACAGGCGCTCCATCAACCAGTCGTAAAACGGGCGCTGGTCTTCAAACTCCAACGTACACAGGCTGTGGGTGATTTGCTCCAGCGCGTCTTCGATCGGATGGGCAAAGGTGTACATCGGGTAGATGCACCATTTGTCGCCGGTGTTGTGGTGGGTGGCGCGGCGAATGCGGTAAATGGCGGGGTCGCGCAGGTTGATGTTGGGCGAGGCCATGTCGATCTTGGCGCGCAGCACGGCGGCGCCATCAGGCAGCTTGGCATCGCGCATTTCGCGGAAGCGCGCCAGGTTTTCTGCCACGGAGCGGCTGCGAAAGGGGCTGTCCACACCGGGCTTGCCAAAGTCGCCCCGGTTGGCGCGCATGTCTTCGGCGCTTTGCTCGTCTACATACGCATGGCCGGCTTCGATCAGCGCCTCGGCGGCGCGGTACATGAAGTCGAAGTAGTCGCTGGCCTGGTAGGGCGCAGCGCTGCCGTCACGGGATGCGGCTGCGCCTTGGGCTTGGCCCACGGCTTGGTCCATTTGGGCCCAGTCAAACCCGAGCCACTTCACGGCGTCAATGATGGAATTGACGTACTCGGTGTCTTCCTTCTCGGGGTTGGTGTCGTCAAAGCGCAGATGGCAGACGCCACCGTATTCCTTGGCCAGCCCAAAGTTGATGCAAATGCTTTTGGCATGGCCCACATGCAAGTAGCCGTTGGGCTCGGGTGGAAAGCGGGTGCGGATCTTGGCCGGATCGGGTTGGCCTGCAGCATGGTGCGCGGCGTCGCCAGGGCTGCCGGCCCAGCGGCGGCTGGCATAGGTGCCTTTGGCCAGGTCGCTTTCGATGATCTGGCGCAGGAAGTTGCTGACTTTGTGTTCAGCGGCAGCGGTTGCGGTGGCTTTGTCGGTGGGAGAGGTCATAGCGCTTGATTTTAGGGGGTGCAGGCGCTGCGTTTGGGCTGTTTCTGTCAGCTTACTTCCCCCAGCTGCGCAATGGGCAAAGCTGGAGGCAGACCACCGAGGTGAAGGTGCTGCTTGCGCCGCGCCAAGTCAACCCATCTCATCTCATCTCATCGGCTTAACGAGGTTTGTCGGCATCTTTGTTGTAGCGGGGCGAGCGTGGTCCGTGTAGCAGGCCATGAAGGCGCCCCGCCGACAGCAAGCGCTGACTGGCCATACCTGCCATGGGGTGGCTTTGGTCGGTGACGGAGCCTACGATTTGCTTGACGATGGCCGTGATGAGCATGCCTGCTAAGCCGTCTTGGTTTTGATTTTGCTGCTCAGCGGTGCTGGCCGAGGCATTGCCGGTCCAAAGTACTTTGTCGGTTTTCAGGTCGACCAAGCGGGCTTCTGCCGTGACGGTGGTGTTGCTGTCCAGCACTTGGTAGACCGTGCCGTATTTGGTCATGGTGATGTAGAGCGCTGCATCGGCACCAAAAATTTCGCGCAGTTTGGCAGTGGGCAGTTCGTGTGCGTCTTGAGCCTGGGTGACGCCGTTTTCTTTCAAGGTTTCGTCAACCAGCGAGACGGGCAACACGTAGTAACCCGATTCGGCAAGCGGGAACGTCACCTGGGCCAGCATGCTGTAGGGCGCACGGACTTCGGGAGTTTTGTTGATAGGGGGCAGCACCAAGATTGACTTGGGGTCGCTGAGTTTGTATTCGGTGTAGTCGTAGGGCGCTGGCGCTTTGGTGGCGCAGCCACTGAGCACCACCACGGCCAACGCAGCGGCCAAGAGTTTGAGGGAGTTTTTCATGTCTGGTGCTGGGCTCAGTTGGATTTGAATTTGCGCAGCAAGAAATCCACAAAGGTTTCAGACTCTGGGAATTGGACTTTTTCGGCTTGCAGGTGTTGCTGGAAGCGGGCCATGTCGCCTTGCTTGCCATGCAGTAAGGCCAGGTGGGCCTGGTAACCCGGTGGGAGGGCTTGGCCTGCGGCGCGCATTTTTTGAAGGTCGTCTTCCATCCGCTTGGCCTGGGTGTCCAGACTTTCGCTGTCTGCGCGAAAGTAGGTGTCGAGGTTTTTTTCGTAGCCGCTCCAGCCATAGAGCAAGGGTGGGGCCTTGTTGGCACAGCCCGTCAGGGTCAGCACGGTGACCAGTAGGGCCAGGGTTTTGCGGCAGGCAGGCATGCGTTGGGCCGGTTGTGTGTGTGTGCTCATGGGGCTGTTCACAGGGCCGGACGCCACGCGCCTTTTTCGATGCCACTGACCAAGTTGTTCACGGCGTCGCGGATGGCCAGGTCGAGCACCTTGCCGTTCAAGGTGGCGTCATAGCCTGCGGTGCTGCCAAAGCCAATGACTTCGCGCTCGGACAGGCTGTATTCGCCCGCGCCTTGAGAGGAGTAAACCACTTCGGAGGTGAGGGTGTTGACAATGTTGAGGTTGACTTTGGCGTAAGCAATTTGTGTTTTGCCGCGGCCCAGGATGCCAAACAGCTGGCGATCGCCCACGTCTTTGCGACCAAACTCTGTCACGTCACCTGTGACCACGTAGTCGGCACCTTTGATGTTTTGGCTTTGTTTTTTGAACTCGGCTTCTTGTTTGATCTCGCTCATGACCGAACGGTCGAGCACATTGAAGCGCAGGCTTTGCTGCAGGTGAGTGACCAGGATGGTTTGTGCCTGGCTGCCCATGCGGTCTTCGCTGTTGGAGAATACCCCGCGCATGAAGGACGAGCGGTTGTCAAACTTGCCCACCGACACGGGTATGCGAACGCCCACATGAGGGCGAGCTGCTGATTCCACTTTTTGAATGGGCAGGGTGCGTGATTCTTCCTGGACGCAAGCGGTCAAGGTCATTGTGGCCAGTGAAAGAAGTAAGAGTTTTTTCATGTCAGTAATTTCTGTGTAAACCCTAAATTGTATTTTTAAAACTTAAATACTTAAATAATTTTTAAATTTTATTTAACAGGCTGCTGAAATACTCCCATGTTTAGGTCCACGCCGAGCCCCTGAGAAACGTTAATTGTTGAGCAACTACACGGACACATGATGCGCGGCGCTGACACCTTCACCGAGAGCCTTTTCACGATGCG
>NZ_NESK01000057.1 GCF_003063415.1 Limnohabitans sp. 2KL-17
GCGTGCCGCTCAAGCTGGGGGTGCTTGAGGTGTAGGCGGCGTTTTCTGCAACGCTGCTGTCACTCAGGTTGGTGATAGCAATGGCTGAGACTTCCACCACATCGGTCACCGTCACCGCCACCGCTTGCTCAGTGGCGTTGCCCGCCTTGTCGGTCGCCACCACGGTGAAGGCGTAGCTGATCTGGCCTTCGTAATTGGGCACCTCTTGCAGCTTGACCTGCCCAGTGGCAGCGTCAATCGTGAACTTGATCGCATCGCCAACCCCCGCCTTTAAGCTGTAGACCACCCCTGCGTTGGCATCGCTGGCATTGGCGGTGTAAACAACCGTGCCAGCGGCTACGTTTTCATTCACGTTGGCAGTGGCCAAGGAGCCAAAGACCGGCGCCGTGTTGTCCAGAACAATGCTCAGGGTTTGGATGTCCGAGGGGTTGCCAGCCGCGTCCGTTTGGCGCACCTCGACGGTGTAAGCGCCGTCCACTGTAGGGGCGGCGTAGCTGCCCCACGCGCCTTCGGTCTCACCACTCTTGGTGATTCGGTATTGCAGGGTGGCATCGGCTTCTGTGTTGGTCGGCGCTGTAATCGCGGCGCTTTGGGTGACGTGCGCGGCATCGGTCACGCCGGTGTCTGTTGTCAACACGGCATCAGGGGTGGCGGGTTTGACCAAGTCCAGCGCAAGGCTTTGTGACTGGCTGCCGGTGTTGCCATACACGCCGGTGTAATTCACCACGGCGCTGTAGCTGGCGGCGCTTAGCAGCGCTACGCTGGCAGCAGGCACATCCACATGCCAGGTGCCATCGCTTTGGATGGCGATGTCGCTGTAGGTGACACCGGCCAGGGTGAGGCTGAGATTTTTACCGGCAGCGGTGTTAACGGCAGGGGTGACGCCCGGAATGTTGTCTGTGGCGGTGCCACTCAGGGTGATGGCGCCGCCGTGTTCTGCGATGTTGATGACGTTGTCACCCGCAATCGTATTGATGGTGATGGCGGGTGCATCGGTCTTGATCACCAGCTCGCTCGAGGAGATGTCAGTTTTTGGTGTGCTGTACCCAACGGCATTGACACTGACGCCTACGTTGTACTGGCCTTGTGTCAGCGCTGTGGGTACAGCCAGAGACCAGGTGCTGCCGCTGTAGGTCAGCCCAGCGGGCGTGCTGGCGCCTGCGTTAGCCCCGAGGGTGAGCGTATAGGTTTGTCCGCCCACCGTGACCGTGATGGCGTCGCCAGCTTCCAATGCAATGTACGAGTTGACATCGGCAGGATCTTCTTTTTGCGCTAATCCGGTGATGACCGGCGTTAGGTCGTTGGTGTTGAGCTGCACAACCGTGGGTACATCGGGCGGGGCCAGCTTGACCTCCAGGGTGCTGCTTGCAGGTGTTGCAACGGGGTTACCCGCCGCGTCGCTCACTGTGGCGCTGATGCTGTAGCTGTTGCCGTGCGCGAGTGCCAGCAAGTCGGCTTTGGGCACTTGCACTGCCCAGGTGTTGTTGGGCGTGCCTGCGATCACCGTCGCTGTGTACGACTTGCTGTTGAAGAACGCAGTAACGGTTTGACCCGCTTCCGCATTGGTAACGCCAATGACCGCCAGATAGCCATTGGGCAGCACGGCATCGAGTTCTGCCTTGTTGAGGATGGCATCGGCATCATTGTCCACGGTGGCACCGTTTGTCAGCGGCGGCGTGATGCTGATGGTGGGGGCCGTTGTGTCAATGCGCACCGAACGGGTAGCCGCCACAGCAGCATTGCCTGCCTGGTCAGAAACATTGGCCGTCATCGTGCTGCTGGCGACGTCCCCCGGGACTTCGACCGCTGCAAAGGTAACTTGCCAGGTGCCGTCGCCGAGTACTTTGCCCGTTTTGCTAATCCCACCCCAAGCCACAGAGACGTCTTGCCCCACTTCAGCATCGCTGGTGCCGCTGACAGTCACGCCAGCGGCTTTCTTGGCCGCGTTGACGATGTCGTTGTTGGCAATGGTGTTGATGCTGACCACCGGCGCAACCGTGTCAATGGAGACGGTGCTATCTGTGTGCTGCAAACTCGTGTTGCCTACGCTGTCTTGTACTGAACCGGCGTTCAGCACCACGACCAGCTTGCCGCTGGCCACATTGGCTGCAGGGGTCACCACCACGGTCCAGGTGGTGCCGCTGCCGCTGATGGATGCGACAGTGCCATGCGTCACGGTGAAGTCAGCAGAGGTCAAACCGGTCACGACCTCGCTGAAGGTGTAGGTGTAGGTGACATCGCCAGTACCGATTTTGACAAGACTGGAGACGTTATTTGCGACGCTGACGACATTGGGGGCCAATGCGTCTTGGAGCGTGGTCGCCAAATTCAACGTGGTGACGTTGTTGTCAATGCCACTGTCGGTGATTTCTGTCAGCGTGACCACACGGTTCGCGCTCATGCCGTTGGTCGAACTGTTGCGGTAAGCAATACCGTTGACCAGTGCTTGAGCTTGAGCTGCAGTCAGGCCTGCTGTGTGCGTCAGAGTGATCGTTGCGGTGCTGCCTGTGACAGTGACGCTGTAGACGATAGAGCCCGCAGCGGTGGTCCCTGAAGTGGCATGGGTGAGACTGAACTCGGTGCCGTCCACCGTGATGAGTTCACTTGACGCATCCGTGATGCCTGAGACTGTGAACTTGAGCCCTTTAATGGTCTGGCCTGCGTCAACGGCACTGATGAACGCGCCGCTGAAGACGGTTTGTGCAGTGGCATCGTTGGCATAGCTGGCGGTCTGCGTGTTCGCGCTCAGCGTGGGCGCATCGTTGGTGCCCGAGATGGTGAGCGTGGCGGTTTGGTTGACGCTTGCACCCTGCACATCTGTGACTTGGTAGCTGGCGACAATCACTTGGCTTTGACCAAAGGCCAAGCTGTTAAACACCGCGTTGGCGGGGTCGACCGTCAGGGTGTTGCCGGTGATGCTCACGCCTGCAGGCAGTGTGGCGCTGGCAGTGCCACCATTTACCTGATAGGTAAGGCTTTGCGTGCTGAGTGTGGCAGTCTCGCCGGCATCTGCATCCGTGGCCCCTTGCAGCAGATTGACGGTGTAGCTGGAATCTCCCTCGCTTGCATTTGAAGCAAGGGCGGCACTCACCGTGGGTGCGTCGTTCACGTTGGTCACGTTGGCGATGACGGCCTGCTCGGTGCTCAGTGTGCCGCTGGTGGCCACATTGGTGGCCACCACAGTAAAGCTGTAGCTGCTCTTGGCTTCGTAATTGGCGCTGTTCTTGAGCGTGACTTTGCCCGTGGCGCTGTCAATGTCGAGCAAGGCGATGTCACCCGTGGCCGCTTTGAGACTGTAGACCACGTTCCTATTGGCCGCGGTGCCGTCAGCATCAGTGGTGCTGGCGGTGTAGATCTCACGGGTGGTGGCGGCGTTTTCAGGCACGCTGCCGGTGGCTCCGCTGCTAAACACCGGGGCGTTGTCGTTGAAGTCGACAACGCTCAGCACGACCGCTTGGTCGGCGCTGTTGCCGTCAGCATCGGTGGCGGTCAGCGTGTAGTTGTACACGTTGTTCGCGCCCGCATCGTCTGGGCTTTCAAAGTTGCGCGCCACCATGCTCACCACGCCGGTGCCAGTGTTGAGCGTGAACAGCGCACTGTCTGCGCCGCCCAAGCTGTAGGTGACCGCGCCAATGGGCGTGCCGCTCAAGCTGGGGGTGCTTGAGGTGTAGGCGGCGTTTTCTGCAACGCTGCTGTCACTCAGGTTGGTGATAGCAATGGCTGAGACTTCCACCACA
>NZ_NESK01000058.1 GCF_003063415.1 Limnohabitans sp. 2KL-17
ATCGTGAAAAGGCTCTCGGTGAAGGTGTCAGCGCCGCGCATCATGTGTCCGTGTAGTTGCTCAACAATTAACGTTTCTCAGGGGCTCGGCGTGGACCTAAACATGGGAGTATTTCAGCAGCCTGCTAAGTTCTTATAAACACCAGCTCTTTAAGATTTTCCTGCCAGCTCTTTTTTCGGCCTTTACAGTTAGCCACACGGTAATGGCTCAAAATGTTCTGAGCAGTTATCCAGCCGAAGCGTTGGAAGTAACCGTCTTTGATGTCAAGCTGGGCAAAGATATTCGCCTGAATACTCAGCTACTTGCACCGACTGTGCCTACGCCTTGGCAGACTGTTGTGCTGCCGTCAAATTGCACCGGACGTGATGATCATTTTTGGAACCTGATGGTGCCAGCTATGCTTCAAAAAGGGTTCGCTGTTGTGTTGCTCGACAGCTTTTCCCCTCGAGGATTTTCAAGTGTCTGCGCAAACAAATTTCAAATGTGGCAAGAGGCCCGAGTGGTCGATGCCGTCGCGGTCCTTAAAAAGTTGCAAAGCGATTCGCGTATCGATGCTTCCAAAATTGCATTAGGAGGGCATTCGAATGGTGCAGTCACTTCCTTTTTAGCTTCTTTTGTCGAGTCGTCAAAGGTAGTTAAGACAGATGCCTTGGGTTTTGCTGCTTATTTCGCGGTCGGTGCAGCATGCGACCTCACTTTCAAATCTTCCAAACTATGGGCCCCTTTGTTGCTCATTTCAGGAGAAAAAGACGACTACACCTTTCCAGAGCCCTGCCAAGCAGAGGCCAAACGCTTGCAAGGCGAAGGGAGTCCGGTCAAGCTCAATATGATCCAGGGTGCCAATCACAATATGAGCACCACAGGATGGATCTACAGTTCACAAGTTCAACGGATGCCCAAAGGCATTCCGCGTATGTTCATGCGCGGCAGAGATGACAAGGGCGTGTTGCACCTTGAACTCGACGACGGCAGTCAAGTCACCGCTTTCGACATGATCAAAACGCATGGCGGTTTCATGTTGAGCAAAACACGCGGTGGAACAATTGGTGGGACATGGGACAAATTTCCAGAAGTCAGTGCGTTAATTTTTGATCATTTAGCAAGCGCTGGATTTACACCTCGCTAGGCACTGGGTGCTGGGTGCTGGGGGGTGAGGGGTGAGTGACCTTGACGTGCCTCCAACCGGAGTGCGCCAAAGCGAATTGGTACAGGCGGTGCTTGAACGGGACACCAGCAATCTCCACGCTCAAAGCATCGGCCACGGTGAAGTCAGAGATGCCTTGTCGCCCGGGAGGGTGAACTTGGGCAAAGTAGACCTCGCGCTCGGCCCCGAACTGGGCACGCCACAGGAACATGCGCCGCTGCAGGGTGCGCAGCACGCTGGTATCCCACTGGCCAGGATGGCGGTTTTGAAGTTCTTCGAGCAAGGTGACGGCGTTGAGGTGAACGTCCGATTGAAGCAAAGGCACGATCTCGCTGTCCCAGACTGCGCTCAGTGGGTCTTGCCGGGTGCGCCAGTTCCGTTTGGGACGTTGGGAGGGCAGGCTAGGGGCCTGCTCGATGCGCCTGGCACTGCGTTCGCTGATGCCCGCTTTGGCAGCCGAGGCCGTTTGGCTAAGTTGGTTGCGGTGTTGTTTGTACTTGTGCACTTGGTGGTCCGTGATTCTCTTGCCGGGCATGCCGTCTACCTTCGATTTGTCTCGAAGGCTCAACGGTAGCCCCGCCTCCCGGACCCGCCCGGAACAGGCCTCTAACCGGCCAACATAGTTGTCGTCAACCGGCCAAGGTAATTGTCGTCAAACAGTTGTGCCCGAGTCAGCCAGCCCAGTGGGGTAATAAACCCGTCATTCCCCCGCTCAAGCGTCAATTTTCTTTACGCTTGCGCCCCAACCCGACTTGTAGCAAGTCACCACGGTCAACCTCAAGACGCTGGCGCATCCCCACCCCGCACGGTGCTCAAAAATGTGCAAAGTCTGTGCTAAGACGCTGGCACAGCGAAACCTCAGCCAAGATTTGGGCCATCCGGTGACGCACTTTTTTGCAGCCAGCAGGAATCCCCACGGAAAAGTCCTGCTAAAATATCGTTCTCACAGGCCCGGTAGCTCAGTTGGTAGAGCAGCGGATTGAAAATCCGCGTGTCAGTGGTTCGATTCCACTCCAGGCCACCAGATACACCCCACAGTTTCGCAAGAGGCTGTGGGGTTTTTCTTTGGGGGGCCAGCGAGGCACACACCAAGCCAATGGTGTCCAACTTGCTAGACGCTGCGGGGCTTTCTGAATGACGCTCTCAGCCCTTCCCACAGCCCCTCCGCAGTCCATACACCTACGCGACGGCGAACTTGTCCTTTATCGCCGTAGCCGCAGTTTGCTGTACCAATGTCGCTACCGTTTGACAGACGGCAGTTGGACAAGGCAGAGCACAGGCAAAGCAGCACTGGAACACGCCATTGCCCGTGCTTGCGACATCTACGACGAAGCCAGATACAGACAACGCTTGGGTTTAGCACACCGCACACACTCTGTCGCACAGATTGCTGCCGTTTGCTGTGCTGCGTTGCGGCAGCAGATTGACGCAAAGGGCAAGAAGTCCGCACTCAATGACTATGTCAGCATCATTGAACGCTATTTCGTGCCTTACTTTGGCGACAGTCAGTTGGAGACGCTCTCGCACACGGATGTGCGTGAGTTTGAACTGTGGCGGGACAGGCAAATGACACGCAAGCCTAAAACCAGCACCCTCAACAATTTCACAAGTACGTGGAGCAGACTGGTTGCCACAGCCCAAGAGCAAGGCTACATCTCAGAGCGTGTGCCCGTGCCCAAACTCACCAGCAAGGGCGAGAAGGGTAAAACACGCCCAGCATTCAGCAAAGAAGAGATGGATGTGCTGTTGGCGTTTATGACGGACTGGCATCACAAGTGTTGCCGCCGATCTAATATTGACCACCTGTGCCGATTGAATTTTGACCAGGGGCTTGAGCCAGCTTTGATGTCCGCTGGCTGTGGATAACTATAAGTTCAATTGTCGTCCTGCAGCTCCTTTCTCT
>NZ_NESK01000059.1 GCF_003063415.1 Limnohabitans sp. 2KL-17
TTGGGAATACAGCCTGGACGGCGTCACCTGGACCACCGGCACAGGCTCCAGCTTCACAGCCACTGGCGATGGCACCAAAAGCGTGCAAGTGCGCCAGATCGACAAGGCTGGCAACGCCAGCACCCCCGGCACCCTGAGCTTCACGCTCGACACGACCGCACCCGATGTCACCATAAAAACGGTAACCGCCGACAACACCGTCAACGCAACTGAAGCCACCTCTGGCTTTACCGTCGGTGGCACGACCACCGCAGAAGCCAACCAGACCATCAGCGTCTGGGTCTCTGGCTATGGGTCCACCCTCAAGACGGCCAATGTGGTCGCAGGCGCCAATGGCCTGAACACCTGGCAAGTCACATTCACCGACGCCGATCTGCCCAAAGACGCTGATGGCAACATCCTGCAGGGTCCGATCAGCTTTGAAGCCAGCGTGAAAGACATCGCCGGCAACTATGGCGCTAACTATGGTGAAGAAGTCACTGTGGACACGGTGGTCAACAGCCCAGAAGTTACCTCCGAGGTACCCGCTGCCATGAACTTGCTGGATTTACCCGATGGCAAATTCACCATACGCGGAAACGCCAGCGAAGCAGGCACCATCACCGTGACATGGAAAAATGCGAATGGCAGTGTTGCCACATCAGAAAACGTGCAAGTCAACGCCGATACCGGTGAATGGTCCATTGATTTCGCCGACAGCAATATCCCCGCTGGCGCCGTTTCGTTCAGCGTGTCTTTTACAGACGCTCATCAAAACGCCTCCGCAGAGCAGGTTTTCCAGGTTGCCGTCTCCTCCAGCTTCACAGTACAGGGCCTCATCGTGGCTGGTCCACTGACAGGCAACCCCGGTGGTGATTTGGTGGTCGATGCCTACGATGCCAACGGAGCACTGGTTGGCAGCACCGGCGTCAATAACGATGGGTCTTACAGTCTGGCCTTAACTAAACAGACCCGTGTCGTACTCAAGGTGCGCGACACGCAACCGGCCGACTCAGACGTGGCCTCGTATATGGACGAGGCCACAGGTGCCACAAAAACTCTGCCGACCCTGCTGGCCGTTGTCAACATCGGGGCGGGCTCCAGCATGACCGTGAACATCACACCTCTGACCGACGTAGCAGCCCGAATGGCCGGCGTCACCGATACACCCGTAGCACCCACCAACGCAGCAATCAGCAGCAGCAACGCTGCTGTATCCCAGCTGTTCTTGGGCGGCTCAGACCTGCTGAGCACAACGCCGCAGGCCACAATAAACGCCAATGGCACTGCTGCCACCCCCGACATTTATGGCGTTGCCCTGGCCACCCTCAGCCAGATGGAGGCATCCGGCAACCATAGCACCGAGGCAGTCACGCAAGCGATCGCCAATGGCATCTCCATCACCAACGGAACCGCCAGTCTGAGCCCTGCATTGGCTACAGTCATTCAAACAAACCTGAAAACCCTGGTCAGCAATGGCAAGGTGCCCAGCGAGCTGGCCACCACACTGACTGGGCTTGTCGAAGTCAACGACGTGCCCACCGGCATCGTGCTGTCGGCCAACACCATTAAAGAAAACGTCAACGTGGGCGCTGGCGTAGTGATCGGCACCCTGACGGTGATCGACCCGGACGCCAGCGGCAACGCCAACGTCCTGACCCTGGGCGGCACGGACGCAGCCAGCTTTGCGATCGTGGGCGGCCAGCTCATGTTCACGGGCACCAGCCCCAACTTCGAAGCGAAGTCCAGCTACAGCGTGACGGTCACCAGCACCGATGCCAACGGCGGCAATCCATTGGTCTATAGCCAGGCCTTCACGGTCAACGTGAATGACGTCAACGATGCGGCTGTGATCAGTGGCGCCAGCGTGGGTGCAGTGACAGAGGCCGGCGGCGTGGACAACGCCACAGCCGGTACCCCAACAGCCACTGGCAGACTCACCAGTACCGACGCCGATGGCACTGTCAACCTCTTTACCGCCGTCACAGCTGGCACCGCAAGCACCTACGGCTACGGCACTTACACCATGAGCACAGCGGGGTTTTGGACTTATATGCTCAACAACAGCAACGCCACTGTGCAAGCCCTGGCGGCAGAGGCTACCCTGAGCGACACCTTCACGGTAGCGACAGCCGACGGCACCACCCAGGTGGTCACCGTCACCATCACCGGCACCAACGACGCGGCCGTGATCGGCGGCACCAGCACCGCCGCCCTGACCGAGACCAACGCCGTGCAAACGGCCACCGGCACCCTCACCAGCACCGACGTGGACGGCACGGCCGGCCTCTTTGCTGCGCAAACCAACGTGGCCGGCAGCAACGGCTTTGGCAAGTTCAGCGTCACCACCGGCGGGGCCTGGACCTACACCATGAACTCGGCCCAAAACCAGTTTGTGGCAGGAACCAACTACACAGACAGCATCACGGTAGCAACAGCCGACGGCACCACCCAGGTGGTCACCGTGACCATCACCGCAGTGAGTGAAGCTGCGACCAAAGCAGCTGCAGACAAAGCGGCGGCGGACAAAGCGGTTGCGGACGAAGTGATTGCCAAAAACACGGCCAAAGTTGTAGCAGCCAAAGCGCTGACCGAAGCCCTAGCCAAGCTCGATGCGGCGAAGACGGAGGCTGAAAAAGTCGCGGCCCAACCTGCGCTTGATGCGGCCAAAATAGCAGCCGCCAAAGCCACAGCTGAAGCGGACGCGGCGGCCAAAGCAGCTGCAGACAAAGCGGCTGCGGACAAAGCGGCTGCGGACGAAGTGATTGCCAAAAACGCGGCCGAAGTTGCAGCAGCCAAAGCGCTGACCGAAGCCCAAGCCAAGCTCGATGCGGCGAAGACGGAGGCTGAAAAAGTCGCGGCCCAACCTGCGCTTGATGCGGCCAAAATAGCAGCCGCCAAAGCCACAGCTGAAGCGGACGCTGCGGCCAAAGCAGCTGCAGACAAAGCGGCGGCGGACAAAGCGGCTGCGGACGAAGTGATTGCCAAAAACGCGGCCGAAGTTGCAGCAGCCAAAGCGCTGACCGAAGCCCAAGCCAAGCTCGATGCGG
>NZ_NESK01000006.1 GCF_003063415.1 Limnohabitans sp. 2KL-17
GCTGGTAGGAATCGTCCAAATGACGCATCGTGAAAAGGCTCTCGGTGAAGGTGTCAGCGCCGCGCATCATGTGTCCGTGTAGTTGCTCAACAATTAACGTTTCTCAGGGGCTCGGCGTGGACCTAAACATGGGAGTATTTCAGCAGCCTGCTAAGGCCACCAACACGGCGCAGTCCACCACTTGGCCCATATCGCGTGTGCGCGCCTGCCGCGCATCCAGCAACACCTAGGGGCAGGGGCTCATCCAGTGGGTAAGCGCGCCAAGCTTGCAGGCTGACATTCAAGCTCTCGGCGCAGCCACTGAGCTGATGTCTCCCATGCGCGTGAAAATGGTCTTTGGCTTGTCACAATAAGCAGATGCACTGAAAGTCCCCCATGCGGGGACTGCTCCTCATGGCAGAGCACGAGCGGGCCATGGGGACACCCATGTAAAGGGCAGGGGGTGCTGATCTGTGCCGCTCAAGCCTGGGCTGTGTCCGTGCGGAGAGTAGTAGCCTGCGCATACACCAGCTGCTCGATTTGTTCGCACAGTTTTTCGGGCTCGAAGGGCTTGAGCATCAACACGTTCAGTCCCGATGATTCAAACCGTGCCAGATCTTGCTGGTTCACATTGGCAGTCAAGCCGATAACGGGTGTACGGGCCACCCTGGGGTCTTGGCTAGCTCGCAATGCTTGTGTGGCTTCGATGCCGTCCATGTGCGGCATCACCATGTCCATGAACACCAGATCGTGGTGCATCTCTTGCAGGGCTTGCACGGCTTTTTGCCCATCTTCAGCTTCGCACACGGTGCAGTGGGGCCATGAGCGTTCCAGCACCAGGCGCAACAAGAATCGATTCACTGAGTGGTCGTCGACCACCAAAAATGCAGTGGTAGTGAGGTTGACTGCAAGGCTCGTACGCTGTCGCGGTCTGCAGGCTCCAGTGCGGGCACTGGTTGCAACGACAAGGTGAAACTAAACGTGGTGCCTTGGCCTTCGTGGCTTTTCACACTGATCTGGCCGCCCAGCATTGACACCAGTCGCCGCGAGATCGACAAGCCCAAGCCGTTGCCACCATAGTGGCTTTGGGTGTGGGCCGTGCCTTGGTGAAAGGTTTCAAAGATCAGCGCTTGCTGGCTGGCGGGGATACCGATCCCCGTGTCTTGCACTGTAAACACCACACCTGTTGGGCCCCTGTGCACACTCAACTTGATTTGACCGTGGTGGGTAAATTTGATGGCGTTGCCCAGCAGGTTCATCAGCACTTGCGTGAGGCGATGCCGGTCAGTTTCAACCCATTCGGGCACGTCATGACACGTTCGCTAAAACCGTTAAAAATCAATACGTTGGTGCTTTTAAATTTGGGAAATTCACTATTATTAATTTTTTAAAAAATTATTAAATACACGGCACCATGGAGCGCCCGGGTACCATGCCCGAGATAGGCTATCCGATCAACCACTCTCCCCAAACCCGTCCGCCAGCCCACTCCTTAAGTGATCCACCAGGGCCGTCACAGCCCGGGGCACATGCGGTGCATAGGGGCGAATGGCATAAATGGTTTCGGCAAACGCCCCCACGGGTTTCCAGCCCGGCAACACGCGCACCAGTTTGCCCTGCCGCAAGGCCGCCTGGGCGCTGAAGTCTGGCATCAGGGCAATGCCCGCGCCCGTTAGCGCGGCTTCGCGCAAGGCTTCGCTGTTGTTGGCTGCAAAGTTGCCTGTCACCGGCACAGTGATGCGCTCACCAACGTCTGAAGGCTGGCGCGGCTCGAATGCCCAGGCTGGGGTGTCGTGTGAGCGGGGGTAGTGCAGGCAGTTGTGCGCCTGCAGATCGGCGGGCGTTTGCGGCTCGCCCTGTTTGCGCAAGTAGGCCCGGGTGGCCACCAGCACCGACTCGGTGTCACACAGCGTCCAGGCCACATGCGTATCGGGCGGGCGGGCTGTGTGGCGAATGGCCAGGTCGTAGCCTTCGGTGGCCAGCGCACTCAGGCGGTCAGACATGTCCAGCTCTAGGCGCACCTGCGGAAAGTCTTTCAGAAAATCGGCCAGCAAAGGCACCAGTTGCTGCCTGGCCAGGGCCACGGGCGCGGTCACCCGGATCAAGCCACTGGGTTGCTCGGCCAGATCGCGCACTTGGGCAAAGCTTTGCGCGATCTGCTCGAACGCAGCGCGGGTGTCATCCACCAGCCTTTGCCCGGCTTCGGTCAGCCGAACGCTGCGGGTGGTGCGCTGCACCAGGGTGACTTTGGCTGCCCGCTCCAACTCGGCGATGCGCTGGCTCATCGCGGCCTTGCTCACGCCCAGCCGGGCAGCCGCTGCCGTGTAACTGCCTTGCTGGGCCAGCACGCTCAGCCAGTGCAGATGCGTCCAGAGGGCGCTGATTTTTTGCTCTTCCATCTCCAGATTGTTCACTATTTTGAACAATCAGTTCAGGCTTTGGCCCTTGCGGGGGCTGGCGGGGGTGCCTACACTGCACGTCAGGTCAGCCATGAGGCAGAACCCTTTGCGCCCAATGGCGCGTGCCCACACCACCCACGGAGCCACACATGAGCATCACGAACATCGGTCATTACATCAACGGACAGATCGCCCAAGGCGCATCGGGCCGCAGCCAGCCTGTGACCAACCCGGCCACCGGGGCCGTGACTGGCCAAGTGGCTTTGGCCAACAGCGCCGAAGTGGCCAAGGCCGTGGCCGCAGCGCAAGCGGCGTTTCCCGCTTGGGCCGACACCCCGCCCTTGAGGCGCGCCCGGGTGATGTTCAAATTTTTAGAGCTGCTCAACCTGCACAAGGACGAGCTGGCGCACATGATCACCGCCGAACACGGCAAGGTGTTCACCGATGCGCAAGGCGAAGTCTCGCGCGGCATCGACATCGTGGAATTTGCCACTGGCATCCCGCAGCTGCTCAAAGGCGACTTCACCGACCAGGTGTCGACAGGCATCGACAACTGGACCCTGCGCCAGCCCTTGGGTGTGGTGGCGGGCATCACGCCGTTCAACTTCCCCGTGATGGTGCCCATGTGGATGTTCCCGGTGGCGATTGCGGCGGGCAACACCTTCATCTTGAAACCCAGTCCGACCGACCCAACGCCCGCCCTGTTCATGGCCGAGTTGCTGAAAAAAGCCGGCTTGCCCGATGGCGTGTTCAACGTGGTGCAGGGCGACAAAGAAGCTGTGGATGCCCTGTTGGTTCACCCTGACGTTAAAGCCATCAGCTTTGTCGGGTCCACCCCGATCGCCAACTACATCTATGAAACCGGCGCCCACCACGGCAAGCGCGTACAAGCCCTGGGTGGCGCCAAGAACCACCTGGTCGTCATGCCCGATGCCGACATCGACCAGACCGTGGACGCGCTGATCGGTGCCGGTTACGGCTCGGCCGGCGAGCGTTGCATGGCCATTTCGGTGGCCGTTCTGGTGGGCGATGTGGCCGACAAGATCATTCCAAAGCTGATCGAACGCACCAAGGCACTGCAAGTGCTGAACGGTGAAAACCTGGCCGCCGAGATGGGCCCCATCGTGACCGACGCGGCGCGTCAGCGCATCAAGGGCTACATCGACATCGGCGTGGCCGAAGGCGCCAAGTTGCTGGTCGATGGCCGTGAGTTTGACGGCGCCAAAGCCGGTGCCGGTTGTGACCAGGGTTTCTGGCTGGGCGGCACGCTGTTCGACAACGTGACCACCGACATGAAGATCTACAAAGAAGAGATTTTTGGCCCGGTTTTGTCCTGCGTGCGCGTGCCCGACTTTGGCACCGCAGTGCAGATCATCAATGACCATGAGTTTGGCAACGGCGTGAGTTGCTTCACGCGTGATGGCAACGTGGCGCGCGAGTTTTCTCGCCGCATTCAGGTGGGCATGGTGGGCATCAACGTGCCGATCCCGGTACCCATGGCCTGGCATGGCTTTGGCGGCTGGAAGCGTTCGCTGTTTGGCGACATGCACGCCTATGGCGAAGAGGGTGTGCGTTTTTACACGAAACAAAAATCCATCATGCAGCGCTGGCCCGAGAGCATTGGCAAAGGCGCCGAGTTTGTGATGCCCACGGCCAAGTAAAAGTGGCTGATCAGGGGGACAGCTTTGGTGCCGCATCCGGGCTCCAGGCTGTCCCGCTTGGCCTCATCAGTCGCTTCGCGCCAGCAAATCGGCCAACCGGGCCAGCACGGAGCCCGGACGCTGAGTTAGCGGAATTGTTTCAGCAGATACGCAGGCACAATCGTCGACTTAAAGAGACCGGTCACCACATGAACGAAAACACCTTCGACTACATCATCATCGGCGGCGGCACGGCGGGGTGCCTGCTGGCCAATCGCTTGAGCGCCGACGCCAGCAAACGCGTATTGCTGATCGAGGCGGGCAAAAAAGACGATTACCACTGGATTCATATTCCCGTGGGCTACCTGTATTGCATTGGCAACCCGCGCACCGACTGGATGTACGAGACCGAGCCTGCCGCAGGTCTAAATGGCCGCAGCCTGCGCTACCCGCGTGGCAAGGTGCTGGGCGGGTGCAGCAGCATCAACGGCATGATCTACATGCGCGGGCAGTCGCGTGACTATGACCAATGGGCGCAGCTGACGGGCGACGACGCATGGCGCTGGGACCAAACGCTGCCCTACTTCAAGCTGCACGAAGACCATCACAACGGCGCCAACGAATTTCATGGGGCCAAAGGGGCCAAGTCTGAACTGCTGGCGCCCACCGATTTGCCCAAAGGCAGCTACCTGCATACCTTGCGCGGGCGCAACACCGGCGGTGAATGGCGCATCGAAAAGCAACGCCTGCGCTGGGACGTGCTGGACGCGTTTTCGCAAGCGGCTCAACAGGCGGGCATTCCGGCCACCGACGATTTCAACCGCGGCGACAACGAAGGCGTGGCCTATTTTGACGTGAACCAGCGCGATGGCTGGCGCTGGAACACGGCCAAGGCTTTTTTGCGCCCCACCTGTTATTCGCGCCCCAATTTTGAGCTGTGGAACAAGGCCCAAGTGAGCCAGTTGACTTTGGAAACCCAAGCCAATGGCGAGCAACGCTGCACTGGCGCGCGGGTCTGGACGGGTGTGGAGATGGTCGAGGTCACAGCCACGCAAGAAGTGATCTTGAGTGCAGGCAGCATCGGCTCGGCGCAAATTTTGCAGCTTTCTGGCATCGGGCCTGCGGCTTTGCTCAAGGACAAAGGCGTTGCTGTTGTCCACGACTTGCCGGGCGTGGGCGCCAATTTGCAAGACCATTTGCAAATTCGCTCGGTCTACAAAGTCAAGGGGGCCAAAACCCTCAACACCCTGGCCAACAACTGGTGGGGCAAAGCCCTGATCGGCATGGAATACGCGCTCAAGCGCACTGGCCCCATGAGCATGGCCCCCAGCCAGTTGGGCGCGTTCACCAAGAGCGACCCATCGCAGGCCCACGCCAATCTGGAGTACCACGTCCAGCCGCTGAGCCTGGACGCCTTTGGCGAGCCGCTGCACAGTTTTCCGGCCATCACGGCCAGCGTGTGCAACCTGAACCCGACCAGCCGTGGCACGGTGCACATCACAAGCCCGGACTTCAACCAGTCCCCGGCCATTGCCCCCAACTACTTGGCCACCGACGAAGACCGCAAGGTGGCAGCCGACAGCCTGCGGGTTACTCGCCGCATCATGGCGCAAGCGGCCATGGCGCCGTTTGCACCCGAAGAGTTCAAGCCTGGGGTGCAGTACCAAAGTGACGAGGAGCTGGCCAAACTGGCCGGTGACATTGCCAGCACCATCTTCCACCCGGTGGGCACCACCCGCATGGGGCGTGACGATGACCCGATGGCGGTGGTGAATTCACGCCTGCAAGTGCGGGGCGTGGCCGGCCTGCGCGTGGTCGATGCGGGCGTGATGCCCACCATCACCAGCGGCAACACCAACAGCCCGACGCTGATGATTGCCGAAAAAGCCGCGCAATGGATCGCCGAAGACTGCGCGCGTCACGGCTTGAGCAACTCCAGCGCCTCAAGCCATTTGCAGCACTTTGCTCTGCGACAAACCAGCTCAGGGATTTCCCGATAATCGGGAAATCCCTGAGCCCAATGACCCTCCCGGTCACTTACATTGTCATCACTCGATGCAAAGTAATACTTGCATCCCGAGGGCCGAGGAGACAACTCAAGCCAGAAAACTCGAACATCAAGCAACATCCGAACGAGGTGTACTTTTCAAGCGTCGCGCAAGCGGCGCTTTTTTTGCCTGTCAGCTAACGCCACAATGCCACAATCCCCCACATGGAATTACTGATTGTTTCGCTGGCCTCGCTGCTGGCAGGGCTTGTAGACGCGATCGTGGGCGGCGGCGGCCTGATCTTGCTGCCCGCACTGTTCGCCACTTTCCCGGGCGCCCCTCCCGCCACCTTGTTTGGCACCAACAAAAGTGCCTCGATCTGGGGCACCGCTTTTGCCACCGTGCAATACAGCCGCAAGGTGGTCTTGCCCTGGCGCTCTTTGCTGCCCGCAGCAGGGGCTGGCTTGCTGGGCTCTTTGGTAGGGGCCTGGGCGGTCACGCTGGTCGATCCTTCCTTGTTTCGCAAGGCCTTGCCCTTCGTGATGGCCTTGTTGCTGGCCTACACCTTGGTCAAAAAAGACATGGGGCATAGCCATGCGCCACGTTTTGCCGGCAAGCAAGAGGCCTGGATTGCCGCAGGCATCGGGTTGGTGATCGGTTTTTACGATGGCTTTTTTGGTCCGGGAACCGGCAGTTTTCTGGTGTTCGCCTATGTGCGGCTGCTGGGCTATGACTTCTTGAATGCCACGGCCTCGGCCAAATTGATCAATGTGGCCACCAATTTTTCTGCGCTGGTGCTGTTCGCCATACAAGGCCATGTGTGGTGGCATCTGGCACTGGCCATGGCCGTGTCCAACATCGTGGGCAGCCTGATCGGCACCCGCCTGGCGCTCAAGCTCGGGTCGGGCTTTGTGCGTCAAGTGTTCATGCTGGTGGTGCTGGCTTTGATCTGCAAAACCGCTTACGACACCTGGCTTCGCTGAAGAATCGTCAACGCAAACGCCACTTGATTTGTCCGGCGTACTGCGCCAATGCCACGCCCAGCAGGGTGACGCCTGCCCCAGCGATTTTGGTCAAGGTGTATTGCTCGCCCGACAAAGCCCAGGCAAACAAGCCGGCCATCGGCGGCATCAAATACATCAGCGGCGCCGAGCGGGCAACGCCGCGCACGGTATTGATCCAGCCCCAGGCCAGCCAGCCGACAAAGGCCGACACCATGATGGACCAGAACAAGCCCACCCAGGCCCAGAAATCAAGCACGGACCACGGCGCATTCAATCCTGCAGGCAACGACAACAGCATCACCGGCAAACCGCCCAGCAAAGTGGCATAGCCCATGGTCAGCACAGGGCCGTGCCGCTCCATCACGGGTTTGACCGCCACGGTGTAATAAGAAAAGAGCCCCGCTGCAACCAACAAAACCAGATCTCCGCCGCCAGCCTGCCAATTGCCGCCCAGCAACTTGTCGGACAAGAACATCAAGACCCCGCCAAATGCCAGCGAAACACCGGCCATTTGCGGCAGGCTCAGCCGCTCAAGACCCTGTACACGCAGGATCAGCAGGGTAAAAATCGGCCCGCAAGCCAGGATGACCGAACTCGAAAAGGCCGTGGACCAGTGAATGCCGTAAGTGACCAGCCCCACATGCAAGGAGTGGCCGATGAAACCCAACCAGGCCATGTGCAGCCAGTCCTTGCGTGGCAATGGGGGCAACCAACGCCCAAAACGCCAGCGCATGAGAAAAAGCGCGCACACCGGCATGATCAGGTAGCGGGCCCAGAGAAATCCACCCGGAGAAATCAACCCGAACAAATACTTTTGCAAGGTGAAATTGCCGCCCCAGATCACGACCAGAACCAGGGCAACGGCCAAGGCGCGTTGGTCAAATCGGTGAAGCGGGGCGCTGTGGGGCATGGTGGACTATTTTGGACCCGTCTGGCGCATCAGCTTGTCACACGGGCAGCATGCTGGCGCAAAAATACCTTTTGCACCGTTCGCCATTTCAGTCTTCGACCACCACAGGCACTCGTTGGGCCAGCGCACACATCAACTCGTAGCCCACAGTCCCTGCGGCCTGCGCCACCTCGTCGATGCTGAGCACGGCACCGTTAGCAGCCTTCCCCCACAGCGTGACGCTGCTGCCCACCCCGGCGTCGGGCAGGCCTGTCAGGTCCACCGTCAGCATGTCCATGCTGACGCGGCCCACAGTTCGGCCCCGTGTGCCATCGATCAGCACGGGTGTGCCCGTTGGGCAGATGCGCGGGTAGCCATCGGCATAACCGCAGGCCACCACACCAATGCGGGCAGGTGCATCGGTCACAAAACTCGACCCGTAACCCACACTCTCCCCTGCTTGCAGATGCTGCACAGCGATGATTTTGGCGTTCAGACTCATGGCGGGTTGCAACTGCCAGTGTTCGGCGCTGTGCTCCGGAAAGTCAGGCGAGCTGCCGTACACGGCGATGCCGGGGCGGATCCAGTCGGCCTTGACCGCGCCGTCCTGAGCGTGGCGCAAGGTGGCTGCACTGTTGCTCAAGGATCGTTCGCCGGGCAGGTCACGGGTGGCTTCTTCAAATCGGGCCATTTGTGCAGCAATGCCTTTGGTGCCATCGGCATCGCTGAAATGGGTCATCAGCGAAATCTCGTCCACCTGTGGCAAGGCGTTCAGCCGCGTCCAGGCCGAGCGGTAACGCTGCGGCGCAAAACCCAGGCGGTTCATGCCCGAGTTCATTTTGAGGAACACCCGGTGCGGCTCGTGCGTCTTGTGCAGCGCCAGCATGTCGATCTGTTCGTCGCAATGCACGGTGTGCCACAGGTGCAACCTTGAGCACAGCTCCAGGTCGCGGGCCTCAAAGGCGCCTTCGAGCAACAAGATCGGTCCACGCCAGCTCAGCGCGCGCACCCGCTCCGCCTCGGCCAGGTCCAGCAGGGCAAAACCATCGGCACCACGCAGTCCTTCAAACGCCCGCTCAATACCGTGCCCGTAGGCATTGGCCTTGACCACCGCCCAGGCCTGAGCGTCGGGTGCCGCTTGACGGGCACGGGCCAAGTTGTGGTGCAGGGCTTGTGTGTGAATGGTGGCTTGTATCGGGCGGGGCATGGAAAAGAGGGCCAAAAGGGCCATTGAAGTATGCCAGCTTCATCGGCCCCCAAAAGCATGAACTCCGGACAGACCCCACGGCCTGCCCCCCGATCAGTGGGCTTTCAAAAAATCGCCCACTTCCAGCAACACGAGGTCGATGTGGCCGATCTTGTCGGCACGCTGGCCGGTCGTGAATTTGCCGCTGACCTGCAAATCCGACGGGGCATCTGGGTGTGCGGGGACCGTGCTCAAGGCAGGCAACACGGCGTGTCCGGCCAAGATGGCTGGGAACGCGGTTTGCGCGGCGGCGGGCACCGCCCATGCAGAGGCCGTGACCAGCAACATCGTGGCGACAGCGGTGTTCAGGTGGCGGGGGAATAAGGCGTTCATGGCAAGGTCCTGCTCGGGTTTAAGTTGAACTGATCTTAAAAACCAGCCATGAAGCGCCCGTGACGCCGCCATGACGAAAACAAGTCAGTCGACCTGTGTCCAGACTGGAAAAAAGACCCTGCTCAGACCCAGAACTACAGGGGGAAACCCCGCCAGACCTCACCCGGGAAGGGCCATATAAATGCTTTACACTGATCCGTTGCTTGTCAACCCCGCGCATTCCGCCTGAACCCTTCAGGCGCTGGCTGAACCCTGTAATCCATGGAAGTTTTTCAGTTTTTGATGCCCATCTTCACCGAATACGGCTATTTGGCTGTGTTCGTGATGCTCTTGGTTTGTGGTTTTGGCGTGCCTATTCCCGAAGACGTGACCCTCGTCACGGGCGGCGTGATCGCAGGGCTGGGCCACGCCGATGTGCACACCATGTTTGCCGTGGGCATGGCGGGCGTCTTGATTGGCGATGGGTTGATGTTCACGCTGGGCCGGCTCTACGGCCAGCGCATTTCCAAATTGCCCGGTTTTCGCAAAATCCTGACCCCCGAGCGCTTTGCCAGCGCACAAGATGCCTTTCATAAATACGGCAAATGGGTCATGTTCGTGGCCCGCTTTTTGCCCGGCCTGCGCACCCCGGTCTTCTTTTCGGCAGGCATGAGCCACCGTGTGAGTTTTGCCACCTGGTTCTTGATGGACGGCTTTGCCGCCCTGATCAGCGTGCCGATCTGGGTGTACCTGGGTTACTTTGGTGCGCAAAACTGGGATTGGATGTTCGCGGTGCTGCGTCAGTTTCAGCACGGCATTTTTGCCCTGCTGGGACTGGGCGTGGTCTGGCTGGGCTGGCGCTGGTGGCGCAAGCGCCAAAGCGGCAAAGCCTCTGACGCACCAGGCGATCCGTCCTGACACCCTCTTTCATGGGCCCGTCATCCCCCAAAAGTCTGGCTGTTGCCGGACTGCTGCTGAACGCCTTTGTCTGGGGCGTGTGCTGGTGGCCGTTCAAACAACTCGAAGCCCAAGGCCTGCACCCGCTGTGGGCCACAGCTTTGGTCTACGCCTTTGTGTTCGTGTCCATCGCCTTGTGGCTTTGGCGCAGCGGGCAGTTGCTGAGCTGGCGGGGCCACCCCGGGCTGTGGCTGTTGCTGCTGGCCTCGGGCCTGACCAATGTGGGCTTCAACTGGGCCGTCACGGTGGGCGATGTGGTGCGCGTGGTGCTGCTGTTTTATTTGATGCCCGCCTGGTCGGTGCTGGTGGCCTGGTGGCTACTGGGTGAAAAACCGAGCCAAATGGCGCTGCTGCGCCTGGTCATGGCAATCACGGGCTTGTTCATCGTGCTCAAAACCCCCGAGACGCCCTGGCCCATGCCCGAAAGCCTGGCCGATGTGCTGGCCCTCATGGGTGGCCTGACCTTTGCCATCACCAACGCTTTGCTGCTCAAGCTCAAAGACACCCCCAGTTCATCGCGCACGCTGGCCATGTTTGGTGGCGGGGCGGTCATGGCGACATTGGCCGCCATGGCCGGGCTGGCAACCGGCGTTGTGGCCGCTGGCCAGGCGCCCACCTGGGCCTGGTTGCCACTGGTGGCCTTGCTCGGCATCTCCTTTTTGTTTGGCAACCTGGCGCTGCAATACGGCGCGGCCCGCCTGGCGGCCCACACCACAGCCCTGGTCATGCTGTCCGAGGTGCTGTTTGCCAGTGTGTCCTCTGTCCTGCTGGGCGCATCGGAGTGGGAAAGCCGCACCCTGCTGGGTGGCTCGCTGATCTTGCTGGCGGCCTTGCTGTCGGTGGTCGGTCCGGACCACAAAACCGACTGATCGGCCACCACACTGGCATGATGCCAACCAGACACCACAACCCCGGAAAGCACCCCATGAGCCTGTATGACCTAGAAGCCCTTGGCATCGACAACCAGCCCGTGGCCTTGTCCCGATTCAAAGGTCAGGTGATGCTGATCGTCAACACCGCCAGTGCCTGCGGCTTCACGCCCCAGTTTGGCGGTTTGGAAAAGCTGCACAAAAGCTACGGCGACAACGGTCTGGCAGTTCTGGGCTTTCCCTGCAACCAATTCGCCAGCCAGGACCCGGGCGACGATGCCCAAATTGCCAACTTTTGTCAGAAAAACTACGGCGTGAGCTTTCAGATGATGAGCAAGGTCAAGGTCAACGGCGAACACGCCCACCCGCTGTACCAATGGCTCACGGCAGAAGCCCCAGGCATTCTGGGCAGCAAAGCCATCAAGTGGAACTTCACCAAATTTTTGGTCGGCCGCGATGGACGGGTGATCAAACGCTATGCGCCGCAGGACGCACCAGAAAAGATGGCCAAGGACATTGAGGCGGCGCTGGCGGCAACTTGATGGTGGTTTGACAGCAGGCGACTGGGTCAGCCCCTGGACAATGTCCTGAAAGAATTCCCAACGGGTCTGTGTAGACCGCACGCCCGCTCAGCTCCCTCGGCTCAGGCCCACCAAGTCAGCACCACCAGCCACACCAACATGGCCGCAGCACCCCACATCAGAAGCCTGGTGCGCAACTGCAGCACATCGACGGCGCTGACCAGCCGGGCATTTTGTTCAGCCAACTCGGCCAGAGTTTCGGTCAGCTCGCGCTGGGTTTGGGCTTGGAGGTCGATCTGGCCTTGCGCGGCGATCAGGGCATTTTTGAGTTCACCCAGGCTCGGCACCTGGCTTACCGGCGTTTGCGTGGCGGGGGTTCCTGCTTGACCGGGTGGCTGAGAGGACTGTCGGTCCATCAACTTGCGCGCGGCCCTGAGCACCGTGGGAGCGTGTTCGATCACATCGCCCCATGGAATCACTTTGAGCGCCATCAGCCAAGGTATCGCCATCGTCTTGTCCTTTCTTTGCGCTTTACATGCGCCGTCTACCATCCGTTTTCAATACTACCCCTGCGGGCATTTCGGTGCGGCCTGACGCAGGTCTTGCCAGATGGGCAAAAGGACTTTGTTCAGCTCGCAGCAGGGTGATTGAACACCACGCGCACCGAACTGGTCCTTGCCGATCGCTTTGCACGCTTCGGTTCCGTGGATACTTGCCTGTCCAGCCATTGAAACGCTCACCAGGTAATCCCCATGCTCCAACTTCGCCCCAATTGCGAATGCTGCAACCGCGATCTGCCGCCTGCTGCACCGAATGCACGGATCTGCTCTTTTGAATGCACCTTTTGCGCCGAATGCGCCGACACGCGCTTGCATGGCATCTGCCCTAATTGCGGCGGTGAACTGGTGCGTCGCCCGGTTCGGCCTGCAGCCAAGCTGCTGAACAACCCTGCATCGACAGAACGGGTGTTCAAGCCGCAGGGCGGTCCTCCACTGGCTTGATCGCAGGGATGGCCACCCCACTCACCATTTACCGCGTCATCACCCTGCGCGATTCGGCTTGGGCTAGGCGCGGGATTTCAGGCGGCTGTTGAAGCGGTGGTCATTGGCACATCTATCAACAAAGTCGGCGTTGCTCATGCAAATGCACCCCATCCAGATATTGCGCCAACAAGTCAATGTCCCCATCGCGCACATTCAGACTGTTAAATACCGCTTTCCACTGCGCCACCTGACTGGCGATTTTGGCCACGGTCTGCCGAGCTTGAGCGTCCGTCAACCCAAATGCACGCGCCTCTGACAGCGCATTCCCGATACTGGCCTCGTGACCGAGGGCGCCCACGCGCATTTGCTGATAGCCCAAGCCGTGCGCAGCGGGCAGCACATCGAAAGCAGGAGACAGCGCATAAAAGCCATCAGCGCCACGCACCAGTGCATGGTTCTTTTCATGATCGTCAGTGTTGTCGATCAAGATATTGAACACCATGCGCCTGAACAACTCTTGCTGTTGTGCACGCACTTGATCGGGCCGCCCCAATCGGCGAATCAGTTGCGCCAGTTCGGGGTAACCCATGGCCTCGCCTGCGGCCCGCAGCGCCACATGGGCCGATTGCACATGCAAGCGCTGGGTGCCGTTGCGGTCAAATCGCCGTACAGCCACCGTATGGCCTTGTGGCAAAGGCAACGCCAAGGTGTCTGCCGTTTGAATGCCGCAAAGGCGGGCCAGCTGCATGCTGGCGTGTTCGATCAGTGGCGAATCCAGCTCACCCGCTTCAGAAAACTTGACGACCCAAGACGCGCCATCGATCTGCATCAGCGACTTGGGCCTCGCACCGCCCATGGACACCCCGGGTTGCAGCAAGCGGCGTTGCTGCTCGTTAACGGCTTCGCCCGCCATCACGCGCTGAACCGCACGGTGCATGTCAGCCAGGCCGTCAAATGTAGGTATGGCTGCAGTGGGGGCAGGCACATACACCTCCATTTGCAAGGAGACGCCCAATGCACCAAACCTGTCATCGCCTGCAAAGTACAAATATTCCAGCAAAGACAAGCGGGCGGGCCGCTCTATCAATCGGATGACCCTTTCGCCCCATTGGTCGGGCCGGGCATCGTCCACCGCACCGGCAGCCGTGTCGCGCTCGGCAGGCAGCATCAGGCCCATTTGCAAGGGCAGGTCTTCGCTCAAAGCAAAGCCTTGGGGCGAAGCGATCCATGCGGGGTCGTAACTCAAGGCCACCTTGCGGCGCTGGTCTTGCAGGCTCAAGGTGCCGATGCGCTGAGGCGCACCCGGGTCGGCCAGCCACCACAGGCTCATGCTGTCCTGTACTTGATAGGGATGGCTCACAGTGCTTGCTCCTGTTTGCGCGACAGGCGTTTACCGCGTTGGCGCACCGCCTCGATGTCTTGCTCCAGCGCGTTCAGGTCTTGCGCGGGGACTGCCACTTCGGGCAAGGCCGCGTGCCGGCCCATGAGCCACAGCGCTGTGGCGTACACGCCCATGCCGACCGAGGGGTCGCCTTTTTCCATGCGGATGAGTGTGGGCACCGACACCGCCATGCGGCTGGCCCAAGCGCGCAGACTTTCCTTGCGGCGCTGACGGGCCAGCGCCAGGTTTTCGCCCAAATCCCTCAGCGCTTTGGCGGCTGAGGCAGGCAGTTGGTATGCGGCAAGAGACGGCTTCGGCATAACACAAACTTTAACATACGATAAATTTTGTGTCTTTTTGCGTTAGCCAGCTGAAGTGCTGATCGCCTCATCCAACAACTCCACCCAATGCCGCACGGGCAGGCCGCTGCCACTTTGCAGATGGGTGATGCAGCCGATGTTGGCGCTTAAAACACCCTGAGGCTCCAGAGCGTTCAGGTGGCCCAGCTTGCGGTCACGCAACTGTTTGGACAGCGCCGGGTTGAGCACGCTGTAAGTGCCGGCCGAGCCGCAGCACAAATGCGACTCGTTGGCAGTGACCTTGATCTGAAAGCCCAGATCGCCCAAATGCTTTTCGATTCCCCCCTTGAGCTGCTGGCCGTGTTGCAGCGTGCAGGGCGGGTGGTAGGCCTGAAGGCCTGCGGCTTGCAGGGCTTGGGGCTTGAGTTTGGGTTGGAGCAGCGGCACCAGCTCGGGCAGCAGCTCACTCAGGTCGCGGGTCAAGGCGCCGATGCGGGCGGCTTTGTCGGCATAGGCCGGGTCGTCTTTCAGCGCGTGGCCGTAGTCTTTGACCATCACCCCACAGCCTGAGGCATTCATCACAATCGTCTCGACTTCGCCACTTTGCACCAGCGGCCACCAGGCGTCGATGTTGGCGCGCATATGGTCCTTGCCACCTTCATGGTCGTTCAGGTGAAACTTGAGCGCACCGCAGCAACCGGCTTTGGGCGCGGTCACGGTCTGGATGCCACAAGCGTCCAGCACACGCGCGGTGGCGGTGTTGATGTTGGGGCTCATGGCGGGCTGCACGCAACCCGCCAGCATCAGCACCTTGCGGGCATGCTGCGCGGTGGGCCAGGCACCCGCGTTTTGAGGCGCAGGCACCTTGGCCTTCAGGCTGGCTGGCAACAAACCGCGCACCATCTGACCCACCTTCATGGCGGGCGCAAACAGGGGCGAAGGCAGGCCTTCCTTGAGGGCCCAGCGCAACAGTTTTTCACTTGCAGGGCGCTCGACCTTGGCGTCGACCAGTTTGCGGCCGATGTCGACCAGGTGGCCGTACTGCACGCCGCTCGGGCATGTGCTCTCGCAGTTGCGGCAGGTGAGGCACCGGTCCAGGTGCATCTGGGTTTTGCGGGTGGGCGTTTCGCCTTCAAGCACCTGCTTCATCAAGTAAATACGGCCACGCGGGCCATCAAGCTCATCGCCTAACAGTTGGTACGTTGGGCAGGTGGCTGTGCAAAAGCCGCAGTGCACACACTTGCGCAAGATGGCTTCGGCTTCGAGGCCTTCAGGGGTGTTCTGGTATTCGGGGGCGAGCTTGGTTTGCATGGTGGTCGTCCCGGATCAAATCGGTTGCAGTCGGCCGGTGGCGAAAACGCCTTTCGGGTCGAACTGTTGCTGCAGTTGTTGTTGAATGCGTTGCTGCACCGCATCAAGCGGGGTGCTCACGCCTGCGGCCTTGTCGACCGCGGCATGCGCCGCACTGGCGCGGAACAAGCTGGCGTGCCCCCCCACCGATTGCGCCAGTTCGCGCAAGGCCACCGCCGCAGAAGAGGGCGCCCACAACCAGCGCTGGGCGCCATGCCACTCTGTGTAAAAGGGGTAAGGCAAATCGGGGACCGGCGCGGTTTGAGGCACCGACAAACGCCACAAGCAGACATCGGGGCCAGGGGCTTCAAAAAAAGCCAAGCTTTGATCGCCACTGGCGCGCCAGTCTTGCGCGGCTTCTGCGTTGTCCATCTGCTGAACTTGCGCGCCCAGCCCCAGCGCATCGGCGCCCATCTTGACCGTGGCCGACTGCACCGCCGCCGCCGCGCCGCGCAGGCGCACAAACAAATAATCGGCGATCGGCTGAGCCGTGGTGTCACGCACCCAGGCGCTGGCGTTCAGGGGCAAGGGCTGGCCGCCCCAACGGTGCAGCAAATCGAGCGCCGGGCCTTGGGCCAAACCGGCGATCATCAAGCTCGCTTCGGCCGGGGCCACGGGCAAGACCTTCAGGCTGACCTCGGTGATCAGACCCAGCGTGCCCCAGCTGCCAGCCATCAGGCGGCTGACGTCGTAACCAGCCACATTCTTCATGACCTGTCCACCAAACGTGAGGTGCTCGCCCAGACCATTGATGAAGCGAGCGCCCAAAACGTAGTCGCGCACTGCGCCGACCGTGGCGCGGGCTGGACCACTCAGACCTGCGGCCACCATGCCGCCCACCGTCGCGCCTTCGGAAAAATGCGGTGGCTCAAACGCCAGGGACTGGCCTTTTTCGGCAAGGGCCGCTTCCAGCTCGGCCAATGGCGTACCGCAGCGCACGGTCACCACCAGCTCGCTGGGCTCATAGCTCACGATGCCGCGATAGCCCCGGGTGTCAAGCACCTCACCCGTCAGGCTGTGGCCCCAGAAGTCTTTGGTGCCACCACCACGCAGGCGCAAGGTGCGCCCCTGTGCAGCCGCAGCGCGTACGGCGTCGATGAGGGAATTGAGTTCAGCGTCCATGGGAATGGATGGTAACGCCCGACCCTGCTGGGCAGTGTGAATTTTTTGAATCAAAGGCTTGCTGGAAATTGGGGGTGCTCAGCCTCGGTAAAAACTCACCGCTAGCCCGGGCACATCCACCCGCAGCGCAAAAATACAGCCCGCCCGAGGGTAATCCGCCAACTCCGAGGCACTTCGGCCCTGGCGTGAGGTGGTGATGAACAGGGTTTTCAGGTCGGGCCCACCAAAGCAGGGCATGGTCGGGCAAGGCACGGGTGTTTTCACTTCGGTCAGCACTTCGCCTGCAGGCGACAGGCGCAGCAGGCGCTGGCCTTCGTATTGGGCCGACCAGTAGCACCCTTCAGCATCCACCGCCGCGCCGTCGGGCCGTCCGCCATAGGGTCCTGGGTCGCCCCAAGCCCAGCCTGCAGGTTTGGGGGTCATCTGTTGAAACAATCGCGCGCCTGAAAGTTGGCCGCTGGCCGGGTCAAAGTCAAACGCTCGCACTCGGTGCGCGGCGGTATCGGCCCAGTACAGGGTTCGACCATCGGGTGACCAGGCCAGGCCGTTGGCGGTGGTCACGCCGTCCATCTTGGGGTGCAGGCCAAGTCCATCCAGCATGTACAAAACACCCAAGGCTTGGTCTTTGGGCTCGTACAGGCTGCCGGCCCAAAAGCGGCCTTGCGGGTCGCACTTTCCATCGTTGAAGCGCCATCGCAAGGTGTCATAGGGCGCAACGGCCAGCGGTTGCAAATCGCCGCCCCAGGTGCGTGCCAAATAAACGCCATCGCGCAAAGCCAGGACCAGACCGCCGCCTTGCACAGGCGCAATGCAGCCAGGTTCTTGCGTCATGTGCCAATACTCGACCGCGCCTTGCGCCTGCAAGCCTTGCACCGCCACCCGACCAATGCGTTGGCCAGGAATATCTACCCAATAAAGGCGTTGCTCGCCAGGATGCCAAAATGGCGACTCTCCCAGGCCATCGGGCTGGGTGGTCACGGCGTGCCAGTCGGGCGAAACGGGGTGTGTCATGGCGGCAGATCTTTCAAATGCAGTCGTCTATTTTGCCCGCACAGTCGCTGTCAAAATGCAGGGCTTGGCTTGGCTTGGCTTGGCTTGGCTTGGCTTGGCTTGGCTTGGACTTGGCTTGCGCATGAACACCAACACAATCGGAGAAACACATGGAAAGTCTGGATCTGCGCGTGCTGGCGGACGTGCTGTCCTGGAAACAGGCAGGCCATCGTGTCACGCTGGTCACCGTGGTGGAAACCTGGGGCAGCGCTCCCAGGCCCGCTGGTGCCTTGCTGGCGGTACGTGGGGACGGGCTGGTCAGCGGCTCCGTCTCGGGTGGTTGCGTTGAAGACGACCTGATCGCCCGCATCAAGGCGGGCGAATACGACCAGCTGACCGGCCCTTCGATGGTGGCCTACGGTGTCACCAAAGAAGAAGCCTCCCGCCTTGGCCTGCCCTGCGGCGGCACATTGCGTCTGGTGCAAGAACCTGTGCAAAGCACCGACTGGGTCGAGCAGGTGCTGGCCCGCACCAGCGCGCACCAGCTGGTGGCGCGCACCTTGTCGATCAAGGACGGTGCCGTGCAACTGCGCGACGCTCAACGCGGCGAGGCCTTAAAATTTGACGGCCACACCCTCACCACCTTGTTTGGACCGCGTTGGCGGCTGCTGCTGATAGGCGCCGGGCAACTCAGCCAAGCCGTCGCCCAGATGGCCCTGATGCTCGATTTTGAAGTGCTGGTGTGCGACCCGCGCGAAGAGTTTGCACACGCCTTGCACATGATCGGTGTGACCCGCGTGTTGGGCATGCCCGACGACGTGGTGACAGACATCCGACCCGATGCGCACACCGCCATCGTGGCCCTGACACACGACCCCAAGCTGGACGACATGGCCTTGATGGAAGCGCTCAATTCGGCTGCGTTCTACATCGGGGCGCTGGGGTCGCGGCGCAACCAGTCCACCCGCAAGGCGCGGCTGGCCGAACACTTTGGCCTGAGCGAGGCGGCCTTGTCACGCCTGCACGGCCCGGTGGGCCTGCACTTGGGTGCCAAAACACCGGCCGAAATCGCCATCGCCATCGTCGCTGAAATCGTGAAGGTCAAAAACACCGCGCAACAAAGTCCCGGCGAAGCCGTGGCCTTAAGCAGTCTGGCTATCGGCGACGCCCGCGACTCGGCCTGTGCAGCGGGCTAAGCACCGCTCTTTTAAGCCGCCCTCTTTACAAACGAACAACAGGCGAGCCGCTACAGTCGATGGCGTGCCAAGCGCCAGGCGCCCATAAAAAAGCCCACGACACCGAAGTGCGTGGGCTTTGTGATCACCCCTTGCTGGGAGGCGCTTCGTTCAAAAGCCGCCCTCCCCGGGTTTACGCCACATCAACCGTGGTAGGCCGACTCGCCGTGTGAAGAGATGTCCAGACCTTCGCGCTCTTCCTCTTCGGTGACGCGCAGACCAATGGTCAGGTCAACGATCTTGAAGGCGACCACAGACACCAAACCCGACCAGACGATGGTCAACAGCACGGCCTTGGCCTGGGTCCACACTTGTGCAGCGATGGAGTAAGCGTCAGGCGTGATCATCGTCACCGTGACCCAGTCGCCCACGGCGCTGGGGCCGCCCAATGCTGGCGAGTTGAACACGCCGGTCAGCAAGGCACCGACGATACCGCCAACACCGTGCACACCGAACACATCCAGCGAATCGTCAGCGCCCAGCATCTTTTTCAGGCCGTTCACACCCCACAAGCATGCAAAGCCAGCCACCAGGCCGATGATCAGACCACCGCCGATACCGACGTTGCCAGCTGCGGGGGTGATGGCGACCAGGCCAGCCACAGCACCCGAAGCCGCACCCAACATGGAGGCTTTGCCGCGCATCAGGGCTTCACCCACACACCAGGCCAGCACTGCGCCTGCGGTAGCAACCAAGGTGTTGACGAAGGCCAAAGCTGCGAAGCCATTGGCTTCCAGAGCAGAGCCGGCATTGAAACCAAACCAGCCCACCCACAGCAAGGAGGCACCCACCATGGTCAATGTCAGGCTGTGAGGAGCCATGGCTTCGCGGCCATAACCCACACGCTTGCCCACCATGAAGGCGCCGACCAAACCGGCAACCGCAGCGTTGATGTGCACCACAGTACCGCCCGCAAAATCCAGCGCACCCCATTGCCACAACAAACCGGCTTTGCTGGTCATTTCATCGGCCACTTCCTTGGAAGCGTAGGCATCAGGGCCCATCCAGAACCAGACCATGTGTGCCACGGGCAGGTAGCTGAAAGTGAACCACAGCACCATGAAGGCCAGCACAGCAGAGAACTTGATGCGCTCGGCAAAGGCGCCGACGATCAAGGCGCAAGTGATGCCTGCGAACGTGGCCTGAAAGGCTGCGAACGAAATTTCAGGAATCACAACGCCTTTGCTGAACGTGGCTGCGTTGGCGAACGTTCCGCCCACGTTGTCCCAGATGCCCTTCATGAACAGGCGGTCAAAACCACCGATGTAGGCATTGCCTTCGGTAAAGGCCAGGCTGTAGCCGTAGATGAACCAGAGCACGGTGATCATCGAGAACGTGACCACCACCTGCATCAGCACGGACAACATGTTTTTGCTGCGAACCAGACCGCCATAAAACAGAGCCAGGCCAGGAATGACCATCAGGATCACCAAGATGGTGGACACCATCATCCAGGCGGTATCGCCCTTGTTGGGCACCAGCACCGGCGCAGCTTCAGCAGCGGCAGGCGCAGCAGAAGGTGCAGTGGCCGGAGCCGCAGCATCGGCCGGTTTGGCCTCAGCAGGGGTTGCGGCAGCAGGGGCCGACACGGCGGCAGGTGCAGTCTGGGCGGTGGCGACAGATGCCGCACCGAACACACCGAAACCCAAAGTCAGGCCCAAGGCCAGAGTAGCTAGTAGTTTTTTCATGTTTCGACTCTCTTTCTGATCCATCAAAGGGCTTCGCCACCGGTTTCACCGGTGCGGATGCGAACCACTTGCTCGAGGTCGTACACGAAGATCTTGCCGTCACCGATTTTGCCGGTGCGGGCACCGGCTTCGATGGCTTCGATCACGCGCTCGACCAGCTCGTCGGACACGGCCGCTTCGATCTTCACTTTGGGCAAGAAATCGACGACGTATTCCGCACCGCGGTACAACTCGGTGTGGCCCTTTTGACGACCAAAGCCTTTGACTTCGGTCACGGTGATGCCCTGCACGCCGATGCCCGAAAGTGCTTCACGCACTTCGTCCAGCTTGAAGGGTTTGATGATGGCGGTCACCAGTTTCATGATGGCTCCTTGGTTGGAATGTGGGGAATCAGAAGGCGTATTTCAGGCCAACGACCAGGCCGGACTTGCCGTTGAACTTGTCTTTCAAGTTGTAAAAGACCTTGTCTGCATCAGTTCCCACTACGGCTGCGCTGGCTGAAAGGCCATTGCCCAAATCTTTTGCCAAAGTCAAGGAATAGTCGGTGTATGTGGCAACGGCCAAGTTTTTAAATTTTTGGTAGCCGACATGAGGCGTCAAGGAAAACCCACTGCCCAAATCAAATGCAGCGCTCAAATCCAAGTAATAGCTGTTTTTGGTACCCGCATTGCCGAACAAGTCGCTGTACGCATGTGAATACTTAGCCGTAACTGGCCCGAGGGTTACTGCTGCATATGCCTCATTGGTATTTGCGCTTTTGGTGCCGCCAGCTGTTGCATTGCCATAGTTATTTCCGGAATAGACATAGCTCAACAAACCAATGTCGTAAGAAACGCCACTAAATTCGCCTTTGTAGCCCCCATACAAATCCAGTTCGGTTGCGCCTTTTGTCACGCCGGGGGTGTCCTTGATCCACTTGATGCTGGAACCCCAAGCGCCGACATAAAAACCACTCTTGTCAGCGTAATCCAGGCCACCTTGCAGGGCGGGCTGCAGGCGTGACTGGGAAATGCCGCGGTAGCGGTAATCGCTCACAGCGCCGACGTTGAAGGACAGGCTGCTTGCGGGGGCTGCTGCCTGCGCTTGGGCCAGCCCGGTTACGGAACCCAAAGCCAGGGCGATCAGGGTAGGGACGAGGATTTTTTTCATACGGAACTCCAATGAAGTGAATAAAGGACACAGTCCACATGCAGGGAGCGTGCCAACTGCTTCAATGGGACCATGCGCGGGCATTTACCAGTGCTTTTCTACTCTGCGCGTGCTTGAATGGCATTCAAACAAGTTATGCATGCCACGTCAGGGTGCCAGAACACACGCCATGCACCAGCATGGGGCAGGGAGAGGGTATGAGTCTCAGTTTGGTGCACAGCCGTGCACTGGTCGGCCTGCAAGCGCCCGCAGTCACCGTGGAGGTGCATCTGGCCAATGGCCTGCCCAGTTTCACCTTGGTGGGGCTGGCGGATGTCGAAGTCAAAGAGGCGCGCGAACGCGTGCGCTCGGCCCTGCAAAACAGCGGCTTGGATTTTCCGCACAACAAACGCATCACGGTCAATCTGGCACCGGCCGACCTGCCCAAGGACTCGGGGCGGCTCGACTTGCCCATCGCGCTGGGCATCCTGGCCGCCAGCGGTCAAATTGACGCCAGCCAACTGGCAGGCTACGAATTTGCAGGCGAACTGTCTTTGTCGGGCCAGTTGCGTCCGGTGCGCGGCGCGCTGGCCATGAGCTTGGCGCTGCGCCAGCAGCAGGTGCGTACCCGTCTGGTGCTGCCTCCCGGCAGCGCCGAAGAAGCCGCCCTGGTGCCCGATGCCGAAGTCTTTCGGGTCCAGCACCTGCTCGATGTGGTGCAGCAATTCTTGCCGCCATCCAACGAGCCACCGCCCGAACCCAGCGAGGGTTGGGCGCGCATGGCCCCTTCCACGCCCAGCGCACCGCCCCGCTACGCCGATCTGGCCGACGTGAAAGGCCAGGCGGGCGTGAAAAGGGTGCTGGAAATTGCCGCCGCTGGAGGGCACTCTTTGCTGATGGTCGGCCCGCCCGGTTCGGGCAAGTCGATGCTGGCGCAGCGGTTTGCAGGCTTGCTGCCGCCCATGTCCATTGAAGAAGCGCTGGAGTCGGCCGCCATCGCCAGTCTGGCTGGTCTTTTTGACTTGTCGCGCTGGGCGCAACGCCCGACCGGTCAGCCGCACCACTCGGCCAGCGCCGTGGCACTGGTCGGTGGCGGCTCACCGCCCCGCCCGGGCGAAATTTCCCTGGCGCACCATGGCGTGTTGTTTTTGGATGAACTCCCGGAATTTCCAAGGGCCGCACTGGAAGCCCTGCGTGAACCCCTGGAAACCGGCACCATCACCATCGCCAGAGCGGCCAGACGGGCCGAATTTCCGGCACGCTTTCAGTTGATCGCCGCCATGAACCCCTGCCCCTGCGGCTATCTGGGCAGTCCCCACCGGGCTTGCCGCTGCTCACCCGACCAGGTCAGCCGCTACCAGGGCAAGCTCAGCGGGCCCCTGCTGGACCGGATTGACCTGCACATTGAGGTGCCCAGTCTGCCCGCGCAAGACCTGCTGAATGCCCCGCCAGGTGAAAGTACCCACACCCTGGCGGCCCGCAGCCTGATAGCCCGCGAACGTTCGCTTAAGCGCCAGGGCTGCACCAATGCCGACCTGCAAGGCCAGGCCATCGACGCACAGGCCCGGCTGGACGACAACGCCCGAGCCTTGCTGCAAAAAGCCGCCACCCGACTGGGTTGGAGCGGCCGCAGCACCCACCGCAGCCTGAAAGTGGCCCGCACCATCGCCGATCTGGCAGGCAGCGACACCATCCAGACAGCGCATGTGGCCGAGGCGGTGCAGTACCGGCGAGTGCTCAAGGAACACTGAAAGCGCCCAGTACACAAGGGCTTACATCTGAAGCTTGTTCTGGAAATTTCTTGTCAACGGCAGGCACAGCGTGGCGTTATGGGTGAACACATGTCAACCACGAGGCACCCTGTGAAAAAGACTCTTGGTATTTTGGCCATTGCACTGTCCGCTGGAGCCCTCAGCACACACGCTCTGGCAGGCGGCCCGCATGGGCATCCACCTCGCCACAAGATCGTGCACCAGCAACGCACTTCGGACTGGCTGGGGCCATTGATCGTTCTGGGCATTGCAGGTGCAGCAATCAGCGCTGCCGCCAGCCCGCCCAGCTACACGCCACCGCCACAGGTGACTTATGTGAACCCTCCCGCTGTTTACGTGCCGCCACCCCAGCCCGTCGGCGCCAGTTACTTTTGCAGCTCAGTCGGGCAGTTTTATCCCTACACCGGCTATTGCCCTGAGGGCTGGCAACTGGTTTACCCCGCCCGCTGACCCGGGTTTCGTTTGCGCCCAAGCCGACTTTCAATCTGGCTTGGGTTAATCCCGCACCCACCGAAATACCCGGCTCCTTTTGAGCGGCAGGTATGCTTTGCCGGATGCATCTCCTGGCATCTTCTGTTCAGCCCCCCTGCATTTGTTCAGCCTGCACGGCGTCTTGCACGCCAAAGCGTGGCTTTTCGGGTGACTTTGCTTTGTGAACGCATCGCGCTTGCCCTCCTTTTGCTTTTGGCTGTCTTTGCCCCAGCTCATCACCTGGGGCAGCGTGTTCTACACCTTCTCTTTGTTAATGACCCCTTTGGAGGCCGCCCTGGGCATGAGCCGGGCCGAGTCGTCGTTGGCCTTCAGCCTGGCGCTGCTGGCAGAAGGCCTGATGGCTTACCTGGTCGGTCGTTGGATCGACGCCGGGCACGAGCGCGTGGTGATGAGCTTGGGATCACTCTGGGTTGGTGCGGGCTTGGTGGCGCACGGTTTTGTCGAGTCTGTTGCCGGGTTTTACGCCATGTGGGTCTGGCTGGGCCTGGGCCTGGCCGCCACGCTTTACACCCCCGCATTTGCAGTAGTCACGCGGCGATTCCCACAAGATTTTCGACGCGCCATCATCACCCTTACTTTTTTGGGCGGGCTGGCCAGCACCGTGTTCATTCCGCTGTTTGCCTGGTGGATGGACCTGTGGGGCTGGCGACACGCGCTGTGGGCTTTGGCCGCTTTGCAGCTGTTGGTTTGCGCCCCATTGCACGGCTGGTTGCTGCGCGGTGCACCACGCACAAGCAGCCACGACAGGCCTCCAGAAGAATCGCCAAAAAGCCGACCTGTCCCAGTGCGAGAGCATCTGCGCAACACACCTTTCTGGCTGTTGGCCCTGTTCATGGTGTTGATGATGTCGGTGACGTCTGCCTTGCCCGCCCACATGATCGCGCTTTTGCAAGAGTCGGGTTTGTCACCCACCTGGGTCATCGCCATCCCGGCCGCCATGGGTGCCATTCAGGTGGTGGGGCGGCTGGTGTTGTTCGTTTTTGAGCGCCATTGGGACGTGCACACGGCCAACCGCTGGATCCCCATGTTGATCCCGGCTGGCCTGCTGGTGCTGCTGCTGGGCGGGCTCAACCCGGTCGCCTCGCTGGTGTTTGTGGTGCTCTATGGTCTGGGCAATGGCATGAACACCATCGTCAAAGGCACGGCCATGGCGCAATACGTCAGCCAAGCGCATGTCGGACAGCTCAACGGCTTGCTGGGCATGCCGATTGCGCTGGCGCGGGCTGCAGCGCCCTTGACCCTTGGCCTGCTCTGGTCACCAGCACAGGGCTACACCCTGGCGCTGTGGTGGCTGCTGACCGCCAGCGTGTTGGGCACGGCGGCCCTGTGGATGGCCCAAAACCGGGCCATGGTTGCACGGCGTTGACAAGCCCTGTCTTTATATTCTTACAGCATATCAAACCAACAAAATAATCGTTTGCATGTCTGAAATGAATCGTCACAATTCGGCATCTTTCCAAAAATTTCCGCCAAGGATCACCCCACCATGAACCACCTCAACACCCTGCTTCTGGGCCTGGCACTGTCGGCTGCAGCCACGGCCCCTTTCGCTGCCCAGCCCCTCATGAGCCCGACCGAACTCCAAGCCAAATTGTCGGACGCCAGCGTACGCGTGATCGACATCCGTGACGCCAAGTCGTATGCAGCCAACCACATTCCGGGTGCCATCAACGCGCCCTACGGCGCCTGGCGTGGCCCAGCCAACAACCCCGGCGAACTGCCTGAACTCCCCAAGCTGAGCGCGCTTGTGCAGAGCCTGGGCCTGACACCCATCACCCACGCCGTGGTCGTGTCCAGCGGTGCTGATGCCACCGACTTTGGCGCTTCAGCCCGGGTCTACTGGACACTCAAGGTGCTGGGGCTGAAAGAGCTGTCAGTGCTCAACGGTGGCCTCAAGGGATGGGCCCTCGCAGGTTTGCCACAGAACAACCAAGCCGTCAAAGTAGCCGCCAGCAACTTTCAACCGCAGATTGACAAGAGCCTCGTGGCCACCAAGGAAGAGCTGGTGGCGCGTGTGAAATCAGGCGATGCCGCCTTGATCGACGCCCGCCCAGCCGAATTCTTCAAGGGCGATACCCGCCATGTGGCCGCCAGCGTGCCCGGCACATTGCAAGGTGCCGTCAATGTGGAGCACGACAAGTGGTTTGCACCCGGCAGTTCGACCTTTGTGAATGCCGATCAGGCCCAAAAAGTGGCGGCCGCCAGCCCCATTGATCCCGCCAAAGAGACGGTGTCCTTTTGCAACACTGGCCACTGGGCGGCAACCAACTGGTTTGCCATGTCCGAGGTGCTGGGCCAGAAAAATGTCAAGCTCTATGCGGGTTCGATGGTCGAGTGGTCCAAGGACCCCAACGGTCTGCCCATGGCCAACGTGCCTAGCCGCCCCAAACAACTCTTGATCGACGCCAAGTTCTGGGCCGAGAAAACCTTCAAATAAACTTTGGCTATGAAACGCCTGCCAATGGCGGCCTTGCTGGCCGCCTTTTTCATCTTTTTAGCGCTGTCCGTGTCTATCCGCCAAGCCATGCTGATGCTGGTGGGCGTGGGCATGGGCGCAGTTTTGGCAGGTGCCCGCTTTGGCTTCACCGCCGGGTGGCGTCAGCTCATTGAGCAGCGTAACCCACAAGGTGTGAGCGGCCAGGTGCTGCTGCTGGCACTGGCCAGTCTGGCGGCGCTGCCGCTGTTAGGACAATTTTCTGAACTGCACGCCGCTTTAGGGCCACCCAGCGTGAGCTTGCTGATCGGCGCCTTCGTGTTCGGCCTGACCATGCAGATTGCCGACGGCTGCGGCTCGGGCACCTTGTACAAGGCAGGGCTTGGCGTACCGCTCAACATGGGCATCTTGCCGCTGTTTGCTTTGGGCAGTTTTCTGGGCTCGGTGCACCTGGATGCGTGGCTGTCACTGGGTCAGACGGCGCCAGTCAGCTTCTCGGCCAGCCTGGGCACGGGCGGTGCATTGGCACTCACGCTGGCCTTGCTGGCCGGCGTGCTGGTGACCGTGCGCTTATGGGTGGGTGCAGGCCAGACCTGGTTCAACAAACGCTGGCTCTGGGGCGCCGTGGCGCTGGCCGTGTTGGCCACCCTCAACCTGCTGTTGGCCGGGCAACCCTGGGGGGTGGTCTACGGCTTTGGCCTGTGGGCCGCCAAAGGCGCAGTGGCGCTGGGCTCGTTTGACCCGACCAGCAACGGCTTCTGGAGTCAGGCAGGCAACACGCAGCGCCTGACTCAAAGCGTTTTAATGGACGTCACCACCATCACCAACATCGGCATTTTGGGCGGCGCTTTGTGGGTGTCGGCCAAGTCTCCTGCGGACAGCAAGCCACTGACCACACAGCAATGGGTGATCGGCTTGGTCGCCGGTTTCGTCATGGGCTACAGCTCGCGTTTGGCCTTTGGCTGCAACATTGGCGCCATGCTCAGCGGCATCTCGACCGGCAGCCTGCACGGCTGGATCTGGGTGCCCATGGCGTTTGCCGGCACCTTGATCGGCGTACGTGTGCGCCGACATTACCAATTCTGAGGAAGGCCGCATGCACAAAACACAGCAACTGCAAGCGGTTTTCTGGCTGGGCCTGGCGGCCTTTCTGGTCTGGGACTTTCAGGTTTCGGCCCCCGTGGATCTGCGCAACGAACCGCCCCTCATAGCGGCCGGTTCGGGCCAGACGAGCAGCGGTGGGCATTGCTCAATGGCCAAGTGAGGTTGCCCAGGTCGTTTGGAGCCAAGCCCATTGCAACAGTTCTTACGCCTGCCGCAAATACAAACGCGCCGCTGTTTTGACGGCCTGTGTCAGGCGCTGGGCTGAAGGGGCTTCTCGGACCCAGTGTTGCCAGTAAAGGGCCACATCCACCGCGGCACCGGGCAACAGCTCTTGCAGGCCCGGACGTTGGGCCAGGAACTGCTCGGGCACCATGCCCCAGCCCAAGCCCAGCTCGATCGCCGTCTCAAAGGCCTCGACAGCCGGGGCAAAGTGGCGTGGGTAGTTGGGTTGCTTGAGTCCGAAGTGCTGGACCAAAAAAGCATCTTGCAATGCATCCTTGCGGTTAAAAATGACCGCTGGCTGCGCCAGCAGTTTGTGCGGCGACACCGCACCGCTCGGGGTCAGGCAACGCTTGGCCAAGGCGGGCGCGGCCACGCAGCGGTAACGCATGATGCCAAGAGGCTCGGCCACACAGCCACGCATGGGTTTGGCCAGCGTACTCACACAGCCGATCACATCGCCGCTTTTGAGAGCATCGTGCGTGTGGTCCTGGTCATCGATCAGGATTTCGAGCAGCAAGCGGTGGCGCTGCAGCATGGGCGCCACACCCGGCAAGAACCAACTGGCGACCGAATCGGCGTTGACAGCCACGCTCAGTGATTGCCAGCGCGGAGCTGATCGCGCCGAGGTGCCTTGCAAACCGCCCAACAGGTCGGCTTCCATCATGCGCAGCTGTTTGACATGGGCCAACAAGGCCTGCCCGGCCGGTGTGGCCCGCACTTGCTTGCCGCGCACCAGCAAACGCCGGCCCAACACCTCTTCCAAGGCCTTGATGCGCAGCGACACCGCCGCCAAGCTGAGCGACAGGGACTGCGCAGCCGCGCCAAAGCTGCCGTGTTCGAGCACGGCGGTCAGGGCTTCGAGTTGGCGGGCGTCGAGCATGATTTAGTTAAAAATAAATTAAGCGATAGCATTTTAATTTAACTGAGTTTAAACATAACCGGTTTGCCAGCACACTCACGGCCAGTCATCGACCCGCCTGCATGTCCAATCTTCAGGGCGGCCAACCCCAGTCCCGGAGATCTCCATGGTCATACACCTTTCCACTTTCACCGCCGGCATGGTGCTGAGCATCTCGCTGATCATGGCCATCGGCCCGCAAAACGCACATGTGCTGCGCATGGGCCTGCAGCGCCAACACCTTTGGCTGACCGTGGCCATTTGCGCTGTCGCCGATGCAGGGATGATCGGTTTGGGCGTGCTGGGCCTGGCGCAGTTGGGCGGCCTGTCCGACAAACTACATGGCGCACTGTTGGGCGCAGGCATGCTGTTTTTGATGGTCTACGGTTGGCAGGCTTTTCAAAGGTTTTTACGTTCACCTGTTTTGGCTCTGGACTTGCCTGCGAGCGACAAGGGCAACGAGACCCCGCACGCATCGACCACCGCACAGCCAAACCCCTTGGCCATCACACGCCGGCAAGCCGTGGGATCAGCCCTGGCGTTTTCCTGGCTCAACCCACATGCTTGGCTGGACACGGCGGTGTTGATCGGCACCGCCTCGCTGGCCTATGGACAAGGCAGCACGGCTTTTGGCTTGGGTGCGGCAGCAGGGTCTGTGCTCTGGTTTTCGGTGCTGGGCGCAGCCGCCTTTTGGCTGGGCCGTCGCCTGCATTCCCAGCACATCTGGCGCGCGCTCGATGGCGCTGTGGCGCTGATGATGTGGGGCACGGCCCTGCTGCTGGGATTCAGTTTGGTTTGAGTGCAGTACTTTGGCAACCCAGCGTTACCCGACTGTTCAACAGTTCAGCGCGTCAACCAGCGCCGCGCCGCAAAGCTGAGCGCGTCCACGCAAACCACCATCAGCAGCATGGCGGCCAAAATCGTGGCGGTTTTGTTCATGTGGAACAGGCCCATGTGAAACGACAGCAACTGGCCCAGCCCACCCGCGCCCACCACGCCCAGCACAGCGGCGGCACGGATGTTGTTTTCCCAGCGGTAAAGGGTGTAGCTCATGAGTTGCGGCAGCACCTGGGGCAAGGTGGCATAGGCGAACACGCGCAGCGGCCCCACACCCTGGGTGCGCAAGGCGTCGCCCGGCCCGGTCGGTACGTTTTCCATGGCCTCGGCAAACAAGCGGCCCAGCACCCCGCTGGTGTGCAGGGCCAGCGCCAATGTGCCCGCCATGGGCCCGAGTCCGGCCGAGATCAACAGCAAGGCCGCCCACACCAGCTCAGGAATGGCGCGCAAGGCATTGAGCAGCCAGCGTGTGGGGCTGCGCAGCCAGGCCGGGTCTTGGGTTGACAAGTGGCTGGCGGGTACGGCCAGCGCCAGACCCAGCACCGCCGCAATGGCCGTGCCCAACGCCGACATGGCCAGGGTTTCCCAAGCGGCCCAGGCCACCTTGTTGACGAACACAGGCGACAAGTCAGGTGGGAAAAATTCGGCCACGAAACGGCCCATGCTGCGCGCCGCTTCTACCGATGCAAAAGCCGCCCAGTCCAGCTCCAGCGAGACAAAACTGGCGCCCACCAGCAACAGCAATGACGCCATGAACCAGCATGCACGGCAGCGTGCATTGAACAGGGGCGGCGGCAATTTGTAAGGCGGGTTGGCCGCTTCGCGAAACGATGCCTGGCTCAGCGGCTTCATGCCAGCGCCTTTCTCAGCCAGGCGCTCACGCGGTCGGCCAGCGCCACCAGCGCAATGAACACCAGCAGCAAAGTCGCCACCTCGCCGCCGTTGAACATCTTCATCGAGTTGTCCAGTTGCTGCCCCAAGCCACCGGCGCCCACAAAGCCCAGCACCACGGAAGATCGGATGGCGCATTCCCAGCGGTACACCGTGTAAGAGGCCAGTTCGGCCGCGTGGCTGGGCAGCAGCGCATAAACAAAGGCTTGCAGGCGCCCGCTGCCGTTGCGCATCAGCGTCTGGGTGGCATGGCTCTCGCCGCTTTCCAGAATCTCGGCATACACCTTGCCCAGCATGCCGCCATAGGTCAATGCAATGGCCAGCACGCCAGCGGTGGGCCCCAAGCCCACCACGCGCACAAACACCAGCGCCCAGATCAGTTCAGGAATGCTGCGCAGCACAATCAAGGCAGCCCGCACGCACCAGCGCAGCACAGCTGGCCAGCGGTCCATGCGGCCAGACAAGGCCGACAAGGACAAAACCCGCGTGGCCAGCAAGCTCAAGGGCAGGGCCAGCAGCAGCGCCAGTGTGACGCCTGCGGTGGCCATGGCCACGGTGCGCCAGGTTTCGCGCACCACCATTTGCATGAATTCGGTGTTGTGCACCAGGGGCCAAAAGCTGGCCAAAAAGTCGGCCGTGACTTTGCGGTTCTCAGGCTCCCACAAGACCCACAAACGAAACTCGGTGGCCACAGCCAGCGGCCACAAGAGGACCAGCGCCAAACCCAGCCAGAACACGCGCGATGCAAACGCCGGATCACGCGCCGGTGCAGCCATGCGGGGCCGGGATGGATCGGTTGAAGGCAGACGTGAAAGCTTGGCGGCCATATCGTTCATGTGAAACACCGGGCTCGGGTGATGGCCGCATCAGCGGCAGTGCATCACCACCGGCTTGGGGGCATCCATGGCCGTGTCATCGTGCGCACCAGGCAGCGCTTCGCCAGGCAGCGCTTCGCCACGCAACTCGTGCTCATGATGAGCGTACAGATGCGCCAAGCGTTCTGGACTGACCTGCCCGGCCGGCAAGTCAAACACCATTTTTCCATCACGCAAGCCGATGATGCGTGGGAAGTGCGCCAGCGCCATGTCCACCTGATGCAGCGTGGCCACCAGCGTGACTTTGCGCTCAGCCGCCAAGCCTACCAATGCGGCCATCGCCATGCGGGAGCGCATCGGGTCGAGCGCCGACAGGGGCTCGTCGATCAACCACAAAGTCGCCGGGGCCAACAGGGCGCGGGCCAGGCCCACGCGTTGGCGTTCACCGCCCGACAGGCGGTCCACACGCTCGAACAGCTTGTCCCCCAGATCAAAATGCGCCAAGGCCTCAAAGGCAGCCGGAATATCGGTCGGGTAGAACAGCGAACGCAAACTGGCCAACAGCCCCATAGCGGGCAAACGCCCGGCAAGCACCGAGGTCACCACGCGTTGGCGCGGCGGCAGCGGCGGCACTTGGGGCGCCAAAAAAAGTTGCCCCCGAAGATGGCGCAAGGAATTGGCAGGCAGGCGCCAGGGGTCTTGGCCTCCCAGTTGCAAGTCGCCTCGCGTCGGCGGCTGGGCGCAGGCCAACACCTGCAACAAGGTGGTCTTGCCCGCCCCCGATGGGCCAATCACGGCCACCTGCTCACCTGCAGACACCTTCAGGTTCAACCCGCGCAAGGCCGCAGGGGCCCCAGAACGCGCTGCCGGGTGGCGGGCTTCGAGGGCCTGAAGGTCGATGTTCACAGCGAAAACGCCAAGGCTTTACAACAAGCCCGCGCTGCGTGCCGCCGATTCCAGACCCTTGTAGTTTTCAGGCGTGGTGGGCACGTAGCGGGTGGCGCGATTGAGCTTCAGGATTTCAGCATGCTCGGGGTTGGCCGGGTTCAGCGCCAGCAGGGCAGCCTTGATTTTTTCGCGCATGTCCGAGGGCATGTCTGCATGCACCGACCAGTTGTAATTGAAATACGGTGCGGTGGTGAAAAACACATTCACCGATTGCGTGTCGACCTTGTTGTCGGCAACAAACTTTTTCCAAACCGTGATGTCCAGCGCAGCCGCATCGACTTTGCCACTGACCACCGAGGCAATGGTCGCATCATGGGCGCCGCTGTAGGCGATGCGTTTGAAGTCTTTTTCAGGGTCAATGCCCGCTTGCAGCAAAAAGCTGCGCGGCATCAGGTGGCCAGAGGTGCTGCTTTGGGAACCAAAGGAAACCTGTTTGCCTTTCATGTCCGCCAGGCTCTTGATGCCAGAGTTGGTTTTGGCAATGAACACCGACTGAAAGCGCGTGTCTTCTTCGCGCTGTGCCAGGGGCACGATCTTGCCGCCCGAACGGATATTTGCCTGCACAAAAGTGAAGCCGCCAAACCAGACCACATCTACTTTTTTATTGACAAGCGATTCCACGGCGGCGGGGTAATCGGTGACCGGCGTGAACAGGACCTTCATGCCCAATTGCTTTTCGAGGTAGTTGGCCAAAGGCGTGAACTTGCGCACTTGTTCGGTGGCGGCCTCTTCAGGAATGGTGGTGACACGCAGCGTGGTTTGGGCACTGGCTGCAAACGCAGCAGACAGCGCCAGCAGGCCCGTGATGGCAAAGGGCAGAACCCTGGCAATAAAAGAAGTCAACATCGAACAGTTCCTGTAAAAACAAACAACTTTGATTAAACCTCGAAATGCATCGGCACAAGCCCACAGGGGCTAAAAACAGACCCTGCAACAGGACATCATGCGCGCACTTTTAGCAGCGGAGGGCTTGTCGCCTCATGCCACAGGGGTGACTGCACTGGCTTACCATGCTGGCATGAGCGCACCCCAATTCCTTCAGATTTACCACCATGATGCCGACCATGTGGCGCAAGAACTCCTGCAAGGCCTGATGGCCCCTCAGGCCTTGACCTCGCCCAAATACCTTTACGACTCACTGGGCTCTCGCCTGTTCGAAGCCATCACCGAGTTGCCAGAGTACGACCTCACCCGAACCGAAGCCCGTGTGATGCAACAGCACTGCGCCGACATGGCCAGTCACCTGCCAGCTGACGCTTGCTGGATCGACCTGGGCGCAGGCAATTGCGAAAAAGCCTCGCACCTTTTGGGTCCGATGGCGGCAAGGCGCTATGTGGCGGTGGACATTTCGGTGGACTTTGTCCGTGCGGCCCTGGAAGGCCTGCAACGCCAACATCCAGGTTTGGCCATGATGGGTCTGGGCACCGATTTTTCAGGGGGTCTTCACTTGCCTGCCGACCTCAAACTGGACCCAACCCAGCCCCGCGTGCTGTTTTATCCTGGCTCAAGCATCGGCAACTTCACACCCGATCAGGCTGTGGGTTTTTTACGAAGCCTGCACACTGCGTGCGGCACGGCCAGGCACAGCGGTTTGCTCATCGGGGTAGACTTGGTGAAAGATGTGGCCGAACTCGAAGCCGCCTATGACGATGCTCTTGGCGTGACGGCAGCCTTCAACCTGAACTTGCTCTTGCACATCAACCGGCTGGTGGGCAGTAACTTTGCAGTGCGCGACTGGCGCCACTTGTCCCGCTTCAATGCCGAACGATCGCGCGTGGAAATGCACCTGCAAGCCCGCCAGGCCCTGCGGGTGCAATGGCCGGGTGGTGAACGCCTTTTTGAAGCCGGGGAAACCATCCACACCGAAAACGCCTGCAAATGGGCGCTGCCTGGCTTTGACGCCTTGCTGCGCGAGGCAGGCTTCACGGCCACCCGGGCATGGACAGACCCGGCCACACGCTTTGCCGTGTTCTGGGCAAGCGCCTGAGCTTGTCGCCCATTTGATTGGGCTGCCATGCAAGCCTGCCCATAATGAATTGGCCCCAGCGCTCATGCTGTGTGCAGATGCATCTACCAGGAGACTTGCATGTTGAACGATCTGAAAGACAAAGTGGTTTTGATCACCGGCTCCAGCACCGGCATCGGGGCCGCGGCCGCAGTGGCTTTTGGCAAGCTGGGCGCACGCGTTGCGGTGCACTACAACAGCAGCAAGGGGCCAGCCGAAGAGGTGCTCCAAGCGGTCAAGGCCACGGGCGCACAGGCCGTGTTGCTGCAAGGCGATGTGCTGGAAACCGCCCAATGCAAGCGTCTTGTCGACGAGACCGTGAAAGCATTCGGGCGCATCGACATCCTGATCAACAACGCGGGTGCGCTGGTCAAGCGTGTGCCCATTGAAGAGATCACCGACGAGCTTTTTGACAACGTGGTGCACCTGAACGTGCGCTCGGCCATGATGTGCACAGCCGCAGCGGTGGCCGCCATGCGCAAGCAAGGCCAGGGCGGCGCCATCATCAATGTCACCTCGGTGGCCGCAAGGCATGGTGGCGCAGCAGGCGCTTCACTGTATGCCGGCTCCAAAGGCTTCGTCTCGACCATGACCAAAGGTCTGGCCAAAGAACTGGTCAAAGACAAGATTCGTGTCAATGCGGTGTCGCCTGGCGTCATCACCACGCCGTTTCATGAACGCTTTTCGACACCCCAAATGCTGGAAGGCTTCAAGGCCACGATCCCCATGAACCGACTGGGCACTGCCGAGGAATGTGCGGGAGCTTTTGTGTACTTGGCTTCCGAGCAAATGTCGGGTTATGTGACTGGGCAAATCATCGACATTAACGGTGGGCAGTACATGCCCTGAGTCTCTAGTGCCCTGATGGATAGAGCACCGTCACGCGCCACAAGCTGCGTGGCCGCGTCAGATCGATCAGGGGCGCGCTGTGCAGCAGCAAGGCGTTGTCCCAGACGATGACGTCGCCATTTTCATAATTGTTCGTATAGCAATATTTGTCTTGTGTGGCGTGCGCCGCCAGTTCACGCAACAGGTCCAGCGCCTCTTCGTCGTCCATGCCCTCGATGCCGAAAGAACTGCCGCTCACGGCATACAAAGTGGGCTGGCCGCTGAACGGGTGCTTTTTGACCAGCGGATGATGCACCCAGTTGACCCTTTTGGCTTGGTCCGGGTTGAGCACCGAGGCCACGCTCCTGGAATGATGGTCCAAGTCATCGCGGTTGCCATAGTGGTGCTTCACCACCAGGCCCTGAATTTTTTCCTGCATGCTGCGCAGCAAGTCGGCATAGGCTTTGGCCTGGTTGGCAAAGGTCGTGCCATTGGGGGAATCAGGCACGTCTTGTGCGTGCAAGATGGTGCAGCGCGCCACATCTTCCAAGTAAGAGTAGTCGGTGTGGAAATAGGTGCCAGCATCCACCAGCCCGGTGGGTTTGCCATCTTTGAAAACATTGGACAGCATCAGGATGTTGGCATCTTCCGGGTGGTGGAAAGTGTCAATGACATGGGGCGAAGGCCGGCCCCATTGCCTGGCAAAGCTGACCATCTGAGCGGGCGTGAGCGACTGGTTCTTCAGCACAATGAAGCCGTGGCGATGCAAGGCATCGGCCAGCCATTGTCTTTGCCCCTCATCCAACGGATTCGCAAGATCCAAGCCCTGAACCTGGGCACCTAAAACATCACTCAAAGGCGTCAGTTGCTGCATGGCTCAATTGATCATTTCTGGTGAAAAAAGGCGCGGCAAGAACAAGGCAATTTCAGGGAACACGATGACCGCAAGAAGCACAAACAACATGGGAACCACCATGATCATGGTGTCCTTCAAAGCAAAGCGCAGGGGCACTTTGGCCACAGCACACGAAATCATCAGGCACATGCCATAAGGCGGCGTGACCAAGCCAAAGGCCAAAGCCAAGATGCCCACAATGGCAAAGTGCACCGGGTGCATGCCGACCGATTGGGCCAAGGGCTGCAAGGTGGTGCCCACAATGATGATGGCAGGAATGGCGTCCAAAAAGCAGCCCACCACCAGGAATGCAGCCGCAATGAACAAGCCGACGCCGATGACGCCCATGCCCCAAGTTTGCACGTTGGACAACAAGGCCTTGGGGATTTGGTAATAAGCCAGCAACCAACCAAAAACCGAGGCTGTGCCCACGCAAAACAGCGCAACTGCCGACAGCTTGCCTGAATCCAGCACAGCCGCAATGAATTGCTTGAACCCCATCTCACGGTAGAAAAACAGCGACAAGCCCGCTGCATACAACACGGCTGCGGCAGCAGACTCGGTTGCCGTGAACCAGCCCAGCAAAATACCGCCCACAATGATCACCGGCGTCATCAATGCGGGTATGGCGACACCCGCCGACTTGACCAATTCAGCCATATCGGCGCGAGGATAGACCGGGTAGTTGCGCCTGACCGCGTAGGCGTGCACCGTGGCCATTTGGGCCAAGCCCAGCAGCAACCCCGGCACGATACCCGCCAGGTACATGGCGCCAATAGAAGTTGAAATCACGCCGCCCCACACCACCATCAAAATGGAGGGTGGAATGATCACTGCCAGCACGGCAGAAACTGCCGTCACGGCAATCGAGAACGACAGGTCATACCCCTCCTTGACCTGTGCCTCAATGAACAACTTTCCTTGCCCGGCAGCATCGGCACTGGCAGAACCTGAAATGCCTGCAAAAAAAACAGACAGCAGCACATTGATCTGAGCCAGGCCACCCGGGAAATGGCCCACCAGCGCCCTGGACAAGCGCATTATTCGCTCGGTAATCCCCCCCGCATTCATGAGGTTTGCAGTCAACAAAAAGAAGGGGACCGCCAACAAAATAAAGGAGTTGTAGGTCTTGAATGTTTCATTGAACAAGACCATGGGTGAGAGCCTGGGCTCAAGCACCAAAACCGGCAACGACGCCAGGCCCAGTGCAAAGGCCACCGGGACCCTGATGGCCAATAACAAGAAAAAACAACCGAAGAGAACGAGTGCTGCCTCGCTTGGGGAAAACAATGCAGAGCTCAAACCACTGACTCCTGGTTCGCACTTTCATCGCCTGAAGACGCGGTGAACATATGGTGCAACAAAAAAACAATCCACAGAAAGCCGGAGATAGGCCAGGCAACGAAAATCCACCACATGGGCATGTCAGCCAGCTCGGAGGTCTGGTTCCATCCAAATTGCGTGAACTCGATGCCCCAGTAAAAAATCACACCTGAAAAAACAAGCATGAAAAACTGGCAAATAAACAGCAAAACCCGATTGGCCTTGGCCGACAACTTCGGCAAGAAATCCACGTCGAAGTGCATTTTTTCGCGCACACCCAAAGTGGCACCCAGCATGATCAACCAGATGAAAAAGAACCGGCTCATTTCCTCTGTCCACATGTAACGCGGTATGAAATCGGTGTATCTGGAAAAAATCTGCAAGCTCACCGGAACCAACAAAAGCAGAAGCGTTACGACAAGAAGAAACGACAACAAGCCATCAATCAACAACAATAATTTTTTCATCGGTAATGGATGGTTCATCCTGAGGGGTGTTTGCGAACAAACACCCCTGAAAGGCAGTTATTTCAATGAATTGATCTTGGCAAAGATGGCGTCGGCACCCACCTCTTTGGCATAGGCAGCCATCACCGGATCAACCAGTTTTTGCATTTCGGCGCGCTGTGTGAATGGCACTTGCTTGAGCTTGCCTTCCTTGGCGTACTTGTCGAGCTTGGCCTGGTCTTCAGACGACTCGATTTGACGGCCATAAGCACCTGCCTCTTTGCCTGCCTTGATGATTGCTGCCTGCAAATCAGCAGGGAGTTTTTTCAGGGTCTTGACAGAGAAGCACAGGGGGCGAATGGTGATGGCGTGGCGCGTCATCAAAATGCTGGGTGCCACTTCATAGAACTTCATGGCTTCCACACCGGCCGCTTCGTTTTCACCGGCGTTGATCACCCCGTTTTGAATGGCGTTGTACACCTCGTTGTAGGCGATCACAGTGGGGGTCATGCCCACTGCGTTGAAAGTGCGGCTCCAGATGGGTGCACCTTGCACACGCACCTTCAGGTTTTTGAGTTCAGCCAAATTGCCAGCGGGCTTGTTGGCAAAAATATTGCGCACACCACCACCGGCATAACCGATCAAACGGACTTCGGCTTTTTGCTCCACCTCATCGGCAATGGGCTTGAGCACATCCTGATCGAGCACCTTGTTCCAATGGGCCAAGTCGCTGAACAAAAACGGCGCGTCGATGAACGGCGCAGCCTTTGAGAAGGTGGACATGTGGGCTGGCGAAACAATCGCGTAATCCACGGCCTTGCCCTGGTTCATGTACGCAAAGTAATCTTTTTCAAGGCCCAACTCGCTGTTTTTGTGCAACACAAAATTGACTGGCTTGCCATAGTATTTTTTGACCAGCTCTTCAAAGAGCACCATGGCTTTGGTGAAGGCGTGGTCATCGCCAAACTGCGATGCGCCATGCAAGGTGATGGGCGCTTGCTGCGCCTGCGCGCTCAAGGCCATGACCGAAGAAAGAACCAACCCCAACAAAGGCTTCAAAAATTTCATGTCTGTGTCTCCTTTAATGATCGTGACAACAACTTGTCTGTGTTGCTGTTTTTTTACTTTAGGCCAAAGCCATCTGAACCCTCTTGGGGTAAACCATGCTTTGCACGGCAAGCTGTCACCAAAGTGTCCACCCACGCTGGCCCCAACAGCTGCCTCAGTGATACCTTGAAATGCAGAACTACACGGGGTAAGTCAGCATTTCGCACCGACCTGGTGCCGCCGGACTTGAACCTTCAAACTTTTTCATTCATCACATGAAAGAATCGCATGAAACACATTGGTTTTATCGGTGCCTCAGGCCTCATGGGACATGGCATCGCCAAAAATTTGCTGGCCAAAGGCTTCCAAGTCTCCTTGACCGCTCATTCCAGGCGCGAGCCTTTGCAGGATTTGCTGGAAGCAGGTGCCAAACTCGTGGGGTCTCATGCGGAACTGGCCGCTTGTGATGCGGTCATCATTTGCGTGACTGGCTCCCTGCAGGTCGAGGCCGCACTGGAAGGGCCGCAAGGTCTGCTGAGTCAAGCCCGCGCTGGCCTGATCGTGGTGGATGCATCCACCAGTGAGCCCGACTCGACCCGTCGTCTGGCGGCACGCTGCCAAGCCGCAGGCATGACCCTGGTTGACGCGCCCCTGGCACGCTCACCCGCTGAGGCCGAAGCGGGCAAACTCAACACCATGGTGGGCTCAGCGCCAGACGTTTTTGCCCGCTTGGAGCCAGTCTTCAAGGCCTATTGCGAAAACATTTTCCATGTGGGCGAAATCGGCTCAGCACACGTCATCAAACTCTTGAACAATTTTTTGGCACAAAGCATAACGACGGCTGCGGCAGAGGCCTTTGCGGTGGGGGCCAAAGCGGGCATCGATGTGGCACAACTGGTGCGCGTGGTGTCGGCAGGCGCGGTCAACTCCGGCTTGTTTCAGGCCATGGCCAAAACGCTGGAAGGCGATTACACCGGCCTCAAATTCGAGTTAAACAATGCCTCGAAAGATTTGCGCTACTACGTGCACCTGACGGAAAGCGTCAAGGCGCCATCACTGGTGGGCACCAGCGTGCACCAAAGTCTGGTAACGGCCTGTGCACTGGGCTACGGGGCAGAGCTGGTGCCTTCACTGGTCAAGGCGCAGGCGCAAATCAACCAGGTCAAAATTGGCCGAGGCAGCTGAAATGACTACCCGCATGGGCATGGCGCTGGTGGGCCTGGGCGCGGCAGCGTTGCCACACCTGCGCAGCTTGCAAGACCTTTCTGACCGCATCGACTTGCGCTACGCGGTCACCCGCCAGCCGCACGCCGACCGCATCCGCCCCTACAACGGGCCGGTACAGCTGGTGGACTCGCTGGACCATGTTTTGCAAGACCCCTTGGTGCAGGCCGTGATTGTGGCGACGCCACCGTCCACCCACCTGGACATTTGCCAACGCTGTTTTGCTGCGGGCAAACACGTTTTGCTGGAAAAACCACTGGAACTCAACCTGGATCGGTCTGCCAAATTGGTCGAACTGGCCAGCGTGTCAGGGCTGAACTTGGGGGTGGTGCTGCAACACCGCTTTCGCGAAGCGGCAGTGACCTTGCAAAAGCTTTTGGACGAGGGCCGCATGGGCGAGGTGCAGGGCGCGTCCGTGCGCGTGCCTTGGTGGCGCTCACAAGCCTATTACAACGAGCCAGGGCGAGGCACGTTGGCACGTGACGGCGGGGGTGTTTTGCTGACCCAGGCCATCCACACACTGGATCTGTTTCGGGCCCTGGTGGGTGTGCAGTCGGTCAAGGCGGCGGTGGTTCGCCAAACGCAGTTGCACCAGATGGAGACCGAAGACCATGTGAGTGCGCTGTTGGTATTGGGCAACGGTGCGCCCGGCGACCTGATGGCCACCACAGCCATGTACCCCGGCTTTCCCGAGACGATTGACATCATCGGCACGCTGGGCAGCGCCCGTTTGAGTGGGGCCAGCCTGCAGGTGCACTTCTTGGAAGGTGAGCCTTTGACCGTAACCAGCGAAGGTGGCACGGGCAGCGGCGCCAACATGATGGATTTTTCCCATGAGCCGCACCGAGATTTGCTGACCGATTTCATGGATTCGATCACGCAAAAACGAGCCCCCCGGGTGAACGGAGCGGACACGCTGAAAACCCATGTCCTGATCGACGAGTTGCTGCGCATGGGGGCATCCACACACTGAGCAATGCGCAGTCTGCGGGCGAGTTTTTACGCCAACACCTTACAAACTCGCCGACCGGAACCCGGCAAAAATATCGCGCCGCTGCGGCAAGAAAAAATTGCGGTAGCGCACATCCGCAAGATGCACCGATGTGGCGACGCAGGCGCCGCGCAGCACGCGATGGTGATGCCACCAGGGGGCGGAATAGTCGCGGTATGGGTGGGCCACAAAACCCGGATAGGGCTCAAAGGGGCTGGCCGTCCATTCCCAGACCTGGCCCCAGGCAAAGTCTGGCGCGTGCGCCGCACATTCCCATTCGGCCTCGGTCGGCAAACGGCGACCTGCCCATTGACACCAGGCCTGAGCATCGTTTGCGCTCACATGCACAGCCGGCGCGTCCAGCTCCATGGCCTGCCAATGGCCAAAGCGCTGCACTTGCCAGTGGCCCTGCACAGATCGGACATGGAGCGGCCATGGGTGGCCTGTCGCTTGCAAAAATGGCAAGTAGCGCAACCAGGTCACAGGCCCCGCATCGATGCCGAAAGCCTGCAGCGACAAGGGGTGCGCGGCGCATTCGTTGTCAAAGGTAAAACCTGTTTCATGCTGGCCCAGCATCCAGGTTTGGGCTGGCAATTGAATCTGAAAGTCAGCGGCTGCTTTTTTAGCAGCGCCCAAAGGCGGCGGCTGTGCGGTGACTGAAAGCCTGGCGTCGAAAACCCCATCGCCGCTGCGAAGCGCATCAGGCAAAGACAGCCCCAAGGCCTGTGCCATACAGACCGAGGCTTCGTTGTGCATGTCTTCGTGTTGCAGCACCAGGCGCCAAAAATACAGCGTCTCATCACCCTCGTCAGGCACGGCCTGTAAATTTGCCAAACTCTGCTGCATGACCTCGGCCAGATAGCTTTGGGTGCGCAACAGATCTGGCAAGGACAAAGCCCAGCGACTCTCGTGCGCGACTTCGCTGGAATTGAACAGGGCATCGGCCTGGGGCAGCAGCGAGGCATCAAAAGCATCAACGCTGAACGCGCTTTTTGTCCCCAGATGCCGTTGTCGATTGCGCACCGTCCACCACTCCTGGAACCAGGCAATGTGCCCCCACTCCCAAAGCGGTGGATTCAACTCGGCCTGGGGGGGCACCGACAAATCAGGCAAGTCGGCATGCCAAGCTTGCATAAGCGCCAAGCTGCGGCTGCGGGTGGCTTGCAGGGCCTGCGCCAAGGTCTGTGGTCCGGCAGTGCGAACAGCACTGCGCACCGGGCCCTTGAACCGGCCAAAAGGCAGGCCATTAAAAAGGCCCAAGGGGGTCCGCCCTGCACCCGCCGGGGTACTGCCATTCATGTATAAATCGCTCATGCAAAAACTTCGAGTGGTCATTGTCAGTCCCGCCCTGGCCGAAGCCAACAACGGGAACTGGCAAACGACGCGCCGCTGGCAACGTTTGCTGTCCCCACATTCTGCCCGCATCGTGCGACAGTGGACGGATGCCCAGGCCGGGCAAGACGACGTCATGCTGGCGCTGCACGCGCGGCGCTCGGCCGACTCGGTACAGGCCTGGCATGCCAAGCACGGCCAGCGTGGCTTGGGGCTGGCCCTGACCGGAACCGACTTGTACCGCGACATCGAGTCCGACCTTCAAGCCCAACACTCTCTGGCTTTGGCATCGTCTTTGGTGGTGTTGCAAAGTCTGGGCAAAGAGGCCTTGCCCAGCCTGCACCACAGCAAGACCCGGGTGATCTTTCAGTCCACCGGCATGCGTCAGGCGCTGCCCAAATCACAGCGCCAAATGCGTGTGGTGATGGTGGGCCACTTGCGCGAAGAAAAAGACCCCTTGACACTGATGGCCGCCGCACGGCTGTTGCCCAAAGGCTGCGGCATCTTCATCGATCACATTGGTGCCGCGTTGGACCCGGCTCTCGGTCAGGCGGCTCAGGCCACACAAGCACAATGCCCCCACTACAGGTGGCTGGGCGCTTTACCGCACCCACAAACCCGGCAGCGCATTCAGCGCGCGCACCTGCTGGTGCACACCAGTCGCCTGGAAGGTGGCGCCCATGTGCTGATGGAGGCGATCTGCAGCGGCACCCCCGTGCTGGCCTCACGCATTGACGGCAACCTGGGGCTTTTGGGCAACGATTACACGGGTATTTTTGAGCCGGGTGATGCACAGGGCTTGGCCGATTTGTTGCTGGCTTGCAGAGATCCACAAAAGCATCCTGGCCTGATGGCACACTTGGGGCACCAGTGCGCCTTGCGCGCACCCTTGTTTGAACCGCAGGCCGAACGTGCTGCCTTGCACCGCTGGGTGCAAGACCTCTGGACAATTTGATGCAACTTTCTGAACAACCTGTGCTGCGCGACCTGGTGCTGGTCGGCGGCGGACACAGCCATGTGGGCGTTCTGCACATGTTCGCCATGAATCCCGAGCCCGGGGTGCGCATCACCGTGATTTGCACCGACATCGACACGCCTTATTCAGGCATGCTGCCAGGCTATATTTCGGGCCATTACAGCTTTGACGAAGTCCACATCGACCTGGGCCGCCTGTGCGCCTTTGCCGGTGCACGCCTTTACCGCGATGAGGTGGTGGGCATTGACCGCCAAAATCAGAAAGTCATTTGCCGCAACCGGCCTGCCGTGGCCTACGATGTGTTGTCCATCAACATCGGCTCGACACCTCAAGTGCAACAGGTTGCGGGCGCTCAGGCGCTGGCCATTCCGGTCAAGCCCATCGCACAGTTCAACCAGCGCTGGCTGGCACTGCTGGAAAAAGCCCGGCAATGGCCGTCGTACCGAGGCCGCATGACGATTGCAGTGGTTGGCGGTGGTGCTGGCGGCGTAGAGCTGCTGCTGTCCATGCAGTACCGCTTGCGCCATGAATTTAAGGCGCTGGGGCGCAGCCCTGAAACCCTGAAATTTGTGCTGCTCACCTCGGGTGAGACGATCTTGCCCACACATAACCCCGGCGTGCGCGAACGCTTTGCCCGGGTTCTGCGAGATCGCGACATCGACGTGCACACCCAGGCCGAGGTGGTGCAGGTTTCTCCTGGCTGCCTGCACACCAAAAACGGCCGCACTTATGACGCCGATGAAACCATGTGGGTCACACAAGCGGGCGGTCCGACTTGGCTGCAAAGCACTGGGCTACATCTGGATGCCCATGGTTTCATTCAGGTCACCCCTCAACTGCAAAGCCTGAACGACCCGTTGGTGTTTGCCGCAGGCGACATTGCCTCCTTCAGCGAGCGTCCGCTGGAAAAAGCAGGGGTTTTCGCCGTGCGCATGGCCAAGCCACTGGCGACCAATTTACGCCGTACCCTGCGTGGCCAAAAGTTGCTGGCCTACCAGCCACAGCGCCATTGGCTGGCATTGATTTCTACTGGCAACCGCTACGCGGTGGGTTCTCGCGGGCGATGGGGCTTTGGTGGTGAATGGGTGTGGCGCTGGAAAGACCGGATTGACCGCCAATTCATGCAGCGCTTCACCGAACTGCCCGCGATGGACCCCACTCAGCCGGGGATCAATGCCAGAACGGCGATTCATTCGATGGGGCAGTTGCTCAAAGACATCCGAGCCCAAGGCAAAGCGCCGGCCACCCGCTTGACACTGAGCTCTGAAGAATCCCTGCAAGCCATCTCGGCCTTGGCCATGCGCTGCGGCGGCTGCGGCGCCAAGGTGGGTGCCAATGTCTTGTCGCGTGCCCTGGGCAGCTTGAAGCCGGTCGAACGGGGCGATGTGCTGATTGGCCTGCACGCGCCTGACGATGCGGCCGTGGTGCGTGTGCCGCCGGGCATGGCCATGGTGCACACCGTGGATTTTTTCCGGGCCTTCATGGACGACCCGTACTTGTTTGGCAAGGTGGCTGCCAATCACGCGCTGGGCGATATTTTTGCCATGGGCGCCGAAGCCCAGACCGCCACGGCGGTGGTCACCGTGCCGCCAGGTCTTGAAAGCAAGGTCGAAGACCTGTTGATGCAAATGATGGGCGGCGCCATCGAGGTGCTCAACGCCGCAGGCTGCGCCCTGGTGGGTGGCCACACCGGTGAAGGCCATGAGCTGGCGCTGGGCTTTGCCATCAATGGCCTGATCGACGAGAAGATGGACGGCCTGATGCGCAAGGGCGGCATGCAGCCAGGCGATGTGTTGTTGCTGACCAAGCCCATCGGCACTGGCACCTTGTTTGCAGCGCACGCACGGCACGCCGCCAAAGGCCGCTGGATCGATGCGGCCTTGCAATCGATGGTCCAATCCAACCAACTGGGCGCCCAGGTTTTGCGCACCCATGGCGCCACCGCCTGCACCGACCTGACCGGTTTTGGCCTGCTGGGCCATCTGGTCGAGATGACGCGCCCCTCCGGCGTGGATGCCGAGCTGCAGATGAGCACCCTGCCGCTGCTGGACGGCGCTGTGGATTGCGTCAAGGCGGGCATTGTCAGCTCACTGCAGCCAGCCAATGTGCGCCTGCGCCGCGCACTGCGCAACGCCGATGAGTTTGTGCATGACCCACGCTACCCCTTGCTGTTTGACCCCCAAACTGCAGGTGGCCTATTGACCAGCGTGCCTGCAGCGCAAGCGCAAGCCTGTGTGCAGGCCCTTAAGGCCGCAGGTTACGTGCACACTGCCATCATTGGGCGCATCACGGTGCAGGGCGAGGCCCTGGAACCTGTGCTGCTGAAAACCTGAGCACCCAACACTTGCCTCCTCACATCGCCAAGCCATGACCCTGCCCACCCTGAATGCCGACCGGAGCCACCGCTGTGTCGTTGACGGCAACACCCTCGATTGGGTCGCGTCGCCTGCAGCGGGCGTATCGCGTCGCATGCTCGAGCGCGATGGCGGCGAAGTGGCACGGGCCACATCCATCGTGCGTTATGCGCCTGGTTCGGCATTTGCACCCCACACCCACGACGGAGGTGAAGAAATTTTGGTGCTCGAAGGCACGCTGCACGACGAACACGGCGTATACGGCACCGGCACTTACATCAAAAGCCCCGTCGGCTCCTCGCATGCGCCATCGTCGCCCGAAGGCTGCACCCTGTTCGTCAAGCTGCGCCACCTGGACGAGCGCGACAGCGAACGGGTGGTCGTGGACACACGCAGCAGCGACTGGCACCAGGGGATGGTCCCGGGCCTGAAAGTCTTGCCACTGAACACCTTTGAAACCCAGAATACCGCGCTCGTGCGATGGGCACCCGACACGTTTTTCAGCCCCCACAGACATTGGGGTGGCGAAGAAATATGGGTGGTCGAAGGCGTGTTTTCGGACGAGCACGGCAACTACCCCGCCGGCAGCTGGCTGCGCAGCCCGCACATGAGCCAGCACCAGCCCTTCAGCCGAGAAGGCTGCTTGATTCTTGTGAAAACCGGGCACCTGGTGTAAGCTCCAAGGACATCGTCATGGACGCGCCGACCCTGCCCAGCATCGCACCCTCTAAATCCAAGACACGCCCACTCGACCACATCACCGTGGTGGCCTTGGAACACGCGATTGCTGCCCCTTTTTGCACCCGTCAGCTGGCCGATCTGGGGGCGCGCGTCATCAAGATCGAGCGGCCTGGCACGGGGGACTTTGCCCGCGCTTATGACCAGCGTGCAAGGGGGCTGTCATCCCATTTTGTGTGGGTTAATCGCTCCAAGGAAAGCCTGGCACTGGACCTGAAAGTGCCACAGCATCTGGCCGTTCTCAAAGCCCTGGTGGCCAAAGCCGATGTGCTGGTGCAAAACCTGGCACCCGGGGCCACCGCCCGCATGGGACTGGATGCAGCCACTCTGCGCGCACACAACCCGCGACTGATCGTTTGCGACATTTCGGGCTATGGCAACGATGGGCCTTACCGTGACAAAAAAGCCTATGACTTGCTGATCCAAAGCGAAGCCGGCTATTTGAGTGTGACCGGCACACCCGAGCAACCCAGCAAAAGCGGCAACTCGATTGCCGACATTGCCGCAGGCATGTACGCCTACAGCAATATTTTGTCGGCCCTGTTACAGCGAGAGAAAACCGGTGAAGGCTCGCACATCGATGTGTCCATGCTCGAAGCCTTGACCGAGTGGATGGGCTTTCCGATGTATTACGCGATGGATGGCGCATCCCCGCCACCGCGCAACGCTGCGGCCCATGCCACCATATACCCCTATGGGCCATTTCAGGTCGGCGGCCAGTTGGGCATCCATGGCGAGCACATTGGCACCGTGATGCTGGGCCTGCAAAACGAACGCGAATGGGCGCAGTTCTGCCAGCATGTGCTGGTCCAGCCCACCCTGGCAGGCGATCCACGCTTTCACAGCAATGCACAGCGCAACGACAACCGCCTGGACTTGCAAAGCATCATCCTGAACACCTTTGCGCAGCTGACACTGGAGCAGGTGACCGAGCGACTGGAGCGGGCGCAAATAGCCAACGCCCGCATGAACAACATGGCCGACTTGTGGGCACACCCGCAGTTGCAGGCCCGCCAGCGCTGGACGCAGGTGGCTTCACCCGCGGGCGAGCTGCCTGCCCTGCTGCCCCCTGGTCGACAAACTGCTTTTAACTACCGAATGGACCCGATTCCGCAAGTGGGCGAACATACAGCGTCCATCCTGAACGAGCTGGGGATGCGTTTGTAATGGGCACCTTCGCGTTGCGCGCTCAACGCCCGGCCATTCAAGAACCCTTGTCTCCTGCCGATACCAAGATGTGGTTTTCTATACTGGACACTCCGTGCGTGAAATATTGATGAAAAACTGGCGCTTTACCTTGCTTGGCATCGTCTCGTTGCTGAGCGTGGCGAGCCTGCCCGTTCAGGCCCAGCCCAAAGCACGTGTCGGCGGGTGCCTGGTCGCCGAATTCAGGACAATGGCCCTGCTGACACACGATGTAGCGGAGCGCATTGCCAAGGTGACCGATTGGTTAAACCAAAACAGCGCAAAGTGCACCCAGGCGCAATTGACGGTCATTGCCTCCAACCGCGCAACTTGGCTGGGAACAGCCGATACGATCGACATGGCGGGAAAAGTCGATGGTTTGATGGAAGCGAAAATTGCCAACGATCCCGATTTGATGGCAGCGATGTACACCTCCAAGGGCAAAGAGACACGCGCCTCGGTTGAAGTCACCAAACCCCCTGCTGCACCCGCGCCCGTGGTGCCAGCGCCTACTGCTGGCTTGGCCGGCGCCCCTCAAGGCAACATGATCCAGCCCGTCATAGTGCAAGCTGCTGGGGCCGAACCCGCAGAAAAACCCAAGGCGCCTGAAGCACCTGATGGTTTTCTGGGCAGACGGCAGAAAGCCCAGATCACTGAGTTTTTTGAAGAAAACCGGGGGACTGATGAGTGCCCCAAAGGACTGGTCAAACGCGGCACCAAGTGTGAAGCCCAGTTCAAGGAACGAGATTGGAAGCTTCGTCAACCTTTGCCCGCCTCTGAAAGGCCTGAAGATTTGCCCTTGCCCCTCTTGGTCAAGCTGGGCCCCCCGCCACCCGATCACCAGTACAAAAGAGTGGGCGCCGATATTTTGCTGTTGAAGGGGGCACAAAACATCGTGGTCGATGCTGTGCTGGATCTTGGCGGCGTCAGCGTCAAAGTCGCCTCCAAGAGCCCCTAAAACAAAGCTTGCTTGACACGGCCCTGGCGCTTTGACTGCCGCGTTCGTGCTTCATCGAACCCAGTCCAGCGCCTTGACCCAGCCCACACTGCGGCTCCCCGTGTTGTCGCTGTCTGCGCCGATCAACACTGCGCGCGCCTGAGGCGCGCTTGAGCCTGCGGGTGATTCGTCAGCGAACAGTTGGGCAAAGTCGGCAGCGACATCGCGGGATTCGTTTTGCCATTGCCCAAGGGGCGCGCCCTTGCCTTGCAAGGTGATGAAACGCACCCGTTTGGTATATGGGTTGGCACTTTGCAGTCCCGCCGGGTACACGCTGTCCCAGACGTAGCAAAGGGTCGCAGCCGGCAGGTCTTCACCACTCACGCGCCGGGCAATGCGCAGCAAGCTGCGTTCAACAAAAGGCAGGCGCTGCAACGGGTGGTCAAACATCACACACACCTTGAGCGCCGCATCATCACCCGCTTTGGTCAGGATATCGGGCGCCAGCTTGCTGCCAATGAGTGCTTGGTCAAGGCGCCAGCGCCACTCCAATCGGCCCGCAGCCATGGGTGCATGCTCATGCACCAGCGTGCCATACGACGATTGCGTACTGACTTTGAGCGCACGCTCAGCTTGCACCTCGGCCAGCTCAAAGCGTGTGACAGGAATATCGGCTTTGGCCTTGGGAAACCCCACAAATCGCCAGGATGACGAGGCAAGGCCCTCTGCGGGAACCAAAGGAGTCAGCGTCTGGGCATGCACGGCAACCGACAGCGCCCATGCTGCGACCCCCAGGGTCAGCAAAGCCGGGCGGCACACGCAAGCCGCTGGAATATCAACGCGCCTTCTGCTCATCCGCGCCGCCAGTCGTGAAACTTCTTGGCCCAGGCCAACAGCTTTTGCGGCGCGTGGGCCCGCTTCCATTCACCGGCGGCGTATTTGTTGGCCTCGGCCAGCGTGGGATAGGTGTGGATGGTGCCCAAAATTTTGTTCAACCCCAGGCCATGCTTCATGGCCAACACATATTCGGCCAACAAATCGCCCGCATGCGTGCCCACAATGGTCACGCCAAGAATGCGGTCTTTACCCGGCACGGTGAGCACTTTCACAAAGCCCCGCGCCTCGCTGTCGGCAATGGCCCGGTCCAGGTCGTCGATGCCGTACTGAGTCACTTCATACGCGATGCCCTGGGCTTTGGCCTCTTGTTCGTTCAAGCCCACCCGCGCCACCTCGGGGTCGATGAAGGTGGCCCACGGGATCACGCGGTAGTCCACCTTGAAGGATTTGAAGTCGCCAAACAACGCGTTGACCGCCGCATACCAGGCTTGGTGGGCGGCCGTGTGGGTGAACTGGTAAGGCCCGGCCACATCGCCTGCGGCGTAGATGTTGGGGTAAAGCGTTTGCAAATATTCATTGGTCTCGACTGTGCGGTGCGTGGGGACGCCGATGTCTTCCAAGCCATAGCCTTGCAGGCGGGCCACACGGCCGACGGCGCAGACCAGGGTGTCAAACACGATGGCCACTTCACGGCCTTGGGTGGAGACCACCAAAATTTTGTCATCCCCCCGGCGCTCGCAGCGCAGCGCCTTGTGCCCGGTGAGCACCTGCACACCATCGGCCTGCAAAGCCTCTCGCGCCAACACAGAGACCTCTTCGTCCTCGCGCACCATGATGCGATCGCCCATCTCAACCTGCGTGACCTGTGCGCCCAGGCGGGCGAAGCTTTGCGAAAGTTCGCAGCCAATGGGTCCTCCGCCCAGCACCACGATGCGTTGGGGAATGTCATCCAACTTGGCAAACTCGTCCCAGAGCGTGTCGCTGGTGACGTAGCCCACCTCTTCCAGGCCTGGCAAGGGCGGCACGCTCGGCCGTGCGCCAGCCGCAATGACGATGCTGCGCGCTGTCAAGCGCTGGCGGGTGCCATCGTTCAAGGCCACTTCCACCGTCCACGGGTTCACCAGCTTGCCGTAGCCCTGCAGCACCTCCACGCCAAGCCCGGTGTAGCGCTCAACACTGTCGTGCGGCTCGATAGCCCGAATCACGTCGTGCACACGCTGCATCACGGCCTTGAAGCTGAAGCTGGGCGCGGTGTCGCTCAAACCGTATTGCGCACCGTGGCGCATCTGGTGCGCCAACTTGGCGCTTTTGATCAAGGCTTTGCTGGGCACGCAACCGTAGTTCAGGCAGTCGCCACCCATCTTGTGCGACTCGATCAAGGTCACTTTGGCTTTCACGGCGGCGGCAATGTAGGCCGACACCAGGCCCGCCGCACCGCCACCGATCACGATCAGGTTGCGGTCAAAGGTCTTGGGGCGCACGCTTGCCCAGCGGGCATAGACTTGGCGCTTTTGAATGGCCGCCACCCCGCGCCGCGCCAACAGCGGGAAGATGCCCAGCAACACAAAGCTGCCCAAGAGCGCCGGGCTCAAGATGCCCTGTACCGAGTCGAGTTGTGCCAGCTGCGTGCCCGCATTCACATACACCGCTGTGCCCGCCAGCATGCCCAGCTGACTGACCCAGTAATACGTCCAGGTCTTTATGCGGGTCAGGCCCATCAGCAAGTTGATGAGAAAAAACGGCACCACCGGAATCAAGCGCAAAGTGAACAGGTAAAACGCGCCCTCTTTGTCCACCCCAGCGTTGATGTCGGCCAGGCGCTGGCCAAAGCGGGACTCCACCCAGTCACGCAGGACAAAGCGGGACGCCAAAAATGCCAAGGTGGCGCCGAGGGTGGACGCAAAGGACACGATCAACAACCCCCACCACAAGCCAAACACCGCCCCACCGGCCAGCGTGATGATGACCGCGCCCGGAAAGGACAAAGCCGTGGCCACGACATAGACCCCAAAGTAAACCGCCGCCACCACGAGCGGTTGCTGCGCGTAGAGCTGGTTAAAACTGGCCTGGCTGGCCTTGAGTTGCTCAAAGCTCAAGTAACGCCCCAAGTCCAGCGCCACAAAAGCGCCGATGACCAAGGCCAACAAGAGCAGCAAAACAATTTGACGAAGACGCATGAAAAACTCCAAAAGTGGTCCAGGCTCGGCAAAGAGCACCCTTAAGGCGACTTGAACCGTAACCGCAGATGCCTGTTTATTCGGCGAGATAGCGCAATAAGTTACAGCCGCCGCCTTCCTTTTATGAATCCACCAGCCCCTCGAAGGCTTGAGCGATAAGCAAACCCTTAATTTTTCTAGGAGCACCCCTTGGGCGATGGGCGTGGCGCACGCCCTACATCACCCACGAATAGGCCGTATTGCGCCCGCCACCTTCGAGGCGGCGCAATACACCACGCGCTAACAAATCATTGATATCGCGCAGCGCCGTGTCGGCCGAACATTTTCCGATGGTGGCCCACTTGGCGTTGGTCAACTGGCCGTCCATGCCATCGAGCACGCGATTGAGCACCGAAATCTGGCGTGGGTTCAGGGGTGTGCCAGACCAGCGTTGCCAGAACTGTGCTTTGTCTAAAACGCCTGCCAAGAGGCCATCCGCACCTTGCACGGCGCGCAGCAAACAAGCGAAAAACCATTCCAGCCATGGCGTCACGTCCATCGTGCCGCATTGGGTGGCTTCGAGTTGTTCGTAATACTGTTTGCGCTCGCGCTGAATTTGCGCACTCAGGCTGTAAAAACGTTGAGCAGAGCCTTCTGCTCGGGCCAAGGCCATATCGCCCACGGCTCGGCTGATGCGGCCATTGCCGTCGTCAAACGGGTGCAATGTGACCAGCCACAAATGCGCCAACCCAGCGTGCACCAACGCATCACCCAAAGGCCCGGCATTGAACCATTTCAAAAACGCGGCTGTTTGTGCGGACAGTGCGTGGGCGGGCGGTGCCTCAAAGTGCACCTTTTCTCGGCCCACCGGGCCCGAGACCACTTGCATCGGACCTGCCGCGTCGTTGCGCCAGGTGCCCACCAGAATCCGCAGACGGCCACTGAAGCCGGTGGGAAACAGCGCCGCATGCCAGCCAAACAAGCGCTCGGCCGTTAGCGGTTGGGCGTGTTGCTGGGTGGCATCCAGCACCATGTCCACCACGCCATCGACGTGGCGGTCAGCGGGCGCGAGCGCGCCAATGTCCACCCCCAACTTGCGGGCAATGGACGAGCGCACAGCCTCCAAGTTGAGCGTTTCGCCCTCAATGGCGCTGGTGGTGATGACTTCTTGCGTCAACACCTGCAAAGTCGCCAGATCGCGCTGCACTAACCCCAAGTGCGCCATCCGCCCCACCAATTCGCCTTGCGCACGGTGCAACTGTGCCAAAGGCCCCGCCAGCGCAGTCGCGTCATATCGCCACTGCGGCCAGTCGGGGCGCTGCCACAGGTAAGTGCGTTTACGGGAAGTCTTGTCGGCGAACATGCGGTGATTATGCGCTTTATTCACCGCAAAAATTGCGGTGAATAAAGAAGTGATTCACCGCATCAGATGGCATGCTTGGGATCGGCAGCGGCTCCCTCGGCCAGCTTTGGTTTGGATAAAGGGTGGGTTTAAGGGCGCGCACGCGAGTTGGGTACGCAAAAACTTTTGTAGCTAATTTTTCGTATTTATTTGGGTATAATGGAGTGCTTCATGCCTGCTGCGCTGGATGGTGCGGGAGGGAAGTTGCAAGGGGCTGGGTGCCGGGTTTGGTCTTGAAATTTATACCTGCATGCACATACAGCGCTTGGCCTGAACCCCATGGCGTGAGCCACTTGCAACGATTTCAACAAAAAGATGTATCGACACTGCCCGGGTGTATCAACCGGGTTTTGCGGTCTACATCACGTTAGACCCTCCCAATACACCACTTACTCAACCAGAAAGAACACATGAAATTCACAAATGCAGAGAAGTTGATTGTCACGATGCTCGCGGACTTGCACGAAAAGCTTGAGATTGACGAAGTCAACACCAAGCTCATCAAGCAAGCCATTTACTCGAACAACACATGGGCTTTGTCTTGGGAACTTCCAGGAATCGTCGGTGATCCACCGGAGCCAACCCCACCCGAAGTCAGCTTGATAGTCGACATTCTGGACATGTGGTCCTTCATCGAAGAGGCCCATGAGCGGTTCGATGCCACCGAAAAATCTGCGCTTGAAGCAAAAGCTGACCCGTTCGGCAAGCACGTCGCCTTCTCCGGATTCGATGGAAATAACGAATCGGAATACATGAGCATTGCGAACTTCTTGGTCAAAGAGATGAATCGATTTACTCGGTTCGCTGATCGCGACCTGAACTCTCATTGCCAAGTAATCGATGGCTACCAGCGAATGTTGGCAAAGTTTCTCGAAATCCGCCCCAAGCTTGATGGTCGAGGTCTTTCCATCGATGAAATGGCAGATGTGCTGAATGCTCGACGTCATTCGAGTTTCTAAATGCTGCGCGCTTCGGAGCCAGGTCTAACTGGGCGTTCAACGCGGACGCCAACACTGGCCATGGCTTCGCCATTTTAATGGCCAGTGTTGGTGCCCTCCGCCTTCGGCTCCGGCGCCGGTTAACTTTGGCGTTATGTATCAGGAGTCTTCGAATGACCGATCCCAGCATTACGGCCATTGGCGTCGGTGCCCTTGCCGCCCAGACGTTAATCCGCAAAGTGGATAGCCAACTAAAGACACGAACATTCCAGCTAATCACGTAACGGCTTAACTCACCCCAACCGCCGATACCCCCACCAAACCCGCATCCCCGTGGTGATGGCACACAAAGCAGCAAACCCATAAGCCAACACCGCAAAGTGTTCAGGCCACACGCACATGGCGGCGAAGACGGTGATGGTTTCGGTCGCTTCGGTGAGGCCCCCTAAGAAGTAAAAGCTTTTGCCAGGCAAAGCAGTGTCCGTCAGGCCCCGTTTTTCGGCCAGCACCGCAAAGGCCAAAAAGCTGCTGCCCGTGCCGATGAAGCTGGCCAGCAGGGCTGCTGCGGGCAGGGCGTTGGTGGCGGGATGGGCCACAGCAAAGGCCAGCGGGATGGCGGCGTAAAACACGAAGTCCAGGGCGATGTCCAAGAATCCGCCCGCGTCGGTGGGCTGGGTCAAGCGGGCCACACTGCCGTCCAGGCCGTCGAGCAAGCGCGAGGTCAGCAACAGCGCCAGGCCCCACCACCACGCTTGCAGCGCAATGGCCACGGCGGCGGCCATGCCGATGGCAAAGCCCAGCCAGGTCAGCGCGTCGGCACTAATGCCTGCGCGCACCAAACCGCGTGCGGCAGCGTTCAGCGCGGGGCGCAAGAGGGTTTGGGCGTGGCGGTCAAACATGGCTTGGGCTTTCTTCGGTGGCGGCGCGCAAGTGCACCACGCGCAGCGGGTCGGCCACGTCTTGTTCGTCGTGCGTGACCAGCACCACCGGGATGCCCCGCTCGCGCACGTGCGCAAACACCCACGGGCGCAGCTGGGCGCGCAAGGCGGCGTCGAGTTTGGAAAACGGTTCGTCGAGCAGCAGCGCATGCGGCTCGGCCAACAGCGCACGCATGAGCGCCACGCGGGCGCGTTGCCCGCCCGACAAGGTGGACGGATCGCGTGAGCCCAGACCGGCCAAGTCGGCCTCTTGCATGGCTTGCTGCACACGCGCCTGGCGCTGTGCAAGTGGCAAGCTGCGCGGCACAGCAAACAGCAGGTTTTCGGCCACCGTCATGTGTGCAAACAGCAGCGCATCCTGAAACACCAGGCCCACCCCGCGCAGGTGCGTCGGCAACGGCGTGAGGTCGCGGCCATTCAGCAGCACGCGGCCTGCAAACTGCAAGGGCTGCAGTCCTTCGGACACGCTGGCCAGCGTGCCCGCGATGGCCGCCAGCACTGAGCTTTTGCCGCAGCCGCTGGGGCCCATGAGCGTGAGGATCTCGCCCGCAGGCACCTCCAGCCGAAGGCCTTGCACGAGCGTGTGGGTTGCACTGCCCAGGCGGTCAATGTCGACGTGCAGTCCACTGTTCATGGCGTGGTTTTCATGTTTGGACTTTCATGGGCCCGATCTTCTCAAATTGGCGTGGCCTGCCCAGCCAAGCGGCCCAAGCAAAGACCAACACGGGCAAGAGCATTTGCAAAGCAGCATAGGCGCTCATGAGCGAGCGCTGCGCACCGGATGCGAGGGTGACCGCTTCGGTGGTGACGGTGGCAAAGCGGCCCGCGCCTACATAGAGCGTGGGCAGGTACTGCGCCACGCTGACGGCAAAGCCCACCGCCCAGGCCGAGGTGATAGCGCGTTTCAGCAATGGCCATTTGACGCGGGCCAAATAAGCCCAGCGGCCGTGGCCCAGGCTGGCGACCAAGGCGCGTTGGCGCGGGTCCACCGCCCGGTAAGCGGGCTCCAACGCCAGCAGCACATAAGGCAAGACCATGACCGAGTGCGCCAGCAACAAGCCCAGCCATTGCCCCTCCAGATGCCATTGCAGCGCGATGCTGTAAAGCCCCACTACCCACAACACCGATGGCAGCACCAGCGGCAGCAACCAGACCGGACGCAGCACTTGTTGCCAGCGGTGGCTGGCGGTTTCAAGCCAGGCGATTGACCAGATCAGGCACAGGCTGGCCGACGCGACGGCAAGGCCCAGCGTGGTCCAGACGGTGTTGGCACTGGCCATCACTTGTGCCCAGGCATCGCCTGTCCAAAGCGATGGCCACAATTTGGGGAATGGCCACACGCCCGACACACTGCCCACGGCCAGCGCAAACCAGACGGCCATATAGGCGAGGCCGATGGTGCCCCAAACCCAAGACATTCGGCGGTAGGGGTGACCTGCTAAAAAATGCAAGGGGTTAGCCGAACCACCCTTTGGCCACAGGGGCGGCCTACCACTCAGACCCGCCGCATGAAGGCCCTTGGCTGAATGTGGAAGCGAGCCCTTGCGCGCGAATCTGCGCAAGACGACCGTCGCTTGCAAAACCGCGACAGCACAAGCTGCCAACAGCGCAACGCTGACAGTGAGCCAACCCGCAGCCGCCACCCCCTGCGCCTGTATGGCCGCATCGGCATCGCCCAGCCACTGCCAGGCCAGCACCGCCAATGTGGGCGGTGATGCAGGGCCAATGATCAGCGCCATGTCCACCACTGTCAGGCCATAGGCCAAGACCGCAAGCAACGGCCAGCGCAAGCGCGGAGCCAGCTGCGGCCAGACCACTTGGGCAAAGGCTTGCGCGGGTGTTCGGCCCAAAGTTTGAGCGAGTGCAGATTCAGCCTGCCAGCGGCGACGCAGATCTTCGCGCTGCATTTGCGTGGCAGCGACCCACAGCAAAAAAGGGACTTCTTTGAGCCAGAGTGCCAGGATCAAACCCAGGCCCCACGGGTCTTGCGTGGTCAACCAAGGCGGCGGCGCGTCAAAGCCTGTGAGACCGGGCGATACCCAGCGCAATGCCCAACCGCTGGGCGAGAGCCACAGCACCAGGCCAATGGCCATGGCCGCATGCGGCGTGGCCAGCAAAGCGGGCACAAGGCTCAGCCAGCTGGCCAGCTTTTGGCGGATGAAGCCATTGGCCAGCAACCGTGCCACCGACCACCACACCAGGAGCGTCGAAGCCAGCCCGGTCCACAGCGTCATGCCCCAGGCGCGCAAGCTTTGAGGGTCGGCCCACAGGGCCTGCCAGGCGGACGCGTCAAGGGCCTGCACCAGCGCGGCCCACAGCGCCCAGCCCATGGGCAGGCCAGCGATCAGGGCCAACAACAAGGGGGCCAACGGGCTCAAACGCCGTAGCGGCGAATCCACTCTTTTTCGAGCGCATCGACCCATGAGGCGTGGGGCTCGGGCAACACGGGTGCACTTTGACTCAGTTGCCCAGCACGCATCGCGCCCTGAAAGCGCGCACGCTCAGCGACAGGCAAGCGGGCCACATCCAGCACGGTGGGGTCGCCCCACACGTCGATGTCGGCTTTGCGCGCCTGCGCAGCGGGTGACAACAAAAAGTTGGCCACCACCTGCGCAGCGGCTTTGCTGGGCGCGTTGTACGGGATGGCCACAAAGTGGGTGTTACCGATGGTGCCTTTGGCAAACTGCCAGCTTTGCACGGTGACGGGCAGGCGTTTGGCTGCGATCTCGTTGGCCGCTTCGTTGGGGTTGAAGGTGAGGGCCAGCAGCAACTCACCGTCGGCCATCATCTGGCGCACCGCCGCCGAGTTTTGCGGAAACTGTTTGCCACCGCGCCACAAGTGCGGATGCAGTGCGTCTAGAAAACGCCACAGCGGGGCCGCTTGCGCCTCTAGCGCAGCGGGCGTGACGGGCTGGGCCAGGGCTTTGGCATCGGTTGCGTGTTCGATCAGCGCCTGCTTGATGAAGGTGGTGCCATGAAAATTGGGCGGGCGTGGGTAGGTGATGCGCCCGGGCTGCATGCGGGCCAAGGCCAGTAGCTCGGCCATGCTTTGTGGTGGTTTGGGCAAGCGCTGGCCGTCGGCAAAAAATGTCAGCTGGGCCATGCCCCAGGGCGACTCCAGCCCTTCGGTGGGCACCGAAAAATCCACCAGCGTGGTGGGCTTGCCCAGCGTGTCCACCCACTGGAAATTCGGCAAACCCAGAGCGAACGGCTTGGACAGCAGACCATCGCGCTTCATTGCGGCAAAGTTTTCGCCATTGATCCAGACCAGATCGACCGTACCTTGGGTGTCTTGGCGGCCCGCCTGTTTTTCAGCCCGCACGCGCTTGACCACATCGGCCGCGTCCGTGATTTTGACGTGTTGCAGCTTGACACCAAAATCGCGTTGCAACTCGGCCGCTGCCCATTGCAGGTAAGCGTTGATGCGCTCGCTGCCCGCCCAGGCGTTGAAGTAAACCGTCTGGCCACGGGCCGCGCGCTCGGTGTCAGCCCAGGCCACGGTGGATGCGGGGGCAACGGCCTGCGCGGCCCAGGGGGTCAAGGCGGCAGCACCTGCAAGGGTCAAGGTCTGGCGACGGTTGATCTGAAATGAAGAGCTCATGTTGAAAGGGACCGCCTGCGCGGCGCTGTTCACGGTTAAAAGACAAAGGTATGCATTTTCGCAGCATGCCAATTCGCTGCATGACTCGGGCCATTGGGTCAAAGAAAACCTCAAAACAAGGTGGTCGCACGCAACCAGGCGTCTGGCAATAAGGGTACGACTTGGGCTTCGAGCCATTTGTCAGCGCCCGTAGCAATGGCCACGCCTGCCAGAAAAATCAGGCCACCAAACACCTTCTTGACCCGGTCTCCATGCGCCAGCACCTTCTCGCGCACCGACTGAAAGCCCTGGCGCGATGCATAGGCCACCGCCACCAAGGGGATGGCTGCGCCCATGCCAAACAGCCCCAACACCATGCCGCCGCGAACGGCACCGCCTTCGCTGGCGACCAAGGTCAAGGCCGCGGCCAGCAAGGGGCCTGAGCAGGGGCTCCAGACCAAGCCCAACACAGCGCCCAACAGCAATGCCCCACCCATCGTGTCGCCCTTCAGACGCGATGACGCGCCGTTGGCCCCACTGGCCAGCGGCATCATCCATTGGGTGAAGCGCTCGTTCAACACCGGCACCCACATCATGGCGCCCAGAGCCATCAACAGCACCGCACCGAAGAAGCGCACATGCTCGCTGTCCAACCCCATGGCCGGACCTGCCGCACCCAACACCACGCCGATGCCCGCAAACGACAAGGCCATGCCAACGCCCATCGCCAAGGGCGCCCAGCGATTGCCCTGCGCGGCCCCGCCCAGCACCATGGGCAAGATGGGGAAGACGCAAGGCGACAAAGTGGTCAAGCTCCCGGCCAGCAAACTCAAACCCAGGTGACTAAAGGCCAAATCCATGACGTGCTCGCAAGTGGGTAGAAGGGAATGGCTTACTGAGCTGACAACAACGCCGCCTTCAGCGCTTGCGGGTCGGTCACACCCCCCGAACGGTGCTTTTGTTCCTTGCCTTTGAAGACGATCAAGGTCGACTGCGAACGAATGCCCATCTCGCGCTTGAGTTGGCGCTCTTGGTCGTAGTCCACCACCAGCAAAGTGCCAGGCACCGAAGCGTCGCCTTGGAAGCTGTTGAAGACTTTTTCTTGCACCAGGCAAGTGGGACACCACTTGGCGTGAAAGTGCAGGCTCACGGCTTCGCCCGCTTGCTGTTTCTGCGACAAAGCCTGGGCACTGTAGGCAGAAATATCCAGGGCGTTTGCTGTCCCTCCGAATGTCCATAAAGACAGTGCCAAGCCCCAAGCAGAAAAGGTGGTAATTGGGTGTTTCATGTGTCAAGTCCTTCAAAAATTGTTGTCAAGCGGTCAAACTGGGGCGATCCACCTGCGAACCAGTGCATCCAGCGACAAACGCCCAGGCCCCATGAACACCAGCGGCAGCAACATGGCGAGGTAGATCACGGGCAGCTTGAAGTTGCCATGGCCTTTGTCGGTCAGGGCATAGCCCTTGAGCAACTCGTCGAAGGTGGACCAAGATTCGGGCCAGTGCACGCTCAGCATGGCCACCACCGTGAGGGCGATGAGCGATGCCGAAAAGAACCGTGTGCCCAAACCGATGACCAAGGCGATGGCCCCCACGATTTCAAAGCCCGTGGCCATGGCCCAGTTCAAATCCGCCGGGATCAGATTGAAAGGCCAGGGAAACTGACCCTGAATGTCGGCAAACCAGTTGCTGCCGTGCAGTTTTTCAAACCCAGCCTCGCCAAACTCCCAGGCCAGCAAGAGGCGCAAGCTGAGCAGCCCAATCCACAAACCAATCATGTCGAGAGCAGTGATGGCGTGTCGGCCGATGTTGAAAGCGTTTTTCATGTGCGTGTTCCCAGTAAGACGCCTTGCTCGCGCAGGCTGATGAGGAGTTGTTGTCCAAAGCCTTGCAAAGCATCCGGATCGGGGTGGCCCATCTCATGGGCGAGTTGTGCAAAGGTTTGCTGGCCTGTCAAACCACTGTCCAGCAGGGTGATGACATGGGCCGTGACAGCGTTGATTTCGGTGAATTTCACCTCGTGATGAGCATCACGAAACACGACCAAAAAAGTGGGCTCCGGTTTGCGCGTTTGCCAGTTTTGGCCCATTCGGTGCACCGGCCATTCGCTGACCACATCGATGCGTGCGGGGTTGAGCAGCACAGGTGCTTGCATCAAGTCGCCTCGCGGATCGTGTGCGGGCAGCGATACGTCCATCACATCCACCACCAGTTCGGTCCATTCGTAGTGGGCCAGATCGGCCAACCAGCGTGGCAGCGGTTGGGCGATGGCGTGTTCGCTCAGGTACCTCACAAACTCACGCGGAATCTCGCGGAACCAAGGGGTGTGCGATGGCCAGTCGCGGTAAAAGGTGCGGCACAGCCTGCGCCAAGGGCCTTCGCCCAACATCTGGCGGCAAACTGGAAAGCAGCTGTCCACAAAGCCGCAAATGTTGTTGAACAGCAGTTCGTTGTAAACCGCCATGCGGCGAGCGGGCACACCAAATGGGCGAGGGGTGTGGTGCGGATCGCGCAGGTGTTGCGCCAGATCGTGTTGAAATTTTTGAAATGCCAACATCACGCCACCTGCCTGGTTGCGTTGGGCGCAGGCGCTTGTGACGGTAAACCGTGCAGGCCCAACACTTGTTGTTGCAAGCGGGCGATGTGCTTCACCTCTTGTGTCAGTGTCTGCAGGTCAGGGATGTTGAAGTCGCGTTCCAAGCAGGTGAGCACCGGGTGCCCGATGCGCTGGTAGGCGGCTTGCAGCAGTTGCCACACGGGGTCGATCACGTCGCTGCCGTGGGTGTCGATGAGCAAGCCATCGTCTTCGACATAGTGCCCAGCCACATGCACATAGCAGGTGCGCTCCAGCGGCAGTTGGTGCAAATAGGCATGGGGATCAAAGCCAAAGTTCTGGCTGTTGACGTAAATGTTGTTCACGTCTAAGTGCAGCAGGCAGTCGGCCTGCTCGACCACGGCCCGCACAAATTCGGCCTCGGTCATTTCGGCACCCGGCGGGGCGATGTAGGTGGAAGCGTTTTCTACCCCGATGCGCATGCCCAGAATGTCTTGCGCACGGGCGATGCGTTCGGCCGTGTAACGCACGGCGTCTTCGGTCATGGGGATGGGCAGCAGGTCATACAGGTGGCTGTCGTCAGCGCACCAGGACAGGTGTTCGGTGAACAGGCTCATGCCGTGTTCGCGCATGAAGTCGCGGGTGCGGCGCAGCAAGATGTCGTCAAGTGGCCCGGGGCCGCCCAATGACAAGGACAAGCCATGGCAGACAAAGGGGTAGCGTTCGGTGAAGGCGCGCAAGTCGCGGCCTGCGCGGCCACCCATGCCTGCCCAGTTTTCAGGGGCCACCTCGAAAAAACCGATGGCTTCGGGTACCGCCTGCTGAAGAGCAGGAATCAATTCGCGGCGAAATCCCAAGCCTGACCAAGTGTTGTCAACGCCGATGCTGTGAGTGTGGCGTGCCATATGAATTGCCCACGAATGAAGTTTTGAATGCAGGGCTTCATACCCTCTGCACACCCCCTTGGGTGCGTGCGCAAAGTTCATGAACCCAAAATGGTTGGACCGATTTACTTCTTTTTGTCAGCGCCGCACTTGGCTTCGCCGCACTTGCCGTCTTTGGCTTTGCTGTCCATCTTTTTGTCAGCACCGCATTTGGCTTCGCCACACTTGCCGTCCTTGGCCTTGGCACCCATTTTTTTGTCAGCGCCACACTTGCCTTCACCACACTTGCCGTCTTTGGCTTTGCTGTCCATCTTCATGTCGGCCTGGGCGACTTGGTAGCCCGCATCCAGGGTTTTGGCAGCAAACGGGTTGCCAGCAGCATGGGCAGGCAAAAGGGTGACGGCCGCAAATGCAGTGCCCAAAGCGATGGTGATGAGGTGTTGCTTGTTCATGAAAAACTCCTGGAAGGTTGAAACAATGAAGGTTTTAAATTGACCGCTTTTGTCGGTGCCGTGTAGCACTTGTGAATCGCTGTCATGGTTTAATCCGCTTCCAAGCACTGCAAAGTTACGAAATAATTTGCCTATTTGTTTCCATTTGTATCTGTAACTTTTTCACCCCGCCGGACGAACTGAATTGAGCGAAAGCCTGCAAACCATTGAAGCCGAACTGCACGCGGTGTGGATGCAATCCCTTCAGGGGGATGCCGCCAGCTACCAACGTGCATTGACACTCATGAGTGGTCATTTGCGGCGCTTTCTGCAAAAGCGAATGCAATCTCAATCCAGTGATGTCGAGGACCTTGTGCAAGAAACGCTGATGGCCATCCATCAAAAACGCCACACCTATCAAAGCGACCAGCCCCTGACGGCTTGGATGTACGCGATTGCGCGCTACAAATGGGTCGATCATCTGCGGGCTCACGGTCGCCGAGAAGGACTGCATGACGATATCGATGACTGGGCAGAAACCCTGGCGGTGGACAGCGAAGAACAGGCCAGCGATGCGCACAAGGATCTGGCCATCATGCTGGCCGACTTGCCTGCGCGCCAGCGTGAAGCCATCGAGCACACGCGGCTGATTGGCTTGTCAATCACAGAAACCGCCCAGCGGACCGGACAAAGTGAAGCCTCTGTCAAAGTCAACATTCATCGGGGTCTGAAAACCCTGATGGCCAAATGGGGAGCGAGCGCATGAAGACAAACGACCTGATTGCCTTGCTGGCCAGCGACACGCTGCAGCCGCAAAAACCCGTGCCCCAGCAGTTGCTGCGCAAACTGGCGCTGGGCGCAGTGGTCTGTGGCGTGTTGTTGCTCGCCTTGTTTGGTGTGAACCCGCGCATGGGCGAGATGGCGACACACCCCGCCTTTGCCACCAAGATGCTGTGGTTGGCCGCCTTGATGGGCTTCAGTCTGTACGGCCTGTTTCGCCTGGCCCGGCCCGGCGTGGGGGCAGGTCACACCCTGTCGGGCATCGGCCTGGCGCTTTTGGCCATGCTCAGCCTGGGCTTGGTGCAAGTGCTGCAAACCGAGTCGGGCGCTCGTAACGCGCAGTGGATGGGCGACTCATGGCAGGTCTGCTCAGTGAGCATTACGGCCTTGTCTTTGCCAGTACTGGGTGCTTTACTCTGGGCCTTGCGTCAGCTGGCCCCCACCCGACCCGTGTTCGCTGGCGCGGTGGCGGGTGTGCTGGCGGGCAGCCTGGCAGCGAGCATTTATTCGATGCACTGCCCCGAAACCAGCCTGACGTTTTTCGCCGTCTGGTATGTGCTGGGCATGGCCCTGAGCACGGGCTTGGGTGCGCTGCTGGGCTCGCGCTGCTTGCGCTGGTGACCGATGAAAGGCTCAGGCCACCGCGCCTGAGCCATACCGGCCGTGCAGTAATTGGCCGGTTCTGAAACGCTCTAGGGCATAGGGCGCCAAAGGCACATCGGTGGGCAAGCCCAGGGCTTGTTGGGCCAGCACCCGGCCAACTGCTGGCGAGAGCTTGAAACCGTGGCCTGAAAAACCAAAGCCCACCACCAAACCGGGCACATCCGGCACGCTGCCCAACACCGGATTCCAGTCAGGCGTCACGTCGTACACGCCCGTCCAAGAAGACGCCAGACCGGCTTCGGCAAATGAGGGGAAGCGGTCCGAAACCTGTTCGCCCAAGTGCACCACATCGTCCATGGAAATCTCTCCCTGGGTGTTGTCCGGCCCGCTCAGGGTTTCGCCCGCCGTGCCCTCACTCACCAGCATTTGTCGCCCGCCATAGCTGCGGCAATACAGCATGCCGGGCGAACCCAGGTCTTTGTAAACCGGCATGGCATAGGTGTACGCCTGGGGGCCTTCGAGCGAAATCACCTTGTGCCGCTCGGGCGTCAGAGGCACTTGAATGCCTGTCCATTCGGACAGCTCCTGCGCCCAGATATTTTGCGTGCTGATGACCACGGGTGCGTGGAACACCCCACTGGCCGTCTCGACGCCTGAAACGCGGCCTTGTTGCACCAGCAAACGCGTGACCCGCTCACCTTCCATGAACTTCACGCCCAGTCTGCGGGCTGCACGCGCGTAACTGCTGGCCACCAGGTATGCATCGGCGAAGCCGGCCTCTGGCTCAAAGCCGATCAAAGCCGCATCGTCAAAACGGCAAATGGGCAGGATCTCTGCCGCCTCTTGGGGGCTGAGCCGGCTGACCGCGATGCCGCGTGCCTCTTGCGCGGCCAGGGCATCGCGCAAAGGCGACAGCTTGGGGCCTTCGGGTGAAGCAATCAGATACCCGCAACGCACCAAGCCGGCGCTGGCGTCTTCGTCTTGCAAATGCGCGGCAAAGTTTTCAAAGACGGTCCAGGACTGCTGGGCCAGCGCCATGTTCTCCAGCACCGAATAGTGGGTGCGAAGAATGCCACTGGATTGTGAGGTGGTGCCCGAGCCGATTTGATCGCGCTCCAGCACCAAAACACGTTTGGCGCCCAGGGCCGCCAGGTTGTAGGCCACCGATGTGCCGATCACCCCGGCCCCAATCACAATCGCATCCCAAGAATTCACATCGCACTCCAGTCGTTGAATGCAAGGCTAAGGGCCAAACGCCAGGGTGCTGTCAGTTTTGCATCCGCTGATCATCAGCATCAGCCATGGCATCCAACGTCTCAGGGTCCGGTCTCTTCGTTCACGCTCAACAGCTCGGCTGGTAATTTCAGCTCGGCCACCCATTGGCGTTGCAAATCACGCACCGCCACACGCACCATGGCGGCAATGTCCTGGGCCAATGGCCCCAGCTCATCCGGTCGGTAGACGAGGTAAAAAGTGCGCTTCAAGGGCGGGTACGCCTGGCCCTTGTGGCGCAAGACGCTCAAGGGCACACACTTCAGCCGCATGGCGTGGTAACGCGATTGCCAAAGGCACAAAGGCGTAGTCAGCGCGATGCCGAGGTCTTCGCGCACCAGGCTCAACAAAGGGTCGGTCGCATCAAATTCAAAAACACGTTCGATATCAGGGTCGTGGCGGCTCAGGTAGGCGTCCACCAAGGACCCCATTTTGGAACGGGTGCTGTAGTGCATGAACGGTCTTTGCCGACTGAGCTGGTGCAAAGACGCCAAGGGCGGCACTTGCAGTTCCAGCGGAACAGCCAGCAAAAATTGCTCGGAAAACAAGGCCAGGCATTCGCGCCCTGGAACAGGTTTGGGGTCGTCGGTGGTGATCAAGACATCGAGCTGGTGGTTGTCAAACTGCTCGGCCAAGCCGGGATTGATGCCTGAAATCAGTCTTAAGCGCTGGACGCGCCCCGCCAGGCCACGCACCATTTGCGGACCAATCACTGCGGCAAAAGAGTCGACACATCCCAGTCGCAGCAAAGACTTTTTGCTGCGACTCAAGGCGCGCACAGTTTCGGCCATCTGGCCTGCACGCGAGAGCAGGTCGTGGGCTTGCTCGTACAAGCGTTGCCCGGATGCGGTCGGGTGCGCAGGCCGGGTGGATCGGTCCAGCAAGGAGGCCCCCAGTGATTCTTCAAGCTGCCGCACATGCTGGGAAACACCCGCCTGGGAAATCTCCAGCCGATGGGCTGCGGCCGACACAGAGCCGGTTTCCACCAGCGCCACCCAACTGCCCAATTGCTCCCAGGAGGGTGGCAACACTTTGTCTGCAGAACGTTTTTTCATGGCGGAGGGTGCGGCTGTCTTGGACTGAAAGTGGCTGTATTGGTTTTATTGATGTTGAGCATCAATTTTGGCGAAGGCTTTACAAGGGAGGGCATTCCACACCACACTGTAAGCCTGCGTGCAACCCATGCCTTGAGGCACAGGTTCATGGCTGACATTTTGAACGAATCACCTACTCACAAGGATTCCCCGATGAAAATCACTCGCCGACTGGTCTTGACCCTGGTGGCTTCTGCTGCCGTCCTCTCGGGCGCTGCTGTCGCCCAACAGCGCGTTTTCTTTGGCATCGCCACCGGCGGTACAGGCGGAACTTACTACCCTCTGGGCGGCATGCTGGCGCAGTTGATCTCCAACAAAGCGTCTGTCGACGGCAAAAAAATCACCGCCACCGCAGAAGCCGCTGGCGCCTCGGTGGGCAACGCGAAACTTTTGGGCACCAAGGACATCGAGTCGGCCTTTGTCGCTGCAGACATTCTGGATGCGGCCTACAACGGCAAGGCCCAGTTTGCCAACGCGCCCCTGAAAAACCTGCGCGCACTCGGCGCTCTTTATCCTGAGACCGTGCAGCTGATCACCCGCGCCGATTCGGGCATCAACAGTGTCAAGGACCTCAAGGGCAAAAGCATCTCTTCAGGTGCGCCAGGCTCAGGCCAGTACCAACTGGTGACCGACTTGCTCAAGGTCCATGGCATGGCCCGGACCGATGTGAAGGAAGACAGCTCATCCTTCACACAAGCAGTTGACAAAATCAAGGACGGCAACTTGCACGCCACGCTGATCACCGGCGGTGTGCCAGTGGCCGCCGTGACCGACTTTGCCCAAAGCCATGCCCTGAAGATCATCCCGCTGTCTGGTCCCGAAGTGGCCACCTTGCTCAAAGAGCAGCCCTACTACACCCAGGTGCAATTGCCTGCCAACAGCTACAAGGGGCAGACCGCTGTGGTGCCCACGCTGGCTGTGATGGCGATTTGGGCCACCCATGATGGCGTGCCTGAGAACGTGGCTTACGAAGTGACCAAGGCCCTGTATGAAAACACCGCCATCATGGGTCAGGTGCACGTTCAGGGCAAAAACATCACGCTGAACACCGCCACCGCTGTGGCCAGCGTGCCCCTGCACCCCGGCGCCTTGCGCTACTTCAAGGAAAAGGGCATCGCCAAGTGAGATGCCCCAAGCGCCACGCCCTCTGGGCGTTGGCGCTGGTGGTCGCTGGCTTGGGCATCCCATTGGCAACAACGGCCTGCGAGTTGGTGCTGACTGAACACCGCAGCGGCGTTTTGTTAAGCCGTTTGCCGCTGAACCCGAGCCGGCCTGCCTTTGATGTGGCTTTCACCCATTCTGTTTTGGGCACCCCGGTGCTGGACCGTTATGTCTGGCGCCCCGGCCCGCAAGGTTGGCGCGCCCATTTGGTGGAAGAGCGCTTTGAAGGCGAAGGCTACGGCCTGCCTTCTGCCGCAGCCTCGGGTGAGCGCCTCGAACGGCATGGACCAGGTTGGCGCTTGCTGCTGGACCGGGTGGTCGACCCCCTGGTGGTGTTGCCCTTGCCAGCCCAGGCGATGCGGGTCGTGCTGCCGGATCAACGCGAATTTTTGCTGGGCCAGCTGAGCCAGAAATCAATTGAAATGCGGGCTGAAAATTGCCCATTGCCATGATGGAAAACCCATGACGACCAAGCAGCAAGAAATCGATCGCCTGATTGAACAGTTTGACCCCGAATCGAGTTTTCGCCGCTTGGCCGGGTGGAGTGCCAAGATCGTGATGGTTTTGTGTGCAGGTCTTTCGGCCTGGCACTTCTACACCGCCGGTTTTGGTCTGCACAACGAGATTGCCCACCGTGCGATTCACTTGTCGGTGGTGCTGGGGCTTTGCTTTTTGGTTTTCCCGCGCCAAAAGCGCCTGCCAGGCCACTGGGAGTGGACGGTCTCGATCGGCCTGGTGTTGTTTTACCTGTTCATGGGCTGGAGCCTGCTGGGCAAGATCTCAGAGCCCATACCCGACGCCATGCGCTACGCCTTCATGGCGGTGCTGGTCGCACTGGCTGGCTTGTCCCTGCCCTTCAAGCACTTCGATGGCAGCCATACCCACATCCCATGGCGCGACTGGGTGTTTGCCGCCCTGGCCTCGGGCTTTTCGCTGTACCTGCTGGTTTTCTTTGAACACATCTACATTGAGCGGCCTGGCCAGCACACGCCCCTGGATTTGATGATGGGCGTGATCGCCATTGCCATGGTGATCGAGGCGACCCGCAGAACCATGGGCATCTTTCTGCCCTTGCTGGCCATCGCCGCCATTTTTTACGGCCTGCTCGGGCCTTACCTGCCGGGCGGCCTGTCGCACCGGGGTTACGGCCTGTCGCGCATCGTGGCCCACCTGTACAAAGGCACGGAAGGCATTTACGGCATCCCTGTCGGCGTGGTGGCGACCTTCGTGTTTCACTTTGTGCTGTTCGGCATCATGGCCCAGCTCACCGGGCTGGGACAGTTGTTTGTCAACCTGGCCACGATTGCGGCAGGCCGTTTTTCGGGGGGTCCCGCCAAAGTCAGTGTGGTGTCTTCCGGCCTGTTTGGCATGATCTCCGGCTCGGCCATTGCCAACACCGTGACCACCGGGGTCATGACGATTCCGCTCATGAAGAAAGTGGGTTTCTCGCCGCGCTTTGCGGGCGCGGTCGAGGCCTCAGCCTCTTGCGGCGGCCAAATCACCCCGCCCATCATGGGCGCTGCGGCTTTCATCATGGCAGAGACGCTGGGCATTCCCTACAACACCCTGATCCTGGTGGCCATCGTGCCCGCCATACTGCACTACTTTGCCATCTTGTTCATGGTGCACCTGGAAGCCAAGCGCCTTAAATTGCAGGGCATGAACCCGTCAGACATTCCATCTTTGATGTGGGTGGTGAAAAGTTCATGGCATTTGTTCATTCCGCTGGTGGTCATGGTCACCCTGCTGTTGATGCAGTTCACACCCTTCCTGGCGGCCTTCTGGGGCATCACGCTCACCGTGGCTTGCTCCTGGATTCCACGCTTGCTGGGCCCTTTGGGCAAGAACATGACCGGACTGGCCGTGGGGCCGCAGGCCTTGGTACAAGGCTTCGAAATGGGGGCCAAGGCGGCGCTGGGCATTGGTGCGGCCTGTGCATGCGTGGGCTTTGTGTTGGGCATCACCACACTGACTGGTATGGGCTTCAAGTTCTCCGCCTGGGTGATCGATGTGTCAGGCGTTGCCGCACAAATGTTCATGGTGCTGGACGTATTCGACATGTTTGAACTCAAACAAGTGACCATCTTGTTTGGGCTGTTGTTCACGGCTGCGGCCTGCATCATCATGGGCTCGGGCGTGCCCACCACACCCACCTACATCATCCTGGCGGCCATCGTGGCACCAGCGCTGGCGGGTCTGGGTGTGCCGCAACTGGCCACCCACTTCTTTGTCTTTTATTACGGTGTGCTGGCCGATGTGACGCCGCCTGTGGCGTTGGCCGCTTTTGCCGCAGCAGGCATTGCGCGCAGTGAACCCATGCGCACCGGCATGACGGCGTTCAGGCTGTCCATGGGCAAAGCACTGGTGCCCTTTGCCTTTGTGTACACCCCAGCCTTGCTGATGATTGATTTCACCTGGTCGGCGTTTTTGCTGGCCTCGGTGTGCGCTGTAGTCGCCGTGATGGGCCTGGGTGCGGCCTACACCGGTTTTGTGGCGCGGCCCATCCGAGGGCCCTCGTTTTGGCTGTTGAATGTGCTGTCGCTGTCTTTGGTCTTTGCCAATCCGGTAGCGGCCGCAGTGGCCATTCCAGGTGTGCTGCTGATCTTGCTGTGGCACAACCGGCCCTTGCCCGGCACGGTCTGACTTTCTCCCTCCCGCCTGGCCACTTCACCCGAAAGCACATCTCCACCTGGCTTGCCATTGAGCCGACGACAAGACTGAACGCCGATGACCCACTTACTCTTTGCAGAACACGCCCTGTTGCCGACAGGCTGGGCGCGCGATGTGCTGCTGCAATGGACCCCACAAGGCCAGTGGCACGCCATTGTGGCCGGGCAAACACCTACAGCCGATGTGCCACGCGCACCGGGGCCGGTGGTACCTGGCATGCCCAATCTGCACTCGCATGCTTTTCAGCGTGCGCTGGCGGGCTTGACCGAATTTCGCAGCAACGCTCAAGACAGCTTCTGGAGTTGGCGCACGCTGATGTACCGGTTTGCAGCGCAACTGAGCCCCGCACAACTGGAGGCCATCGCGACAGGCCTGTATGTGGAAATGCTCGAAGCGGGCTACACCAGCGTCTGTGAATTTCACTACCTGCACCACGCTGCGAATGGCCAGGCTTTTGCCGAACCGGCCGAGATGTCACTGGCTTTGCTGCGCGCGGCAAAACGCACGGGCATGGGCCTGACACTGCTGCCCGTGCTGTACCAGACCAGTGGTTTTGGCGGCACGGCACCCACGCCAGGGCAAGGCCGTTTCATCCACAGCACCGACGCCATGATGCGCTTGCTCGAGCGCCTGCAGCCTTTGTGCCAGGCCCAATCTGCCCGACTGGGGCTGGCACCGCATTCCCTGCGTGCCGTGCCGCCAGAGGGTTTGCGCGAGGTGCTCCTTGGCCTGGATGCGATGGACGCCACAGCGCCCGTCCACATCCACATTGCCGAACAACGCGCCGAGGTCGATGCCTGCCTGGCCTGGTCGGGGCAGCGCCCCGTGGCCTGGTTGCTGGACCATGCCCCAGTGAATGCGCGCTGGTGCTTGGTGCACGCCACCCACATGGACGCCCAAGAGTACCGCCGTGCTGCAGCGTCTGGCGCTGTGGCGGGGCTGTGTCCCACCACCGAAGCCAACCTGGGCGATGGCATTTTTGAATTCAATACCTGGCAAGACCACCAAGGCGCCTGGGGCATCGGATCGGACAGCCACATTGCGGTGCATCCTGCCGAGGACTTGATGATGCTCGAATACAGCCAGCGACTTTCTCTGGGTCAGCGCAATGTGGCCGCGCACGCCACGCAGCCAGAGGTGGCCCAGGCCTTGTGGCAAGGCGCTGTGGCGGGTGGTGCGCAAGCGGCCGGCAGGCCGGTGGGCGGCTTGGCCCCAGGGCAGCAGGCCGACTTCATCGTGCTCGACACTTCGCACCCCACACTGGCCGGCTTGTCCCCCGAGATGATGCTGGCCAGCCATGTTTTTGCCAGCAGCCGCAGCAGCGCGGTGGCGCAGGTCTGGTCATCCGGCCAGGCGTTGGTGCAACAGGGCCGGCATGCCCTGCACGAATCGGCCATGGCGGGCTTGGTTCAGGCCCGCAGCCAATTGCTCAAGGGCTGATCCGTTTGCATTGGCGTTCTCGCCAATTCAAACAGAGCCCGCCAGCGGCAAATTGAGCAAAAGGTTTTGCGGTTTGAGTTTGAGCAAGCCCTGCGCGTTCATGGCCAAGCCCAAATAGACCGGCTTGCCCTGTACATCGGCGCGCATGTCTTGCGGGTTGTCAAAGCGCAGCTTGAACAGGCTGATGAGTTGCTGCTGCTGTGTGGCATCCAGCTCGTGGCCCGCGTACAAGTCATTGAGCAGCGCTGTGGCTGTGGCGTCCAGCCCCACGTGCCAACGCCAGCTCGGATCATCCACTTTTTGCACGGCTTCGATCTGCACCGCCACACCCAGAAAGTGTTGCACCCAGCGGGCCAGCACCCAAGACAAAGCTTTCAGGCCAGAACGGGCATTGACCATGCTCAAAATCAACCCGTGGGGCAATTCATTGCGGATTTCATGGGTCATGTCGAGCAAGAACGCGTAACGACCCAGGCCTTCGCGCTGCACAAAATACCGCGCCGCGTTGTCCTGGTGCAGCACCTTCACATCAACCGCCTTGAGCGGGGCACCACCTTCGATCAGCAGGCGGCCCATTTCACCCAGACCCCCTGTGGCTTGCAAGGCGTCCAGCGTGTCGCTGTCACCTGACAACACCCGGCCGGCTTCGACCGTGATGCGCTGCCGCCGAAACAGCAACTCGGCAGCGCGCCAAGTCCAGGCATCCTCTACGCCGTCCAACACATTGCAAACAATGGCCTGGACCACCAAGTCGATGAACAGTGGCGGCAACTGGATATCGCCGCTGCGCATCCAGCCCATGTAGGCCGCTTCGAGAGCGCCGGCCGCCTCCACGTTGTCACGAAAGCGCAAAAAGAGTTCGTAATTCTGCCGCGCATCGTCGTCCTTGACGGCTTTCAGGTCACCAGGCGCTACCAGCGCCAAAGGGGCTGCCAGCAAGGCCTGGTGCAAGCGCTTTTCGGCTTTGCACGATTCGGGCACCAACGCCAGCTCGGGGCGCTGCAACCACAAGCGCCAATAGTCTGGCGTGGGGCTCATCCAGCCGCGCTCGTTGCGCGTCAGGAGCTGGTGACCACAGGCGGTCCAGAAGTGGTGCATGGTGTTCACAGATTTGGCGCCAATAAGCGCTGCAGGGCTTTGATTTCCACACCACTGCGCTGTGCCAAATCCCTGACCTGGTCTTCGCCTAACTTGCCGACACTGAAATACTGCGCATCGGGGTGTGCCAGGTAAAAGCCACAGACGCTGGCTGCAGGGGTCATGGCCAGGCTGTCGGTCAGGCCCATGCCGATGTCTTCGCAATGGAGCAGCTCAAACATTGCTTTTTTGGCGCTGTGGTCGGGACAGGCGGGGTAGCCGGGCGCAGGGCGGATGCCCTGGTATTTTTCAGCAATCAGGTCTTCGTGACTGAACGCTTCACCGGCGGCGTAGCCCCACAGATCGGTGCGCACTTTTTTGTGTAAACATTCGGCCAGGGCTTCGGCCAAGCGGTCGGCCAGCGACTTGAGCATGATGGCGCTGTAGTCGTCGTGCGCAGCCTCAAAGGCCTCGGCGCGTTTGTCAGCGCCAATGCCGGCGGTGACAGCAAACACACCCACATGGTCATTGGCGCTGCCCTGTGGCGCCACAAAATCGGCCAGGCAACGGCTGGGGCGCATCACGCCTTCAATACGCTGCTTCTCGGTCTGCTGACGCAGGCCACGCCAGGTCATGGCCACCTGGCTGCGCGACGCATCGGTGTACAGCGCGATGTCATCGTCGTTCACCGTGTTGGCGGGGTACAGGCCCAGCACCGCGTTGGCAGTCAGCCAGCGGCCATCGATGATTTTTTGCAGCATGGCTTGGCCATCGGCCAACACCTTACGGGCTTGTTCGCCCACGATCTCGTCGTCCAGGATGGCGGGGTAGGGCCCGGCCAAATCCCAGGTCTGGAAGAAGGGGCCCCAGTCGATGTACTGCGCGATCTCGGCCAGGTCGAAGTTTTTAAAGACCCGGCGACCTATGAACTTGGGCGCTGCGGGCACGGCCTTGGCCCAGTCGATGGGCGTCTTGTTGGCGCGGGCTTGCGCCAGCGTCCACAGGGGGGTTTGCTTTTTGTTGGCGTGCAGTTCACGCACCTTGATGTAGTCGGCGTTCAGCTCGGCGATGTATTTGGTCGCTTGCTCGGACAGCAAGCCTTGCGCCACGCTCACACTGCGTGAAGCATCGGGCACATACATCACCGGCCCACTGTAGTTGGGCGCAATTTTCACGGCGGTGTGGACGCGGCTGCAGGTCGCGCCTCCAATCAGCAGCGGCATCTGGCGCTCACGGAAGTAAGGGTCTTTTTCCATCTCGCTGGCCACGTACTGCATCTCTTCGAGGCTGGGCGTGATCAAACCCGACAGGCCGATGATGTCGGCATTTTCTGCCTTGGCCTTGGCCAGAATTTCGTGGCAGGGCACCATCACACCCATGTTGACGACTTCAAAGTTGTTGCACTGCAAAACCACGGTGACGATGTTTTTGCCGATGTCGTGCACATCGCCCTTGACGGTGGCGATCACGATCTTGCCTTTGGCCTTCACGTCATGTCCGGCGGCTTCTTGGGCCAATTTCTCGGCCTCGATGTAGGGCAGCAAATGCGCCACAGCCTGCTTCATCACGCGGGCACTTTTGACCACTTGCGGCAAAAACATCTTGCCCTGGCCGAACAGGTCGCCGACCACGTTCATGCCGTCCATCAGCGGGCCTTCGATCACATGCAGCGGGCGACCACCCGTGGCCAAAATTCCGCGGTAAGCCTCTTCGGTGTCATCGGTGATGAAGTCGGTGATGCCGTGCACCAGAGCGTGCGAAAGGCGCTGGGCCACGGTCACCGGCGCCTCGGGGTTGCCGCGCCATGCGAGTCGGGTGGTTTCGTCCTTGGCCGCGCCTTTGGCGCTGTCAGCGATTTCAACCAGACGCTCACCGGCATCGGGGCGGCGGTTCAGCACCACGTCTTCCACGCGTTCACGCAGCGTGGGCTCGAGGTCGTCGTACACACCCACCATGCCCGCGTTCACAATGCCCATGTCCATGCCCGCCTGGATGGCGTGGTACAAGAAAACGGTGTGGATGGCTTCGCGCACCGGGTCATTGCCGCGGAAGCTGAAAGACACGTTGGACACGCCGCCCGACACCTTGGCACCCGGCAGGTGTTGCTTGATCCAGCGGGTGGCGTTGATGAAATCCACCGCGTAGTTGTCATGCTCCTCGATGCCAGTGGCAATCGCAAAAATATTGGGGTCAAATATGATGTCTTCGGGCGGAAAATCCACCTCGTCCACCAGCACGCGGTAAGCGCGCTCGCAAATTTCGATCTTGCGTTCGTAAGTGTCGGCCTGGCCTTTTTCATCGAACGCCATCACCACAGCTGCCGCACCGTAGCGCTTGACCAGCGTGGCCTGGCGCTTGAACTCTTGCAGGCCTTCTTTCATGCTGATCGAATTGACGATGCCCTTGCCCTGGATGCAACGCAAGCCGGCTTCAATCACCGACCACTTGGAAGAATCCACCATCACTGGCACGCGGGCAATGTCGGGCTCGCCAGCCATCAGGTTCAAAAAACGCACCATCGCCGCCTGGCTGTCCAACATGGCTTCGTCCATGTTGACGTCGATGATTTGGGCGCCGTTTTCCACCTGCTGGCGCGCCACGGCCAAGGCTTGCTCGTACTCGCCATTCAAAATCATGCGGGCAAATGCCTTGGAGCCGGTCACGTTGGTACGCTCACCGACGTTGACAAACAGCGAATCGCTGCCGATGGCGACAGGCTCCAGACCGGACAACTTCAGGGGGGGAACAGAAACGGTTTCAGTAGCGACAACAGACACGGGCTCACCTTGGGCTTACAGGTGAGCGTCGTTGTGCAAGATCATTCAGACATTGAACGGCCCCAAGCCTGACCTGCTGCACCTAGACGGCGGCGGGCTGCAACGCTCCTTGGGGAAGCGCAGATTTTACCCGGGCCGCTGCAATGCTGCAGAAGCTTGAATTCACCAGTGAAAGCAGGGCTTGTCGCCTGCAGCAACCGCGGCGCAAACCTCTGGCCTCGACAATGGTGGAACTCTTCAACCATTTGGCTGTCATGACCCCGTTTACACCCGCCCTGCTGCAAGGCGCCTCGAACTTTCGCGATGTCGGCGGTTACCGCAATGCCGAGGGTCGCCGCGTGCGACGCGGCCATGTGTTTCGGTCGGACCATCTGGCGGGACTGACGCCCAAAGACCTGGGGCATTTGCAGGCACTGGGGGTGCAGCACAGCCTGGACTTTCGGGGGGTGGCCGAATACACGGCCACGCCCTATGCCATTCCTGGTGTGCAGCGCGTCGCGCTGACGATCGAGCCCACTGTGATTGCCCGCATGCAGGCGCTGACAGCTCAAGGCATCGTGCCCACCACCGAAGAAACGGTGGAGCTGATGCGCGAGACCTACCGCAATTTTGTCAACCACAACGCGGACACTTTCGGCCGGTTTTTGAAGCATTTGCTGGCGCAATCCACGCCCCAGGTGTTTCACTGCACGGCAGGCAAAGACCGCACGGGATTTGCTGCGGCCTTGCTGTTGTCAGCCCTGGGGGTGGACCGTCCCACCATCGAGCACGACTATCTGCTCACCAACCAGCTTTACAAGCGCGATGCGCGAATGGAAGGACTGGGGCACCCACATGTGATGCAGGTGCTGTGGCAGGTACAACCCGAATTTTTGAACGCCGCGTTTGAGATGGTGGATGCGCAGCACGGCGGCATGCCCGGCTATTTGCACGGCGCGATCGGGCTGAGCCCGCAAGAGCTGGCGGAGCTGCGGCGGCTGTTGCTGGAAGACTGAGGTCGACCAGCAAATGCCGCTTATGCCGCTTCTTTGTAAAAGAAGCCGCTGTGCACATGGCGCGGCGCCAACGGCGCGACCGCCCGGGTGATGGCGCCGATGTGGTCTGGCGTGGTGCCGCAGCAACCCCCGACGATATTGACCAGGCCTTCGGCGGCAAACTCGTGCAGCAAACGGCTGGTCACTTCAGGGGTCTCATCAAACCCGGTATCGCTCATGGGGTTGGGCAAGCCCGCATTCGGGTAGCAACTGATGAAGGTGTCACCTGCCACTTTGTTCAGCTCCTGGATGTAGGGGCGCATGAGTGTGGCCCCCAGGGCGCAGTTCAGGCCGATGGCCAGCGGGTGCGCGTGGCGCACGCTGTGCCAGAAAGCGGTGACGGTCTGGCCGCTCAAGATGCGGCCCGACGCATCGGTGACGGTGCCGCTGATGATGAGGGGCAAACGCTCACCGCTCTTCTCGAAAAATTCTTCAATCGCAAACAGCGCGGCCTTGGCGTTGAGTGTGTCAAAAATGGTTTCGACCAGCAGCACATCCGAGCCGCCTTCCACCAAGGCCTCGACCTGCTCAAAGTAAGCCGCGCGCAACTCCTCGAAATTCACGTTGCGGGCACCGGCGTCGTTCACGTCGGGGCTGATGCTGGCGGTTTTGGGCGTGGGGCCCAAAGCACCGACCACAAAACGGGGCTTTTCAGGCGTCGAGTACTTGTCGCAGGCAGCGCGGGCTAATTTTGCCGAAGCCAGATTCATCTCCCGGGCCAGGTGCTGCATGTCGTAGTCGGCCTGGGCGATGGTGGTTGCGCCAAAGGTGTTGGTCTCGATCAGGTCGGCACCGGCGGCCAGATAGCCTTCGTGGATGTCACGGACCACATCGGGCCGGGTCATGCTCAGCAGCTCGTTGTTGCCCTTAACGTCTTTGGGGAAGTCTTTGAAGCGCTCCCCCCGGTAGTCGGCCTCGGTCAGCTTGAAGCGCTGGATCATGGTGCCCATCGCCCCGTCGAGGATGGCAATGCGGTGTTTCAGGATCTCGGGCAGCGCCTGGGCGCGGGTGTAGTTCAGGGGTTTCATGGGGTGTCTGCTAAAAAACAATGGCTTGCGCGGTCTGGCGAGCTGCCTCCCGTGTGCCGGTTTTGCGTGCTGCAAAAGTCTTGCTGTTCTTTTTTAAGCCAGTCACAAGCACTGAAGGCTTCAGGCGGCAGATGGGGCATCAGCAAGGGCGGTTCATGGCCGAAATTATAAAGATCCGGGCCACACACCCATTGCCCGCTCAAACCGCGCTGCCAACCCGGTAAAAGTGCTTGGCATAAATCATCCAGCGGCCTTCGTGCAGCATCAGGTTGAGGTGGTCTTCCATGATGCTGTCAAACAGGCGCAGCCGCACTTTGACCAGCGCCATGGTGGGCGACAGCACATCCAGCAGCAGGATTTGCTCATCGCGCGGGTAAGCGCGCGAGGCGGGTGATTGGCGGCCCTGCACCATCTCGCGGTACGCCGCATAAGGGCGCACAACCTGCTGACCATCCTGCTGGGAATACAGCACGCAGTCTTTGTGAAACACCCGGTCAAACAGGGCCATGTCCTGGGTTTGCAGGACTTCAAAATAATCGGCCAGAAAGGCGCGCAGGTCGTCGATGAGCATGTGAGTTTCCTTGTTAAACTTTAAGAGACTGATGGCTTTCGGGCCACCAGACTGACCAGTCTATGCAGCGCAGGCTGCCGCCGACCTCCATTTTTTTCGAGCAATTAGCGAATTCCATTGACATGACCCGCCGCGCCCCGCCCTTGCCCGCATTGCGTGCCTTTGCCGCGTGGGTGCGGCTAGGCTCGGTCAATGCCGCCGCCGAAGAGCTTCAGCTGACGCCAGGCGCAGGCAGCCACCAGATCCGCGCACTCGAAGAATTTTTGGCCGTGCCCCTGATCGAGCGCAACGGCCGCCGCTGGGCCCTGACCGACACCGGCCGCATCTATGGTTACCAAGTGCGACAAGCCCTTCAGGACATCGTGGACGTGACCGAACGCGTGCGCAGCCAACGACCGGTTCAGGCCCACACCCAAGACCTGCGCGTGGCGGTGCTGCCCTCGTTTGCCAACGGCTGGTTGCTGCCCCGGCTGGCCGACTTCACACGCTGGCACCCGCAGGTGCGGCTGCAGCTGCACGGGTCGATGGACTATGTGGCGTTGAACGAAGGACAGGTGGACTGCGCAATCCGCTTTGGTCATGGCCGCTGGTCCGAAGTCGAGGTGCGCCCCCTGATGGGTGACAGCTTGCTGCTGCTGGCATCGCCCACCCTGCTGGGGCCCGAGCCACCGCAAACGCTGCAACAAGTGATGCAGATGCCGTTGCTGCACGCCAGTGAAAACTGGGCCACCTGGCTGGCCGATTTGCCAGAAGCCCACAACGGCGAGCAGCGGCCCGCCATCCACATGGGTTTTACCGACTCGACCCACCTGCTCGAAGCCACCCGCTTGGGGATGGGCGTGGCGCTCAGCCGCCGCTCGATTGCCGATCAGCTGCTGCAACGGCGCGAACTGGTGCAGGCGCATGTCCACGAATGCCCGCATGCGTCGGCCTATTACCTGCTGCTTCCGCAAGTGAGCGGCAAGCACCCGGCCCGCGATGCGTTTGCCGACTGGCTGCAAGGTGCCTGTGCGCGCTTTGCCCAGCGCCATGCGCTGCCCACGGGTGTATTGAGCGCAGGCTGAGCCACAACCTGTGCAAGAAACTCAAGGCTAACGGTAACGCGCAAAGCCCGAGGCCCTGAGCTGACACGCTGGGCACTGGCCGCAGCCATAACCCCAGTCGTGCCGCTGCGTGCGCTCACCCAAGTAGCAGGTGTGGGTGTGTTCCACGATCAAGTCCACCAGCGCTTGCCCGCCTTGCGCCGGGTCGGCTTTTTGGCCCAGGTCGTGTGCCAACTGCCAGGTCTGGGCCTTGTCGATCCACATGAGCGGGGTTTCGATCAGCAGTTTGCGGTCCATGCCCAGCGACAGCGCCACTTGCATGGCCTTCATGGTGTCGTCGCGGCAATCGGGGTAGCCCGAAAAATCGGTCTCGCACACGCCCGTGACAATCACCTGCAAGCCACGCCGGTAAGCCAGGGCTGCGGCCAGCGTCAGGAACAAAAGGTTGCGCCCCGGCACAAAGGTGTTGGGCAAGCCCGAGCTTTGCATCTCGATGGCCGTGTCGCGGGTCAAGGCGGTGTCGCTGATCTGACCCAGAATGCCGGCATCCAGCAAATGGTCTTCCCCCATTTTGGAAGCCCACATCGGAAAACGCCCCCGCATGGCCGCCAGCACGTGCAGGCGGGCGTCCAACTCCACCTTGTGGCGCTGGCCATAGTCGAATGCCAGTGTTTCGACGCGCTCATACCGCGAGAGGGCGTGGGCCAGGCAGGTGGTGGAATCCTGACCACCAGAAAACAGGACAAGGGCAGAGGTGTGCATGGGTTCCGATGGTAAACGCAGTCCAATAGCGGACAATCACCCCTTCAAAAGCTGCCCCACCCCACGTGTCCCCCCACCTCCCCATCCTGCGCGAAATTTTTGGCTACGACGCTTTTCGTGGCCCGCAGCAAGCCATCATTGACCATGTGGCTGCGGGGGGCGATGCGCTGGTGCTCATGCCCACGGGTGGGGGCAAGTCGCTGTGTTACCAGATTCCTGCCATTGCACGCCAGCGGGCAGGCCGTGGCATCACGGTGGTGGTCTCGCCGCTGATTGCGCTGATGCATGACCAGGTGGGCGCACTGCACGAAGCGGGTGTGAGCGCCGCGTTTCTCAACTCCACCCTGACCAGTGAAGAAGCCAGCGACATCGAGCGGCGATTGCTGCGCGGCGACATCACGCTGCTGTATGCCGCGCCCGAGCGGGTGACCAATGGCCGCTTTCTGGCGCAGATGGATTCGCTGCAAGAACGCGGTCTGCTGAGCCTGTTTGCGATCGATGAAGCGCATTGCGTCAGCCAGTGGGGCCACGACTTCCGGCCCGAATACCGGGGCCTGTCGGTGCTGCACGAGCGCTACCCCGGTGTGCCCCGTGTGGCGCTCACGGCCACCGCCGATGCGCTGACGCGCGCCGACATTGTCGAGCGCCTGCAACTCGAAAGCGCCGAGCTGTTCATCAGCAGCTTTGACAGGCCGAACATCCGCTACACCATCGTCGAGAAAAAAGAGGCCAGCACCCAACTGCTTCGCTTCATCGAGCGCGAACACACCGAGGAAGCGGGCGTGGTCTATTGCCAATCGCGCAAGCGGGTCGAAGAAATAGCGGCGATGCTGTGCGAGGCGGGCGTCCATGCGCTGCCTTACCACGCAGGGCTGCCCGCCGACATGCGCCAGCGCCACCAGAACGAATTTTTGCGCGAAGAAGGCGTGGTGATGGTGGCCACCATCGCTTTCGGCATGGGCATCGACAAACCCGATGTGCGTTTTGTGGCGCACCTGGACATGCCCAAAAACATCGAAGGTTACTACCAAGAAACGGGTCGTGCCGGGCGCGACGGGCTGGCGTCCGACGCGTGGATGGCTTATGGCCTGCAAGACGTGGTGAACCAGCGCCGCATGATCGACGAAAGCCCGGCGGGCGAAGAATTCAAACAGGCCATGCGCGGCAAGCTTGACGCGCTGCTGGCCCTGGCCGAAGCAACCGACTGCCGCCGGGTGCGCTTGCTGAGCTACTTTGACGAAACCTACACAGGTCAAACCGAGAGCAGTCAAGGCGTGTACATGCCGTATTGCGGCAACTGCGACAACTGTCTTCACCCCCCCGAAGTGTGGGATGGCACCGATGCGGCGCGCAAACTGCTGTCCACCGTGTACCGCACCCATCAGTCGAGTGGCCACAGCTTTGGCGCAGGCCACACCATGGACATCGTGCGCGGCAAGAAAACCGACAAGGTGGTCCAGCGCGGCCACGAAAGCATCAGCACCTTTGGCTTGGGGGCCGAGTACAGCGAACAACAATTGCGCGCCGTGATGCGTCAATTGATCGCGGTGAGCGCTTTGCAGGTGCACACCGAAGACGGCTTCAGCACACTGCACCTAACCGACGCCTCGCGTGCTGTTCTCAAAGGCGATGTGCCGGTGCAGTTGCGCGAATCCACCAGCCAGCGCGCCGACAAGCGCACGCGCCCTCGCACCCAGAGCCCCGCTGCAGCCAATCTGGGGCAAGACGCGTTGGTGCGCTACATCAACCTCAAGGCCTGGCGGGCCGAGGTGGCCAAGGAACACAACCTGCCAGCGTATGTGATCTTCCACGACGCCACACTGGCCGCGATTGCCGAACACGCACCGCAAAGTCTTGGTGACTTGCAAGGCATCAGCGGCTTGGGCGTGAAGAAGCTCGAAGCCTATGGCGAGCAAGTGCTGCGGGTCTGCAACGGGGCGGTCTGATCACTTGCGCACAGCCGGCACCTCGATGGGCAAACCTTCACCGCGCCACATCAGGTACAGCGCCAATTGCCGCATTTCCGCAGCGCCCCAAGGCGGTATTTCAGCGCGAACGCCGGCATAACAACTGCGCAGACGCCGCTCCAGTGAGCCCGGTTTTTGCCATTCAAGGCGGTACACCGGGTGCGCATTGGGCTGGCCCTGGCTCAACAGATCGGTGTACAGGCGCTGGCCAAAATTTTGGTCGTGACATTGCGCACAGGACAAGTTGAGTTGCCCCTGGCGCTGCACGAACAAACTGGCACCCGCTTGAAAATTGGGACGCGCCGCGCCGTCAATGTCCACGCGCAATGGCAAGCCCTTGGAGGCTTGGGTAACCAGCAAGCTCAGGCCCAGCAAAGCATCTGATTCGGGAGACATGGGCGCTGCCTGCTGGTGACGGGTGCTGCAGTGGTTGATGCGGTCTTCCAGGTTAAACAGCCGGCCGCTCGCAGGGTCAATGGCGGGGTAACGCGTGGCCACGCCTTTCATACTGCTCACGTTGCCATGACAACTCAGGCATGCTTTCCCGTTGACGACACTGGCCCGGCCCCACAGCGCAGCGCCCTGGCTTAACCAGAGCTGGGCCGGGTTGGCAAACTCATCGGCCTGCAGGGTTTGAACATCCTTGCCCGAAAAATACAGCCCCGACTTCAGGTCTGCCAAAGGCAAGGCACGGCTCAAAGGAAGGGGCTGGGCCATGGCGACCTGTAGCGCCATGCACGCCAAGGCCACCAGCCACCAACGGCACATCGGTCTCACCTCGCGGTCGATGGCAGGACCGTCATGGTCTGCCGAAACTCGCCTCGTTTGCCCCGGTCATCCTCCCACTCAACCCGCATTTCGGCTGTTTCTGATGCACGTACGAAAAATTCGAAAAGTGGGTTGGCGGCAATTCCTGAAGAAGGCTCGGCCCGAAACACTTCTTGCTGACCCAATGTGCAGGTCAGCAAAGTGATCACATTGCGCGGCACCAGCTTGCCCAACAGGTCGTACAAATACCCCGTGTCCATGGGGTGCTGAACCAGCAGACGCACCTTCACCACATCACCTGCAGTAATGCGCTCAGGCCATTGGATGCGCGCCAGGTTCATGACGCGTCCACGCAAGCCGACTCGGTGACGATGATGTCCATCTGCCCGAAACGAAACTCACCACTGGACAAACGTGCCAGCGCGACCACGGTTTGCGACCCCGCCAGGCGCACGCGCGTCGAGACCTCGGCACGGCCGCTCCAGGGCCCCAAGTGGAAAACCGCCATGCGCGTGACCGGGTTGCGTTGCGACAGCAAATGCACATGGGTCACATGGTCTTGCGCGGTCATGGGGCTTTGCACCTGGACGCCCAGTGGCACCAGAGAACCGTTGTCGGCCAGGACCGGGGCGTTGATGCGCACATCACGCTCCAGCAGTTTCGCGCCTTGCGTGATCGGCTCGAGCATTTGCGCCAATGTCATCAATTTGCCGGATTCCATCTTCTGGGCCTGTGTGGGCCAACCCTGCAACGCCGCCCAGCTCAGGGCAAGGCGCGAACCGTGCTTCAGCCAAATTCGACGCGAAGTTTGCACAAGTTTCATGGGGCGATCACCGGGGTTCGGGCTGTCGGTTGAAACAGATAAACGAGGATGTCTTCCAGGGACTGCGGGGTCAAGATGGTTTGCCCCTGCAGGCCCGCTGCGACATTGTGCAGGCCTTCGGTGCTGAGGTAGGCGGGCATGATGGTTTGCGGGTTAAAGCGCCGTGCATCAGCAATGTGCAAGCGGGCTTGCGAGAGTGTGCTGCGTTCGGCCAGGCCGTGCAAGGACGGTCCGATTGCCCCGCCTGCGGGCAAGCCCGGAATTTGGTGACACAGCACACAACCCGTGTCCTGCCTTTGCAAAAGCAAAGCGCGCCCCCGCTCCACCGAGGCTGCCGCCCTTTCCGTGGCCACCGGGGCTTGCGCCCAAGCCTGCACAATCCCGGCACAGCCCACCAGGCCCCAGGCCAGTGCGGCTGCAGACAAGTTCATGCGCGCGCCAAACTCAGCCCATGGTTTTTCAGCGGCAAAGAACGGATGCGTTTGCCCAGCGCTGCCGAAATCGCATTGACCAAAGCAGGCGCCAAAGGCGCCTGTGCAGGTTCACCCACGCCACCCCAGAAGCCACCTGTCGGCGCAATCACCACCTCCACCTTGGGCATTTCGTTCAAACGCATCATGCGGTAGTCGTGGAAGTTCGATTGCTCAACACGCCCTTCCTTGATGGTGTTTTCGCCCCAGAAAATGGCCGTCAGCCCATGCACCACGCTGCCCTGGAACTGGGCCACGATGTTGTCGGGATTGACGGCATAACCCGGGTCGATGCCGATCACCACCCGGTGAATCTTGACTTCGTTCTTGGCATTCACCGAGACCTCACACACACACGCCGTCCAGCTGCCATAGCCATCGGTGACGGCCACGCCACGGGACATGCCTGTCGGCGGCTTTTTGTCCCAGCCCGCAGCCTGTGTCACCGCCAGCAAGATCGCCCGGTCGCGGTTGGCTTTTTCGTTGTTGGGCAACATGGCCAGGCGATAGGCCACCGGGTCCTGGCCTGCGGTCTGGGCCAATTCGTCAATGAAACATTCACGCCCGTAAGGGTTTTGTGAATGCCCCACCGTGCGCCAGAAACCCACGGGTACATTGGTGTTGCGCTGCGCGTAATCAACCAAGGTGTTGGGGATGTCGTAGGGATGGTCATTGAAGCAGGCGACCGCCTGGCCATCCACGCCCTTGGGCAAGGGCAGCTTGAGCAGCGTCGCCAGAATGGAGGGTGCACTGACCCGAATGTGCAGCGCATCCACCTTGTCATTGGCGTTCAGCCCCGCCTTGAAACGCATCAGGCTGGCGGGCCGGTACAGGCCATGCTGAATTTCTTCTTCACGGGACCACAGCATCTTGATGGCCTTGCCTGGCATGGCCTTGGCGATCGTGACGGCCTGGCGCGTGAAGTCTTGCGGGCTCTTGCGACCCAAACCACCGCCAAGTTGCATCGGGTGCACTTTGACGTTGGCTTGCGGCACACCTGCAGTGGCCGCACCCACGGCCAGGGTGGCCTCGGGGTTCTGGGTCGAGCACCAGATGTCCAGCTTGTCGCCCTGCAACCAGGCGGTGCAGACCATGGGCTCCATGGTGGCGTGGGCCAGGTAGGGGGTGAAGTACTCGGCCTCGACCACCTTGGCGGCCTTGCCCAGCGCCTCGGCGGTTTGGCCATCGTTGCGGGCCACAGCCAGCTCGGTCTGCGCCATGCCCGCCTTGAAATGGGCCATGATGGCGGCGCTGCTGAGCGTGCCGTGCTCGCCCACATCCCAATCCACAGCGACTTCGCGCAAAGCTTCCTTGGCGCGCCACCAGTTGTCTGCAACCACCGCCACAAAGGTGCCCAGATTGAGCACCTTGACGATGCCCCGTCGGTTTTCAACCTTGGAGGCATCCATGGTCTTGACCGTTCCATTGAAAACGGGGCAGGCAGCGATCGCCGCGTGCAACATACCGGGCACTTGTGCATCTATGCCATAGCGGGTGCGCCCCGTGACAATGTCCGGAATGTCCACACGCGGAATGGGCTTGCCGATCAGCGTCCAGTCTTTCGGGTCTTTGAGCTTGACGTCTTTGGGGGCTTCCAGTTTGGCAGCAGCAGCGGCCAGCTTGCCGTAGCTCAGGCTGCGCTTGCTGGGCATGTGGGTGACTTTGCTCAATGCGGCCTTGCATTCACTGGCGGGCACGCCCCACTGCTGTGCAGCGGCTGCGACCAGCATCTCGCGCCCCGTGGCGCCTGCCTTGCGCAGGTATTCCTGAGAATTGCGGATCGTGCGGCTGCCCACTGAGGCCATGTCGCCATAGGCCCGCTTGGTGCGCAGGTTTTCATGCGCTGTGGCGTATTCCACGCGGACTTTTTTCCAGTCGGCTTCAAGTTCTTCAGCAATGATCATGGGCGCCGAGGTCATGCTGCCCTGGCCCATTTCAGCACGGGCGTAACGGATTACGATGGTGTCGTTGGGTTCAATCTCGACCCAGACATTCAGCTGGGGGGTGTCTGCCGCCTGTGCTGACTGCGGGACGAAAAACCCCACAGACAAGCCTGCGGCAGCGGTGCTGGTGACTTTAAGAAAGTGGCGGCGGTCCATGCCGATGTTCTGGTCCGGGGTGCTCATGCGCGGGTCCCTTTCTTGGCGGCAGCGTGAATGGCGGTACGGATGCGGGCGTAAGTACCGCATCGGCAAATATTGCTCATGGCCGCATCGATGTCTTCGTCGGTGGGTTTGGGCTTTTTCTTGAGCAAGGCCACTGCAGCGAGCATCTGCCCTCCTTGGCAATAACCGCACTGCGGCACCTGGTGGTCGATCCAGGCCTGCTGAACGGCGTGCAGCTTGCCTTTGTCAGCCAGGCCTTCGATGGTGATCACCTTTTGCCCGGCGGCACCCGACACCGGGTAGGCGCAAGATCGAACAGGCTCCCCGTTGACGAGCACCGTGCACGAGCCGCACTGGGCAATGCCGCAGCCAAATTTGGGTCCCTTGATGTCGAGCTCATCGCGCAAAGCCCAAAGCAAGGGCATTTCAGGTTCAACATCGAGCGCGTGATTTTTACCGTTGACGTTCAGCTTCATGTGCGAAATCTCCTGGTGAGCTTGCCAAGCTTCTAATGTGACCAAAAGCGCACGGTCACACAACCGGGATGAAGTGCAGGCGCCGTGTTTGAATCGCCAAAATTGTCACTTTCGCGACTTAGAAAAAGAGCTGCCCGCGCGATTGCGCCGAGCAAGGCCCGGGGAATCCAGTGATCCTGATCGTCATATCCTGGCCAGAGAGGCCTGGCCAGCGCCTCACGATCCCGGGGTGGCCGCCGTGATGACACCACGCAGTATCTGATCGCGCTCCAGGCTTTCAAACAAAGCCTTGAAGTTGCCTTCGCCAAAGCCCTCATCGGCTTTGCGCTGAATGAACTCAAAGAACACCGGGCCGAGCAGCGTCTGGCTGAAAATTTGCAACAGCAAACGCTTTTCACCATTCGCGGTCGAGCCATCCATCAATATGCCCCGTGCCTGCAAGTCGGGCACCGGTTCGCCATGGCCTTTGAGGCGCTCTTCGAGCATCGCGTAATAGATGTCATTGGGTGCGGTCATGAGCGGGATCCCCGCCATCTGCAAAGCGTCCACGCTCTTCAAAATGTCGTCAGTCAAGAGGGCAATGTGCTGGATGCCTTCGCCGTTGAACTGCATCAGGAACTCTTCAATCTGACCGCCCGTCTTGCCCGACTCTTCGTTCAAAGGAATGCGGATCATGCCATCGGGCGCGGTCATGGCGCGGCTGGTGAGGCCAGTGTGTGTGCCCTGGATGTCGAAGTATCGGATCTCGCGGAAGTTGAAGATCTTTTCGTAGAACTGGCCCCAGAAAGCCATGCGGCCCTTGTACACGTTGTGCGTCAGGTGGTCGATGATCTTCAGGCCATGCCCGGGCGGGTGGCGATCCACCCCTTCGATGAATTCAAAATCGATGTCGTAGATGCTCTTGCCGTCTTCGAAGCGATCGATCAGATAAAGCGGCGCACCGCCAATGCCCTTGATGGCGGGCAGACGCAATTCCATGGGGCCAGTCGGAATTTCCACCGGTTGTGCGCCCAATTCGATCGCACGGGAATACGCCAGGTGCGAGTCCTTCACCCGAAACGCCAGCGCACAGGCGCAGGGCCCATGCTCGGCCGCGAAATAGCCCGCCAGGCTTTTGGGTTCGCGGTTGACGATGAAATTGATGTCGCCCTGACGGTAAAGCACGACGTCTTTGGAGCGGTGTTTGGCCACCAGCGTGAAGCCCATTTTTTCGAACAGGGGTTCCAGCGTGTTGGGGACAGGGGATGCAAATTCGACGAACTCAAAACCACACAAACCCATGGGGTTGTCAAACAAATCGGTCATGAAAATCTCCAGTAATGAACCGGGCCACGCTGCTATATGAGCGGGGCCCGACATGAAATCGGTCAAGCAAAAAGGGGGGTGCTTAAAAAGCCCGCGGCGGTGCGCAGGGCTTGCCCCGCGTGCTGCGCGCGAGGTGGATACCGAAAATCAAAACCTGGATGGCCATGAACGCATGGTCGTCGCCTGATCACTAAATGTCAAGCGACGACCACAAGCTTTATTGCGGCTCGATACCGACCTTTTTAACCAACGCGGCAAAGCGCTCCATCTCAGAGCGGAAAGCTTTCTGCGCCTGCTCGACCGAGCTGATGGCAATGGTGTTGCCCTGTTTGGCCATGGCCTCCTTGACGGCCGGGTCATTGAAGGCGGTGACCAGCGCATCGTGGACTTTTTTCACCACGGGTGCACTCATGCCCTTGGGGCCAAGCACGCCAAACCAGGCGTCGATCACGTAACCGGGCAAGCCTTGTTCGACAAAAGTCGGGACGTCGGGCGCGGCGGCGTTGCGCTTGTCACCACACATGCCCACCGCCTTGAGCGCGCCACTCTTGATGTGCTGCTGCACACTGGGCAGGGCCACCACCGCGAAATCAATCTGGCCGCCCAGCAGATCGGCGACCATCGGGCCCACGCCTTTGTAGGGAATGTGGCGGGCTTTGACCCCGGCTTCGTCGACGAACATCTCGGCTGCCAGGTGCAAGATGGTGCCGGTGCCGCCCGAGCCAAAGTTGAAGCCATCGGGTTTTGCCTTGAGTGCAGCGATGAATTCACGGCCACTGGTCGCAGGCACGCGCTGCGGATTAGCCACCAGCACCAGGGGCGTTGCACCCACCAAAGCGATGGGTGTGAAATCGCCCGGCATCTCGAACGGCAGGTTCTTGATCACGCTCGGAAAGATCACCACGTTGTTCGAGACCACCGACAAGGTGAAGCCATCGGGTGCATTTTTAGCCATGGCCTGCAGGCCAATGATGCCGCTGGCACCTGCCTGGTTTTCAACCACCACGCTGGTACCCAGTGCACGGCCCAGTGCCGGTGCCGCAGTGCGGGTGATGGTGTCCACGCCCGAGCCAGTGGCGTTGGGCAAGATGAACTTGACGGGCCGGTCAGCCTGCGCCAGGGCCAATCCGGGCACAGCCATTGCCGCAGCCGATGCCAATGCCGACAAAGCCGTGCGTCGTGTAATGGGGTGTTTCATGGTTTGTCTCTCTTTGTGATGTGAATGGGTCATTTTAAGGACGATGGCGTCAACCGTTCAGGCCACGGCCTTGAGTGCGCGCAGGCGCTCAATTTCGGCGGCGCTCAGGCCCAGACTTTGCAGCAACTCGTCGGTGTTTTCGCCTTGCTTGGGTGGCTGGTGGCGCACACCCAGGCGCTGCCCGTCCATGGTGAAAGGAAACAGCGCAGCGCGCGCGGTTTGCCCCGCCTTGGGGCCATCGGTCAGGCGCACATCGGCCAGGCCGCCCGTGGCCTGCAGGTGCGGGTCGTCGAACAGTTCTTCGGGTTTGACAATGGGCGCAAAAGGCAAACCGGCTTTTTCAAAAACGGCCGTCAATTCGGCAGCGGTGAACACCGCCAGACGGCGGCGCAGTTCAGGAATCAACTCGGTACGCAGCGACACACGGGCGTTGTTGTCGAAGTACCGGGGATCGGCCTTGAGATCGGCATAGCCCAGCACGTCACAGAAGGTGGCCCATTGCGCATCGCTCACAGCGGCCAAAAAGATTTGTTCGTTGTGCTTGACGGTGAACACGTCGTAGACCGCCCAGGCCGAAATCCGATTGGGCATGGGCTCGGCCGCCACACCGGTGATGGCGTATTGCAGCATGTGCTGGCCCACCAGAAAAACGTTGTTTTCAAACAAGGCCGACTGGATCTCTTGCCCGCGCCCGGTGATGCCGCGCTGAATGAGCGCGCCCAACACGCCGATGGCGCCAAACATGCCGCCCATGATGTCGTTCACGCTGGTGCCTGCGCGCAGCGGGTCGCCGGGGCGGCCGGTCATGTAGGCCAGGCCACCCATCATCTGCACCACTTCGTCCAAGGCCGTGCGGTGGTCATACGGGCCAGGCAAAAAGCCCTTGAGGCTGGCATAAATGATCTTCGGGTCCTTGGCCGACAGACTGGCGTAGTCCAGGCCGTACTTGGCCATGGAGCCAGGCTTGAAGTTCTCGGCCACCACATCGGCCGTGGCGCACAGTTTGCGTGCCATCTCGGCACCTTCTGGCGACTGCAAATTCAACTGGATGCTTTTTTTGTTCCGGTTGAACATCGGGAAAAAACCCGCACCCGAACCCAGCAAATGCCTGGTGCGGTCGCCTTCGATGGGCTCCACCTTGATGACCTCTGCCCCCATGTCGGCCAGCACCATGCCGCAGGTGGGGCCCATGACCATGTGGGTGAACTCGACTACCCGAAGGCCTTCGAGCGGGAGTTTTTTGACTGTGGAATTCATGCTGCCTGCAATCCCTGGGGTGATTTCAAATACGTTTTGGGCAAGCCCGCTTGGGCGATGCTGCCATGCAGACATTCTCCCGCAAGCCACTGGGCCACTTGGGCGCGCAGAGTGATCAGGGCATCCCAGTCGATGCCTGTCGCAATGCCCATGCTGCCCATCAGGTACACCAGGTCTTCTGTGGCCACGTTGCCGCTGGCGCCTGGCGCGTGTGGACAGCCGCCAATGCCAGCCAGGCAGGCGTCAAAGCGCGTTTCACCGGCTTGCAATGCGGCCATGACGTTGGCCAGGCCCAAGCCGCGCGTGTCGTGGAAGTGTCCACAGCCAAGCTGGTCGCCCGCCACTTCGCGCGCCCGGGCAAACAGCTCACCGACCTGGCGCGGATCGGCATAGCCCACCGTGTCGGCCAAGCCCACCCGGTCAACCCCATGCCCATGCCCCAGCGCCAACACGGTCTGCAGCAGGCGCAACACCTCGTCCGCATCGACCCGGCCCTGAATCGTGCAGCCAAACGCGGTGCTCATGCCCACTTCGATGCGGATCGCCGAGCCGCGTGCCCGACGGGCTTCGATGATGGCGCCGATTTCAGTCACCACGTCGTCGGGCGCCTTGCGCAGATTGGCCAGACTGTGCGCATGACTGACCGACAAGGGCAGCAGCATCCAGTCGGCGCCACTGTCCATGGCCCGCTCGGCCCCCTTTAGGTTGGGTACCAGCACCGACACGCACAGGCCAGGCAGGCTTTTGGCAAAGGCCACCAACTCGGCCGTGTCGGCCAGTTGCGGCAACAGTTTGGGGGGCACGAACGAGCCCACTTCGATTTCGCGGATGCCTGCGTTGTAAGCGCCCTGAATCCACTGCAGCTTTTGCGCGGTGGGCAGCGTGCGGGCGATGCTTTGCAAACCATCGCGCAGGCCCACTTCGCGGACCGTCACGCTTTGGGGCCATTGAAATGCGTTCATGCCAAATGTCCTTGTCTCAAAGTAGTCCCGTCGTTGTCTGGCGCTCACCTGCAGCAAGCTGCCAAGCCCCCACCGCATCGAACGGAACATGGCCAGTCACAGTCATGGCCGAATCATGGGTGGACGAAACTGCAGCAACTCAGCGGTAAAACACCTCGACCTTGCCCTTGAGCTTGATCAGCAGCGGCTGTCCTTTGCGGTCCAGTGTCTTGCCTGCCGGCACCTTGACCCATCCTTCGCTGATGCAATATTCCTCCACATCCGTGCGGTCCTTGCCATTGAAGCGAATCCCGATGTCGTGTTCAAACACGGCGCGCACGTGGTGCGGACTGCGAACATCGATCGACAGGTGATCGGGCAATTCGGGGCGGGGGGCGGCAGGCTGGATATCGGTCATGGGATTGGGCTTTTTAAAGCCTTCGAATCTATACCAAAAAGAGGCGCTGGTTCGAATTTTGTGCAGTGGTCCCGTCGGAACTGGCCTCAATGCACAAAAACATCGCGCAACTCGGCGTTGCTGAATCTTGCGCTGAATGCAATGCCCAGATCAATTTGTGACGCATGCGCCAGTCAATGGCGCGGCCCCTTGCCAAATGTCAGAGAAGGCCTGGCCGAACAAAGCCAAGTGGCAAAATGCCCAGTCCTCAAAACATGTCGCTGCATGTCATGCCTTTTCACCTCCAGGCTCAAACCCTCGTCCACGCACCCCATCCATGATGTCTCCCCCCTTCGGCACGCTCGGCATTGATTTCGGCACCTCCAACTCGGCCATGGCCTGGGCCAGTGCGCAAGGCGCTGCGCGGCTGATTGCGTTGGAAGGCGAAGCCCTGGCCATGCCCACGGCGGTGTTCTACAACGCCGAGGACCACAGCACCCACTTCGGTCGCGATGCCGTCAAGCATTACCTAGAAGGCACTGAAGGCCGCTTGATGCGGTCGCTCAAAAGCCTGTTGGGCAGCCCCTTGTTGATGGAAACCACGCAGATCAACCACCAGCAGATCAGTTTTCAGGACATCATCGGCACTTTTTTGGCCAGCCTGCGTGAGCGTGCCACCCAAAGCCTGGGCACCGCACCCCGTCGCGTGGTGATGGGCCGGCCTGTGCATTTCGTGGACGACGATCCTGAGCGCGATGCGCAAGCCGAGGCCTCGCTGAGGCAGGCCGTGCAGTCGGTGGGCTTTGACGAAGTGTTTTTTCAACTGGAGCCGATCGCGGCCGCACTGGACTACGAACAACGCCTGAGCCAGGAAAGCACCGTTTTGGTGGTCGATCTGGGCGGCGGCACCTCGGACTTCACCGTGGTGCGCCTCGGGCCGGACCGCATGAGAAACACCGATCGGAGCCAGGACATCCTGGCCACCACCGGCGTGCACATTGGCGGCACCGACTACGACCGCCAGCTCAACCTGGCCAAGGTCATGCCCTTGCTCGGCTACAAGCACCTTGGCCTTGAGCAGCGCGAAGTGCCCAGCCGTGTGTTTTTTGACCTGGCCACCTGGCACCTGATTCATTGGCAATACCAGCCCAAAGCCATCAGCCACGCACAAACCTTGCGCAGCAACTACAGCGACCTGCGCCTGCACGATCGGCTGATGCAGGTGCTGACCGAGCGCCACGGCCACCACATGGCACACAGCGTCGAGCAAGCCAAAATTGATTGTTCGGTGCACGATGCCGATGCAGTGATTGACCTCACGGTCGTCGAGCGCGGACTGCAAGCCACTTTGGCCGTGGCCGACATGCACGATCACCTGCAAGGGTTGATGGCCCGCACGGTGGCTTGCGCACGTGAGTGTGTTCAACGCGCCAGCCTGACCGATGCCTCCTTGGATGCCGTTTACCTCACCGGTGGCTCATCGGCCTTGCGCACTTTCCAGCATGCCTTGCAGTCCGAGTTTCCGGGCGTGCCGCTGGTTGAAGGTGACTTGTTTGGCGGCGTGGCCTTGGGACTGGCCTACAGCCGCTGAGCGAACGGCTCACCGTCGTTTCCTAAGCGCCGCTCCAAGCCGTCAACGGGCACAAAAAAACCACTCGGGTCGTGACAACCCGAGTGGCCTGGATGTGAGCGCAGTCGATCAGCCCTTCATGCTGGCCAAATCCGTGTTGAAGGTCACGCTGGGGCGCATGATCGCGGCCAGTTTGGCCTTGTCGGGCATGAAATAACCGCCGATGTCCACGGGCTTGCCCTGAACCGCATTGAGCTCGGCCACAATTTTTTGCTCATGCTCGGTGAGCGCTTTGGCCAAGGGCGCGAACTGGGCCGCCAACTCGGCGTCTTCGGTTTGCGCAGCCAGCTCTTGTGCCCAGTACATGGCCAGATAAAACTGGCTGCCACGGTTGTCCAGCTGGCCGGTCTTGGGCGAGGGGTTCTTGTTGTTGTCCAGCAGTTTGCCGGTGGCGGCATCCAGCGTCTTGGACAAAACAACCGCTTTTTTGTTGCCGGTTTTCAATCCCAGATCTTCCAGCGACACCGCCAACGCGAGGAACTCTCCCAGCGAATCCCAGCGCAAGTGGTTTTCTTCGACCAGCTGCTGCACATGCTTGGGGGCAGAACCACCCGCACCGGTTTCGTACATGCCGCCACCGGCCATCAAGGGCACGACAGACAGCATCTTGGCCGAGGTGCCCAACTCCATGATGGGGAACAGGTCGGTCAAGTAGTCGCGCAGGATGTTGCCCGTGGCGCTGATGGTGTCCAGGCCACGCACCACGCGCTCCAGGGTGTAACGCATGGCGCGCACCTGGCTCATGATCTGGATTTCCAGACCGGCCGTGTTGTGCTCATGCAGGTACATCTTGACTTTGGTGATCAGCTGCGCTTCGTGGGGACGGTACTGGTCAAGCCAAAACACCACAGGCATGCCAGAGTTGCGGGCACGGGTAACGGCCAGCTTGACCCAGTCACGAATGGCGGCGTCTTTCACCTGGCACATGCGCCAGATGTCACCGGTCTCCACGTTTTGCGACAGCAAGACTTCTCCAGTGTTGATGTCGGTGATGTTGGCCACGCCGTCTTCTGGAATCTCAAAGGTCTTGTCGTGCGAGCCATATTCTTCGGCTTGCTGGGCCATCAGGCCCACGTTGGGCACGGTGCCCATGGTTTTGGGGTCAAACGCGCCATGCCACTTGCAGAAGTTGATCATCTCCTGGTAAATGCGGGCAAAAGTGGACTCGGGCATCACAGCCTTGACGTCTTTCAGGCGGCCGTTGGCGTCCCACATCTTGCCGCCATTGCGGATCATGGCGGGCATGGAGGCGTCCACGATGATGTCGTTGGGCGAGTGGAAGTTGGTGATGCCCTTGGCGGAGTCCACCATGGCCAGCTCGGGGCGGTGCTCGTGGCAGGCGTGCAGGTCACGCTTGATTTCGTCTTGCTTGGACTGCGGCAGGGTGGTGATCTTGCTGTACAGATCGGCCATGCCGTTGTTCACGTTCACGCCCAGCTCTTCAAACAATTTGGCGTGCTTGGCGAACGCGTCTTTGTAAAAGATTTTGACGCAGTGACCGAACACGATGGGGTGGGACACCTTCATCATGGTGGCTTTGACGTGCAGCGAGAACATGACGCCGGTTTTGCGCGCGTCTTCAATTTCTTTTTCGTAAAACTCTTCCAGCGCTTTCTTGCTCATGAACATGCTGTCGATGACTTCACGGTCCAGCAAAGAAACTTTGGGTTTGAGGACGATGGTTTTGCCGCTCTGGGTGATCAGCTCCATCTTCACGTCACGGGGGCGGTCCAGGGTCATGGACTTTTCGCCATGGTAGAAGTCACCCGCGTGCATGTGCGAGACGTGCGAGCGCGAGGCCTGGCTCCACTCGGCCATGCTGTGGGGGTTCTTGCGGGCAAATTCCTTGACGGCGCGGGGCGCGCGGCGGTCCGAGTTGCCTTCACGCAGCACGGGGTTGACGGCGGAGCCGGTGCACTTGGCGTAGCGGGCTTTCAGGGTCTTTTCTTCGTCGGTTTTGGCGTTTTCAGGATAGTCCGGCAAGGCGTAGCCTTTGGCCTGCAGCTCTTTGATGGCAGCCACCAACTGGCCCACGGAGGCGCTGATGTTGGGCAACTTGATGATGTTGGCCGAGGGGTTCAGGGTCAGCTTGCCTAACTCAACCAGGTTGTTGGGTGCGCGCTGCTCAGGCGGCAACATGTCTGAAAACTCGCCCAAAACTCGCCCAGCCAGCGAAATGTCGCTTTCGGCCACTTCGATGCCCGCAGGGGCCGTGAACGTGCGAACGATGGGCAAAAACGCAGCCGTGGCCAACAAAGGGGCTTCATCGGTCAGTGTGTAGATGATCTTGGATTTTTCTGCGGCCATGTTTACTCTCGTTGTCTGTGGTGTGAAAAGAACCCGACGTTCGGCGGTGTGTCGAACCGATTCAAAAATCGCCCTTGTAGGGCGGTTTAGCCCGTCACTTTATCTCAAATAAACCCCCGTTTAGCTGACTGAGCTGTCGGGCCGCCGCCTCATGGGGATTGCAGTCAGGCGCTTGAACACCCGGGCGATTAAACTGGCACCCGTTCTGAACCGCGCCCAGCTCTGTGCTGGGCGCCTCTTTTACCAAGTCTGGGCGTTTGGCGCCGGACCCTCACCAAGGAAGACCCCATGGGCGCCCAATGGAAAGCAAAAGGCAAGGCACAGGCAGCAGACGCCAGAGGCAAGCTGTTTGGCCGACTGGCCAAGGACATCATGATTGCAGCACGCAATGGCGCCGACCCGGCCGCCAACTCGCGTTTGCGTCTGGTGGTCGAGCAGGCCCGCAAGGTGTCCATGCCCAAAGAGACACTGGAGCGCGCCATCAAGAAGGGTGCGGGCCTTTTGGGCGATGCCGTCAGCTTTGAACGGGTCATTTACGAAGGCTTTGCGCCGCACCAAGTGCCCGTGATGATCGAGGTGCTGACCGACAACGTGAACCGCAGTGCATCCGAGATGCGTGTTTTGTTTCGCAAGGGCCAGCAAGGCACATCGGGCTCAGTGTCCTGGGACTTTGACCATGTGGGCATGATCGAGGCCGAACCCGCTGCGGCGGGCGCCGATCCGGAATTGGCCGCCATCGAAGCCGGCGCACAAGACTTTGAACCCGCCGATGAAGACGGCGTGACGGTGTTCATCACCGAGGCGACCGACCTGGACCTGGTCAGCCGCGCCTTGCCCGCACACGGCTTCACGGTGGTGTCGGCCAAACTGGGCTACAAACCCAAAAATCCGGTCGACCCGGCCAGCCTGAGCCCGGAGCACCTGGAAGAAGTCGAGAGCTTTCTGGGTGCTGTCGACAACAACGACGACGTGCAAAACGTGTTTGTGGGGCTGTCAGGCTGAGCCTGCTCGGTATGCCGGGTGAAACAACGCACTGAAACACACAGCCCACCCGACTAAGGTGGACTGGTTTCGTTTTCAGGAGCGTTTTTCATGAACCTGTCCCAACTTTGCCAGCGCGACATCCTCACCGTGAGCGCCGAGGCTTCTGTGCGCAAGGCCGCAGAGATGATGCGCACCCACCATGTAGGCGCACTGGCTTTGACCGACCCCGAAGACCCGACGCGGGTGGTGGGGGTGGTGACCGACCGCGATCTGGTCATCCATTTGCTGGCGCAAGACCGCACGCCGCAAGAACAGAACATCGGCGCGTTCAGCACCGTTCATTTGATTCGGGTGCCCGGCACGGCCACGGTGCACGAAGCGGTCAAGGCCATGAACCAATATGGCGTGCGTCGGGTATTCATCACCGCGCCCAACGGCCGGCTGATGGGCTTGTTGTCCATCGATGATTTGCTGGCCACCTTGGCAGACGAGCTCAGTGGCTTGTCGCAGGCATTGCGCATGGGCATCGACCTGGAAAGCAGCCGAACCTCGCCCATGTTCAACCCGACCGAAGCCGGCAGCATGTACCTGGCGCAGCACGAGCCTTGACGCAGACAGGCCTGGTCAAGGCAACAAATCCAAACCCAGCTCTTTCAAAAAGGCGTTGTGCTTGTCCTTGGCGGCCTTGATGTCCTCTTCAATGCTGACAAGCTGCTGGTGCGTTACCGACAAGTCAATCTCAGCGTCCGCCACCGCCGTGCTGATGTAGCGCGAAATATTGAGGTTGAAATCGTTCTTCTCAATCTCGGCCATCTCCACACGGCGTGAATAACGCGTCTCTTCCTAACGGAACTGGTAGGTCTTGATGATCTTGGCAATGTGCGCTTCGCTCAGTTGGTTCTGGCGCTTGCCTTTGTCAAAGTGATCCGCCGCGTTGATGAACAACACATCGTCCGGCTTTTTGCACTTCTTGAGCACCAAGATGCACACAGGGATGCCGGTGGAATAAAACAGGTTGGACGGCAGACCAATAACGGTGTCGATGTGCCCGTCTTTGAGCAGCTTGGTGCGAATGCGCTCTTCTGCCCCGCCGCGAAACAACACACCGTGCGGCAAGATGATGGCCATCACGCCTTCGTCTTTGAGGAAGTGAAAACCGTGCAGCAAAAAGGCAAAGTCTGCCGCCGACTTGGGCGCTAGGCCGTGATTTTTAAAGCGCACGTCGTCGGCCATGGCCTCGCTGGCGTCCCAGCGCAAGCTAAAGGGTGGGTTGGCCACGATGGCATCAAACGATGGCTTCTTGGCTGGGTTTAGCTCGCGCAGCTTGTCCCATTCGTTGGTGAGTGTGTCGCCGTGAAAGATTTCAAACTCGGTGTCTTTCACCCCGTGCAGCAGCATGTTCATGCGGGCCAGGTTGTAGGTGGTGATGTTTTTCTCTTGGCCGTAAATCTTGCCAATGCCGTGCGGCCCCATGCGCTTGCGCACATTCAGCAGCAGCGAGCCTGACCCACAGGCAAAGTCCATCACGCTCTCTAGCCTTTGCTTATGCCCGGTCTTGGGCTCTTGGCTGTCCAGCGTGACGATGGTGGACAGAATGTCTGAGATTTGCTGCGGCGTATAAAACTCGCCCGCCTTCTTGCCCGAGCCTGCGGCGAACTGGCCAATCAGGTATTCATAGGCATCGCCCAGCGCGTCGGTGTTGGTCGAAAAGTCTGCCAAGCCTTCGGCAATTTTTTGAATGACAGTGCACAGCACGGCATTGCGTTCGCTGTAGCCCTTGCCCAACTTGGATGAGCCCAAATCAATCTCAGAGAACAGGCCTGCAAACGTGCTCTCGAACGATTCGTTCTCGATGTACTTGAACCCAGCTTGCAGTGTGTTCAGTAACTCGCTGTCTTGCGTGCGGGCCATGTTGGCTACGCTGCTCCACAAATGCGCTGGCTTAATCACGTAATGCACCTTGCGGCGCATCTGCTTTTCAAACGCGGGCACGTCGGCGGCGTTGGCGGCATACCAAACGGCCAGCGGCACTTGCTTGGCCTCAGCGTCTACCTTGGGGTAATCAGCACCCAGCTCTTTCTGAGCAGCAGCCTCGTAGTTGTCAGACAGGTAGCGCAAGAACAGGAATGACAACATGTAGTCGCGAAAGTCGTCTGCATCCATCGAGCCGCGCAGCTGGTCGGCAATGGCCCAGAGGGTTTTGCCCAATTGTTTTTGGTTTTGTTCGGTCATGGTGTCTTTGCAACAAAGGGGCTCAATGTAGATCGGCTGGCGAACCACAGCACTTTTTAAACTTTTTGCCGCTACCGCAGGGGCAAGGCTCGTTGCGGCCTACCTTGGTGCCCATGGCTTGCGCGGTCTGTCGCTCGGCCACGGCTTGGCGCACCGGCAGCCAATAAGCGTGTATCTGCAGCACGTTGTCTTCAATCTGCGCGGTCAACTTGGCACGCTGCTCAGGCGTGCGGATCAGATCGTCCCATTCGGGCGGCGCATCCTCGTCGCCCAGCAGCGCAATAGGGTGGTACCACTGCTGGCCTTGCGGGTCACGCAGCAGGGGCTGCCAGGCGGCCAAGCTCAGTTTGACGCCTTCGGTAAAGCCGTGTGCCCATCCTTCTGCATCGTCCTCTTCACGGCCGTTGTGTTCAAAAACAGGCCACATGGGCGCAAACACCGGCGGACTTTGCTCCAGGCCCCAAATGATGCTGTTGTAATGCCGCATGATCAGCCCCATCAGGTGGTTCACCTGCTCCAGGCTGTCCATGGGCGGCATCATGCCCCCATCGTCCAGATCCCACACCTTGGGCAGCCACCGGCTGGGCATCACCGTCTCAGGCCCTATGGCGATGGCGTGCAAAAAGCCATCCAGCGTGTCCAGCGTCATGCCTTGGTCGGCGTCCACCTCCAGCAGCAGGCCATCCAGCTCGTCCAGTTCCTCTTCCGACAGCGCCTCCATCATGTTGTGCGCGAGGGCTTTACTGGCCTTTGGTGATGATTTTTTCAGCGTATCCAGCTTGGCCAACATCTCGGCCTCGCTGGCCATGGCCCCGGCCTGTGCATTGGCATAAAAGCGGTGTATCCCGCCTTCGGTCTCTATCTCGGTCAGTGCCGCGTCCAGCGCTGCTTGGTCGGTGGCAAAACGCTCATCAAACACGGTAGACGTGCCCGTTTCGTCCTCAATTTCTAAAATCCAGTCCGGCTCGTTTGCGCCCCGGTAAATGTCAATGTGCAGGGTGTGCCCCTCGCCACTGAGCATGCGCGCCAGGGGGGAGTGGATGATGTCGTGAGTATCTTCAGTCATGGGTTTTCTTTGTCAGCGCGCTCATGCCGCCACCTTTTGCGCCGAGGGAAACAACTGCTGCATCAAGCCCTTTTTGTGGGTCTTTAAGGTGTCGAGCTGTTGGGTTTCGGCTGTGATTTGGGCGTCGAGGCTGCTCAGGCAGTCGGCGATGCCTTGTTGTTCGGGCGGCTTGGGAATCGCGGTCGCATATCCAAGCAAGTCGTCGCGGTTGATTTTTGGAATCTTCCCTCGGGCGGAACTTCGGATCGCGTGTTCGAGGAACTTATCGGAGAGAAGCAAATACAAGAGGTAACTTCGCAGTACGGCGGCGTTGACAGACCGAATAGGATAAATATCCGCGCTGCAAATGCCTGAGAAATCTGGCGCGGCTGCCTTGTTCAAAGCAGGACGAATCTTCGAGTAGAGAACATCGTTTTCGTCGAAGAGGTAGTTCCCGCTGATTACCCCCTTTTCACCAGCGGATTTCACGTTCACCAATTTGCCAGTATTGGACTCGATGTTCTCGCTGCCGATCTGCGGAAAGCCGCTGTATGTTGGCTGCGTTGGGTCAACTTGGCCGGACGCAACCCGCACGATTTCAGACAGTGCTTTCATCTCCCACTCCCCAGCATTTTGAAACTCAGGAAACCGCAAACGCGGTTGGGTTTCGCCTTCGCGGGGAAAGAGTTGCTGCATCAGTCCTTTTTTATGGGTCTTGAGCGCATCGACTTTGCGCGCTTGCGCTGCGATCAGTTCGTCCACCGAACTCAGACAGTAGGCGATTTTTTGTTGTTCTTGAGGTGCAGGTACGGGAATTTGCAGCTCTGAAAATTGCTTGTAGCTGATCATCTTTCCATCACGAAGACCTTTTAGGTTCTTGGTGAGGATTTGAATGAATCTGTCTGTTTTCAGATAGTGCTTGTAGTAGGCGTCAGAGCCCTCTTTGCGCCGTCTCAAAATGACGTATGCCGGGCTGCAGATGCCGTGGTACTGCGAGTATTCAACACCCCCCTGGAACGAGCGCAGGCTGATGATGAAGTCGCCCACTGAGACAACTTTGTAACTCTCGATGCTCTTGTCTGTGACTGAGACATGGTAGTCAATCATGTCTCGCGGAATGGCTCCGTGCTCTTGCGTGATCGCCAACACTGGCAGACCTGGCTCTGGATTCTTGTTGCTGATCTGCTCAAACAGGTGATTGCCTGAGTATTCTTGCCACCCATCCTCCCCTCGAAACTCCGGAAACTGCAGCTTCGGCACCCGCTTTGTTTTATCGACGCTCATCGCGCCAGCCTCTTGATGTGGTAATCGGCCAGTAGGCTGCGCATTTGCGCGATGACCATTTCAGTGACACTGGCGGGGCTTTTAATTGTGGCGAATTCGCCATCATTCAAAGCGGGGTTGCAAATGGACGCCCAAATGCCCAGTAGCTCCACGGTCTTGCGGTTCATGTATGCACCTCATCGGTGTTGTTCTGGTCATCCTCTTCCCACGTCTCGCGGTAGGCGTGGACGTATCTTGTGGTGGCGTGCGGGTCCAGCGTCCAGTAGTGGCGACACAGGGTTTTGAATAGGGCGAGGCCCTCCGGCAAACAGGCGTGGTCTAAAAGCTGATCAAGTGTGTGCTCGATCTGCTGCACATTGCGGCTGCCACTGCGCACCATTTCTTGAACAGTGGGCGTCAGTGTTTCGATGGCCTGCTCGCGCAGTGTTTGCAAATCGGCCATGTGTTTCTTCAACTCAGCAAGCAGATTTTGGTAAGCGGACGCGTCCGGCTTGGTGGTGTGCTGTTGGCGGATGGTCATTTCGACAAGGTCTTTCCTTGTGCGGTCAGTCGGTATTTTTGTGTGGGGCTACGTGGTGAGTCTGGCTGGGTCATCTGCACAAAATTCTGCTGTAAGGCCGGGTTCAAATAGCCTTCTAAAAAGCTCGGGCGGTGCTTAAGGTTCAGCAACTGCATCAGCTCTTTTGAGCCTTTGCTCTCTTGCCCCAGAGCCATGCACAGGCGACGTACTTGTTCGGTTACGCCCACGCGCTGGCCGGTTTTGTCGATGCCGATGTAGATGAATCCGCCTTCGTGGCTGTTGAAAAAAGCGACGACTTCTTTTTCCAGGTCGAGCTCGGGCGTGAGCTCGCGCTTGAGCTCAACGCGGTGGTTTTCACGCAGAGGTTCAGTGCTCATACGCGCTCAAGCCCGAAATGTCACGCCCTTGGGCGCGTTTGGTCAGCAGCGGAATCAGCTCGGCCATCAATGCGGTCTCGGCTTGGGCGCGGGCTTTCCACCCCAAGTCGAGCGGGGCCATGAGTTCGGTCAAGGCATCGCTGTCCAAAATCAGGCGCTGCAAGGTGCTGTCTACAAAGGCTTGTAGCGTTGCAGGTGCCAAGCCGTGTTGTGCAGCAATGGCGATTAGCTCTGCACTGTCTTTTTCTTTTTTGAAGCGGGCGTAGCCATCGCGGATAGACGCTTCGCTCAGGCCCTCGCCTACCTTTAGGGTGGCAATGTAGGCAGCAATTTCGTCGCGCTCGTTCATAAACTTGGCATCGGCGCTGATGAGGCCAATGAGTTCTTCACGGCTCATCTTCTGCTTGCCCGGCGCTTGGCTAGAGAAGCGCGACATGAGGCCCACGATGTAGTCGTAGTCGATGACGGCGCTGGCAAACAGCACAAATTCAAAGTCGAGCTGGTCCACCTCGTCGGTGATGGTGTGATCGCCTTGGCCGGGTTTGTCTTGCTGTTGTTTGAGGACCTGCGCGGTTTCCAGGTAAGCACCTCGAAAGCCTTGTTGCACTTCGCTGGGCAAAATTTTCTCGATGGCGGCAGCGTTGTCTGGGGTGAGGTCGGTATATTGGTCCAGCTGGGTTTTGAGGCGCTGCACTTCTTTGAACTTCTTAACAAAGGCGGCGCGGGCATCGTCACCCTTGAGGTTGGGCACTGCCTCAGGCGCACAAGCCAGGCCTTGAGTTTGCATAAAGTCGGCCAGCTCTTGCACCGCAGTTTGCAGCTTGTCGATGACGACGGGGGCTTTGTCCACCAGCCAAATTTCACGGGCTTTTTCTTCGCTCTTTTCGCCAGAGAACAAAGCAATGGCAGCATCGACCGCGTCTTTTTGGTGGCGGAAGTCGAGGATGTTGCCGTAGGGCTTGGTGCCGTTGAGCACGCGGTTGGTGCGCGAGAACGCTTGTATCAAGCCGTGGTGCTTGAGATTTTTGTCCACATACAGGGTGTTGAGGTATTTGCTGTCAAAGCCGGTCAACAGCATGTCTACCACGATGGTGATGTCAATCTTCTTGGCTGCTGGGTAGTCGGCATTGGGCCACTGTTGGTCTTTGATGCGCTTTTGAACGTCTTGGTAGTACAGATCGAACTCGCTCAAGCTATGGTTGGTGCCAAAGCGGGTGTTGTAGTCGGCAAGAATAGCTTTGAGCGCGGCTTTTTTGCTGTCGGGGTCAACTTGGTTGTCTTGCTTTTCTTGCGGCAAGTCTTCTTGAATTTGCTGCACGTCGGCATTGCCCTCGGCGGGCGGTGAAAACACGCAAGCGATGCTGAGCGGCACAAAGCCGGCATCAGCGGCGTGCTTGGCCGCTTGTGCTTCTTTAAACAGTGCGTGGTACTCAATGGCGTCGTTGATGCTGGCGGTGGCCAGCACGGCGTTAAAGCGGCGGCTTGCGGTAGCGGTGTCGTGCTTGGCCAAGATGGCATCAATCACGGCTTTTTTGGCTAAAGCCTCGCCCGGCTTGGGCACGTTTTTACCTTCAGGCTTGAAGTAGTCCACACGAAAGCGCAGCACGTTGGCGTCTTCAATGGCGTGGGTGATGGTGTAGGCGTGTAGCTGCTTTTGAAAGAGGTCTTCAGTCGTGCGCAGGCTGGCTTGCTCGTCTTCAATCTGGGTGCGGCTGGCGTTGTCTTCAAAAATGGGCGTGCCGGTAAAGCCAAACAACTGAGCCTTGGGGAAGAACGCTTTGATGGCTTTGTGGTTGTCGCCAAACTGCGAGCGGTGGCACTCGTCAAAGATGAAGACGATGCGCTTGTCTTGCAGTGGCGCGAGCTGTTCTTTGTAGGTGGCTTGGCCGCTGTTGGTGCGTTGCTTGTTGCGCTTGCTGTTTTCATCAAGTGCCAAGCCCAGCTTTTGGATGGTGGTGACGATGACCTTATCGGCATAGTCGTCTGACAGCAGGCGGCGCACCAAACTGGCGGTGTTGGTGTTTTCTTCGACGCAGTTTTCTTGGAAGCGGTTGAACTCTTCGCGGGTTTGACGGTCCAAGTCTTTGCGGTCCACCACAAAGAGGCATTTCTCTATTGTTGGGTTGTCTTTGAGCAGTGTGGACGCTTTGAACGAGGTGAGCGTTTTGCCGCTGCCCGTGGTGTGCCAGATGTAGCCGTTGCCAGAGTTGTCGTGAATGCAGTCCACGATGGCCTTGACGGCGTACACCTGATAGGGCCGCATCATCAGCAGCTTTTGCTCAGACGCCACCAACACCATGTAGCGGCTGATGGTTTCGCCCAGCGTGCATTTGGGCAAGAACTTCTGGGCAAAGTCATCGAGGTGGTTGACTTTGTTGTTGGCTTCGTCGGCGAACTGATAGATAGGCAAAAAGCGCTCGTCTGCATTGAACGCAAAGTGACGCGTGTTGTTGTTGGCGAAGTAATAGGTGTTGGTGCGGTTGCTGACGATGAACAACTGCAAGAAGCACAACAGGGTTTTGCTGTAGCCGTTGCCTGGATCGTTTTTGTAATCAACGATTTGCTCCATGGCGCGGCGCGGATTGACGGTCAGCGTCTTCAGCTCCACCTGAACGCAAGGCACCCCGTTGATGAGGATGAGCACGTCATAGCGGTGGTGGCTGTAATCGGTGTTGATGCGCAGCTGGTTGACCACCTCGAAGGTGTTTTTGCACCAGTCCTTGATGTTGACCAAGGTGTAGTTGAGCGGCGTGCCGTCGTCGCGGGTAAAGGCATTGCGCTCGCGCAGGGTGCGGGCGGCGGTGAACACGTCGGGAGTGACGATGTCTTCTAACAAGCGTTTGAACTCGGCATCGCTGAGGTTGACGCGATTGAGTTCTTGGAATTTCTCGCGGAAGTTTTGCTCAAGGGCTGCGCGGTCGCGAATGTCGTCGCGGTACGCGTATTTGAGGCTTTGCAGTTTGCCGATGAAGCCGTATTCAATTTGCTCTTCCTTGACGCTGTGTCCAGGTGCGCCAGAAGACAAGTCGTAAGTGAACTTCGAGGATGACATAGGCAAGCGCGTGACCAAGTAAGCTGTTTAAATAAAAAGTAACCGTATTGTGACGGTATAAATTACAAAGCAGACTGCCGCCCCCGTCGCTTTTGCACCGCCTTGGCCAGCGCCTCCAGCACGGGCACGGTCTGCTCGAAGCTGATGCAGGCATCGGTGATCGACACGCCATGCGCCAGCGGCTGACCTTCTTTCAGGTCTTGCCGGCCCTCATTCAGGTGACTCTCAATCATCAGGCCCATGATGCGGCGGTCTCCGGCGGCGATCTGCGCAGCCACATCGTGCGCCACCTCGATCTGTTTGCTGTGCTGCTTGCTGCTGTTGGCGTGCGACACGTCCACCATGACTTGCGGCGCGATGCCTGAAGCTTCGAGCGCTTTGCACGCAGCGTCCACATCGGCGGCTGAGTAGTTGGGCGCTTTGCCGCCGCGCAAGATGATGTGCACATCCTGGTTGCCGCGCGTCTCGAAGATCGCGGCCTGGCCCATCTTGGTCATGCCCATGAAGGCGTGCGGGGCCTTGGCGGCCACCACCGCATCGGCCGCGACCTTGACGCCACCGTCGGTGCCGTTCTTGAAACCCACCGGGCAAGACAGGCCGCTGGCCAGTTGGCGGTGACTCTGGCTTTCGGTGGTGCGCGCACCGATGGCACCCCAGGTGACCAAGTCGCTGATGTACTGGGGGCTGAGCAAATCCAAAAATTCGGTGGCCACGGGCACGCCCAGGTCGATGATGTCGAGCAAGAGTTTTCGCGCCATCTCCAACCCCTGGTTCATGGCAAAGCTGCCGTCCAGGTGCGGGTCGTTGATGTAGCCCTTCCAGCCCACGGTGGTGCGGGGTTTTTCAAAATACACGCGCATCACGATCTGCAGGTCCTGGGCGTGCCGATCGGCCTCGACCTTGAGCAGCTTGGCGTAGGCGATGGCCTGGTCATGGTCATGGATCGAGCAGGGCCCGACCACGACCAGCAGGCGGTCGTCTTTGCCCTGCAAGACGTTCGAGATGTCTTGCCGCGAACGCTCGACCAACGCCAGATGCGCAGGCAATGCGGGCAGCTGCTCTTCGAGCAAAGCGGGTGTCATGAGGGGGCGCACCGAAGCAATGCGGGTGTCGTCGATGCGGGTTTTGTCTTGGGTCGAAAGCATTTGTAAAGTCACCTGATAATTCAGACCCAGTTTAAAGGGATCCCCCATGACCTTGCCCCCACCCCAACTCGAACACCTGTGCGACCTGGCCGTGACCATCGCCCCGCCCGTTGAAGTCGGCCACACGCCGGCCGGTCTGCGCCGCATGATCCCGATCACGGGCGGCACCGTGACCGGCTCCCGGGTGAATGGCAAAGTGCTGGCCGGTGGCGCCGACTTCCAGCTGATTCTGGGCGGCGGCACGCAGGCACATCTGGACGCGCGTTATGTGATCGAGCTCGATGACGGCAGCCGGGTGTTTGTGCAAAACACCGCCTTGCGTGTGGCCTCGCTGGAGAACTCCAGGCGCATCATGAGCGGCGAGCCGGTCAACCCCGACGAGATCTACTTTCGCTGCCAACCCAAGCTGGAAGCCACCGCGCCGCAATGGGCCTGGCTGAGCGAGAGCCAGTTCATCGGCACCGGGCGGCGCGCGCCCGATGGGGTTTTCTTGAGTTTTTACCGAGTCCTGTGATCACAACGGCAAGCCAGCACCCTTCTTGACTTCGCGCAGCACGATGCTGGAACGCACATGCGCCACCGCAGGCAACTTGAACAGGGTGCGCATGAGAAATTGCTCGTACTGTTCAATGTCGGTGGCCATGATCATCAGCACATAGTCCGACTGTCCGGTGGTGGAGTAACAGCGCACGATGTGGGCAGTGGCCTCCACGGCGGCTTCAAATTCGGCCACGGTTTTTTCGGTGTGCTGGGTCAGGTTGATCTCGGCCATGACCATCAAATTCAGGCCAACCTTTTTACGATCCACCTGCACGGTGTAGCCCGTGATGACCCCCTTCGCTTCCATCTCCTTGATGCGTTTCCAGCAAGGCGTGGTGGACAAACCCACGCGCTCGGAGATTTGCTGCACGGTCATGCGCGAGTCATCTTGCAAGGCTTCGAGAATTTTAAGACTGTATGCGTCATTCATTCTTCGATTTTATGATAATGCAGAAATTCATTCTTTAAATTAAGGATAAATGGGGACAAATAAGGGATTAATTCCCCAATTGACCGCCTATTCTTACTCCTGAACTTAGGAGACTTTCATGCCCCACACATCCCCTGCCAGCACCAGCACGCCCGCCCTGCGCGACTACCAGCTCAAAGACAACATCTGGGCATCACAAGGGGCGGTCTTTCTGTCGGGCACACAGGCCCTGGTGCGGTTGATGCTGATGCAACGCCAGCACGACGAGCGCCAGCAGTGGAACACCCGGGGCTTCATCAGCGGCTACCGGGGCTCACCGCTGGGCATGGTGGACCAGGTGATCTGGAAGCAGGGCGATAGATTCAAGAACGCGGGCATCGAGTTTGTCCCCGCCATCAACGAAGAGCTTGGGGCCACACAGGTCCTGGGCACGCAGCGGGTGGAGTCGGACCCCGAACGCACGGTCGATGGCGTGTTTGGCCTGTGGTACGGCAAGGGGCCGGGCGTGGACCGGGCGGGCGATGCGCTCAAGCACGGCAACGCATACGGCTCGTCACCCCATGGCGGGGTGCTGGTGGTGGCGGGTGATGACCACGGCTGCGTATCTTCTTCCATGCCGCACCAGAGCGATCAGGTGTTCCAATCCTGGCACATGCCGGTGGTTTCACCTGCCGATGTGTCTGAGCTGGTCAGCTTTGGCCTATATGGCTTTGCACTGTCGCGATACTCGGGCGCCTGGGTTGGCATGACCGCCTTGTCGGAAGTGGTGGAAAGCAGCACCACGGTGGACCTGGGCGCAATCAACGCACAAACCGCAAGCTGGAAAAGTCCACAGGAAGTGCAGGCCCTGACCGGACATGTCGCTCCCGCTGACGGTCTTCACTACCGCTGGCCCGATCTGCCCTCGTTGCGCATCGAGTCGCGCCTGCAGGACAAGCTGGCCGCCGTGGCCGCGTTTGCCAAGGTCAACAGCATTGACCGCACCGTGATCGACAGCCCGCAGGCTCACATTGGCATCGTCACTGCGGGAAAAGCCCACCACGACTTGATGGAGGTGTTTCGCCGACTGAACTTGAGCGAAGACGCGCTGGCTGCGGCGGGCGTGCGCGTGATCAAGCTGGGTCTGACCTTCCCCATCGACGCGTCGCGCATACAGACCTTTGCACAGAGCTTGAGCGACATTCTGGTGATTGAGGAAAAAGCGCCCATCGTGGAGCAGCAACTGCGAGACCTGTTTTACAACGCCAAGGTACGTCCGACCATCATTGGCAAGCGCGATGCCCACGGTCAGGCCCTGCTGTCAGGGTTGGGCGAGTTGCGACCTTCGCGCCTGATCGTGCAGGTGGCGCAATGGCTGCAGCACCACGCTGGCCAGGCACTGAACATCCCTCACCTCAAGGTGCGCGACTTTGTGCCCGCCATGATGCAGAGCAATGCCAGCGATGCGGTCAAGCGTTTGCCATATTTCTGCGCAGGTTGTCCGCACAACACCTCCACCAAGGTGCCCGAAGGCTCCACCGCACGCGCGGGCATTGGCTGCCACTTCATGGCCAACTGGATGGAGCGCGAAACGGCCGGCCTGATCCAGATGGGCGGTGAAGGGGTGGACTGGGTCTCTCACTCGCGCTTCACTCGCACACCGCATGTATTTCAGAACCTGGGCGATGGTACCTATTACCACTCAGGTTACCTCGCCATTCGACAGGCTGTGGCAGCCAAGGCCAGCATCACCTACAAGATTTTGTTCAACGATGCGGTGGCCATGACGGGCGGGCAACCGGTAGATGGCGTCATCAGCGTGGATACGATAGCTCGCCAAGTCGAAAGCGAAGGCGTTTTGGCGTTGGCCATCGTGAGCGATGACATAAAAAAATTCAACCCCATCAAAAAGCAGTTTCCATCCATTGCCACGTTTCACCCCCGTGAGGATCTGGACGCAGTGCAACGCCGATTGCGCGAGGTGTCCGGCGTATCGGTGCTGATTTATGAACAGACCTGCGCCGCCGAAAAACGCCGCCGCCGGAAAAAAGGTGAGCTGGCTGAACCAACGCGTCGGCTGATGATTCATGAAAGCGTGTGCGAAGGCTGTGGCGACTGCGGTGTGCAAAGCAATTGCGTGGCCGTGTTGCCGCACGAAACTCGATGGGGCCGCAAGCGCAAGATCGACCAGACCCATTGCAACAAAGACTATTCGTGCTCGAACGGTTTTTGCCCCAGCTTTGTCAGCGTCACCGGGGGGCGCCTGCGCCACAAAACAGGCGCATCGCCCGAAGCACGTGCGCACCTCATGGCACATGCCGCACGATTGCCCGATGTGCACCCGCGCAGCACCGACAGTCCGTGGGATTTGCTGATCACCGGCGTGGGCGGCACCGGGGTGGTCACGGTGGGCGCGGTGATTGCCATGGCCGCCCACCTGGAAGGTCAGCATGCCAGCGTGCTCGACTTCATGGGATTTGCCCAAAAGGGGGGATCGGTGCTGAGTTTTGTGCGCATCGCAGCTACCCGGCAGCAGCTCAACCAAGTGCGCATTGACACCCAGCAGGCCGATGCAGTGCTGGCCTGCGACGCGGTGGTGGCCGCCTCGCCGGAAGCGCTCCAAACCTTGCGCCATGGCCGCACTCGCGTGCTGGTGAATGTGCATGAAACCCCGGTGGCAGACGCAGTGCGCCACCCCGATATGCAACTGCAGACCGACTTGCTGGTTGAGAAAATGCGCTTTTCCGCCGGCTCAGAGCAAGTTGAAACCTTCAACGCTCAGTTGCTGGCCGACCAGGTGCTGGGCGACACACTGGCCTCGAACATCCTGGCCATGGGCTATGCCTGGCAGCTCGGCCTGGTGCCTGTGAGCCTTGCGGCTTTGGAGCAGGCGATTCGCCTGAACAACGTGGCCGTAGAGTCCAACCTTTTGGCCTTCACGGTGGGTCGCCTGGCTGCTGGGGACCCCGCGGCGCTTAAAGAACAAGCCCTGACCGAGCCCGAGCCCGAAAGCCTGACCGGGTTCATCGCACACGCCATTCGACAGTTGACGGCCTACCAAAACGCGGCCTGGGCACAGCGGTATGAAAACCTGTTGAGCCAAGTCAATGATGTCGCTCAAGCTGCCGATTTGCCCGACGATGCACTGGCACTGACCGTGGCCCGCAGTTTGCACAAGTTGATGAGCTACAAGGACGAGTACGAAGTCGCCAGACTGTTCAGCGACACGGCCTTTCAGCGCCAGCTCGATGCCCAGTTTGAGGGCGACTACCGACTGGCTTTTCACATGTCCCCGCCTTCGTTGTTCAAAGCCCCAGCGGGCAAAGCACCTCGCAAGGTCATGCTGGGAGCCTGGATGCGCCCCGCATTGCGTCTGCTCGCCAAAGGCAAGTTTTTACGCGGCACGGGGTTCGACCCGTTTGGCCGAACCGAAGAGCGGCGTCTGGAGCGCAGGATGGTTGACCAATATGAGGCCCGAGTGCGCTGGGTGTTGTCAGATGTATTGCCTCAAATCCAACCCGGACAAATGCCGGTATTGCTAGACCTGCTGGCGCTGCCCTTGTCGATGCGAGGGTTTGGTCACGTGAAGCTGCGCAACGTGCGGGCCGCGCAAACCCGTGAAACCTGGCTATTGCACCGGATAAACCCGGTGCAATACCCTCGCCCCAAGGAACAGGCCGATGGGCAGCAACTGCGCGGCATCGCGATACGCCGTGCCTGAAATTTGCTGAAAATCTCACATAAAACGCTGGGGCAAGTAGGGCCTGGCGTCTACCCGAGAGGACTCGCCATGCACCATCTCGGCGAGCAATCGGCCCGCCACGGGTCCCAGCGTGAAGCCCTGGTGGGCATGGCCGAAGTTGAACCACAGGCCTTTGTGGCGTGGTGCGGGCCCCATCACGGGCAGCATGTCGGCGGTGCAGGGGCGTGCGCCCAGCCAGGGCGGCTCGGACAGTGGCTCACCCAAATCAAGCAGTTCACCTGCCAGTGCCTCGGCCTTGAGCAGTTGCACGGGCGTGGGCGGTGCATCGATCGGCGCAAATTCGGCACCCGTGGTCAGCCGCAAGCCGCGCTGCATGGGGGCCAGCACATAGCCGCGTTCGGCATCGAGCAGCGGCTGGCGCAACTGCGCAGGCGAGCGGTAGTGCTGGTGGTAGCCGCGTTTGACGAACAACGGAAAACGGTAGCCGAGTGTGCGGATCAAGGCATCGGCCCAAGGGCCCAGCGCGAGTACCGCCTGTTCGGCCTGCACACGGCCTCCGCTGGTTTGCACCGACCAGCCAGCGCCTTGCGACTGCAAACTGGTGGCGTCGCCCGTCAAAAAGCGCCCGCCACGGGCCATAAAAAGATCGGCATAGCGCTGCACCAAAGCGCCCGGATCATGCACAGCCCAGGGATCGAGCCAGTGAACAGCACCTGCCAACGGCAACTGCAAGGCGGGCTCGGCTGCGCCAGCTGGGTGCTGTTTTCTGCGTGATAAAGCACACCAAAACGGTCGTGCAAGGCCGAAGCCCGCTGCTGCGCTTCATCAAATGCGCGAGGTGTGCGGAACACAAAGCGAAAACCCTCTTGCTTCACCAGATCATGGGCACCCGCAGCCGTCATCAGCAGGGCATGTTCATCCGTGGCATGGGCAATCAGGCGGCTGTAGGCCTCGGTGGCGAGGGCGTGCGGCTGTGGACGCGAGTGATTGAAATACCGCCACAGAGACCCAGCCATTTGCCACAGGCCACGCGCATGCCAATTGACCTCTGCACCCCGACCCAAGGCCGCGTTCAACAAGAAACCCGGCTCATGCGGAAAGGCATAAGGCTCGACCGCTTCACGCTGAATCAGGCCCGCATTGCCAAAAGAGGTCTCTTGCCCGGGCGCGCGCCGGTCCACCAACACCACGTCAAAGCCACGCTGCTGCAAGTGCAAGGCGGTGCAGGTGCCGACCATGCCGGCGCCCAGAACGATGATGGAAGAAGTCATGGCGTTTCAGACCGCGTTGCGGGTGTCAATCGGAAGGTGCATGCATGACAAGGCACGCCTCGAACAGACCCAGTATAGAGAGGATGCAGGGTCTGCAAATGGGTCGGGTGAAGGGGGTGGCAACTTGGACCTTTTCATCTGTTTAAACTGTTTGCATGAGCATGACCACTGAAACCCTGCAGCAATCCCTGACCGACCTGTTCGCCCCTTGGGTGCAAGCCCTGAACCTGAAGGTCGAACGCCTTGACGCCGACAGCGTGACGCTGCGCCTGCCGCAAAGCGATCAGCTCTCTCGCGTGGGCGGCATGTTGTGCGGCCAGGCCATGATGGCCGCTGCCGACACGGCCATGGTGCTGGCGCTGATCCAGCACTTCGGCCAGTTCAGGCCTTGCAGCACGGTGCAACTGTCCAGCACCTTCATGAAACCGCTGTCGGGTCAGGACGCACTCGTCACAGCGCGCGTGCTGCGGGTGGGCAAAGCCATGGCATTTGGCGAGATCGACCTGGCCGGGGCCGATGACGGCAAAAGCGTTTTCAGAGCCAGTACCACCTACGCCCTGATGTGATCGGGCACCGTCAGGCCGGTGCCAGCTGCCCTTGGCTACAATACGTGCATTCTTGTTTTGAGGTTCCCCATGTCTGCTCACGACGACACACACACATCTGACGATCCCGTTGAAAACGTGGTCAAGCACATTCCCGTGGTCATTCCGGCCGCTGGCGCCGTGCTGATCTTCTTGCTGGCCTTCATTGCCGTGTTCATGGCCTGAGGCTTTTGCACTCTGAGGTGCCCGCCTTTGGGCTGCACCTTTCAGCAAAAAACCCGCAACAGCGCAGGCTTTGCGGGTTTTGCTTTGGGCGATGGATCTGGGCGCTGGATCAGGCCCAGCTTCAGATCACCCCTTCGCGCACCGGCATGATGTGCAATGCCTCAGGAGCGATGAGCAACTGAACCCAGCCCCCGGCAGCCACTTGCAGGCGCCCCAGCAGGCGAGTGGTCAGGTTCAGGGTGAGGGTCTGACCGGGCAAGTCTTGCGGAGACAGGGTGCACAGGCTGATTTCACCCAGTGACAAGACTTCCAGCAATTGGCAACGCAAGCGGGTTTGCCCAGCAACAGCGTTCGCCGCTTCGCCATCCCCCGGCGCATCCCCCAGCACATCCACCTGTTCGCCATTCAGCACCCAGGTCACTGGCTTGCCATCGTCGATCTTGTTCTTGTCGATCACCGTCAAATCGATGCTTTTTTCGGGCTGGGCCGCATCGGTCCAGCGCAAGCGTCCCCAGCCCGGCATGTCCGTGAAAAAACGCCCCTCAAAATGGTTCTGAATGCCCACCAGCTCGGCCACACGGGCGTTGCGGGGGCTGGCAAAAACACGTGCAGGCTCGCCGGTTTGCAGGGTTTGTCCCGCATCCACGATCACCACCCGGTCGGCCAGGCGGCGGGCTTCGGCCAGGTCGTGCGTGACCAACACCATGGGCACAGACACCTTTTGGCGCAAGGCCGCCAATTCACGGTAAAGGGCCTGCCGCGTCGGGGCATCGACGGCAGAAAAAGGCTCATCGAGCAGCAAGACGCCGGGCAAATGTTCTGGCTCAGCAGCCACCGAAGCCGTTTGCGGTGTCGGCATGACCCGCACCAGCGCCCGCGCCAGCGCCACGCGCTGTTGCTGGCCACCCGACAGCTGCGCCGGTCGGCGCTGGCTCAGCGCATCCAGCCCCAGACGCTTGAGCAAAGCCTGCACATCGGCAGCGGTCCAACCAGGGCCAGCGGCCAGGGCCACATTGGCATGTGCCGTCATGTGCGGAAACAAGGCGTATTGCTGGAACACCAGGCCCGCACGACGCTGCTGGGGGCTCCACTGAACCCCCGCCTTCGTGTCGAGCCAAGCCTGTCCAGCCACACGAATATGGCCCTGCAGATCGGCCGGCGTCCACAAACCGGCAATCGCACGCAACATGCTGGTTTTGCCGCTGCCCGATGGCCCGACCAAGGCCACCAGCTCACCCGCGCCGCAGTCGAACTCGGCTTCCAGCCTGATCAAGCTGGCCGAGTGCAATTGCACTTGCAAGCCCGACATCAGCGCTCCTGCAGGGCGCGGCCGCGCTGGCCCACCCGGTCAAATGCCAGCACCAAACTCAGCGCCAGCAAGGACACGCCCACCAGCGCCAGCGCCATCACATGGGCCGACTGCAAATCCATGCCTTGCACTTTGTCGTAAAGCGACACCGACAAAGTGCGGGTTTCGCCTTCGATGTTGCCGCCCACCATGAGCACCACGCCAAATTCGCCCAAAGTGTGCGCCACCGTGAGCGCCATACCCGCCAGCAAGCCGGGCCAGGCCAGTGGCAACTCAATGCGCCAAAAGGTTTGCCAGGCGGACAGGCCAGACACCCAGGCCGCCTCGCGCAAGCTGTTGGGCACCGCCGCAAAAGCGCGCTGTATGGGTTGCACCATGAAGGGCAGGTTGACCAGCACGCTCACCAGCAGCAAGCCTTCGAGGGTAAACACCAGGCGCCAGCCCGATGCGGCCAACCAGGCACCCAAAGGGCTGCCTTGGCCAAAAGCCATCAAAAAGTAAAAGCCAATGACGGTGGGCGGCAACAGCAAGGGCAGCAACAGCAAGGCTTCCACCACGGGCCGCCCGATCCATGTGGTCACCGCCAGCCAACGGGCCAGCGCCAAGCCCAGCGGCAGTAATACCAGGGTGGTCAGGGCAGCCAGGGTCAGCGAAACGTGAAAGGCAGACCAATCCATGGTTCAGGGGTTCTTTGAGATGGGGGTGCGTGATGGGGGGTACGGCCTTGATTATTGCGGCAACGCATAACCGTGCCGAACAAACACCGCCAGCGCCTGGGGGCTGCCCAAAAAGCGCTGCCAAGCACGGGCCGCCGGACTGGCCCCCTGCAACAAGACCATGCGCTGGTGCAAAGGGGCGTGCAAATGCGCGGGCAAAGCCAAAACCTGCAGCTTGCTGGCCATTTCCGGGACCATGGCCAAGGCCAGGGCGGTGATGCCCGCTTGCGCTGCCCCCGTGGCCACAAACTGCGTGGCCTGGCCGGCGTTGTCCCCCAGGACCTTTTGCCGAGCCGCCAGTGGCCCCACACCCGAGCGCTGCAAAGCCTCTTCGGCAGCGACCCCGTAAGGGGCCAGCGCAGGGTTGGCGATGGCCAATTTATCGCCCGGCTTCAGGCCGCGCACCACGGCGGCCAAGCCTTGGGCCAGGGGCAGTGCTGAATTTAGAGGCACCACCAAGGCCAGACGGCCGGTGGCATACAGCTGCCCGGCATCCAGCGTGCGGCCGGCCTTGAACAATTCAGCCACGCGGTCTTCGTCGGCCGAGATGAATTGCTCGACCGGCAGGCCTTGCAAAATCTGCCGAGCGAGGTTGCCCGAGGCGCCCAAATTGACATCGACTTGAATGCCTGTCTCTTGCTGGAACAGGCTTTTCAGGTCAGCAAGCGCAAACTTCAGATTGCTGGCGGCTGCAATTTTGATGCGCGTGGGTGTTTGCGCCAGCGCCATTCTTTGTGTGGACATGGGCCAGACCAAGGCCGTCAGCATGAAAAATCGGCGGGCCTCCCCGTCAACCCGAAGCAGCTTTGTCCGCATAACACGATGCTTTTTTTGCATAGATTAAAAGGTATTTTGGGCCGAATTGACAAGCGCGCAATGGGCAGCCTCCCTAAAATCAAGGCCCGCAGGTTACCAAGCGGTTACGAACAGGCCTTTTTGACGACCCCAACCTGCAGTATCTCAGCCCCCGAACCGTTTTTTCAAAGCCCCTGCTTTGGGATTTTGAAAAGACGATTTTTAAACTTGGAGCCTCCCCCATGAACTCACCCGCGATGCAGGGCCTTAACCTGAACACGCCTGCTTACGTCAAAAACGCCAAGCTGATCGCCTGGGTCGCCGAAATGGCCGCCCTGTGCAAACCCGCCGACATTTATTGGTGTGATGGCTCCCAAGCTGAATACGACCGCTTGTGCGCCGAATTGGTGACCGCAGGCACCTTCAAAAAACTGAACCCCGCCAAACGCGCCAACTCGTTCCTGGCCTGCTCTGACCCGTCCGACGTGGCCCGCGTGGAAGACCGCACCTACATCTGCTCGGCCAAAAAGGAAGATGCCGGCCCCACCAACAACTGGATGGAACCCGCGCAAATGCGCGCCACATTGAACCCGCTGTTTGACGGCTGCATGGCTGGGCGCACGATGTATGTGGTGCCTTTTTCGATGGGTCCGCTGGGTTCGCACATCAGCCACATCGGCATCGAGCTGTCCGACAGCGCCTACGTGGTCGTCAACCAGAAGATCATGACCCGCATGGGCCAGGCCGTGTACGACGTGTTGGGCACACACGGTGACTTTGTCCCCTGCATGCACACCGTGGGCGCACCTTTGGCTGCTGGCCAAAAAGACAACACCTCCTGGCCTTGCAATCCCACGACCAAGTACATCGTGCACTTTCCTGAAACCCGCGAGATCTGGTCTTACGGTTCGGGCTATGGCGGCAACGCGCTGCTGGGCAAAAAGTGTTTTGCGCTGCGGATCGCATCCACCATGGGCCGTGCAGCTGCCAACGGCCCCTCCGGTGGCCAAGGCTGGCTGGCCGAGCACATGCTGATCCTGGGCGTGACCAACCCCCAAGGCAAGAAGTACCACGTGGCCGCCGCTTTCCCCAGTGCCTGCGGCAAGACCAACTTCTCGATGCTGGTGCCCCCCAAAGCTTTTGAAGGCTGGAAAGTCACCACCATCGGTGACGACATCGCCTGGATCAAGCCGCACGACGACGGCAAGATGTACGCCATCAACCCCGAAGCCGGTTACTTTGGCGTGGCCCCTGGCACCAACATGAAAACCAACCCCAACTGCATGCTGAGCCTGCACAAGGACGTGATCTTCACCAACGTGGCCCTGACCGACGACGGCGACGTGTGGTGGGAAGGCATGGAAAAGGACACCGGCAAGTTGCCCGACCATTTGATCGACTGGCAAGGCAAGGACTGGACACCCCAGATTGCCAAGGAAACCGGCGCCAAGGCCGCCCACCCCAACGCACGCTTTACGGTGGCTGCAACCAACAACCCCGCCCTTGACCCCGCATGGGACGACGCTGCAGGCGTGCCGATCGACGCCTTCATGTTCGGTGGCCGCCGCTCGACCACCGTGCCCCTGGTGACCGAGGCGCGCAACTGGACCGAGGGCGTGTACATGGCTGCAACCATGGGCTCTGAGACCACCGCCGCCGCCTCTGGCGCACAAGGTGTGGTGCGCCGCGACCCTTTTGCCATGCTGCCGTTTTGCGGCTACAACATGAGCGACTACTTCCAGCACTGGCTCGACACTGGCGCCAAGGCTCAGGCCGCAGGCCACAAGCTGCCCGCCATGTACTGCGTGAACTGGTTCCGCAAGGGTGCAGACGGCTCTTTTGTCTGGCCTGGTTACGGCGACAACATGCGCGTGCTCAAGTGGATGATCGACCGCCTTGAGGGCACGGCCGCAGGCGTTGACACCCTCTTCGGCGTGGCGCCGACATACGCCGAAATCACTTGGACGGGCCTGGACTTCAGCGCCGAGCAGTTCAAGTCTGTCACCAGCATCGACCAAGCCGCATGGCAAGCCGAGTTCAAGCTGCACGACGAACACTTCAGCCAGCTGGCGTACCACTTGCCCAAGGCGCTGCTGGACACCAAGGCGGCGCTGCAAGCGCGTTTGGCGGCTCAGTAATCTGGTTGGGCACCCTCAGGGTGCAAAAGCTTCAAGCCGCCCCGGTCACACACCGGGGCGGCTTTTTTGATGGGGCGCAGGTCCCGTCAAATCACTGCTTGAAATAAAACTCGCCAATGGCTTGGTCGTAAAGCGCCGGCGTTTGCTCATGACCCACTGAACGGGCCAGGCGAACCACCTCCGTGCGAACGTTGCGCAAAACACGGTCTACAGACAGGCCTGGCTTGGTCATTTCCTTGATAAAAATTCGGGTGAACAAGCCGTTTTTGTCTTTGTCGTTGTCTCCCAAGCGGTCCAGTGCTTGCTGGCCTGAGCCCGCCGAAAACATGATCATCTGGCCCGTGGCCGCCGATGTGGGCGCCAGGCCACGGCCACCAATGGCGCGCCCTTTGCTCTTGAAGGGGTTGTCGCGGCAAGCGTCGATCACGGCCAGTGCAAACTTGGTCTTTTTTTCTTCCAGGTCATCGAGCACTTTTTGCAGCAAGATGGCGTCGTCTTTGACCTGGTCCTCTTGGTCACCTTGCACGTCAATGGGCAAAAGATAGTTGGCGTTGCCCAGCTGCACGCCGTGTCCTGCATAAAAGAACAGCACCTCGTCTCCGCCAGTCAAGTTCTGGCGGAAGTCCCGCACCGCCTGCTTGAACTTCTTTTCGTTCAGGTTCAGGTGTTTGAAAACCTTGTAACCCACCGCCTCCAAGGACTTGGCCATGGCATCGGCATCGGCCCCGGCGTTGTTGAGCTTGGGCACATGGGTGTAAAGGTCGTTGCCAATCACCAAGGCCTTGCGGTTGGCATAGGTCACCGGCTCCTTGGGCTCAGGCGGTGGTATGGCGGCTACAGCAGCAGCTTCTTTGGCTTTGGCAGTTGCGGTGGCCAAAGCGTTTTCCTGTTGCAGTTTGGCCAGCATCTGGCTCATGACCTCCAGTTGCTGGGCCATTTTGCGTTTGTCTTCGTCCATGGCCCGGCGTTCCTGCTCCATCCTGAGCTGTGCCGAATTGTCGGCCACCACCACGGGCGCAGGCTTGGCTGCTGCGGGCTCAATTCTGGCCGCAGCCACAACAGGTGCTGGCGCCGGCGCGGCGGCAGGCACAGGGGAAGGAGACGCCTGAGCGGGTTTAGCTGCCGCAGGTTCCACCTTGGACGCAGCCGCGACCACGACAGGCGCTGTTGAAGCGAGTGCTGGTGCTGGTGTCGCTGTAGCAACCAGCCTGGCGGGTCCGGCCGCCTCGGCCACGGTGCTGACCGGGTAAGCCAGGGCCATGATGGGTTGGGGCTTCTTGTTGAAATAGCTTTGTTGCATGGACTCGATATAAATCGAGGCCCAACCCGACAGGATTTCGTGCTCGGGCAAAACTTGCCCCGCTCTGAAATCGTCCCTGAATTTACCGGCCGTCATGCCTTTCGGTGGCAGCACAAACGCATCCATGCGAAGGCTTTTACCGTTGAACTGCTGAACCGTGAACTCCACCTGGAAAATACTGGCCCTTTTGACCCCCTCAGCGTCCGCAAGGCCTTGCGCCGCATCGGACCACCATTGTTTGTCTCTCGGATTGGCCCATGCCAGCGCTCTCCAAGTGTCAAAATTACCGATGGCAAACATGCGTGAACATTTGTTCAAAGTTTCACTGATGCGGGTGCCGTGCTCATTGACCATGAACTGGTTTGCGTTGTTGGACAAACAGCCCGTGTTGCCCCATCGACCCGCCGTCGTGGTCTGACGCACCACCAGGAAAGGCACCTTGGCCTCAGGCTCCTGGTTTTTAAGGGTGTAGACCTCCCAAGCAGCGCCAGGATAGGTCAGTGTGCTGATCTGCGTCGCTTGCCAAGCGCCTTCCGGCAAAGCCACACTGGTGCCAGACCCCAAGGGCAAGAAATCCTTGTACACCGCATCCTTGACAGGTTGGGCTTGGACAGGAACAGCCAGGCAAGCCATCAGCCCAAGGCAAGCGGCCAGCATCATCTTGAACATCAAACCCCGTGTGATGCAGTTGGGTGTAATTGGGCTTGCAGTAGGTGTCATGTTGTTATTCCTGAAGTCTCTCCGGGCGCAATGGTCTTTCACACGAGACTCAAACCCGCCTCGCTCACGCTTACCAATTGTTACACTGATGGCCCAGCATCACCAAACTCTGGCGGGAACCGTCCACCATGCACTCATTTTTATCGACCACAGTCATCGCTCTGGCAATGAGCAGCCTGCCATGGTTGGCCAGTGCCCAAACCAAGCTGATCACAGAGGCAGAGGCGCAAACGCCCAACCTGCAAGTTCCATCCACCCGGGCCATCACGCGGGGACCCGGCATCAGCTTGCTGTCTCCCACCGAAGTGGCGGGCAAAGCTTTTGCATTCAAGCTGGCTTTCGAGCCCCGCGGCGGCGCAAAAATCGATGCAGGGTCCATCAAGTTTGAATACTTGAAGCAGCCGCTCGTCGACCTGACATCACGGTTCAAACCCGGCTTGAACGGCAACCAGCTTGAACTGCCCCAGGTCAGCATCCCCACGGGCACCCACCCGATCCGGGTTTCCGTGCGCGATACCGAGGGCCGTGAAGCCCACACCATCATTCACTTGAACGCCAAGTGAGCCTCGCCACCTTCAACTGCCCCTACTGCTGGGGCGACGTTCCTGTTCAGGCATCGGTGTGCAGCCACTGCACCCGGGATCTGGTCTTGTTCAAACCCCTGGCCCTTCGTTTGCAAACCTTGGCCGAGGAGGTTGAGCAACTCAAGGGGATGGTGCAGCAGCAAGCGCTGACGCTGAACCAGCGACAGTCGCAGATCATCGAGGAAGCTGCTCAGTCTTATGCGGAAATGCAGGAGGCGTCACCAGCGCCTGCGGCCGCTTCAGCAACGGCTACAGCCCTGAAGTCCTGGTTCACACTTTTTGGCACGGTGCTGCTGACCATTGCCTCTATCGGTCTTTGCCACTGGGTTTTGCTTTTTGTCTACGACACACCGCCCTTGTTTTTGAGGCTGTTGACCATCACACTGCCTGCCTTGACGAGTTATCTGTGTGCTCGCCGCAGTGGTTTGGGATGGTTGGCACAGCTGCTGGCCGCGTTGTTGGTCTCTGCTTTGTCGGTGGGCCTGATGCTGGCCATCACGGCCCACATTGATGCGGTGCCCCTGTGGCCCAACAACCCCAGAGACTGGCGAGAAGTCTTTGAATACACGGCAGCCATTGGCCTGTCATTTTTCACAGGTTATTTAACCCACCGACTGATGGTGCGTTGGACACAGCAACAACGCAACAAGATCAGCTTGCGGGTCTTGCTGTCACGTGATGAAGCCGGGCAATTCAAGATCACGGAAATCTCCAACCAGGTTCAAAGCCTGATCACCGCCACAGCGCCTTTGGTCTCCGCTGGGGTTGCGCTGTACTCTGGACTCAAGGCTTTCACGAGCCCTTGAGCCGATTCACTGGAATGGTTTGGCCCGCATGAAAAAAAATGCCTCCGTTTTTTTGGCGCTGACACTGCTCATGGCCTGGCCAGCACACGCGCAAACACCCGCTTTGCGATCTGCCCTGGTCATCGGCTTGAGCCAATACGGCCCCAACACCGGCGCCGCCACGCTCGAGGGTGTGCCGCATGACATGGAGAGCGCCAAACGGATTGCCATGGCAATGGGCATTCCTGGCAACCAGATTCGCATGATGCGGGACCAGGACGCCACCAAAGAGAACATCCTCAAGGAAATCAGGCAGCTGGGCGAGCGCACTCAAGAGGGCGGCCGCAGCTTCATCTATTTTTCGGGGCATGGCACCCGCTATTGGGACCCGACCGCCAAAGGCTGCGTTGAGGGGTTGCTGACACACGATGGCCAGGCGATCACCAACGCCGAGCTGGCACAAGCCACACAAAAAGTCACCGCCGGCGCAGACAAGGTCATCACCATGATCGATGCCTGCCACTCAGGCGGCGTCTCCTCCAACAAGGCAGGCACACGCTCGATCGGCGGCGTAGAGTTCAAACCCAAATTCAGCTTCAAGGCCAGCAGCGCTGCCGATGCTTGCAGCCAACCATCGAACCTCAAGACACGCAGTTTGTTGGGCGAAGCCACACGCCTTGGGGCCTTGCAGGAAAACGTGGTTCAAATCACCTCTTCTCGCCCGGACGAGGTCAGCTTTGACGAGCCCGGCAAAGGCGGGCTCGCCACCCAGGGTGTGCGTGACTGCCTGTTAGGCAAAGCGGTTGATACGGATGGCTCGGGCGCGGTGTCGCTGGCAGAGATCCAGCAATGCGCACAGGCCTTCATTGAACAACGGCTCAAAGGCGTCAAAGACCTGACGCCGCACCATGTTTCGGTGTCGGGCAATCGAAACCTGATTCCGGTGGCGCAACAACGCCCAACGTCGACACAAGTGGCAGTGGCAGCGGTGGCCCCCAGCCCTGTCTTGGTGACGCCAGCTGCAACGGTCACTGCGGCTGCAACCCTACCGGCACCCTTGGCTCCGCCAGCCCCACCCGCCAAACCACCAGCTGCTGCAAGCGTTGCACAAAACACGGCATTGGCCGCCACAGCGCCCGCCGCGCCCGCCGCACCAACTTCACCGGCTCAAACGCCCTCAGCACCGCGGCCACCCGCTGGGGCCACCAAGCCACCCGCTGCCCCGGTGGTGATGGTGGCGCAGCCAGCACCTGCACCTGCACAGCCCATGGCGCAGGCAGTAGCCACCCCAATACCCGCACCCGTCATCGCCGCCCCACCCACACCAGCGCCAACACCAGCGATTGCCACGCCAGAACCCATGCTGGCCTCATTGGCCACATTGACAGACATCGTTCAGCAACGCGATCCGCGCATCGTGCTGGATGTGAAGCTCAGCAAGCCCGTGCTGAAAATTGGCAAAGACGCACTGGACTTGAGCATTCAGTCCAGCCACGACGGGTATATTTATCTGGTCTTGTTGGGCAGTGACCGCAAAAGCTTTTATGTGCTTTACCCCAACGGGCTGGACAAAGACAACCGCATCAAAGCGGGCCAAACCCGCAAACTGCCTCGCCCCGACTGGCAACTTGAGGCCGCTGGGCCACCCGGCATTGACCACCTGTTGGTGATGGTGGCATCCAGCCCGCGCCAGATTGATCGCTTGGTCATGACCGCGCCCAGTGCGACCAACCCGTTCACTTACGCGCTCAATGAAATTGGCGGTCGCGCCGCATTGATCAATTTTCTTGTTCACAACAAAGAAGGGGAGGGCTCTGAACGCTTCGGCGCCAAGCTCCTGACCCTGAAAGAGGTTCTATGAAGCGCTTGGCCCTTTCCCTGGCATTCATCTTGGCGGGTGTATCAGCATCGGCGCAACTGGTGCAACAAGCCTCCAAAGAAGACCTGATCGAAAAGCTCACCCCGCCGGCCCCGCCCACGACCCGCAGTCTGCGCAACCTGGTGCCCAAGCCGGTCAATGTGGACTTGTCCATCAACTTTGACTTTGACTCGGACCGCCTGCAAGCCAGCAGCAAACCCCTGCTAGACAACTTGGCACTGGCCATGAACAGCGAGCGCCTGGGCGCCCTGAAGTTCAAAGTCGAAGGTCACACCGATGCCAAAGGCAAGAGCGATTACAACCAGGCGCTGTCCACGCGCCGGGCTTCTGCTGTCCAAGCTTATTTGGTCGGTCAAAACGTCACTGCAGAGCGCTTGCAATCCGAAGGCAAAGGCGCCAGTGAGTTGCTCATGCCTGAAAAGCCATTGGCCAGTGAAAACCGGCGTGTGCGGATCAGCCTGGTCCCATGATGGGCCTGCCTTCATGGTTCAAAGTGCCTTTGTGGGCCATGAGCTTGTGCGTTTTAGCCGCCAATTCTTGGGCGTTTGAGCTGGTCTCAGCGCAAGAGATGAGAGCCTCTTTGGCTGCCGCAGAACCTCTGATGACAAAAGCCGTCGCTGTACCCGGTGCACCCCAGATCGAGATTGTCCTTCCCCGACTGGACGGACCCGTGGCGTCTCCAACAGCGATTCAATTGACGTTTGTGCCTGCGGCTTCCAGCCTGGTCCGACCCGAGACCTTCAAGGTCTTGTATGGGCGCTTGCGCATCGACATCACCCAACGCCTGGTCAACGCCGCCAAAATAACGGCCGAGGGGATCAGCGTCAAGGAAGCCAGCCTGCCCAAAGGCACACATCGGCTGTTGCTGAGCATTGAAGACCAGCAAGGCCGTCAAGGCATGAAGTCTGTTGATTTCGACATCAAGTGATGTCTCCAAGCGCCTCACGTTCATGACACGCCACCAACAGGTTCTGATTTGAAAATTTTTGATTCGCGTGAACGCCTTGCCCTGTGGCTCCTCTGGATCACACCCGCTCTTTGGTCCGTCAATTACATCGTGGCACGCACCGCGCCCGGGGTGATCGAACCCCACATGCTGGCGCTGGGTCGCTGGGCTTTGGCAGGCTTGATCCTGAGCGTCATCGCACGCAGCGAGCTTTGGCGTGAGCGGCGCAGCACCTGGCGCGCCGCCTGGCAATACCTCGTGCTGGGCGCATTGGGCATGCTGGTCTGTGGTGCATGGGTCTACAAAGGGGCGCAGACCACCACCGCCATGAACATCTCTCTGATTTATGCCGCTTCGCCGGTGTTGATTGCCTTGGGCGCGGTGATTTGGCTGGGCGAGCGGTTTTCGTGGCGACAGGGTCTGGGCGTGTTGTTGGCCCTGTCGGGGGTTTTTCATGTGGTGGTCAAAGGGCAATGGGGGGCTTTGGCCCAAGTGCAATGGGTCGCAGGCGACGGCTGGATGGTGTTGGCCATCGTCGCTTGGGCGGGGTTTGCCTTGCTGCAAAAAAAATGGCACGCCCCGCTGGGCGCGACAGCGCGACTGGCGGCCATTTGCATGGGCGGCGTGCTGGTGCTTTTGCCGTTTGCGCTGTGGGAGTGGCAGCTGGCCTCCACCCCGCCTTGGAGTGCCCAGGCCATTTGGCTGGTGGTGCTCGCAGGCCTGGTGCCTGGCATTGGCGCTTACTGGGCCTATGGCTTTTGCCAGAAGGTGCTGGGCGCCAGCCGCGTGGCGGCCAGCTTGTATCTGGGGCCTTTGTATGGTGGCTTGGCCGCCTGGGCGGTGCTGGGCGAATCTTTGGGCTGGCACCATGTCATGGGTGCCGCACTGATCTTGCCGGGCATTTATCTGGCCTCTCGCAAAGCGCCTGAAACGGCTGAGCCCTGAAAACCCTGCCTGAGTCTGCCCAATCCCAGGCAAAAGGCCCCCCGAAGGAGGCCTTGCACGCAACGAACGCCTCTGGCGCCCCGTCTGCAGGCTCAGATGTAATGCATGCGGTTTTTGAGGATGCGGGCAGCGCGCCGGCTCATCAAGGTCGTGAGGTCGGCCGCAGGGCTGCTGGTGTCTTCGGCGCGGTCCATCGCGGTTTGCAGGTCACGCATCATGCGGGTGTCGGTTTGGGCCATCGCCCACAAGCGCTCGTCCGCCCGGCGACGGGCCACACCGGCAGACCAGTTGTCCAGCCCGGTGATCACCCCTTGCGCCAACATGCGGGTCACGCCGCGCAGCGCCAAGATGGCCAGCACAGCCACCACCCAAAGCGCCAACCAAGAAGCCAGCACATGGGTGTCCGCCCAGCCATCGATCATGTGGTCGACCAAAACAACCAGGGCCGCCACACCGGCTGCCAACAACCAGAGCGCCAGGTTTTGAGTGGATGTGGTTGAGGTGGCGCTGATGGCTGGCACCGAGGGCATTTGGCCCAAAACAGATTTTTCAGTGGTCGTGTTCATTTTTAGTTCCCTTCGTTCGATTTTGTATGCCTTGGCAATCCAAATCATCAAAACCACACCTCTATACTAGGGTTTTCACGCATATTGTTCAAGTTTATATTCATGATGTTATTCATTCATAATGATGATACATAACGGGTGTTTGTATGAACCTATCCATCCCTGCCTCTTTTCGCAAGCTGGACCTGAATTTGCTCCGGGTGTTTGACGAAGTCATGGCCGAGCGCAGCCTGACGCGTGCTGCCCGCAACCTGTCACTGACTCAGCCGGCCGTGAGCAACGCATTGCGTCGCCTGCGCGATGCGCTGGACGACGAGCTGGTGCGCCGCCACGGGCATGGCATCGAGCCCACGCCACGGGCACTGGCCCTGTGGCCAAGCGTGCGTGAAGCGCTGCGCCAGCTGCAAGAAGCCATCGTGCCCAGCCTGTTTGTGCCGAAGGAGGCCAGCAGCACCTTCATCTTGACCATGGCCGATGCCACGGCCGCCGAGTTGATGGGCGGGCTGGCCCAGCGGCTGCAAACCCAAGCGCCCGGTGTTTCGCTGCGCGTGGTGCCGCTGACCACGCGCGATCCGCGCGCCCTGCTGAGCGATGGCGCGGCCGACATCGCGCTAGGCTACTTTCCCGCCGTGTTGACGGATTTGACCGGGCATGCGCAGGCCGGCGAAGCCGTGTCTTTTGAACACCAGCGCCTGTATGCGGGTGAATACGTGTGTGTGATGCGACAGGGCCATCCATTGGCCAACCAGCCCATGACGCTGGATGCCTATTGCGCAGCCCGCCATCTGCTGGTGAGCTTTTCCGGACGCCCCTACGGCTTTGTTGACGAAGCGCTGGCCACACACGGGCGACAACGGCGGATTGTTTTGACCGTGAACCAGTTTTTCACTGCTGGGCAAGTGGTGGTCAATTCCGACTTGCTCACCGTTTTACCGCGTCACTTTGTGCCCACCACGGGCATGGGCGATCAACTCATTTTGCGTGAGTTGCCACTGAATGTGCCACCTGTCCATGTGGAGGCTTTGTGGCATCGGCGGCTGCAGCACGACAGCGCACACCAATGGCTGCGCGAACAACTGCTGCAGGTGGCGCAAGCTGCTTTTGCCGTGGAAGGCGCGCCATGAAAATTCAACTGCTCTCGGACCTGCACTTGGAGTCCCACCCCGACTTCATGCCCAGCCCCGCACCAGGCGCCGATGTGCTGGTGCTGGCGGGCGACATTGGTTCGTACCAAACCGGCTCGGCCCTTGAGGCAGCGGGCGATGGCGACTTCGGACTGGCCCGCTTTTCTCCGCTGCACGGCTGGCCCACGCCCGTGCTGTTTGTGCCCGGCAACCACGAATACGATGGCCTGGACTTAGACGAAGCCCACACCCGTTTGCAAGAAACCTGTGCGCGGCTGGGCATCACCTGGCTGGAGCGCGAAGTGCTGCAGCTGAATGGCGTGCGCTTTGTGGGCACCACGCTGTGGACAGACTTTGACGCGCTGGGCCCGCTGGCTGGCAAAGCCCTGCCCGACAAATTGCCCGCACATTACAGCCACCCCAACAGCCAATACACCCGCCAGCTCAAGGCCCGCGAAAAAGCGTTTCGCGCCGCCAACTATTACCTGCGCAAAACCGCCACCACCCGCGAGGGACAAGCCTGGCTGGCGCAAGGCATGCGTGAACAAGCGCTGCTCTGTCAGGACTGGCTTGGCGATGTGCTGAACACCCCGTTTGACGGCACCACGGTGGTGGTCACCCACTTTGCCCCCAGCTTGCACAGCGCCGATCCCCGCTATGGCCATGTGCCCGGCACGGCAGGCTTTTGCAACGCGCTCGATGACTTGTTGCCTCACGCGCAGCTCTGGCTGCATGGCCATCTGCATTGCCCAAGCGACTACGCCCTGCAGGGTTGCCGCGTGGTGGCCAACCCGATGGGCTACGCCCGCAAAAACGAACAATTGCACTTTCAAAGCCAGCTGGTTCTGGAGGTCTGAGGGGCAGGGTGCGCGGGTCACAACAGCCTTGTCACCCTCGGGTGAATGGCATCGGGTTTTATGACCTAAGTCAAGGCAGATCACGCAAGCCAGGTTTAACGTCAGGGCTTGTTTGATCCACAACAGGAGACCCTGATGAAAATCTTATTGGCCGTTGATGGCAGTGAATACACCAAAAAAATGCTGGCCTACCTGACCACGCACGATGAACTCTTCAGCGCCAGCAACAGCTACACCCTGGTGACCGTGCAAGCCCAGTTGCCCCCCCGTGCACGCGCCGCTGTGGGCAAGGAAATGGTCGACGCCTACCACCGCGACGAAGCTGAAAAAATACTCGGCCCAGTCACCAAATTCCTGTTGCGACACGGCATCGATGCCAAAACCATCACCAAGGTCGGCCATGCAGGCGAGCTCATCTCGAAAACCGCCGACAGCGGCAAATTTGACCTGGTGGTGATGGGCTCGCACGGCCACGGCACCCTGGGCAACCTGGTCATGGGCTCGGTCGCCACCCAGGTGCTTGCGCACTGCAAAGTGCCGGTGTTGCTGGTCCGCTGAAAAGGCTGGGTCAGCGCGCGCTCAGACCGTCAAAGCAGGTGCTCATCACCATGTCGAGGATCTGAGTTTCGGTGTGTTGCTCGCCCATTTTCAGGAACTCCAGCACCGGATCGCAAGCGCGGGCAAACAAGGTGTAGAGCACCGCCACGGCTGGCAGTGACGGGTTGAGTCGCCCCTGGGCCTGGGCCTCTTCGATCCAGGCACCCAATGCGTCACTGACCTGCATCAACCCGTCCATGTAGTCCTTGCTGGCCATCAAGGTCGCGCGCAAGCTGGAGTTCTGGCTCGGCAAAGAGGGCATCAGGCCCTGGAGCTTGAGGCTCATGGTCCAACGGGTAACGGCCTTGAGTTTGTCCAGTGCCGCCAGATCGGCAGGCACAGACTGGATGAACGCTTGTGCTTTGCCCATGGCAGCAACCATGGCCGCACAAGCCAGCTCTTCTTTGCTCGTGAAATGCTTGTAAAGGCTGGCCTTGGCGATGCCCACTTCGGCGGCCACCTCGTCCACAGTCATGGCGTCAAAACCCTTTTCAGCCAGCAATCGGTTCACCGATTGAATGATCGCCATCTCTCTGGCGGCCAGCATTTGAATCTTGAAAGACTTTTTAGGCGGCTTCTGTGCGGTGGTGTTCATGTCTGGATTCTAGTCTGGCCGACCAAAAAAAAACCACTCAGTCACGCCCAGTTTCGATGACTTTGAAAAGCACCAGCAACGCTTGTTTTGGCTCGCACCCTGCGCGTCAGGCCTTTTGCAAACCTGCCACGCCCGATCGAATGGCCCACTGCGCTTGGGTCTTGAACACCCCATCGGCCTGCGCCGGGTTGGGGGTGGTCCGGAATTCGGCACGGATGCCCTCGGGTCTGACCTCCAGCAAGGTGTAGCCGCGTTCATCGGAGCGCGCGTGCAGGATGTCCGGGTTGCTGTCGCGGATTTGGGCCAGCAGTTTCTCCGACAAACCGCGTGACGTGACCGAGGTGGTCACCAACTCACTGGCCGCAACGGGCGAGCGCTCGTCGTTGGGCTGCACGCGCAACTGAGCGGCCACGTTCATGTGCACATCACCGCCCAGCAACACCACGTTTTGCACCCCGGCTTGGGCCACCGTCCCCAAAAGTCTGGCGCGGGCTTGCGGATAACCATCCCAGCCGTCGGTAAAAGCGCTGCGGCCCAGGGGCGTGTTGACGCCACTCGAACTCATCTGGGTGGACTGTGCCACCAGCTTCCAGCGCTTGGTGCTGCCTGTCAGCCCCTCAGAAAACCACTGCTCTTGCGCCATGCCCAGCATGCTGCGCGATGGTTCGGCCAAGGCGTCGCAGCCCACCACGACGCGCCCGCCACCGCGCATCGGGTCCAGGCACGCCTGGTGGTCACGGTATTGGCGGCAGTCAAGCGTCCAGAGGTCGGCCAGCCGCCCCCAGGCCATGCGGTCATGAATGCGCATCTGGCTGGTGTTGACAGGGTCAGGCCCCAAACGCACCGGCATGTGCTCGAAATAGGCCTGATAAGCCGCAGCGCGGCGTCTCAAAAATACCTGCGGATCGGTGTAAGTGCGGTCCAGATCGTTGGCGTAATCGTTCACCACCTCGTGGTCGTCCCAGGTCATGACCCAGGTGTGCGCCGCATGGCAGGCCTGCAGATCGGCATCGGTTTTGTATTGCGCATGCCGGTCGCGGTATTCGTCCAGCAGCTTGGGCACGCCGCCCAGGTGCTTGCGCAGCATGTATTGCGGGTTGGAACTTTCGTAAATGTAGTCCCCGACAAACAGCACCAGGTCCAGCTCGCGGCTGGCCATTTCGCGGTGCGCGGCAAAGTGGCCTTGCTCGTAATGCTGGCAAGAAGCGAGGGCGATGCGCAAGCGATCCACCGGGTCATCGGTGCCCGGACTGGTGCGCGCACGGCCCACCGGGCTGCTGGCAGAGCCGCACACAAAACGGTACCAATAAGGGCGCCCGGGCTGCAAGCCATTCGCCACCACATGCACGCTGTGGGCGCGGGCTGCATCGGTCTGCACGCGCCACTGGCGCACGGGCTGGCGCAAGGCCGCATCGGCAAACACCTCGCACACCACGACCACGGGCTGTGCCTTGATGGCGGCATCGGCGTCGGTAATGCGCAGGCGCGTCCACAGCACCACACTGCCAGGTTGAGGGTGTCCACTGGCCACGCCCAGGCTGAAGGGGTCCACTTGCCAGCGCGGGCCTTCGGCCGCGCCCGCTGCGCGCGTCAGTGCCTGCGCCTGTGCAGCAGGCGAAAGCCAGGGCACCATGGCCACAGCCAGGGCCATGCGGTGCCACGCGCGCCGGGACAGCCCTGGCCGCAGGTCATTGGTCGCTGGGTTCTCAAATTTTTTCATGGGGCAACTGTGCGGCAAAGACGCGTCAAGGGCGTGACAAAGTGCCGTTTTGGGCATGTTACCCGCCCGCCTGGCCCACCGACCTCAGGAGACAGGCCAAGGCCCCCGGGCACGGCACAATGGCCGACATGAATTTGCGCAAAGACAATTTGGACGGTTTGGCCGTGGGCATGCTGCTGGTTTGCTGCATGTTTTGGGGCTTGCAACAAGTGCTGGTCAAGGCCATTGTGTTGGAGGTGGCGCCACTGTTTCAGGCCAGCCTGCGCTGCATCGGTGCCAGTGTGCTGTTGTTGATCTGGTGCCGCGTGCGCGGTGTGCGCTTGTTTGAGCGCGACGGCAGCCATTGGGCAGGGCTGCTGGCGGGCGGGCTGTTTGCGGCCGAATTTGCCTGCATCTATCTGGGTTTGCTGCACACCTCGGCGTCACGCCTGACGGTGTTTTTGTACACCGCGCCATTCTGGGTGGCGGCGCTGGTGCCCCTGTTTGTTAAATCCGAACGCCTTAGCCCCATGCAGTGGCTGGGTCTGGCTTGCGCTTTTGTGGCCGTGGCCTTTGCCATGCGCGAGGGCATGGGCGCCCACACCGGCGAAGGCTTGACGGGCGACCTGCTGGGTTTGGCCGCCGGTGCGTTGTGGGGCCTGACCACCGTGTGCATTCGGGCCAACAACCTCACCCGTGTGAGCCCTGAAAAATTGTTGTTTTACCAAATCGGCACCACGGCGTTGACGCTGCCCTGGCTTTCGTTCGCATTGGGCGAAAGCTGGTCATTCGACTGGAGCCCCATGGCCTGGGGCTCGGTGCTGGCGCAAACCGTGGTGGGCGCATTTGCCAGCTACCTGGCCTGGATGTGGATGCTGGGGCGCTACCCGGCCACCAAGATTTCGGTGTTCGTATTTTTGACCCCGCTGTTTGCGCTGCTGTTTGGCACCTTGATGCTGGGCGAAGCCGCCTCGCCCACCCTGCTGGCCGCGTTGGGCCTGGTGGTGATTGGCATTGTGCTGGTCAACCGCAAGCCCACACAAGCGCTTTGAAAGCGGCAAACGCTCACGCCATCGCCACCCGTTTTTAGACACCTGCATTGCCCCCGCCCCCCCAAGAAGGAATCCCATGACCTACCAAGCCCTGCAAATCAACAAAGACGACGCCGGTTACCGCTGCACCCTGCAAACGCTGGATGACAGCGCTTTGCCCGAGGGCGATGTCACGGTGCAAGTGGCGTATTCCACCGTCAACTACAAAGACGGTTTGGCCATCACCGGCAAATCGCCCGTGGTGCGGAAGTTTCCACTCACACCCGGCATTGACCTGGCCGGCACCGTGACCGAAAGCCAGCACCCGTTGTTCAAAGCCGGTGACCTGGTGGTGCTGAACGGTTGGGGTGTGGGCGAAAGCCACAGTGGCGGCCTCGCGCAAAAGGCGCGCCTGAAGGGCGACTGGCTGGTCAAGCTGCCACCTGCCTTCACGCCACGGCAAGCCATGGCCATTGGCACCGCCGGCTACACCGCCATGCTGTGCGTGATGGCGCTGCAAAAGCACGGCGTCACGCCAGCCAGTGGCCCCATTTTGGTGACCGGCGCCGGTGGCGGCGTGGGCAGCGTGGCGATCGCCCTGCTGGCCAAACTGGGTTTCAGCGTGGTGGCGAGCACCGGCCGCCCACAAGAGGCCGACTACCTGCGCCAGCTGGGTGCGGCCGACATCATCGACCGGGCCGAACTGTCTGCCCCTGGCAAACCACTCGCCAAAGAGCGCTGGGGCGGCGTGGTCGACACCGTGGGCAGCCACACCTTGGCCAATGCCTGCGCCAGCACGAAATACGGCGGCGTGGTCACCGCCTGCGGCTTGGCCCAGGGCATGGACTTTCCCAGCTCGGTCGCCCCTTTCATCTTGCGTGGCGTGACGCTGGCCGGCATCGACAGCGTCATGGCCCCGCGTGCCGTGCGCGAAGCCGCCTGGGCACGTTTGGCGCAAGACCTGGACACAGCCCAACTGGAGCGCATGACCCGCGAAGTGGGTCTGGCCGAGGCCATTGACTTGGGCGCACAGATTTTGGCGGGACAGGTGCGGGGGCGGGTGGTGGTGGACGTGAACCGCTGACGCGCTTGGAACAGGGCGGTGCCTGGTTACAGAGCTGGGCGGGGAGCGGCAAGGCAAGGACGGCAACCTGGACGATCTGCGCCGCGTACGAGCACAAACAGGGTTGCAAACAGGATATGTGGTCTAGCAGGCTGCTGAAATACTCCCATGTTTAGGTCCACGCCGAGCCCCTGAGAAACGTTAATTGTTGAGCAACTACACGGACACATGATGCGCGGCGCTGACACCTTCACCGAGAGCCTTTTCACGATGCGTCATTTGGACGATTCCTACCAGC
>NZ_NESK01000060.1 GCF_003063415.1 Limnohabitans sp. 2KL-17
CTAAGGCGCGGCGCAGCTTGTAGCGCTGGTGCACGATGGCCTGCAACACCTCTGCCGCCTCCGCCGTGATACGCCTGGCCAGAAACAAATCGTCCACGATCAGCAAATCCGGCTTGACCCACTCTCGCAGCATGCACGCCCTGTCCTGGCTGCCCGCCAGCGCATACCGCGCAAACTCGGTGTCCGCTTCCAAATACCGCACGTCATAGCCCTGCAGCGTCGCCTGGTATGCCAGCGCCTTGGCCACATGGCTCTTGCCTGTGCCCGGTTTGCCCACGATCAAGGCGTTGGCCCCCTCGGTGATGAACTTCAAGGTGTGCAACTCAAAGCACGCGGCGCGGGGTATCTTGGGGTTAAAGCGCCAGTCCAAGTCCGCCAATGAGGCCCGCTCATCGAGCCCTGAGCGCTTGTATCGGCGATCCAGCAGCACCGACCTGCGCCGCTCCAACTCGTCTTGCAGCAAGGCGGCAAAGGTCTCCAGGAACAGCTCCTGGCTGGCCTGGGCCTGCATGGCCCGGGTGGTCAGCGTTTGCTGCATGCCCGACAAGCGCAGCTGGCGCAAAGCGTTGTCGATCTCGGTCATGTTCATGCCTGACCTCCTGCTGTGTCATCCATGGCTTTGGCCACCACCGCGCTGGCGACCAGGGCCGCGTGGGTGAATAAATCCGCATACTCGTCGGCCTGGCGAATGAGCTCATGCTGCTGGGCCAGAGAGTCTTCGTGGACAATGTCACAGGTAACACCACCGCCACCGCCACCACCACCGGCATGGTTATTGGTTGATGCCTCGTGCATGGCCGCCATGGCGTCTGCAAACAAACGCTCGGCCAAGGCCTTGACATGTTTGTAGCTGTAGACCCCTTGCTCCAAGGCCTGGGCGCAGGCGCTGTCAACGCAGACCGCCGGGTAGCGTTTGGTCAAACCCACGATGCCCCAGAGCTTTCTTTGGCCCACCCGACCCTCGGCTGCAAACATCAGCTCACACAGTCGGCTGGCATGCTCTCCAATTTGCCCTGCTTGGCGCAAGATTTGTCGTGTCTCGCGCGACGGGTTGAACACCCGCTCGTCTGCGGGCAACACCACAGAGCCTGGCCGCTCGGCTTTGGCATGGGTGCGTAGTAAAGCGCCTTGCAGATCTCGGATCTCGATACGCCGCTCAAAGATGCGCACCAGCACTTTGGAGCCTATGGCCGCAGGGCGTGCGGCGTAGCTGCTGTGATCGACCCGCACGCAACTGTCATCGCACACGGTACGGGCCTGCTGACTGAAGTACTGCATGCCCAGCAGGGGCAGGGGCAAGAGGTGCGCGCGTTCGGCCTCGAACATGGCCTGCACCTGTTGGCGCTCAGTTCCGTGGATGCGTTTAGAGGCCCAATTCGTTTCCCAATGCTCTAGGAACTCGTTCTGTGCCTCAATTGTTTCAAAGCGCTTGCCCTTCAAGGCGGTGGCCTGGGTGTGGCCGATGGCGTGCTCGACTGTGCCCTTGCGGTTAGGGTCGCGCACGCGGGCCGGGTCGGCCAGGGCGCCGTAGTGCGCCAAGGTGGCTGCGTACACGGGGTTCAACTCAGGCTCGTACAGGTCGGGCTTGAGCACGCCCTCCTTGAGATTGTCTAAAACGACGTACTGGGTGCAGCCGCCAAAGTAGCGAAACGCCTGCTCGTGCAACTGAGCCCAAACGTGTTGGCCGGACTTCCAGACCACTCGGCGGAAACTGCGCCGGGAGTGGCGCAATGTGGCGACAAACAAGCGGGGCTTCTTGTAGCGCTCGGTGCCTGGCACCAGCGTGGGTGCCCCTTCACCGTAATCGACCTGCATCTCTTCGCCAGGCACAAAGGACAGGCGGTCAAACTGTTCGGGCTCTTTGTGGCGCAGCTTGGCGGCAAAGCGTTTGACGGAGTTGTAGGCGGCGGTGAAACCGTGCGAGTCGACCAAGTCCTGGTAGATGGCTGTGGCGTTGCGGCGAAGGCGCAGTTGGGCCTCAATGAACTCACGGTGGACTTCGCACAGGCTGGTAGAAATGGACGCGGGAGCCGGTGGCCAGGGTGGGGGAGTTTGAGTGGCTACAGGCCCAGCATCGGTATTGGGGACCGGGTCTGAGCCGGTGGCCACCCCGGGGGAATTTGAAATCTCGGCCAGCCAGCGGGTGCGATAACTTCGCACGGTTTTGCGGTCGATGCCGGTGATGCGGGCGATCTCGCGCCCGGGGGTGTTGCGCTCTAGCAGGGTGTAGACGGTAGCGCGTTGGTTGGGTTTCAAGACATTCACTCCTTGGCCTTCCTTCGAGGAGGGCCAGAACATGCGTCCTGCCAACAGGTGCCGACGGTGTCGGCTTTGAACCCCTGTCCCCGATCAATTCAGGTGGGGGATTTTGAAGTGGCCATAAGTGGGGGAATTTGGGTGGCCATCAGGG
>NZ_NESK01000061.1 GCF_003063415.1 Limnohabitans sp. 2KL-17
ATGGGCTTACAAGTGGGCCAAGGCGAACAAAAAACGAAGGGAATATCAGAATGCGAAAGGAAAATCAAAAAAATCAAAACCATGCGGGGCGAAATTGCGCTCGCGAATGGGGTATTTCAGCAGCCTGCTAAGTGCGTATTCCGGTAATCGTGACCGATGGCGGTGTTGCGCGCTTTGATTTTAGGGTGCTGCCGTTTTCAGCCCTGGTTTTCCTCCTTCTTTTGACTCGGTTTTGTCTTGCGAAGTGACTCACCCGTCAGGGTCAGTCTGTGGTTGTTTTGCATGATCCTGTCCAGCATCGCGTCCGCCACCGTGGCGTCCCCAATCCACTCATGCCAGTGCTCTATGGGCAGCTGGCTGGTAATCACCGTGGCCTTCCTGCCAGCCCTGTCATCAATCATCTCCAGCAAGTCCGTGCGCGTGTGCGCATCCATCCCCACCAGGCCCCAGTCATCAAGCACCAGCACATCCGTGTTCTTCAGCATGTCCAGCCAGCGCGTGAACGTGCCATTGGCGTGCCGAATTCGCAACTCTTCGGCCAGGCGAGGCACTCGCTGGTAGAACGCGCTATGCCCTTGGCGGCAGGCGTGCTGAGCCAATGCACAGCCCAGCCAAGACTTGCCCGCTCCGGTCGGACCCGTGATCAGCACCGCATGGCCACTGCGCACCCACGGACCCAGCGTCAGGCTCATCACCGTGGCGCGGTCAACTCCCCGGGAGGAGCGGCAGTCCAAGTCCTCGATCATGGCCTGCGGGTATTTGAGTCGGGCGGTTTTGAGCAGCTTGGCGCAGCGCCTGTCTTGTCTGCCATGGACCTCTCGATCCACCAACAAGGCCAAGCGCTCCTCAAAGCTCATGGCGCTGATGCCGCTTTGCTGCATCTGCTCTTGCAGCGCCTGGGCCATGCTCACCAGCTTGAGCCCGCGCAATTGATCCAGTGTGGTGTTCATCATCATGGCTGGCACCTTCACTGGTAATACCCAGCACCGCGAACGTGGGCGTGAACGGGGCTGCCCCATTCACTGGATGGGGCGTGCTCCAACAAGTCCCGGCGGTTGACCAGAATGTCCCGAATGTGCGTGTACTTGGTGGTGCCCAATTGCCTGGCCATGGCGCACGCGGCTTCCAGCCTTGGTCGCCATAGCGTTTGCTCAAACTGAGCAAGCCTAAACAGGCCCGGTAGGCGTGCTCGGGGTGGCGCTGGCGAGCCAACATCAAATGGATTGTTTGGGCGCAAGCCAGACCAATGCGCTCGCCCCACAACACCAGTCGCTGGGGCGTCCACTGCGCATGAGCCTGGTGGCGCTGTGGCAGGTGCTCTGGCGCGGTGGTAAATCCACCCTTGTGCGCGCAGCGCATGTGGCTGGCCACGCGCTGGCCCCGGTGCAGCATCGCCACCACATGGGCTGTCACGCGCAGCTCCAGCACTTGCCCGACTAGGGCGTTGGGTGCGCTGTAGCGGTGGCCTTCAAACTCGACATGGCTGTCCACATGCACTCGCACCGTCTTGAAGACGGCCCATTCCCAGGGCTGGGTTGGCAGCGCCATCAAAGCCGGGGCATCGATCTGGGCAAACACACTGGCCCTGCAGCCGGGCAGCTTTTGAAAGGCGCGCTCGTTCAGGTACACCAGCAAAGGGGCAATGGCCTCGTTGACTTCTTGCACATTGGCAAATCGCTGTTTGCGAAGGCGCGCCAAAATCCAGCGCTCGACCAATTGGACACTGAGCTCCACCTTGGCTTTGTCTTGCGGGTGGTAGGCGCGGGCGGGCAGCATAGAGCAGCCATAGTGACGGGCAAAGTCCAAGGCCGACTCGGTCAAGCGGGGTTCATAACGGTTGGCTTGAGCCACCAGAGCGCGAGGGTTGTCAGGCACGATGAGCTGGGGCACACCGCCGTAAAAGGCCAGGGCTTGTGCCGTAGCACCAAGCCAGTCGGCTGCGGTTTGAGCAGGCGTGGCCGTGGCAAAGCAGTAACCCGAGGCGCCCATGGCGGCGACAAAGATGCTGGCCCGCGCACCGCCTGTCAGCTCAACTGTGGGGCCGGCAAAGTCGATGAAGAGTTTCTCGCCTGCGCGGTGGGTTTGCCGCATGGAGCGCTTAAGGCTCTTGGCAAAGCGGCGGTAGTTCTCGCAGAACAGGGAGTAGCGCCAAGGTTTGACCGGGTTGGCTGGGCTGTGCAGATCGGCCGTCTCGGCGCAGTATTCCTCCCAGAGCAAGGCCAGCGTCATGCCTTTGCGGCGCAACTCTTGGTGGATACGGCCGTAGTCGGCAGGGGCATAGCAGGCTGCTGAAATACCCCATTCGCGAGCGCAATTTCGCCCCGCATGGTTTTGATTTTTTTGATTTTCCTTTCGCATTCTGATATTCCCTTCGTTTTTTGTTCGCCTTGGCCCACTTGTAAGCCCAT
>NZ_NESK01000062.1 GCF_003063415.1 Limnohabitans sp. 2KL-17
CTTACAAGTGGGCCAAGGCGAACAAAAAACGAAGGGAATATCAGAATGCGAAAGGAAAATCAAAAAAATCAAAACCATGCGGGGCGAAATTGCGCTCGCGAATGGGGTATTTCAGCAGCCTGTTAGTTGTTTGGATAATTTGGTGTCGAGACGAGTGCACATGAATTGTGCCAACCAAGAGGGCGCGCTCGCAGGTTGTGACACACACCAAGCTGTGCCATGGCCAATTAAAATTGAAAAGTTCGAGTCAAAAAGACAAGCCGGGCGACGAACACCACACCACTTGACAGAGCCGTTGCTCTGATAAAAAAACATGACACATCGCAAAGGCATCATTTTGGCGGGCGGCTCTGGTACCCGTCTTTATCCGGTCACGCAGGCCGTGAGCAAGCAGCTCATGCCGGTGTACGACAAGCCCATGGTGTATTACCCGCTGACCACGCTGATGCTTGCGGGCATCCGGGATGTGCTTTTGATCAGCACCCCGCAAGACACGCCCCGATTTGTCGAACTGTTGGGCGATGGCAGCCAGTGGGGCATGAACATTCAGTATGCTGTGCAGCCAAGCCCGGACGGGTTGGCGCAGGCCTTCATCATTGGCAAAGATTTTGTAGGCAATGACCCCAGTGCATTGGTGCTGGGGGACAACATTTATTACGGCCACGACCTGGTGAAGCTGCTGGCGAACGCCCATGCCCAAACCGCTGGTGCCAGTGTGTTTGCCTACCATGTGCACGACCCGGAGCGTTATGGTGTGGTGGCGTTTGATGACGCTTTCAGAGCCTTGTCGATCGAAGAAAAGCCCAAGCAACCCAAGAGCAATTACGCGGTCACAGGTTTGTATTTTTACGATCAGCAAGTGTGCGACATCGCCGCCGACATCCAGCCTTCGGCCCGGGGCGAACTGGAAATCACCGATGTGAACAAACGCTACCTTGAGCTGGGCCAGTTGAATGTGGAGATCATGGGCCGGGGCTATGCCTGGCTGGACACGGGAACGCACGACAGTTTGTTGGAGGCGGCAGGCTTCATTGCCACACTGCAAAAACGCCAGGGTCTGATGGTGGCTTGCCCAGAAGAAATTGCCTTCACACAAAAGTGGATTACAGCTGCCGATGTGCAAACACTGGCCGCGCCCTTGGCCAAGAACGGCTATGGGCAATACCTTTTGAGTTTGCTCAAATAAAACCCAAAGCCGTCCGCTTCTGTCGCCAAATTCAATGCCCTACACCGTTACCTCGACCCCCATTCCGGAAGTCTTGATCCTGGAGCCCCAAGTCTTTGGTGATGCACGGGGCTTTTTTTATGAAAGCTTCAATGCCCGTGACTTTGCTCAGGCGACAGGCCTGGTCCTGAGCTTTGTGCAAGACAACCACAGCAAGTCTGCCAAGGGCGTTCTGCGTGGCTTGCACTACCAGATCCGTCACCCGCAGGGCAAGCTGGTCCGGGTGGTGCAAGGCGAAGTGTTTGATGTGGTGGTGGATTTACGCATGTCTTCGCCCACGTTTGGGCAGTGGCATGGCGTGCACCTGAGCGCCGATAACCACCGCCAGTTGTGGGTACCGCCGGGGTTTGCGCATGGTTTTCTGGTGCTCAGTGAAAGTGCCGAGTTTCTCTACAAGACAACCGATTATTGGTACCCCGAGCATGAGCGCAGCTTGCTTTGGAACGATCCGGATGTCGGCGTGCAGTGGCCCACTGGTGTCACCCCTCAGTTGGCAGCAAAAGACCTGGCAGGGCTCCTTTTGCGCGATGCCGAGGTTTTCACCGATGGCACAACGGGATGACGTTCTGCAGGTAGCGGTTTCGCTGGGATAACCAGCCCGCCTGTTGCCATCCAAACGCCTAAGGCTACGCTGAACAAGCCAACGAATTCAGCGATATGTTGCTAGTTGATTGCATGATGCGAGATGTGATGGGCGAAGCGGCCCAATTTCGGCCCGTATTTCTGGCCTTTTCACGCCAGACACGCGCATTGCGCGCTCTGAAGACGCACTCATGCCATGCGGCGTCCACGCGCTAAGTAGATGTTGGCCAGACCCAAGGCCACGAACGAGCGCGTGGCGTTCTTGGCCAGGCCGCGATAGCGCACCTTGGTGAAGCCCCACAGCCGCTTGACCACTGCGAAGACGTGCTCCACCCGGGCGCGTACCTTGGACTTGTTGCGATTCTTCGAGCGCAGGGCCGGGTCAACCTCACCTCCCTTGCGCACCCGCTGGTTGGTGAAGTCGTTCGCATGTGGTGCCTTGGATGCGATCAGTGCCTTC
>NZ_NESK01000063.1 GCF_003063415.1 Limnohabitans sp. 2KL-17
GCAAACCATTGGCGTCGTAGCGCTGGCCGAACACATACCAGCGTTCGGAGCCTTGTTGCTGACTCGCCCAAACCTGCACATGACCGGCATCAACGCCGCCACTGACCAGCGCCGCGCTTTTGGGTGCTAATTGATGACCGATGGTGGCGGTGTTGACCAGTATGTCCTTGGCGAGCGTGACCGTGGGCGCTTCGTTGACGTTGGTGACGCTCAGCGCGTAGTCGGTGCTCACAAATGTGCTGCCCACTACGGTGCTGTCGGCAACCTTCACGCTGACTGCGTAGCTGGCCTTGGTTTCATAGTCCAGCACCACACCGGCTTTGAGGTACAGGGCTGCGCCTACCACCTCAAAGTTTCCTGCATCGGTGCCTGTGAGTGTGATGGTGTTGGTGCCCAGAGCATCGTCTGCGACAGCGATGTCGGCTACCCTGATTCGGGTGGTGGTGCTGGTGTTTTCTGCCAAGCTGGTGGTTGTGTTGGTCAGGCCAATGAGGATGGGCGCCTCGTTGACGTTGGTGACGTTCAGCGCGTAGTCGGTGCTCACAAATGTGCTGCCCGCTACGGTGCTGTCGGCCACCTTCACGCTGACTGCGTAGCTGGCCTTGGTTTCATAGTCCAGCACCACACCGGCTTTGAGGTACAGCGCTGTGCCTACCAGCTCAAATTTGTCTGCATCAATGCCCGTGATGAGCGTGATGGTGTTGGTACCCAGCGCATCGTCCGTGACAGCGATGTCGGCCACCCTGATTCGGTTGGTGGTGCTGGTGTTTTCTGCCAAGCTGGTGATTGTGTTGCGCAGGGCTACGGTGGTAGGCGCTTCGTTGACGTTGGTCACGTTGGCGATGACGGCCTGCTCGGTGCTCAGTGTGCCGCTGGTGCCCACATTGGTGGCCACCACAGTAAAGCTGTAGCTGCTCTTGGCTTCGTAATTGGCGCTGTTCTTGAGCGTGACTTTGCCCGTGGCGCTGTCAATGTCGAGCAAGGCGATGTCACCCGTGGCCGCTTTGAGACTGTAGACCACGTTCTTATTGGCCGCGGTGCCGTCAGCATCAGTGGTGCTGGCGGTGTAGATCGGAAGGGTGGTGGCGGCGTTTTCTGGAACGCTATCGCTGGCACCGCTGCTAAACACCGGGGCGTTGTCGTTGAAGTCGACAACGCTCAGCACGACCGCTTGGTCGGCGCTGTTGCCCGCCTTGTCGGTCGCCACCACGGTGAAGGCGTAGCTGATCTGGCCTTCGTAATTGGGCACCTCTTGCAGCTTGACCTGCCCAGTGGCAGCGTCAATCGTGAACTTGATCGCATCGCCAACCCCCGCCTTTAAGCTGTAGACCACCCCTGCGTTGGCATCGCTGGCATTGGCGGTGTAAACAACCGTGCCAGCGGCTACGTTTTCATTCACGTTGGCAGTGGCTAAGGAGCCAAAAACCGGCGCTGTGTTGTCTAAAAGGTAGCTGGTGCCTTTTGTGACCACCACATTGTCAAGGTACAGGTCGTTGACTGACGGATCGACGCTATTGTCGAACTTGATCGTTGTGCTGGTGCCCGTGGCCACAAACGTAAAACTCTGGTAGCGCCAATTGCTGTCTTGAATACTCGACGTCAAGCTTGCAAGCGCAGTCGTGCCGTCTGATGCCACAGCCGAAGCGACCAGAGTAGATGCCCCAGTTGTCGGGTAAGTCGTTCTAATCATGTACGTGACCGTATATGACTCTTGGGCCACTGTAGTCATCGTTTGGGACAGCGTACCGCCGTTAGCGCTGGGATAACCAAAACGGGCAGTAGACTCAGCCCAGTCAACGTTGGCGTCTGTCTTCGCACCCGATTTCCCAATCAACCATCCGGTGATGTTTGTGTCAAAGGTGCCGTTGCTCAACAAGGTCTTGCTGTTGTTGCCCGCCACATCGCTCAGGCTGTAGTTGTTAGCCAATGACAGGCTGAGCACGCCCGTGCCGCTGGTAATCGCTGCGCCACTGACGTTGACCTTGTATTTGTTGCCTGAAACTAGCGTGGGGGCTCCGATGGTTACGTTGGATGTCACCTGCGCACCGCCAAGCATGACCACAAAGTCAG
>NZ_NESK01000064.1 GCF_003063415.1 Limnohabitans sp. 2KL-17
CCATACTCCTGGGCGATTTGATTGATGGTCTTCATCCCGCCGAGCGCCTCCAGCCCCACCTTGGCCTTGAACTCCGGCGGATGAACTCTGCGTTTTTTTGATTCAGTCATTGGTAACCCGTTTTTTTTGGATAGTGTCCCACTTAAACACCTGTCCCAAATTCGGGGTCCACTTCAATAAGCCTCTTTTGAAAACCCCGTTCCGAGGACCTTCCCCAATCAACTGAATTTTCATCCACCGATTCCCATGGGTGCTGCTCTCAGATTTTTCTGTTGGGGCCGCGCTTGCGCCTACTCCGCTAACAATTCCAAAGAGGTCGCTGAAGCCTACTGGAATACGTACGAAGCTTCCAATTTGCCCAACCCGATAGCCTTGGCCGTCAATGTAAACAAAGCCAGTAAGTGAGTCTTTCGAAAGCGTGATGCTGACCGTCGTCCCGTTAACGTCTTGGACATCTCCAAGATAGGTTTCTTGGTTAGCCATTGGATAATTCCCGCGTGGAACCAATAATTTTCTGCAAAAAGGTAGTAAGAGCAGAGAAGTCCCCAAGCTTTATTGACTTTCGTAGTTTCCCCTCTTCAATTGGATCTTTTTCCGATATCACAAATTGCAATATGTCAGCATCGGCATCCTCATCATGAGGGGACATCGACCAAGCGCCAAGATTTGTTCCGATGATTGCTTTATCAAAAGTCCAGATGTTTAGATTGTGCTGGCTTTTTGCCAAACGATATGCATTGGGATATGTCTCAATTTTGCCGCCATCCGTGTGATCTTTTTCATAATTGCCAAACATCAAGCCAAGCACCATCGCGGTGGGGTTTGCGCTCAATGCATTGACGATCGTGTCGTTGACATGTTCGTCATTGAAGGAGTAGCCCGACAAGATTAGGAAGGATGACTTCTTGCGTATGAATCTGCTCAATTGATCCATGAGAGCAAGATACGGCATCTTGCGACTTTCTTCATACTTCAAATGAGATGGATAAATAATGTGCGAAGCGTCTTCTTTCACTTCTGAACCACGGTGAACTTGTGCTCGGCCGTTTTCACTTTCTTGAACCCAATTTATCGATCCATGAATTTTCCAAAGCCTTGACCAATGATTTGGAATTTGACTGTCTTCCACAGCACGTAAATCAAAGAAGGATTTCCGGGAACCAACAAAACCATCGAAGTAAGGTACGCCTAGATCTTCAAGAGATTGCTCTGTCAATAGGTCGTAGTTTGTCGTGAATATCTCGACTGCAACTTTTCGGTCGATGGACTTCATCCATTTACCAAGCTTGTGATACGGTGTCTCCTTGTTTGGAAGTTGCATGTTCAATTTGGATACGATGGTTGAGCAGATCTTCCGTTCCAATGCCGTTAGGTCGTTCTGACTCAGACCGCGAACATCCCCGCCTGCAGAAACCAGATATAGGCTTCGAACGAAGCTAAGAGTGTCTTCAATGTTGTTTTTGTTCTTACCGGCTTTAACAAGCTCTCCCAACATGATGGTGTACTTTGGATCAGCCGCAAGTTGTTCATTAACATAGAGCGAGAGATTAGCTACATCCGGAATTAGCGGCCATGCGCCGGCTGGCATTTGTACCGCAAGCGGACATCCGGCAGAAAGAAAAAAACCAATAGATTCATTGTTCTGCGATAGCGATTGACGAAGGTATTTGAGATGCCGGATGGCATTGTGATTGGTGTCCACTTTTCCTACCCTGTTTGTGATTCATTGCTCGACAGGAAGCCGTCAAGCAGAATTTTTTATTCTCAAGTTCACCGAAATTTATTGTGAAGCAATAAATACAGAAAAAGCGCTATTTTTTACCCCCCGGTAATTGCTCCCCCCAAGAGTCCTTCAACCCCATCACCCGGTTCAAAACCGACTTGCTCCTCGCAACTTGATTAACAGGCTGCTGAAATACTCCCATGTTTAGGTCCACGCCGAGCCCCTGAGAAACGTTAATTGTTGAGCAACTACACGGACACATGATGCGCGGCGCTGACACCTTCACCGAGAGCCTTTTCACGATGCG
>NZ_NESK01000065.1 GCF_003063415.1 Limnohabitans sp. 2KL-17
GGGGGTGCTGGCGTTGCCAGCCTTGTCGATCTGGCGCACTTGCACGCTTTTGGTGCCATCGCCAGTGGCTGTGAAGCTGGAGCCTGTGCCGGTGGTCCAGGTGACGCCGTCCAGGCTGTATTCCCAAATGGCGCCGGCTTCCAGGCCGGTGACGTTGATCAGGCCGTTTTGGGTGATGCCGTCGCCATTGATGCCGCTGTCTTGTGCCAGAGTCAGTGTGGGGGCTGCCGCTGCTGTCGTGTCAATGGTATTGAGGGTGACGGCTTTGGCGCTGACTGTGGAGCCGTTGATGTTTTTTGTGGCCTCAACCGTGATGGGACTTTCGGTGCCATTGAAAGCATCGGGTTTGGCGGTGTAAACATCGCGCCCACTTACTGTGGTTTTAGTAAAGAAGTCCTCGATAGGCGTGATGGGGGTTCCATTGATCTTGACTGTGACCGTAGCGCCTGGCTCGACGCTGAAGCTTTGGCTGTAGTTGTTGCCTGGGAGGGCGTCGCTGTCGGGCGGTGCCACGATCTCGAATGTGCTGTTGGCAACCACCTTGGTTGTGGTTTGGGTGGCGCTGCCAGTGTTGCCGGCCTTGTCGGTCAGCGTGGCGTTGATGGTCAAGGTGTTTTTTATCGCGCCTGAGGCGGCGATGTAGGTGTCCTTGCCGTTGGCTGTGAACTTAAAAAAGCTTCCGGCCAGTTGTTCGGCTGTCAAGGCAGTGGCTGATGAGCCTACGCGCACCTCAACCACTGAGCCTTCGTCCACGCTGAAGCCCTTCAAGGTGGTGGCGTCCAGGTCGTTGGCCAGCTCGGTGATCACGGGAGCTGGGTTGGTGGTGTCGATGGGCTTGAGGTTGAGCGTAGCCGTGCCGATGTTGCCGGCGGCGTCGGTGAGGGTGGCGTTGACGGTGACGCTCTCTGAGCCTGTGAATGCGTTAGCGATGGCTGTGTAGGTGTCTAGGCCGTTGGCCGTGGTCTTGGTGAAGGAGTTGGTGACATCAGAGGTGCCGACTTTGACGATAACGACAGAGCCTGCGGTGACGGTGAAGCCTTGGTCGAAGGTGTTGGCTGTGGCGGCGTTGGAATCGGCAACAGCGGTGATCACGGTCGTGGTTGCTGTGGTGTCGATGGGCTTGAGGGTGACGGGTGCTGCCGTGGCGATGTTGCCGGCGGCGTCGGTGAGGGTGGCGTTGACGGTGACGCTCTCTGAGCCTGTGAATGCGTTAGCGATGGCTGTGTAGGTGTCTAGGCCGTTGGCGGTGGTCTTGGTGAAGGAGTTGGTGACATCAGAGGTGCCGACTTTGACGATAACGACAGAGCCTGCGGTGACGGTGAAGCCTTGGTCGAAGGTGTTGGCTGTGGCGGCGTTGGAATCGGCAACAGCGGTGATCACGGGCGTGGTTGCTGTGGTGTCGATGGGCTTGAGGGTGACGGGTGCTGCCGTGGCGATGTTGCCGGCGGCGTCGGTGAGGGTGGCGTTGACGGTGACGCTCTCTGAGCCTGTGAATGCGTTAGCGATGGCTGTGTAGGTGTCTAGGCCGTTGGCGGTGGTCTTGGTGAAGGAGTTGGTGACATCAGAGGTGCCGACTTTGACGATAACGACAGAGCCTGCGGTGACGGTGAAGCCTTGGTCGAAGGTGTTGGCTGTGGCGGCGTTGGAGTCGGCAACAGCGGTGATCACGGGCGTGGTTGCTGTGGTGTCGATGGGTTTGAGGGTGACGGGTGCTGCCGTGCCGGTGTTGCCGGCGGCGTCGGTGAGGGTGGCGTTGACGGTGACGCTCTCTGAGCCTGTGAAAGCGTTAGCGATGGCTGTGTAGGTGTCTAGGCCGTTGGCGGTGGTCTTGGTGAAGGAGTTGGTGACATCAGAGGTGCCGACTTTGACGGCAACGACAGAGCCTGCGGTGACGGTGAAGCCTTGGTCGAAGGTGTTGGCTGTGGCGGCGTTGGAATCGGCAACAGCGGTGATCACGGGCGTGGTTGCTGTGGTGTCGATGGGCTTGAGGGTGACGGGT
>NZ_NESK01000066.1 GCF_003063415.1 Limnohabitans sp. 2KL-17
TCGTGAAAAGGCTCTCGGTGAAGGTGTCAGCGCCGCGCATCATGTGTCCGTGTAGTTGCTCAACAATTAACGTTTCTCAGGGGCTCGGCGTGGACCTAAACATGGGAGTATTTCAGCAGCCTGCTAGGTCGTGCAGGTCGCTGTTTGCAGGCCAGCCCTCAGGCATCGCGGCCACGGCACCCCCCACGGCGGCGGCAATGCTTTGGGCTTGGCCCTCTTTGCCAACGTCAGGGCAAATCACCAAACGGGCGGCCCTGTCTTGTAGGCGCAGGGCTTGGGCCACCTTGCCCATGTTCCCGGCACCAAAACAAACCACAGCGGCGCGGCCTGTCGCCATCCATGCGGCCCATGCGGTCCCAATGCCTTCGCACAGGTAAGCCACGCCACCGGGCAGCAGGTCACCCACGGTAAACCAGCCCTCAATACTTGCACCGGGCAGATTCAGCTTGGTGGGCTTGCCTTTGGCTTTTAGGCTTTGGGCTGTCTCACCCACGGTGATGAATTGCAGGCTGGCAATTGTCATATCAGTGCGCACCACTGGCACCACCAAAGCCCCAGCCATGCTCTCGCCCATGATGCGCAGCGGGTCACCAGCAGGCACCACGCGCAGGTCATCCAGCGGCACGGCGGTTGCCCCTTTGGCTTGGATGTATGGGTGCTCGCTTGTTGCAGGCTCAAAACGATTCCAAACAGGCAGGGGGTCGGTGCTTGGCTTTGGCGGGGGTGCTGGTGGCTTTGGCGCTGGCGCAGGGCGTTGGCTTGCTGGCAAACCTTTGTGCGGGTCTGTCCACCCATGCTCAGCGGCCATGTAATACAGCGTTGCCTCTGTCACGGTCCCCGGCTTAAACGACTTCCAGGCAGCTTTGCAGGCGGCGGCATCGTAGTTGTCGCCCATCGCGCTCCAGCGGTCGTAGTCATCAAGGCTCAAACCGGCAGCGTGCGCCCCCATGCCCGCCTTCACCCATTCATCATGCGGGCAATCAGCGGGGATGTTGGCCAATGCCTCTAAGGCGCGCTCTCGGTTGCTCACGATGCTTTTGGCTCGGCCTGCCCTCGCTGGTGGTGTCGAAAAGCCATCAGCGCCAAAAATATAGGCTAGGTTTTTCATGGTTGTCCCCCTTTGCGGATTCGCACGAATAATTGCTTGCAACGCTGGGACATGACATAAATGGCTTGCTTGCGGTTTGTTTGCAGGTTCTCGATTTCCCAGCCATCGTTTTTCAGGTCGAAAATGACGGCGCTCATACGCCAATTGATACCTTCGGGGCACTCGCTCAGCCAATGAATTGGGCGAAGTGGTGGGCGGTCTGTCAGGGCCTCTAATGCGCGCCAGTACGCTGTTCCCAAGGCGGGGATTTTTGGTGACAATGGCGGCGGTGGTAAAAAGCTTGTTTGTTGCTAAATGAGCCCATCCCCTCGAAAAGGTAAAACGAGCGGTTTTCCCCTCTGAAAGAGGATTAGGGCTACGCTGAACAAGCCAACGAATTCAGCGATATGTTGCTAGTTGATTGCATGATGCGAGATGTGATGGGCGAAGCGGCCCAATTTCGGCCCGTATTTCTGGCCTTTTCACGCCAGACACGCGCATTGCGCGCTCTGAAGACGCACTCATGCCATGCGGCGTCCACGCGCTAAGTAGATGTTGGCCAGACCCAAGGCCACGAACGAGCGCGTGGCGTTCTTGGCCAGGCCGCGATAGCGCACCTTGGTGAAGCCCCACAGCCGCTTGACCACTGCGAAGACGTGCTCCACCCGGGCGCGTACCTTGGACTTGTTGCGATTCTTCGAGCGCAGGGCCGGGTCAACCTCACCTCCCTTGCGCACCCGCTGGTTGGTGAAGTCGTTCGCATGTGGTGCCTTGGATGCGATCAGTGCCTTC
>NZ_NESK01000067.1 GCF_003063415.1 Limnohabitans sp. 2KL-17
CCTCGCAAGCCTCGTCGGCCAAGTTGAACCAGTGCTGCACAAAGTACATGCGCAACATACGCTCAAGTCCCACCGGCGGGCGACCATTGCCCGGCTTGGGGTAATGCGGCTCGATCACTTCGCATAGCGCATGCCACGGAACGATCTCATTCATTGTGGAGAGGAACACGTCGCGCCTGGTTGCGCGACGGTATTGTTCGAATCCGGCTCCTGCATCGGCCGCTAGGGCAAGGGTCTGTTGTTTCATCGACCTATAACGAAACAGCACCCAATGCGGTGGACTTATTCAGCGTAGCCTTAAATGAGGAAACCCATTGAACCGCATTCGACACCTTCGTAACTGGAATTACACGTCAAACATCAGAGGCTGGTATGCACCGATAGCTGACATTCTCTGAATCAAGAGTGCCCGGCTGTTGAAAGCCTCTTTTGCTGCTGAACCTCACGTAATAGCGATGCTGGGCGCTCAAGGTGCAACCGATAGAGCTATGAGCGTGCCCATCACTGCATTTGGCATCTGATGATAAGGGTCAACCCAAAAAACTAAAAAAACCACATCGAGCGACGTGGGCCTTTTTTCTAAAGGCGCTCGCTGGCGACCTCAGAGGAAATTGATATCCTAGGCGGCGTCGGCCTCAACGTAGCCCTAGGAGATTCCCATTAGCCACTTTGAACATGCTCTTGCTTTTTACAGAGACTTCGATCCGTCAATCACGACGACAAAGACTAACGCTTGGCCTGAGTTCATAGACCCGAGCACTCTTACGGCTACGTTTCCCATGACGCCTATCGAAAACGCAATATGGGAGCAGATCCGCGAACTCGGTGCGGTTTTCTATCCCCAGTATCCCGTAGATCGATTCTTTGCGGATTTCGCGAACCCTGTTGCCCGCGTCGCCATCGAGTGCAACGGCTTGCAATTCCACCAAGACACCGTACGCGACCAGGCGCGAGATGATCGCTTTCACGAGTTTGGCTGGAAGGTCTACCGCATACCTGGAAGGCTGTGCGTGTCCGATGCAGATCCAGATAACGAGGCTGCTGGCCCATTCTCGCGACGATTCATCTACGCAATTGCGGAGAGGCACGGTCTGCTCAGTATCAATCGGGCACCTCCTCCCTTCGACGAGTACATGGATGACTACCTGCGTTATTCGCTTGAGGGAAAGCTAGCCTTCATAGGGTTGAGGTACTGAGTACGCTATAGCCACAGGAATGGCTTCTAGTGTCCAGTCCGCACCATTTCCACAAGGGACAGCTCCACCGCAGCCCACTCCACCTCACTCCCTATGAGTTCAAGCCGAACAAACTGCCGCAACCGTTGATTCCCGGCTAGGACATCTTTCAGGAATAAATGCAGCCAAAAGGCCTGGCCGATCAGAATTCATCTCGGTCTGATTTAGTTCGCCATTTGACCGCTATTATCCGATCTGGTCGTTTAGTGATCAGTAGTGAAAGGCCGCTCCCAGCCTGTCTTGACTGCCAGAAATAACATCAGCATCAGTTTTGATGGTTGACTCAAAGGCAGCGGTTGCGGACATTAAGGCTACGCTGAATAAGTCCACCGCATTGGGTGCTGTTTCGTTATAGGTCGATGAAACAACAGACCCTTGCCCTAGCGGCCGATGCAGGAGCCGGATTCGAACAATACCGTCGCGCAACCAGGCGCGACGTGTTCCTCTCCACAATGAATGAGATCGTTCCGTGGCATGCGCTATGCGAAGTGATCGAGCCGCATTACCCCAAGCCGGGCAATGGTCGCCCGCCGGTGGGACTTGAGCGTATGTTGCGCATGTACTTTGTGCAGCACTGGTTCAACTTGGCCGACGAGGCTTGCGAGG
>NZ_NESK01000068.1 GCF_003063415.1 Limnohabitans sp. 2KL-17
TATCATTTCCATGGTGATCACCTTCTATCTCTCCTGCTGAATATTTCAGCAGGCCAGTTGAACACCCTGGTCAATTTTGAGTCGGCACTACTAGGTTTAGATGGTCAGTTTTCGGTCGGCGGCAACATGAAGAGCGAGCGGATCAAAAAGCGGATTTACCAAACCAGGGCTGAGGCCAAGTCAGAAATCTTCGATTACATCGAGGTTTTCTACAATCGAGTCAGGCGCCACAAGCATCTCGATCAGCTCAGCCCCCATGAGTTCGAGCGGCAGCGTCAAACTGCGCTATGAAAAGTGTCTAGGGATTCGGGGGAACGCCAGGCAAAGGACAGCCCAACACGTATCAAAAAATTCAAATTTGTGCTGAGCTGGATTTTTTTGGGTCAAATTCAGAATATAATTCTGTGAACTTTTTTCGCACATGTTTTGACTTCTCTGATCCTCGCTTTGACTAGAAGAGCGGAGGGGGCGTTGGAGGGGAATGATGATGAGCGATGTGCTTTCGTTCGAATGCATCAAATCCATGTGCATCGGGAGCGATGGACAAGAGCCTGGCTAAATTTGCCCAGGCCCCGAAAAATCAAAGTTAGGCGAATTCGTCATACTCACCCAAGTGTGGTTTGGCGGATTCAAGGACGAAGTGCACCAAAGATGAACCCGGCAATAGGTGGCTGAGGATGTCAAGGCATCATAGCCACTTAAACCGCCAAGTCCAAGTTGCCAGATGTACTAGCACCTCAGCCGAATAGAATTCGGCTGAAGCGAATGCGAAAAACAACGGAGAAAAAATGTTACCAATACAAAGAGCAGACAGCATTCAGCAATACGTCTCTGTAAAGGCGAAGGAAGAATGCGTTGGCTTTGAAACTGAACCAATACACGAAAAAATCATGTCAGCACTTAGTCAAATTGGAAACTTAGGACTGCGGAGAGATAACCGCGTGGGTTTCCCTCAGATTGATAATGGGGCAAAAAATATCAGGCAAGTTAGAGATGAAAAAGACGCAGCTATCAATAATTTCGAATATGACGGACGCACTGATCAAGAAGTTGTGGCCCAAGCGACTCGCGATACACTGAATAATTCCCATGGAGCACAAGCATTCTGCGGGGAACATGCATATTTTATGCGAGATGCGCTTGCGGACCTTGGAATCTCACAAGACAATATGAATGTGATTCATGCTGAAGCCCAAGTATATGCCGGAAAAGAAGGTGTGAGAAGAATAAATCACGCTTTTTTGCTATATTCTGATAAGCAATTTACACCAGGCCAATTATTGAGTGACCACATTGCGCAAAGTGATGATAATAGATACATTGTTATTGATGCATGGGCTTCGAAAAAAATCTCGGAATACAAGGGAGGGGGAAGCGCGATCCGGCGTGCGGACTTCATCCATGAATATATTGGTGAAGTGATGCGTGAGGTTGATTCAAAATACAGAAGTCCTCGAACTATTTCATATGGTATTGACAACCCTTACTCCAATAAAAAACCTGGTGAAGGAAGTATAAAGAGATTTTATAACGATCGTCCTTTTGGTGCTTGCGATGATCAGCCATCTTCAAAAAGACGTAAACTAGACGGCGGCTCTTGAAGATGCGCAACCGAACGAAGCCTTTGCAGAAGCGGCTCCGCAAATCAGGAGAGCTGAGATAAACCTAAATCCGTGATTTCGCAGTCGAAATATATTGATTTCCTCATTAGTCGCCCCTGAAGAATCCCTGCAACCCGCATGAATGCTAGCTTTCAGGGTAATTCTCACTAGCCAAATCTCTCAAGTAGATATTCAATATAGGCTGTTTCCTGGGAGTTTCTGGAGCCTGTATGTCG
>NZ_NESK01000069.1 GCF_003063415.1 Limnohabitans sp. 2KL-17
TTTTCAGGCCAAGGCCGAGTTTATGGAACCGGATTTGAGTTGGGGTGATATAAAAATCTGCCGCAATTGCAGTGCAATTTGCCCCAATGCGGCCACCTGCAGCAGACGTAAAAAAAGGCCGATGCCTTTCTTTGCGATTATGCGCAGCAGCCAGCGGATGTTGAAGCCCGCAGCGCACAGCACCGCATGCAAACTGTCGCCGTTTGATCCCTTGAGGTGGCACCTGTTCATCCGGTGGTCCGCTTTCAAGTGGCCGATGATGGGTTTGATCGCTTGTCGCCGTTTGAGTGACTTCTTTTCTTCGAGCGTCAGGCTTTTGAATTTGCCGCGGTGCTTGATGTCGATATCCAGGTTGTCTTTGTCAACACCCCGATAGCCCAAGTCGACGTAGGCAGTTTCCGGTCTTATGCCGGTCGCTTGCATCAAGATGGCCGCTTACTCCACTTGCTCGTTCAGCGTGTGGCCGTCATACGGATTGCCGGGAAATGCTCGGGCACCCACGATGAGGGTTCCTTTGAACGTGGTGGCAATGCCCACCTTCACGCCGAATTCGTAAGGGTTACGGCTCTTGCCCTTGGAGATGGATTTGACTTCTGGGGCGTGCCAGCTGTAAAGCTTGGGCTGTTTGTCTTTGGTCTTGTGGCTGCGCGTTTGCGTGATCAGCCGTTCGGCTTTGGCAATGCTTTGGCCCAAGGCTTCTTGCACGGCCTGGCTCAGAGGGCTCATCTTGCGCGTGATCTCCAGGTGCAATCGGCCGACGATGGTGCTTTGGCGTTTGATGACTTTGCGCATGCGCCTGAACTGGCGTGCATGGGCGTAGCGCCCGGCCTTGTAGCCCAGCAGTTGGCCTCCTTTGGCGTAGGTTTGCTTGTGCTCGATGCCTTGGGCCTTGGCCGCCTCAACCAGTTTGATTCGGGCGGTTTCCAGCAGCTTGCTGTCGGTGGGGTGGGCAATGGCTTTCTCTTGCACGGTGGAGTCGACAATGATGCAGCTGAGCTCTTTCTTGGCGATCAGCTTCAAGGTGACCGCCACTTCAATGGTGCGAGCCAACAACTCTTCAACGCCTTCTTCGCCCAGCAGCTTGCGGAACTTGACCAATAAAGTGGGATCGCAAGGCCAGCGGTGCTCAAAGTATTCATTGCCAGAAAAGTACTGCCAAGTGGGTGTCTCGCCCCAGCGCTGGATGACGTCCTCGTCGCTCTCATTGAAAGCGTGCTTGAGGTACAGGAGCGAGACCATCAAGCGGGTGGGCAAACGAGGCCGGCCCGCGTTGGAAACACCAGAACCAGCCAAGGCCTGGGTGGGGCCAAACATATCCATGCCTTCGATTTTCTTGCCCGATCGCACTTGACGGGCAAAGCGGTGAGCCAGGGAGGCTTCGATCTCTTGCCAGGGCATGCGGTTGGCCAAAACGGCCAGCGGGTGGCGCAGGTCAATGAGTTGATCCAAGCGATTGCGAAAGAAGTCTTCAGTCATCGACATACAGGCTCCAGAAACTCCCAGGAAACAGCCTATATTGAATATCTACTTGAGAGATTTGGCTAGTGAGAATTACCCTGAAAGCTAGCATTCATGCGGGTTGCAGGGATTCTTCAGGGGCGAC
>NZ_NESK01000007.1 GCF_003063415.1 Limnohabitans sp. 2KL-17
CGCATCGTGAAAAGGCTCTCGGTGAAGGTGTCAGCGCCGCGCATCATGTGTCCGTGTAGTTGCTCAACAATTAACGTTTCTCAGGGGCTCGGCGTGGACCTAAACATGGGAGTATTTCAGCAGCCTGATAGATGTCGCTGGGTCTGGGGGCGGGCAGCAAACGCCGCTCCAGACTGGCCTCATCCATGGCAGCGATGGCAGGCCAATCCAGGCGAGCGGCCACGGCCAGGCCGACGTATTTGGTGACAACGCCTTTGGAGATGCCCAAAGCGGTGGCGATTTGCTGGTGCGACTGCTGGCCTTCGAGTTTGAGACGCAAGGCGTCTTTGAGTTTGCGCATGTTGATCCTTGGGGCGGGCATAGCGGTCCGGCAAAAAGGATTGACGCTAACCCGTAAGCGTCCGGCCGTCCCATCTAGATTTTCGATTTACGCCTGCTCTTAGCAGATACTTGTCCACTTAAAGATCGTGGACACGTAGACACTAAGCCTGGCTCCAGCGGTGCGGCAGCAGCTCGTCAATCCGGCTGTTCATGTGCATCGGCAGCCTCGTCAACACATCTTTCAGGTAACCATGCGGGTCGTGCCCATTCAGCTTGGCCGCATCGTGCCGCTCGATTCGCGCCATGTGCTTCAACAGGCCGTGCAGCGCCTGGTCGAACGCGGCTGGCAAATGCGCTGCGGGCTCGAAGTCGAGTTCCACATCTACCGCCTGAAAGACCCGCTGCATGGACATGACCTCGACCCGGACCGTGCAGGCTGGCCCGGTCCCGCGCCCGAAGTCAGCTTGATTCACCCGGGCTTCAACCTGCTGACCGAGGCCTGGTTCGACCGGGCCGAGGAGCCCCTGCGCATCGTGCAACGCACCGCACAGGCGCTGGGCCTGCCCCTGATCTCGCTCGAAATTGAACTGGGCCCCAGCCAGGTGGAGGCGGTGTTTGACGTGAGCGATGCGCTGACGGCAGCCGACAACATGGTGCTTTTTCGCAATGCCACGCGCCAGGCCCTGCGCCGCGCGGGCTACCACGCCACGTTCATGTGCCGCCCCCCGTTTGAACACATCATGTCGAGCGGCTGGCATTTGCACCAATCAGTGTGCGAGCAGGCCACGGGCCGCAACGTGTTCATGCGCGATGCCCCCGCGCCCGGCAGCAGCCCACTTGATGCGCTTCAGGTGCTGTCTGATGCGGGTGCCGCTTATCTGGCGGGTCTGCTCGCCCATGCCCCGGCGCTCACGGCTTTGTGCACCTCCACCAGCAATGGCTATGGGCGTTTCAGGCCCAACGCGATGGCGCCGCAGTCCATCTTGTGGGGGCGCGACAACCGGGGCGCGATGCTGCGCGTGATTGGTGCGGCGGGCGACGCGGCCACGCGCATTGAAAACCGCTTGGGTGAACCGGCGGCCAACCCCTATCTGTACATGGCCTCGCAAATCCATGCCGGGCTGGCCGGTGTGGACGCGCAGCTGAAAGCCCCCGAAGCCACCGAAACACCTTACTCACCCGGTGCGACCCTCATCCCGACCAGCCTGGCCAATGCCGTACGGGCACTGCAAAAAGACCCCACCCTGTGCCAGGCTCTGGGCCAGCCCTTTGTCGATTACTACAGCACCCTCAAACTGGCCGAACACCAGCGCTTGGCGCAGGCCGAGGACGCGCAGGAATTCCACCGCCGTGAATATTTCGGGCGCATTTGAAACCCTCTTGAAGGACAGCGCCAGACGGCGACGCATTGAACATGATCACCATCCACCTGCAACCCCACGACCCCACACAAGCCGCACGCAGCCTGCAAGTCCAGGAGGGCCAAAGCCTGATGCAGTCCGCTGTCGATGCCAATCTACCCGGCATTCAGGCCGATTGCGGTGGGCTACTGACTTGCGCCACCTGCCATGTGGTCGTGCCTGTGAAATGGTTGGCCCAGCTGCCAGCCATGAGCGGCGACGAGGACAGCATGCTGGCCTTTACCGCCCAGGCACGCGAGCCAGGTAGCAGGTTGTCGTGCCAGATCGTGCTGACCAAGGCACTGGACGGCCTGCGGGTCACGCTGCCCGAGAGCCAGTACTGAGAGGGCAATTCAGCGCGGCATACCGGGGAACCCGCCGCCACCGCCCATCAGGCCTTTCATGGCGCCCATGCGTTTCATCATCTTCATCATCCCGCCGCCGGACATTTTTTTCATCATGTCCTGCATCTGCTCAAACTCCTTGAGCATGCGGTTGACGTCTTGCACCTGAACACCTGCGCCAGCTGCGATGCGGCGCTTGCGGGTGGCCTTGATCAACTCCGGCTTTCTGCGCTCCTGAGGCGTCATGCTGTGGATGATGCCTTGCTTGCGGCCAATGTCTTTTTCGACCTTGCCCATGTCCATAGAAGCGGCTTTGGCAGTCAGCTGCGACGGCAATTTATCCATCAGGCTCGACAGGCCACCCATTTGTTTCATCTGCTGAATTTGGGCCAAAAAGTCATTCAAATCAAACCCACCACCGCTTTTGACCTTGGCAGCCAGCTTTTGCGCCGCTTCCATGTCCACGCCCGCAGTGACCTGCTCGACCAGGGCCAGGATGTCGCCCATGCCCAAAATACGCCCGGCGTGCCGCTCGGCGTCGAACACTTCCAAGCCATCAATTTTTTCACTGGTGCCGGCAAACTTGATCGGCACGCCGGTGATCTGGCGCACCGAGAGCGCTGCACCACCGCGTGAATCGCCGTCCAGCTTGGTCAGCACGATGCCGGTCAGGGGCAAGGCGTCACTGAAGGCCTTGGCGGTGTTGGCCGCGTCCTGACCCTGCATGGCATCCACCACAAACAGGGTCTCGACCGGTTTCAGCTCTGCATGCAAGGCCTTGATCTCGGCCATCAGAGCCTCATCAATGGCCAGCCGGCCTGCAGTGTCCACCAGCAACACATCAAAGAAATGCTTGCGGGCGTAATCGATGGCAGCGCGGGCAATGTCGATCGGCTTTTGATCCGGCGTGCTGGGGAACCATTCGGCCCCGGCTTGCGCGGTCACGGTTTTCAGCTGTTCAATGGCGGCGGGGCGGTACACATCGCCAGAGACTGTGAGCACTTTCTTTTTGCGTTTTTCAATCAGGTGCTTGGCCAGCTTGGCGGTGGTGGTAGTTTTGCCGGCACCTTGCAAGCCCGCCATCAGGATCACGGCAGGCGGTTGTGCGGCCAGATTGATGTCGGACACACCCTCGCCCATGGTGGCGGCCAGCTCACGGTTGACAACACCCACCAGTGCCTGTCCGGGTTTGAGTGAGCCCATGACCTCCTGACCCAGGGCTTTTTCTTTCACACGGGCAATGAAATCGCGCACCACCGGCAAGGCCACGTCGGCCTCCAGCAAGGCCATGCGCACCTCGCGCAGCATGTCCGCCACGTTGGATTCGGTGATGCGGGCCTGTCCGCTGAGGGTTTTGACGAGGCGCGAAAGTTTGTCGGTCAGGGCGGAGGCCATGGGGGAATCCAGAAATATCCGGTCAAGCATGATGGCGGAGCCCCTGTGGCTGCGCCTGAAAGGCTAAACTCGGTGCCATGATTTTAGCGAGTCCCCCATTTTGGATGTTGCCTGCCACCGTCCTAGCTGCTTTGGCCTACGGCTTGCCAGCCTTAGCGGGTGAGCGGCTTTCCCACACACATGCTCGTCGCCTTCTTTGGCTGGCATGGGCCGCGCATGCCGTGGCTTTGCTGAGCTTGCTGGTCGGGCCGGTCCACTTCGGGTTTGCACCCGCGATATCGGTGACTGCCTGGCTCGTGGTGAGCGCCTATATATTAGAAAGCCAGTTTTTCCCCAAATTCAAAGCACGATGGGCTATGGGCAGTTTGGGAACCATCGCCGTTGTTCTGGCCTGGTTTTTCCCGGGTACGCCCTTATCAGCGCAAGCATCGGCTTGGTTGCCTTTGCATTGGGCTTTGGGTTTGTCTGCTTACGGCATGTTTGGTGCCGCCGTGGTGCACGGCTGGATGATGACCCGGGCTGAACGCGATATCCGGATGGCCCAAGATGCCGGAAGCGGCGTACCGCTGTTAACGCTGGAGCGACTTACCTTCCGGTTCGTCTTGGCAGGTTTCTTTTTGCTGACAGGCACGTTGGTGGCAGGCATTTTGTTTGGCGATGCGCTCTACGGCCAAGGGCAAGGCCATTGGCGCTGGGACCACAAAACCATTTTTGCCTTGCTGTCTTGGTTGACCTTTGCCATCTTGCTGATCGGTCGCAGCCAGTGGGGCTGGCGAGGCCGCCGCGCGGTCCGGGTGCTTTACATCGGGGCGGGGTTGTTGCTCTTGTCTTATGCCGGCTCCCGATTTGTTTTGGAAGTTTTGCTGGGGCGCATGGGATGAAATACCTGTTTTTACTGCTGGTGGTTGTGCTGATCATCTGGGCTTTAAAACGTGGGCGTTCGGCCAACAAGACCAATTCGCCTCAAAAAACGGATGCCCAAACGCCATCGGAAATGGTGACTTGCACCCATTGCGGGATCCATTTGCCTTCAGAAGAAGCCGTCTCTGGTCAAAAAGGGCTTTACTGCAGCGCCGAACATCGGACTGCAGCACAAGACCGCAACCCCGGCTAAAACCACTGCGGCCATGTTTGAGTCCGCGCCAGAGACAATGCCACCTTGGCAAAAAGGTTGGCACCCTCAAGCGGTACGACTTGACTCCCCCAACTTCGGTTCTCGTCCCCCACTGGCATGCATTGACCTGATCGTTGTCCACTCTATAAGCCTTCCGCCAGGCCAATATGGTGGCGATGCCGTGCAACGCCTTTTTACCAACCAGCTCGATTGGGAGGCCCACCCCTACTTCCAGTCCATCCGGGGACTGGTGGCCTCATCGCACTTCTACATACGTCGCGACGGATCGCTGTGGCAATTTGTCAGCTGCAATGACCGCGCCTGGCATGCGGGGCAGTCCCATTACCGCGGGCGAAGCAATTGCAATGACGACTCGATCGGCATTGAACTCGAGGGCCTCGAGGGTGATACTTTTGAAGACGCGCAATACCTGCGCTTGGCCGAACTTTGCCGGGACATCCAGCAAAACTACCCCATCGCTCACCTGGCGGGGCATGAACACATCGCGCCAGGCAGAAAGCAGGACCCAGGTCCGGGCTTCCACTGGGCACGTCTGAAGCAGTTGTTGGATTTTCCGCCTCAGGTTTTTCCCTGATCCCGATCTCTGGCGAACCATACCCAAAAATATTTACGCGTTTCAGGCTCAGTTCGAAATTGACTTTTGGATCAAAACAACAGCCACGCCATCGCCGTGCAGCCCAAGACTATCAAGGTATTTTCAGCACAATTGCTTCGCAGGCCGCATCAGGACTGATTTGGCAGATCAAAAGCATTGAAAACAGGCGAATCGAGCCCTCTTTTCAGAAAATGAAAGGCGATCACAAAAGGCCTCGGCAACAATTTATTTGGCACGATCAAGCCAGACTCACAAAACTGACCGGTACACTACCTGTAGTGGCTTGTGCTAATGCCAGACACCAGATATAGTGCTTCTTACAAATTCTCACAACTAAACAAATCGCCCATTGAAGCGGCTTGTTCCAGATTCAACGATCACAGAAATCCAACGATATGACCATGCAAACAGATCTGAAAATCGCCTCCCCATCCCCTGCCCATTTGCACCAGCCTGAAGCCAGGCAAAACAGTATCCCCGGCCTGCAGGCACTGGCCCACTACCAAATCATTCGCCGCAATGGCGCTGTCGTGCCTTTCGAGCCGAGCAAAATCGCTGTGGCCCTGATGAAAGCCTTTTTGGCGGTTCACGGCACACAAGGCGCCGCATCAGCCAGCGTCCGCGAAGTGGTTGAAGAGTTGACACAAAACGTGGTCCGCGCTTTGGTGCGCTCTCGTCCTGGCGGGGGCACATTCCACATCGAAGACGTGCAAGATCAAGTGGAGTTGGGCTTGATGCGCAGCAGCAACCATGAAGTTGCACGCGCTTATGTGCTGTACCGCGAGCGTCGCACCCAAGAACGCGCTCAACAGCAGCAACAAGCAGCCCCCAAGCCAACTGAACCACGCCTGCATGTCATTGATGGCGGCCAACGTGTCGCCCTGGATCTGGATTACCTCAAATCACTGATGGTGAATGCTTGCGCCGGCTTGGGTAAGGACGTCAGCCCCGAACCTATCGTGGCAGAAACCATGCGCAACCTTTACGACGGCGTGCCGATGGAAGAGGTCTACAAAGCATCGATCCTGGCATCACGCACATTGATCGAAAAGGATCCTGACTACACCTATGTGACGGCTCGCCTGTTGATGCACACCATCGCCAAGGAAATTTTGGGTAAGGAAGTGACGCAGGACCAGATGGCCGAAGAGTACATCAATTACTTCCCTCAATTCATCAAAAAGGGCGTAGACAACGACCTGCTCGACGAGAAGCTGCTGCAGTTTGACCTGAAAAAGCTGGCGAATGCACTCAAGCCCGAACGCGATTTGCAATTTGATTACTTGGGTCTGCAAACCCTGTATGACCGTTATTTCCTGCACGTGCGCAAGGCACGCATCGAGATGCCTCAGGCTTTCTTCATGCGCGTTGCCATGGGTCTTTCGCTGAACGAAATCAACCGCGAAGCACGCGCCATCGAGTTCTACGAAATCCTGTCTTCGTTTGACTTTATGTCTTCCACGCCAACGCTGTTCAACAGTGGCACATTGCGATCACAGCTGTCGAGCTGCTACCTGACCACAGTACCCGATGATCTGGACGGCATTTACGAGTCCATCAAGGAAAACGCTTTGCTGTCCAAATTTGCGGGCGGACTGGGCAATGACTGGACTCGTGTGCGTGCCATGGGCTCTCACATCAAGGGCACCAATGGCGAATCACAAGGTGTAGTGCCTTTCCTCAAAGTGGTCAACGACACAGCTGTCGCCGTGAACCAAGGCGGCAAGCGCAAAGGCGCGGTGTGCACTTACCTGGAAACTTGGCACTTGGACATCGAAGAGTTCTTGGAACTGCGCAAAAACACAGGCGATGACCGCCGCCGCACTCATGACATGAACACGGCCAACTGGATTCCCGACCTGTTCATGCGTCGAGTCATGGAAAAAGGCAGCTGGACCTTGTTCTCGCCGTCTGATGTTCCAGATCTGCATGACCTTTTCGGCCTGGCTTTCGAAAAAGCCTACGTTGTGTACGAACAAAAAGCCGAGCGTGGCGAAATCAAGCCCAGCAAGACGGTGCCTGCGACCGACCTGTGGCGCAAGATGCTGTCGATGCTGTTTGAAACCGGCCACCCATGGATCACATTCAAGGATCCTTGCAACGTGCGCTCACCTCAGCAACACGTTGGCGTGGTGCACTCTTCCAACCTTTGCACCGAAATCACCCTGAACACCAGCGACACAGAAACGGCCGTCTGCAACCTGGGCTCGGTCAACCTGTCGCGTCACCTGAAAGACAGTGCCAACGGCAAGATCATTGACCACGAGAAACTGAACAAGACCATCACGATCGCCATGCGCATGCTGGACAACGTGATCGACATCAACTACTACGCCGTGAAAAAGGCCCGTGACTCCAACATGCGCCACCGGCCAGTCGGCCTGGGCTTGATGGGCTTTCAGGACTCGCTGTACGAAATGCGCATTCCTTATGCGTCACAGGCAGCTGTGGAATTCGCAGACCAATCGATGGAGGCCATCTGCTACTACGCTTATTGGGCCTCTACCGAGCTGGCGAAAGAGCGCGGCCAATATGCCACCTACAAAGGTTCTTTGTGGGATCAAGGCATCTTGCCTCTGGACACCCTGAAGCTGCTGGAGCGTGAGCGCGGTGGTTACGTTGAAGTCGACCGCTCATCCACCCTTGACTGGGATGCACTGCGCAAGAAGATTTCATCTGATGGCATGCGCAACTCCAACTGCGTAGCCATTGCGCCGACCGCTACCATTTCCAACATCATTGGCGTGGACGCCTCGATTGAGCCTTGCTTTGGAAACCTGTCCGTCAAGTCCAATCTTTCGGGCGAGTTCACCGTGATCAATGGTTACTTGGTACGAGACCTCAAGCGTCTTGGACTATGGGATGACGTGATGGTCATGGACTTGAAGCATTTTGATGGTTCATTGCGTCCGATCGATCGCGTACCGCAAGAAATCAAAGCCCTTTACGCCACCGCATTTGAAGTTGAAACTACTTGGCTGGTCGAGGCTGCTGCTCGTCGCCAAAAATGGATTGACCAAGCCCAGTCATTGAACATCTACATGGCAGGCGCATCAGGCAAAAAGCTGGACGACACCTACAAGCTGGCTTGGCTGCGTGGTCTCAAAACCACTTACTACTTGCGCACATCCAGCGCCACACAAGCTGAGAAATCTACGGTGCAAGCAGGCTCACACAATGCAGTTTCTTCCTCGGGTTCGCCTACTGGTGGCATGAGTGCCATGGAAGCTGCCGCAGCTGCAGCACAAGTTCAGATGAGTGCATCACCAGCGACCGATATCAAGTTTTGTGCGATCGATGATCCCGGCTGCGAAGCCTGCCAATGATTTCAAAAACATTGCACTTTGCTGTGATAAGCCAAGTGCGATGCAATTGAACAACACTTAACGGTTGTTCAATGCAAAAAAGTTCATCGCTTCTTTGCATTTGATCAGCTTGCTTTCATAATTTGAGAACTGGAATTTTTTATGTTGTCCTGGGACGATCAAGTCAAATCTGCGCCGCAAACTGCGATGCCTTCTTTTTCTGGTGCTGATGAAACAACAGCACCTGCCGCCGCATCTTCAACTGCAAGTCCTCGCCGCATGAATGCGGCTGACAAACGCATCATCAACGGCCAGACCGACGTCAATCAACTCGTGCCTTTTAAATACAAATGGGCTTGGGAAAAATACCTGGCTACCTGCGCCAACCACTGGATGCCGCAGGAAGTGAATATGAACCGAGACATCGCCCTCTGGAAAGACCCCAACGGTCTGACCGAAGACGAGCGGCGCATAGTTAAACGAAACCTCGGCTTTTTTGTGACAGCCGACTCTTTGGCTGCTAACAACATCACGCTGGGCACTTACCGCCACATCACAGCCCCGGAATGCCGTCAGTTCCTGTTGCGCCAGGCATTTGAAGAAGCGATTCACACCCACGCTTACCAATACATCGTGGAGTCGCTGGGTCTGGACGAAAGCGATATCTTTAACGCTTACAACGAAATCAAATCCATTCGCGACAAGGACGAGTTCCTGATCCCGTTCATCAACGTGATCATGGACCCTCATTTCAAGACTGGAACCTTGCAAAACGACCAGGTTCTGCTGAAGTCTTTGATCGTCTTTGCTTGCCTCATGGAAGGTCTGTTTTTCTACGTCGGATTCACACAAATTTTGGCATTGGGGCGCCAAAACAAGATGACGGGTGCCGCAGAGCAATACCAGTACATCCTGCGCGACGAATCCATGCACTGCAATTTCGGTATTGATCTGATCAACACCATCAAACTCGAAAATCCACAACTTTGGACAGCAGAGTTCAAGGCGGAAATCAAAGATCTTTTTCTTCACGCGGTTGAACTCGAATACCGTTACGCCGAAGACACCATGCCCCGTGGCGTGCTGGGCATGAATGCATCCATGTTTAAAGGCTACTTGCGTTATATCGCCAACCGACGCGCCGTGCAGATTGGCCTTGAAGCACTGTTCCCGAATGAAGAGAATCCGTTCCCATGGATGAGCGAAATGATTGATCTGAAAAAAGAACGTAATTTCTTTGAAACCCGGGTCATTGAATACCAATCCGGTGGGGCCTTATCCTGGGACTGATTTTCTGAAAACCTGTCGAATGAAACCCCTTTTCAAGCCACACTCCAAATTGCCCTCGGGCGATATGCGGTGTGGCTTTACTGCGTTCATGGTGTTGAGGGCCTCCTCAGCACCATGGATCGCTTTGTGCAATCCAACAAGCACCAAGCGTTCCCTTTCCGTTGAGTTCTCAACTTGATCAAGGAGAAAACCATGGCAACTGCAAAAAAAGTAGCGGCAAAAAAAGCTGCTCCAGCGAAAAAGGCCGTTATGGCCAAAAAACCAGCCGCTAAGAAAGCGGCTCCGGCTAAAAAAGTAGCCGCCAAAAAGCCAGCAGCCAAAAAAGCTGCACCGGCTAAAAAAGCTGCTCCTAAAAAAGTAGCCGCCAAAAAGCCAGCAGCTAAAAAAGCTGCACCGGCTAAAAAAGCTGCTCCTAAAAAAGTAGCCGCCAAAAAGCCAGCAGCCAAAAAAGCTGCACCGGCCAAAAAAGCTGCACCGGCTAAAAAAGCAGCCGCCAAAAAAGCTGCACCGGCTAAAAAAGCTGCGGCCAAAAAAGCTGCTGCTAAAAAGCCAGCTGCTAAAAAGCCGGCTGTGAAAAAGGCTGCTAAAAAGCCGGCTGCAAAGAAGGCATCCAAAGCACCCGCTGCCCCCGCTGCACAAACCACACTGAATCCTCAAGCTGCATGGCCGTTTCCTTCGGCCGCAAAGCCCTGATTCAACTGTTAGGCGCGCGTAGCCCTAAAGCCCAACACTGGAAACGGTGTTGGGCTTTTTTATGGTTTGCGTGCATCGAGGATAAACCTCACATGCTCAGGATTTCAAAATCAGGGGTAAAAACTAAGGAGACGGTAACCTGATGGCGACAAACCTGCTTCGGGCATGACTTGCAATTTGCCCTCCAAAATTTCTCCTTGTGCCAGCGCTGCAGGCGCCTCAAGTTCCGACACAGAGAAAACGCGCCGCACAAGGGTTTTATCCTGAGCATTCAACAGTGTCAACTCAAGGGCAGGCATCTGCAACTGATGCGATGTGGCGTTGCGCACTGACCAACTTAGCAAAAACCCATCCCCCTGCGGCATCAGACTGGAGTTTTCGATGACCACGCCATCGCGAACTTGCAGCGGCAAGATTTCACAGGCAAGTACACGACAGACCACATGCAATATTTTGGCGACATGTGGGTTCTTTTCCACCAGCGTTTGCCGCTCCATCCAAAGCCACTGAAATGCGAGAGTGAACAACAAGACTGCAGCAAACCATTTGGAGGCCCACGAACCCGACTTACTTCGCTGAGGCTGGGATGTATCCGTCTGATCTGCCCCACGCTCCAATGGCAATGGCGAAAGTGGCTTGAATGTAGAGAGCGCATCTTCGAAGGAAGCGACAGCAGAAACTGTCTGAACATCAGAGGATCGATCTTCCTGCTTGAGCAACTCATCAACGATGAGTCTTTCAACTGCCACCTCAGCAACAATTTCGCCTGGTAAACCATGGACTGCTTCGGGCCAAGCCACGATCAAGCCTGTGCTGTCAAATGCATGCTGGCATTGACCACAACGCAGCCACCCCTGTGCAATTTTCAGTTGATCGGACACCACTTTGTAAGTGGTGCCACATTTCGGGCAGCGAGCGACCCAACTCATGGCATATGAAAGATCATGGCCAACACCAGCACCCCACAGGTCAAGCCAGAGCGACTGGCGATGTGGCCGTCATCAGAATCCAGCCGTCTTCGCTGTCGGCAACTTCCAATTGGATCCAGGGAGCGTACGCGGCCTTCAGTTCATCGGCCTGGCGCTCCAATATGCCTGCGAGCACCAAGGAACCACCTGAGGCCACATAAGAAACCAACAAGGGTGCCAAAACCTTGAGCGGCGAAGCCAGGATGTTGGCCAGAACCGTTTGGTATTGACCTTGTGCTTTGTCAGGTAAGCCAGCGACCAAGTTCACGCCGTTGGCTTCGGCATTGAGAACTGTGGACGTTACGGCGGCAACGTCGATGTCAACGGCGTCGATTTCCCGCGCACCGTATTTGGCAGCCCCAATGGCAAGGATGCCCGAACCGCAACCGTAGTCCAGCACCCGCTGGCCCTGCACGCCATGCTGTGCAATCCAGCGTAAACACATGCGGGTGGTGGGGTGCGTCCCAGTGCCAAATGCCAGGCCAGGATCGAGCCTAATGATCTGCCGGGCTTGCGCCGGTGGTTGGTGCCAAGTAGGCACGATCCAAAAATCGGGCGTAATTTCAACCGGTGCAAACTGCGATTGGGTTAAACGAACCCAATCCTGATCAGCGACAGTCTGAACACCGACCATGTGACAAGCTTCAAAGAAGTCTTGCGCAGAAAGTAGCTGAAGCGCCTCTCGGGCTTGTGACTCTTGCGCAAACAGTGCCGTCATGCGAGACCGTTGCCACCCGTCTTTGGGTGGCGGCATGCCAGGCTCACCAAACAAAGCCTGCTCCGCAGGGGTCTGCGCATCGGCATCTTCAACCGACACGCTCAAGGCATCCAGGGCGTCCAGGGCATCACTCAGAACATCCACACGTTCCTCGGGGCACAACAGGCTCAGTTCAAACATGACGTTTCAGCGCTTGTGCTGGCTCAACCAGTGTTCAAGATAGTGAATGTTGGTGCCGCCCTGCATGAATTTGGCATCCACCATCAACTCGCGGTGCAAGGGGATGTTGGTATTGATCCCCTCGATCACGGTCTCGGCCAAAGCCGTCTGCATCCGGGCAAGGGCCTGCTCGCGGGTATCGCCATGAACAATCAATTTACCGATCATTGAATCGTAATTGGGCGGCACGAAATAATTGTTGTAGGCATGCGAATCGACACGCACACCAGGGCCACCGGGCATATGCCAAGAAGTGATCCGGCCAGGGGATGGCGTGAACTTGAAGGGGTCTTCTGCGTTCACACGGCACTCAATGGCGTGGCCACGAATCTGAATTTGGCGTTGGGTAAAGGGCAGTTTTTCGCCCGCAGCCACCATGATTTGCGTCTTCACGATGTCAATGCCAGTGACCCACTCAGTCACCGGATGCTCGACCTGCACGCGGGTGTTCATCTCGATGAAGTAGAACTCACCGTTTTCATACAAGAACTCGAAAGTTCCAGCACCCCGGTAGTTGATTTTTTTGCATGCCGCCACGCAACGTTCACCGATTTTCTCGATCAGCTTGCGGGGAACGCCAGGCGCTGGCGCTTCTTCGATCACCTTTTGGTGGCGGCGCTGCATGGAGCAATCGCGCTCGCCCAGATAGACCGCGTTCTTGTGCTTGTCGGCCAGGATCTGAATCTCGATATGGCGCGGGTTTTGCAGGAATTTTTCCATGTAGACCGCAGGATTGCCAAAAGCAGCCCCCGCTTCGGCCTTGGTCATCTGAACGGCATTGATCAATGCGGCTTCTGTGTGCACCACACGCATGCCGCGACCACCGCCGCCACCTGCTGCTTTGATGATCACCGGGTAACCAACCGACTTGGCAATGCGGCGAATCTGAACCGGATCATCGGGCAACTCGCCTTCCGAGCCCGGCACGCAAGGCACGCCGGCACGGATCATGGATTGCTTGGCCGAGACCTTGTCTCCCATGATTCGGATCGAATCGGGTGAGGGGCCAATGAACTGGAAACCGCTTTTTTCGACACGCTCGGCAAAATCGGCGTTTTCGCTTAAAAAGCCATACCCAGGGTGAATCGCTTCGGCATCGGTCACTTCGGCGGCCGAGATGATGGCGGGCATGTTGAGGTAGCTCAACGGCGAGGCCGCAGGGCCTATGCAAACAGCCTCCTCGGCCAATTTGACATATTTGGCTTCTTTGTCGGCTTCGGAGTAAACCATCACCGCCTTGACGCCCAGCTCACGGCACGCGCGCTGGATGCGCAAGGCAATTTCGCCTCGGTTGGCTACCAGGATTTTCTTGAACATGAAATCCCCGTTTGCTTATTCGACGATGAACAAAGGCTGACCGTATTCCACCGCCTGGCCGTTTTCACAGAGGATCTGTGTGACCGTACCGGCCTTGTCGGACTCGATCTCGTTCAGAATCTTCATGGCTTCGATGATGCACAGGGTGTCGCCCTCTTTGACCACAGAGCCAATCTGGATGAACGGGGCAGACCCAGGACTGGAAGATCGGTAAAAAGTGCCCACCATGGGTGATTTGACCGCATGGCCAGCAGGCGCCGCAACGGCAATGGGGGCTTCAACCGGGGCCACTGGTGCAGGTGCCAGAGCCGCAGCAATGGGTGCGGCTTGTTGCATCACCACAGGTGCGGCTACGCCCATGCTCTTGACGATCCGGACTTTGCCTTCAGCTTCGGTGATTTCCAGCTCCGACACATTCGAATCGGACACCAAGTCAATCAGGGTTTTAAGTTTGCGTAAATCCATAGAGCCTCCAAAGCAACAAACACAGATAGTTGGCTGAATTTACACTAAATTTCAACAACGTCCATTGAAATTGTCTTTAAAGTTTGGAATTGGGTTTGCTTTCAATGCAAGCAGACGCATCATCAAATGACGGCATGCCCCGCCTCCAACCTGCAAGGCCTCAGCCTTGTGCACCGCGCCATTGCGCGAGATCATCTGGCGTTAATTGCCCCATTTTTTGTCTCCAAATGCTGCCATCTGCCTTGAAAAAAACCGTAAAAGGCAATCCTCCTGAAGCATTACCCAGTAATTTGGCCAACTCGGTTCCTTCCAGTCCGGCCATACCAATCGGAAATCCGAGGGGTTGCCGGGCGAGAAAACGGCGCACAGCACTGGGCTGATCGATGGCCAAAGCCACGACTTGGTGGCCGTTGGCTGAATTTTCGCGCCAGAAGGCGTCAATCATAGGCAGTTCATCGACACAAGGCGGGCACCATGTGGCCCAAAAATTCAGCAAAAGGGGTTTGCCCTGAAAACTGGCCAGCCCCAGCCCCTCGCCAGATGGCGTCTCAAACTGCTGGGCCCAAACTAAGTGAGCAGCCGTTGCGGTCACAGGCAGGGGCTCAAAACGACGCAGGGCCACCCCCACACCTGCCACGGCAGCAGCCGCACCGACACCCAAAATAAGATTGCGCCTTGAAGCACCAGAGCTTTGATTCTTCATGTCCAAATTGTCTTTCATGCGGCCAACAGGCGCTCAAGCGCCTGCAAATCCCCCCGGGGCGAGCGGCCTTGTTTATCGGGCAACAAGGCCCCGCGCAGATCGTCCAGATCGTAAATGCGCAGGTGAACCCCGACATCTTCGTTCAGAGGCTCACAAAAGCTGTGCAAGCTCAACACATCCACGTCATCACCGTGCAGGCCCCGAACGGTTTGCACCTCATAACGCTGGTCCTGGTTGATCAAGGCAATCTCCGCTGATTTGGGGTCATCGCAAAACAAGGCCAGGTCGATGTCACACAAACGTGTGGCCCAACCTTGCCAAACAGCCCCCCCTAAGTGCGGACGAAACTCCTTCAGGCGCAGCATCCAGACCCGGGCCAGTTCGCGCAAGGCCCGCAACTCGGCTGGCTGGGTATCGGCGCAAAACAAGGCAATGTAGTCGCGCACCTCGGACTCGACCACGTCGTTGGTTGGCAAGGCAGTCCGGCCAGGCAAGCCCAGCACTTTGAGGGCGCGGTGCTTGGCAGGACCAAAAGCCAGGCCTTCTTCCACCACCAGGCGGGCGGCAGTGGCTGCAATTTCGAGGGCAACATCGTTCATGGACATGGATTGTGCCCGGCTGAAAGCCGGGAAAGCGCTTGCATCCCCCCTAAAATCCGGACATGCATATACATATTCTGGGCATTTGTGGCACCTTCATGGGTGGATTGGCCGCCTTGGCGCGGGAAGCCGGACACCGGGTGACCGGTTGTGACGCGGGCGTCTACCCCCCCATGAGCGACCAATTGAGCGCTTTGGGCATTGGCTTGATAGAGGGCTTTGGTGCCGAGCAGCTGGCCTTGAACCCCGACATCTACGTGATCGGCAACGTCGTCAGCCGTGCCCGCCTGGGCGATGGGAGCCCCAAATTCCCACTGATGGAAGCCATTCTGGAGGCTGGTGCGCCCTACACCAGTGGTCCGCAATGGCTGTCAGAGCAAGTGTTGCAAGGACGCCATGTGCTGGCCGTTGCTGGCACGCACGGCAAGACCACCACCACCTCGATGCTGGCCTGGGTGCTGGAGCAAGCCGGTCTGCAACCCGGCTTCCTGGTCGGTGGCGTGCCCCTGAACTTTGGCGTCTCCGCCCGCCTGGGCAGTGGCAAGTATTTCGTGATCGAAGCCGACGAATACGACACAGCATTTTTCGACAAGCGCAGCAAGTTCGTGCATTACCGCCCACGCACGGCGATTTTAAACAACCTCGAATTCGACCACGCCGACATTTTTGACGACCTGGCCTCCATTGAGCGCCAGTTTCACCACTTGGTGCGCACCATGCCCAGCTCAGGCCGGGTGGTGGTCAATGGCTTGGAGGAAAGCCTGACGCGCGTGCTGGCACAAGGCTGCTGGAGCGAAGTCCGCAGTTTTGGATCGACCGTGAGCGACTTCGTCGCCGAAGGCGAACCGTCCAACTTCAAAGTGTTGCAGGCGGGCCAAGCCGTGGCCGGCGTGCAATGGTGCATCGGCGGCGTGCACAACCAGCTCAACGCGCTGGCAACCATTGCTGCCGCAGAGCATGTCGGCGTGAGCCCCGTCTTGGCGGCGCAGGCGCTGGGCACTTTCGAGAACGTCAAACGACGCATGGAACTGCGTGGCACAGTGAAAGGCATCACCGTCTATGACGACTTTGCCCACCACCCCACGGCGATCCGCACCACAGTCAATGGCTTGCGCCGCCAGATTGGCAAGGCGCGCATCCTGGCCATCTTTGAGCCACGCAGCAACACCATGAAACTGGGCGCCATGAAAGCCCAGTTGCCTTGGAGCCTAGAAGAAGCCGATCTGGCTTTTTGCCATTCAGGTGGTCTGGGCTGGGATGCCGCAGCCGTCCTCGCACCCATGGGCGCAAAAGCGCAAGTGGGCGCCAACATTGACGAAGTGATCGCACAGGTCATGGCCCAGGTGCAGCCTGGCGACCAATTGCTGTGTATGAGCAATGGCGGCTTTGGCGGCGTCCACGCCAAGCTGCTGGAAGCCTTGCAGCGCTAGCGCATATCACCCATGAAAAAGCCCGCAGATGCGGGCTTTTTCATGGCGCAAGACCTGTGCAATTCAGCGTGACCGTCGTGCCTTCACTGCATCAGACAGCACCTGCAAAACGCCCATGCTGTCATCCCAGCCGATGCAGGCGTCGGTGATGCTCTGGCCGTAAGTCAGCTTTGTCACGTCATCTTTGCCGGCCGTGAACTTCTGGGCGCCATCGACGAGGTGACTTTCGACCATGACACCGAAAACCTGGCGCGAACCGCCGCTGATCTGCGCTGCGATGTCTTTGGCCACGTCGATCTGGCGTTCATGCTTTTTGCTGCTGTTGGCGTGGCTGCAATCGACCATGAGAGTGGCTGGCAGCTTTGCGGCTTCCAGCTCCTTGCAAGCTGCGGCCACGCTCTCGGCGTCGTAATTGGGGGCTTTGCCGCCACGCAATATCACATGGCAATCCTTGTTGCCTTGAGTCTGCACCACAGCGACCTGGCCATTTTTATGCACCGACAAAAAGTGGTGGCCACGCGCTGCGGCCTGGATCGCATCGGTGGCGATCTTGATGTTGCCATCCGTCCCATTTTTGAAACCAATGGGCGCGGACAGGCCGGAAGCCAGTTCACGGTGCACCTGGCTTTCAGTCGTGCGAGCGCCAATGGCTCCCCAGCTGATCAGGTCGCCGATGTATTGGGGGGATATCACGTCAAGAAACTCGCTGCCAGCAGGCACGCCCTGGCGGTTGATTTCGATCAGCAACTGGCGCGCAATGCGCAGGCCTTCGTCGATGCGGTAGCTCTCATCCAGGTAGGGGTCATTGATCAGACCCTTCCAGCCCACGGTGGTGCGCGGTTTTTCAAAGTAAACCCGCATCACGATTTCGAGGGTGTCTGCGTATTGGTCTCGCAGGGGCTTCAAGCGGCGGGCGTAATCCAGCGCTGCAGCTGGATCATGAATGGAACAAGGCCCGATGATGACCAGCAGGCGGTCATCCTTGCCGTGTACGATTTTGACGATCGATTGGCGGGTTTGAGAGATCAGCGTTTCCGTGGCCGTACCGGAGATCGGGAAGAAGCGAATCAGATGTTCGGGTGGAGGAAGCACAGTGATGTCCTTGATGCGTTCGTCATCGGTCTGACCGGTGCGGTCGGCAACATTCGAATACCAGCTTTCAGGGGCTGTGGTTTTGGCGTTCATCGTGGACTCCTCGGATATAAAAACAGGTCAAAAAAAACCGCCGGGCTTTGAGGCTCCGGCGGTGTGTGTCGAGATGTTCGGGTGCTTACGCGCTCGCCTCTCGTCCGCCGGGGACTGAGAACCAAAAATAAAAAAAGTAAAAGAAAGCGCTGCACAAAGACATGGATTCAATGTATCACAGCTTGATGACCGTTCCTGACACGCAGGCACGCGGACAAACCCGAAGGCCCGTTCAAGCCGTGCCGCCCACGGTCAGGCCATCGATGCGCAAGGTTGGCTGCCCCACACCCACAGGTACGCTCTGGCCTTCCTTGCCGCAAGTGCCTACGCCCGAGTCGAGCTTCATGTCATTGCCGATCATGCTGATTTTCTTGAGCGACTCCGGGCCGCTGCCAACCAGGGTCGCCCCCTTGACGGGATAGAGGATCTTGCCGTTTTCCACCCAGTAGGCCTGGCTGGCCGAGAACACGAATTTGCCGCTGGTGATGTCCACCTGACCACCGGCAAAGTTGGTGGCGTACAAACCCTTTTTGATGCTGGCCACGATTTCTTCGGGGCTCTTGTCACCACCCAGCATGTAGGTGTTGGTCATACGCGGCATGGGCACATGGGCATAGCTTTCGCGGCGGCCATTGCCCGTAGGCTTGACGCCCATCAGACGGGCGTTCATGGCGTCCTGGATGTACCCGCGCAGAATGCCGTCTTCGATCAATACGTTTTTCTGGCTGGCATGGCCTTCGTCGTCCACGTTCAGCGAGCCACGCCGGTCGGCGATGGTGCCATCATCAAGCACCGTCACACCCTTGGCGGCCACGCGCTGGCCAATTCGACCACTGAACGCACTGGAACCCTTGCGGTTGAAGTCGCCCTCAAGGCCATGGCCAACGGCCTCATGCAGCAGCACACCCGGCCAGCCATTGCCCAACACCACGGTCATCTCCCCTGCAGGCGCAGGGCGGGCTTCGAGGTTGATAAGCGCGGCAGATACGGCCTCTTGCACATAGGTTTCGACCATGGCATCGTCGAAGTAGGCCAGGCCGAAACGGCCACCACCACCCGCACTGCCCACCTCGCGGCGACCGTTTTGCTCGGCGATCACTGTGACAGACAATCGAATCAAGGGGCGTACATCGGCGGCCAGCGTGCCATCGGCACGGGCGACCATGACCACGTCGTATTCGGTCGCCAAGCCCGCCATGACCTGCACCACGCGTGGGTCCTTGGCTCGGGCGGTCTTTTCCACGCGGCCCAGCAGCTTGACTTTGGCCGTGCTGTCCAGGGTGGACATCGGGTCCAGCGAAGGGTAGAGCGAGCGGCTGGCAGAAATTTTGCGGGCCGGCACCTTGATGCGCTTGTTTTGCGCTGCCGAAGCGATGGTGCGCACCGTCATGGCAGCGTCCATCAGGGAGGCTTGTGAAATATCGTCAGAGTAGGCAAAGGCGGTTTTTTCACCTGACACCGCACGCACGCCCACACCCTGGTCAATGCTGAAACTGCCAGTCTTGACGATGCCCTCTTCCAGGCTCCAGCCTTCGGAACGGGTGTACTGGAAGTACAAATCGGCATCGTCCACAGCGTGCGCTTTGATGGCGGCCAAGGCTTGGCTCAGGTGGGTTTCGTCAAGGCCAAAAGGCTCAAGCAACAGGGACCGGGCCGTGGCCAAGCGTTCGATGGTGGGTTCGCGTGAAATCATGACACTCATTGTAGGCATGGATCAAGACCCTTGCCCGGGCCGGAAAGAACCAAGCCCCCAGCGACAGGCAAGCCCCTGACGGGCAAGCCCGCAGACCTCCTCAACGCTGGCGCATCAGTTGCAGCAAGGCGGCATCGTCCAGATCAGCCCAGCCCATGCCCAGGGCCTGTGCAAAAAGGTCCTTGGCTAATCGGCCCAAAGGTGGGTCAAAACCCGCCTCTTCGGCAGCCTGAACGGCCAAGCCAGTGTCTTTGGCCAACAGCGTGACGTGAGCGCGTGGCGCAAAATCATCTTGCAAAGCGCGATGCATACGGTCTGAGCCGATCCAGCTTTGGCCACTGGAGGCCTCAATGACCGACAACGTGACCCTCGGGTCCAGGCCCAGGCGCTCGGCCAAAGCCATAGCCTCGGCAGCACCCACCAAATTGACCGCCGCCAGCAAGTTGTTCACCAGTTTGGTTCGCGCACCGTCACCGGCACGGGTGCCGACCCGGAACACCTTTTGGCTCAAGGCATCCAGCAGGTTTTGGCTGCGCGCCCACAGCACATCCGAGCAGGCCACCATCAAACTCATGCTGCCGTCTTGGGCCCGCAAGGGGCCGCCCGACATGGGTGCATCAATGCAACCAATGCCCAGCAGCGCCAGTCGCTCGGCCTGAGCCTGCACAGTGCCAGGCCCCAGGGTCGGACAAAGCATCACGGCCTGGCCTGGTTGAAGCGCAGCGCACGCGCCGCCCTCACCCCAGAGCACAGCCTCGGTTTGCGCCGCATCGACCACCGCCACCAGCAACACGCCATCGGGTGCCAGCTTGCGAGCGGCTTCCAGGGCCGAAGGGCAAGGTATGGCCCCCTTCAGGACCGCGCGGGAATGGGCCAGCGGGTCGGTGTCATGCACCCCGACAGACCAACCCAGTTCACACAAACGGGAAAGCATGCCGCCACCCATGTTGCCGGCGCCAACGATCACAACGGACAGGTGTGTATTCATGTTTGAAGCAGTTGTTTGGACTTGGCAATCGACATCAGTATCCCTAGCGCCAAGCCCAGGGTGACCATGGCGGTGCCGCCGTAGCTGATGAAAGGCAGAGGCACCCCCACCACCGGCAAGATGCCGCTGACCATGCCCATGTTGACAAAGGCGTAGGTGAAAAAGATCATGGCCATGCTGCCTGCCAGCAAACGGCTGAACAAGGTGGGCGCGTCGGCCGCAATCATCAGGGCCCGATACACCAGAAAAAAGAACCAGAAAATCAGGAACAGTCCGCCCACAAAACCAAATTCTTCGCCATAAGCGGCAAAAATAAAGTCCGTCGTGCGCTCAGGAATGAACTCCAGGTGGGTTTGTGTGCCTTGCATGAAGCCCTTGCCCCAGAACCCGCCCGAACCGATGGCGATCATCCCTTGAATGATGTGAAATCCTTTGCCAAGCGGGTCACGCGCCGGGTCCAGCAAGGTGCAAATACGTTGCCGCTGATATTCGTGCAAAACCCGCCAGTCCAAGCCGTCAGCACACAAGGTCGGCTCCATGATGACCAAAACCACCACCCCGATGACGCCCAAGGCCACGGGTGGCAAGATCCACCGCCACTGGAGCCCCGCAAAGAAAATCACGGCCAGCCCTGCAGCCAGGACCAGCAAGGCCGTGCCCAGATCAGGCTGCTTCATGATCAGGCCAACGGGAATGCCCAAAATGAGCAGCGCCACCGCAAAATCAAAAGGCCTCAATTGACCTTCGCGTTTTTGAAACCATGCCGCCAGCATCAAAGGCAAGGCGATTTTCAAAATCTCACTGGGCTGTATGACTACGCCCAGATTAACCCACCGCTGTGCGCCTTTTTTGGTGATGCCAAAAATGGCCACCGCCACCAGCAAGACCACGCCGATCGTGTAAACCGGCACGGCCCAAGCCATGATCTTTTGGGGTTGCATTTGAGCCACCACAAACATGATGGCGCCCGCCAGCAGCATGTTGCGCCCGTGGTCAACGAAACGGGTGCCGTGGTCATATCCAGACGAGAACATGATCAACAAGCCCGCGCAGGCGAGCATGAACACGGCAAATGCCAACGGGCCATCAAACCCCTTGAGCAGATACCTCAGGCGCTGAAACAGCGTCGGTTTTTGAATGACTGAACCCATAGGGAAGATTATCTCAGGCTGGGTTTGAAAAATACGGCCCAACCACCGCCTCAGTGGCTTCGCCCACTCCGGAACATGCCGTGGGTTTTACGATGAAGCACACCTTGAGCGGCCAGTTTGTTCATGGACGGGCTGGCATGGGCGTGTGTGATGGCCATGCCCAAGGCATCGGCGGCATCCTGGCGCGGGACCACGGGCAATTGAAGCAAGCGTTTGACCATTTCCTGGACCTGTGATTTTGCAGCCCGCCCGTGTCCAGTGACCGATTGCTTCATTTGTAAGGCGGTGTACTCGGCCACGGGCAGATCACACGACACCAGGGCCGTCAAGCAACATCCTCTTGCCTGACCCAGCAGCAGGGTCGCTTGCGGGTTGATGTTGACAAACACGATTTCGACCGACGCCACATCCGGTTGGTAGCGGGCATGGATTTCACGGATTCCGTCGTAAATCACCTTCAGCCGGGCGGGTAAATTGCCCATGTCTCCCCGGGTGGTCTCGATCACCCCGCTGGCCACATATTGCAGGCGTGAACCGGTCATGTCCAAAACACCAAACCCCGTGGTCTGCAGGCCAGGGTCAATGCCCAAGATGCGCACGGTTTGGGGAGCGGGTGTTGTCAATGCACTCATGGCAACACCACATCACCCATGCGAGCCATGATCGTTTCGGCCCTGCTGGCCAGATAAGCCGACTGCGCCCGTTGCTCAAAATACCGGGGACGAGGCAGCATCACGGACAGTCGCGCGGCCTCCCAATCATTCAGCTGTGCCGCGCTTTTCCTGAAGTAATGTTGCGCAGCCGCCTCGGCGCCGAAAACGCCCTCACCCCATTCCACGCTGTTCAAATAAATCTCCAGAATACGCCGCTTGGACAGCACGGTTTCCAGGGTCAATGTGATCAACATCTCCTGGCCTTTGCGCCACAAGGTGCGTTCACCAGATAAGAAAAGATTTTTAGCCAGTTGCTGGGTGATGGTCGAGCCGCCCACAATTTTTACGTGGGTGGATTTGGTATCCGGTCGTCGCTGGGCACGCTGCTCAGCCACCGCTTTGGCCTTGGCATTTTTTTCCCAGGCCTTTTCCAAAGACTCCCACCAGACACCGCCATGCTGGGTGAATGCACTGTCTTCGGAAGCAATGACCGCTCGCTGCAAACCGGGTGAGATTTTTTTGTAATCCACCCACTCCTGGCGCCAGGGCAAGCGGCCTTGCCGACTCACGATTTGCCAGATCTGCGAGCGCTCAAAAGAAGTCGATTGCGGTGCCAGCGCGTTCATGCTGGCGATACGGAAAACAAAAAATACCTGCAACACCAACACGGCCAGCAAGACCAGAAAAAACCACCGCACAAAAGCCCGCATTGACATCCTTTCTCTTTTTGTTTCAAAGTACAGCCCGACCTGTCAGGGCTGTAACTCATCGGCAGCCAGCATGCGCGTGTCCAATGTGCCCTCTTTGGAGAACTGAAATCTTGTAACGACCACAATTTGTGTCGCCTGACGCCGCATGGTAGCGCTGAACACCTCAAACGGGGCTGCACTGCGAACAATCGCCACCGCCCGTTGGTCCAGCAAGGGTTGGCCAGAAGTTTGGGCAACCTCGGTCTGAACGAGGCGCCCACGGCCATCGACCGTGATCACCATGGTCAATTGGCCATAGAGTCTTTGCCCCCCCACCTGAGGGAAATTGAGCGTGCCGCGCGTTTCTATGGTCTGCCTCAGTTTGTCATAGTACAGCGCATAAACAGCCTCTTGGGTAGCCGGACTGATGAAACGCTTGCGGGGGCCACTTTGATTTTTTTGGACCTGTTGGTCAATCCGTGTCAACTGGCTGGCCAACTGCTGTTGTCGCTCTTGCATTGCCTGACGATCTGGCGCCTGAGCGCTTTCGCCTGAAGGGTCCCGGGTCAATGCCGACAACTCCTGCTGAAGCTGGGTCAACAAGCGAATTTGCTGCAGCCGCAGTGCTTCAATCTGGCGCTGCATGGCTCCGATGTCAGTGCCCAATTCCTGGGTTTCAGAAGGTGGCAAGGGTGAACTTGAAGTTTGCGATCGGGTCGTTTGACCTCCCCCTGCCAGTTGCACCTGGGCCAGGGCCTGCGTCCGTTCAGGGGCCTTTTCGCTGCGGGCGTTGACCAGCAGAACCTCCAGAGAGGTGTCCTCAAAAACACGGTTGAAACTTTGCGGATCGGCAAAGCGCCAGGCGATCAGGGACGCATGGACCAGCACAGAAAAACCCAAGGCCCACCAAAAGGTGTGGCGACGTATCGCCTGCCGCCACCAGGTGGGGTCCTCAGTCGCTGGCTGACCGCTTTCAAGCACCATCGCTTTGCGTGCTGTCATTCAAATCAACAGCAATCGTCAGCGGCCCAGCATTGATCGCCTCGTCTTCCTCCTGGTCCTCAGCCTCCTGGTCTGCTGACACCACAGGCGCATCCAGATGCGCTGTGACCGTGCCATTCACGTCAAGTGCCATCAAGTCCACCTCACCTAATTTGACACGCACGCGCGCACCCCGCATCAAACCTTGCGCACCCATCACGCTGAACATCAACGGCAAGCTATCAGCCCGCACCAGCCAGATGCCCCCACCCATTTCCTTGACCAGACTGGCCTCCAGCTCGTCGATGCTTTGCTGCTGTACATGGCGCAATGTCCAGTAGCGCTCCATGCTGGACTGCACGCTGTTGTAGGCGCTGTAGGCGGCATCAAAACCACTGATGATGGAAAACAACTCGGCATCTTTGGGTTTGAATGGTGCAGCCAACGCGGCCGTGGCACCATGGCGCGCACACGCAATGATTTGCCATTGATTGACCAAGTCGGTGTAGCGACGCAGAGGGGATGTGCTCCAGGCGTAGCTTGGAACGCCAATCCCGGCATGTGGCAAAGCCTTGGTGCCCATGCGCACCTTGACGCCCGGCGCCATGCTGGCCTGGCTGCGGTAAATACCGGGCACACCCAGGCTGGCCATCCACTGGCCCCAAGTGCTGTTGGCCAGGATCATGGCCTCAGCCACCATCAAATCAAGCGGTGCACCGCGCTGGCGCGCATCAATCCGCACCACCTCGTCGCCTGTCGGTGGGGCCTCGTTGCTCGGGCGATCCAGTTTGAAGCTGTAATCAGGGCGGTTGAAATTCTCGGGTTTGCCACGCACCACCTCACGGCGGGTCTTGAGGGTCTGGGCCAAGCGCCAGAAAAATGCCAACGTCGGCCGGTCCACCGGCAAATCGGTCGGGGTATCGGCCTCGGCGCTTTCCAGCCATTCACGGGTGATGGTCTGATCGAGCTGGTCATGCCGCAAGTTGGCCAAAATGGCCACACGTTCGACACGCGTTTCGGTCTTCAGCACTTCCAGATCGGTTTCATTGAAGGTCACATACAAAGACACCGCAGGGCAGTCACGGCCCTCGATCAGGGTGTAGGCCTGCACCACACTGTCGGGCAGCATGGTGATTTTGTAGCCTGGCATGTACACCGTGGACAAACGCTGTCGCCCCAACTGGTCGATTGCACCGCCTGGCGACAAGGCCAGGCCAGGGGCCGCAATGTGGATGCCCACCGTGACAGTCCCTGTGCCTAGGCCTTGCAGGGACAAGGCGTCATCGATCTCGGTGGTGTGCGAGTCATCGATCGAAAAGGCCTGCACGGAGGCCAAAGGCAACTCGTCGTGAATGGCCGGGGCTTGCAGCGCCGGGAAACCCGTGCCTTTGGGGAACAGGTCAAACAAGAACCTCTGCCAATGAAAATCCCAGGCTGACGCGATGGCACCTGCGTTTTGCAACAGATCCAAAGGTGCCGTCTGGCTGGTTTTGCTGGCCTCAACCACGGCTTTGTACTCGGGGGTATTTTTATCCGGCCGAAACAGAATTTTGTACAACTGCTCCCGCACAGGGGTTGGGCAGACCCCTGCCATCAGTTCGGCAGACCAGGCCTCGATTTGCGCCTGGATCTCTTTCTTTTTTTCGATGGCGAGCAAGGCCTGTTGCACGATTTCAGCGGGCGCTTTGCGGTAGCGGCCTTTGCCCCCCCGGCGGAAATAATGAGGTGCTTCGTGCAGCCTCAGCAATGCGGCCACCTGTTGCACCGTGGTGGCGCCTTCGCTGAAATAGTCTTTGGCCAGATCGGCAAAACCGAATTCTTCCTCAGAGGCGAATTCATAGGCCAATTCAAGCTCAATGCTTTGGCTTAAAGCCGAGGCTTCGCTCAGCAAGCTGGCAGGGGCTGGCTTGTCAAACTTCAGTAGCATTTGTGCTGCCTTGACTTTGACCCGCTTGCCCGAATCCAGCTCCACCTGGGCGGAGGCTTCGGCTTCGGAAAGGATCCGTCCGGCCATGAATTTGCCGGCTTCTTCAAATAATGCGTACATGACCCGATTTTCCCATGTGACACCACCTGGAAGGGCACAAGGGATCAGGCCAAGCGAAGAAATTCCAGGATTTCGGGCAGGTAAAGGTCGAAATCGCTCAGCGCGTGATCGCCGCCCTCCACCAGGCGCACACGCCCGGCCTCATGGCAAGCCAGCATTTCGCGCCAATCCAGCACCTCATCCCCCTTGGCGATCACGGCCAGTTTTTTTGTTGTGTGGGGCTGGTGGGGCTGAATTTTCGACTCCAGATCGGCCAGTTCCCGCACATAGTCCGCCTCAAAGAAAACCTTTTGAGAGGGGTCGTGCCAAGCCGGATGTTCGCCAATGTAGCCCGCCAAATCACGCGCGGGGTGCACAGCGGGATTGAGTAAAACGGCCGGGCAACCCAGTTGCTGTGCCAGCCAGGCGGCATAAAAGCCGCCCAACGAAGACCCCATGATCGCCATGCGCTCTCGAGGCCAGGCTGAAACACCCGCCAACAATGCATCGATGGCCTGACGGGGAGAAGCGTGCAACTGCGGGCACCACCAAGTCACGCCCGGATGGTCTGCCTGAACAATCCACGCCATTTTTTGGGCTTTGGCCGAATTCGGCGAAGACCGGAAACCGTGCAAATAAAGCAGGTGGGTGGTGCGGGTCATCACCAGGCAGGTTGAAGGGCGGCCAGTCCACGGGGGGCCTCAGAGGCATTGTCAAAGGTCACCACTTCATAGGCATCAGGACGCGACAACAACTCCCGCAGCAAGCGGTTATTCAAGGCATGCCCTGAACGGAAAGCGCTGTATGCGGCCAACAGCGGTTTGCCCAAGATGTACAAATCGCCCATGGCGTCCAGAATCTTGTGCTTGACGAATTCATCGTCATAGCGAAGACCATCCGAGTTAAGCACCTTGTAATCGTCCATCACGATCGCATTGTCCAGTCCCCCACCCAGGGCCAGGCCATTGGCGCGCAACATCTCCACATCTTTGGCGAAGCCAAAGGTTCGGGCTCGGGCGATGTCGCGGGCATACACACCCTCAGACATGTCGAACACCACTTGCTGCCCCGTGGAGTCGACGGCAGGATGACGGAAGTCGATTTCAAAACTCAGTTTGTAACCATGGTAGGGCGTCAAACGCGCCCACTTGATGTTCTCACCCTCCCCTTCAGACACTTCCACAGGTTTGAGCACGCGCACAAAGCGCTTGGGCACAGACTGCTCCACCACACCCACGCTTTGCAGCAAAAAGACGAATGAGGAAGCCGACCCGTCAAGGATGGGCACTTCTTCAGCGGTGATGTCGACATACAGGTTGTCAATCCCCAAACCTGCGCAGGCCGACATCAGGTGCTCGACCGTCAAGACTTTGGCTTGCCCCACAGAAATCGTTGAGGCCAAGCGGGTATCGGTCACCGCCTCGGCACTGACCGGAATATCAACCGGCTCCGGCAGGTCAATCCGGCGAAACACGATACCAGTGTCCGGTGCCGCCGGGCGCAGGGTCAACTCGACCCGCTGGCCACTGTGCAAACCGACACCCACGGCTTTGGTCAGGGTTTTGAGAGTACGTTGTGCAAGCATGTGCAAATTTTAAAGGGCCAGGAATTCAATGGCGTTGACAAGGCATTCATCCACACGCAAATTGGGGGCAGACAGGCACATGCCCATCTGCCCCCAAAGCACCCGAAATGTCCGTCAGATCAGCAGATCAGCAGATCAGTCTGCCTGTTTGCGCAAGAACGCGGGGATTTCGATGTCGTCCATCCCCGCACTGGCCATGCCATCCACACGGGCAGCGGCATGGGTGCGGTTGCTGCGCCAGATGGCAGGTGTGTTCATGCCGCTGGTGGCCAAGGGTGCGCCCGCCTGCGTCGATGCAGCCATTGCGTTTTGACCGCCCATGGTGAAGGGCACGTTGTCGGTGCCAGTGCGCAGCACTTGCAGCGGCGGAGCCGTGCGGCGAGCACCCAGTTTTGACAAGCCTGTGGCCACAACGGTCACACGGATTTCGTCACCCAGCGACTCGTCATAGGCTGTACCGTAGATCACATGGGCATTTTCCGAAGCGTATGCACGGATGGTGTTCATCGCTTGCTTGGACTCGGACAGCTTCAAGGAGCCTTTGGCTGCACTGATCAGCACCAAAACACCTTTGGCACCCGACAGGTCCACCCCTTCAAGCAGTGGACAAGCCACAGCTTGTTCAGCGGCAATGCGCGCACGATCCGGGCCACTGGCCGCAGCGGTACCCATCATGGCCTTGCCGGGCTCACCCATCACGGTGCGCACATCCTCAAAGTCGACGTTCACATGCCCTGGCACGTTGATGATTTCGGCAATACCGCCCACCGCGTTCTTGAGCACATCGTTGGCATGGGCAAAAGCCTCGTCTTGCGTCATGTCTTCGCCACCGGGCAATTCCAGCAGCTTTTCGTTCAGCACCACGATCAGTGAGTCGACATTGGCTTCGAGTTCCTGCATGCCCAAATCGGCATTGGACATGCGTCGGCCACCTTCAAACTCGAACGGTTTGGTCACCACACCCACGGTGAGGATGCCCATCTCCTTGGCGATGCGCGCAATCACTGGCGCAGCGCCTGTGCCTGTGCCGCCACCCATACCGGCGGTGATGAACAACATGTGCGCGCCCTCGATCGCAGCGCGGATATCGGCTTCTGCGCTTTCTGCAGCTTCGCGGCCTTTTTCAGGCTTGCTGCCTGCTCCCAGACCGGTTTGACCCAACTGGATGAAGCGGTGTGCGGCGCTGCGGGCCAAGGCTTGTGCGTCGGTGTTGGCGCACACGAACTCAACGCCCTGGACTTGGCGCTCGATCATGTGTTCAACAGCGTTGCCGCCGCCGCCGCCGACGCCGATCACTTTGATCTGGGTGCCTTGGTTGAATTCTTCGGTTTGGATCATTTCAATGGTCATGGTGCTTCTCCTAAATTGGTTTGCAGTTGCCTGGGTGTTCTGAAAGCGTTTTTATTGGGACGGGAATACCAACATCGACACGGTCGCGCTGCCGGTGGACTGGCTTTGGCTAAATAGGGGTTTTTCCAGTTCATCAGAAGTTCCCCACAATAAAGTCTTTGAATCGGCCAAAAGCGTTGTTCACGGAACTCTTCTTTTGTGTGACCTTGTAACCACGCAAGCGGGCCAAACGGGCTTCTTCAAGCAAGCCCATCACGGTGGCAGCGCGCGGCTGACTGACCATATCGGCCAAGCCTCCTGCGTACTTGGGCAGGCCGCGGCGCACGGGCTTGAGAAAAATGTCTTCGCCCAACTCGACCATGCCGGGCATGATGGCGCTGCCGCCAGTGAGCACGATGCCCGAAGACAACACTTCTTCGTAGCCCGATTCGCGGATAACCTGGTGCACCAGCGAGAAAATTTCTTCAATGCGTGGCTCGATGACGCCTGCCAGCGCCTGCCTACTCAGCATGCGTGGGCCACGGTCACCCAGCCCAGGCACTTCCACCTGCGCGTCAGGATCGGCCAGCAACTGCTTGGCGAATCCGCTTTCCACCTTGATGTCTTCGGCGTCTTTGGTAGGCGTGCGCAAGGCCATGGCGATGTCACTGGTGATCAGGTCACCGGCGATCGGAATCACTGCTGTGTGACGGATGGAGCCGTTGGCAAAAATCGCCACATCGGTGGTTCCCGCGCCGATGTCAACGCACACCACGCCGAGCTCACGCTCGTCTTCTGACAACACGGCCAGGCTGGAGGACTGGGGGTTAAGCAACAACTGGTCCACTTCCAGCCCACAGCGGCGCACGCACTTGATGATGTTTTCTGCAGCACTTTGTGCACCGGTGACGATGTGCACTTTGGCTTCCAGACGCATGCCGCTCATGCCGATCGGCTCTTTGACTTCTTGCCCATCGATCACGAATTCCTGTGGGGCCACCAAGAGTAGGCGTTGATCTGTCGAGATGTTGATGGCACGGGCGGTTTCCATCACACGTGCCACATCAGCCTGAGTGACTTCCTTGTCCTTGATGGCGACCATGCCGCTGGAGTTGAGCCCTCGAATGTGGCTGCCGGTGATGCCCACGTTCACGCGGGTGATCTTGCAATCTGCCATCAACTCGGCCTCTTTCAGCGCTTGCTGAATGCTTTGCACCGTGGCATCAATGTTGACCACCACGCCACGCTTGAGGCCATTGCCCGGCGCAATACCAAGTCCTGCAATCTTCAGCGAACCGTCCGGCATCACCTCGGCCACCACCGCCATGACTTTGGATGTGCCTATGTCCAAGCCAATCACCAGATCTTTGTACTCTTTTGCCATATCAATCACCGTTTCCGTTTCATTCTTGCGTTTTGATCTCTTAGGGCTTTTTATTGCCATCTGCTTCCAGCGTAGTGACGCCACGCAAGCGCAAGGCATAACCATCTTTGTGGCGCAAATCTGCACCCGCCAAGGCTGTGGGCGTGCGGCCATAACGGGCCGTCACTTGCGAAAGCGTACTGAAAAAAACTTTCAGCTGCGCTGCGATTTCAGCTTCTGTACCCCGGCCCAACTCCAGCAAGGCACCTCGTTCTGTTTGCACACGCCAACTGCCTCGTGGCGTCAATTCGAGTCGGTCAATGCCCATATCCATGGCTTCAAATAGGGGCACCAAATCACGGTACATCTGCACAACAACAGCCGACTGGTCATCAGGGCCTTTCAAACGCGGCAAAGTTTCCACGTCGAGGTCTTCCACGTTCGCTTCAAATACACGACTTTGCTGATTCACCATTTTGTTAGCGCCATCGTCACCCCAAAGGGCCATGGGCTCATGCTCCACCAACACCGCTCTCAAACGGTTGGGGAAGTCACGGTGCACCACCGCACCCCGAACCCAAGGCACAGCTTCAAATGCTTCGCGCGTGCGGTTCAAATCGATGGTGAAAAAGTTGCCACTCAATTGCGGCATCACATTGGCCCGCAATGTGACCGCGTTGTTACGTGTCACTTCACCTTGCACCGTGATCGCCTGAATCGCGAAGGCGGGGTGACGCAGCAGCCACCAGGCCACCCCACCCACAAGCAGCAACACGAATACAAGCACCAGCGATGCAGCGGCCATGTTCATGAGCCTGATATCGATTGGCAGGGGCATGGATTTTTTCACCCTTGATCCTCCTGCGCATGGTCCAGCTTGGCAGCGTCCAGCAACTGGCAGCACAAGCTTTCATAGCTGATGCCTTCAGCCTTTGCGGACATGGGCACCAGTGAATGCCCTGTCATGCCCGGCGAAGTGTTGATCTCGAGCAGGTAGGGTTGCCGTGTCGATGCATCGATCATCACATCAATGCGCCCCCAGCCTCGGCAGCCCAGCACCTGGTAAGCCTTGATCACCAAGGTTTCAATCTCAGCCTCTTCGGCTGCAGGCAAGCCACTGGGCACCAAATATTGGGTGTCATCGGTGAAGTACTTGTTCTGGTAGTCGTAGTTGCCCTGAGGCGCAACGATGCGAATCACCGGCAGAGCCTTGGCTGTATCACCTTCACCCAACACCGGACAAGTCACCTCATCTCCCACGATACATTGTTCACACAAAATGTCGGCATCGCACTTCGCGGCCATCGTCAATGCGGCAGGCAAGTCTTTGACCTGCTCAACCTTGGTCACACCAATCGAAGACCCCTCCCGAGCAGGCTTGACAATCATTGGCAGGCCCAAGGCCTTCACAAGACCGTCCACCGACACACTGTCCAATTGCTCGCGACGCACCAACACATAGGCGGGTGTGGGCAAGCCTTCGGCCAGCCAAACGCGCTTCGTCATGGTCTTGTCCATGGCGATGCTGGAGGACATCACACCCGATCCGGTGTAGGGAATGCCCAGCAACTCAAGCGCACCTTGCACCGTGCCGTCTTCGCCATAGCGGCCATGCAAAGCAATGAAGCACGCGTCAAAACCCTCACGCTTCAACTCACTTAAATCACGCTCGGCCGTGTCAAACGCTGACGCATTTACACCGGACGACTGCAGCGCTCTCAACACACCTCGTCCAGACATCAAAGAGATTTCACGCTCGGCAGAGCGCCCACCCATGAGAACGGCAACCTTGCGGAAATTGAAGGTACTCACGATGCACCTCCCATCTCAACGACTTTGGCGGGTACTGCGCCAATGGATCCAGCGCCCATGCAGATCACCACATCGCCATCGCGGGCGTTGTTCAGGACAGCTTGGGGCATGTCCGTGATCGCATCCACAAACACCGGCTCCACCCTGCCGGCCACGCGCAACGCACGGGCCAGCGAGCGGCCATCAGCAGCCACGATTGGGGCCTCACCTGCGGCATAAACCTCGGACAACAACACACTGTCGCAGCCCTGGCCAATCACTTTCACGAAATCTTCAAAGCAATCACGGGTGCGGCTGTAGCGGTGCGGCTGGAATGCCAGCACCAGACGCCGTCCAGGAAATGCGCCACGGGCCGCAGCGAGCGTAGCGGCCATCTCAACCGGATGATGGCCATAGTCATCGATCAATGTGAACGCGCCTGCACCACCGGCCACCCGCACATCGCCATACCGTTGAAAGCGACGACCGACCCCTTTGAACCCTGCCAATGCGTGCTGCACAGCCGCATCGTCCACACCCAATTCAACCGCTACAGCCACTGCCGCCAGCGCGTTGAGCACGTTGTGGTTCCCTGGCAGGTTCAACACCAAATGCAAATCTGGCAAAGTCACGCCGTTGCGCCGTTGCACGGTGAAATGCATCCGGCCATTCTCGGCACGCACATCCACAGCACGCACCTGAGCGCCTTCGTTCAAGCCGTAGGTGGTCACAGGCCGGGCGATGTCACCCACGATGGACTGAACCCCGGGATCGTCAGAACACACAATGGCCGTGCCGTAAAAAGGCATCCGGTGTAAAAACTCCACGAATGCCGCTTTGAGTCGTTTTAGATCGTGGCCGTATGTTTCCATATGGTCGGCGTCGATGTTGGTCACCACAGCCATCACCGGCAGCAGGTTCAAAAATGAGGCATCCGACTCGTCTGCTTCAACCACGATGTAATCACCCGTGCCCAGTTTGGCATTGGCGCCCGCACTGTTCAGCCGGCCTCCGATCACAAAAGTCGGGTCCAAACCGGCTTCAGCCAACACACTGGCCACCAAGCTGGTGGTGGTGGTCTTGCCGTGTGTGCCCGCAATGGCAACGCCCTGCTTCATGCGCATGAGTTCGGCCAGCATGACCGCGCGCGGCACGATCGGGATATGACGTTCGCGTGCAGCCAGCACCTCAGGGTTGTCAGACTTCACAGCCGTCGATGTGACCACTGCATCGGCATCCTTGACGTTACTTGCAGCGTGGCCCACATGGGTCTTGATTCCCAATGCCGCCAAGCGCCGCAGTGTGGCACTGTCTGACAGATCAGAGCCGGAAATGACATATCCCGAATTGAGCAGCACCTCGGCAATACCACTCATACCAGAGCCACCAATGCCGATGAAATGAATTTTTCGGATGGCGTGTTTCATGCTGTCAGTTCCTCACAAGCCAATACGACTTCTCGGGTCGCATTTGTTTTTCGCTGCACGTAGGCTTGTTGTGCACAGGCCAATAAAGTCTCCCGATTCAAACCCGAGAGACGCTCAGCCAGTGCCTGCGCTGTCAACTCGGCTTGCGGCAGAAGCCAGCCCCCGCCCTGCGCCACCAAAAACTGTGCATTGGTGGTTTGGTGGTCGTCCACCGCAAAGGGAAAGGGCACAAACAAGGCCGCCGCACCCACGGCTGCAATTTCGGTCACCGTGCTGGCACCTGCCCGACAGATCATCAGATCAGCCTGCGCAAATGCGGTGGCCGTGTCATCAATGAACGGCGTCAATTCCGCCTGGATGCCTGCCGCCTCGTAGTTGGCCCGCAAGGCGTCAATTTGTTTTGCCCCGCTTTGGTGTGTCACCAGTGGGCGCGTGTGTGCAGGCATCAAAGCCAAGGCCTGCGGCACGATGTCGTTCAGGGCCTTGGCGCCCAGACTGCCACCCACTACAAGGATCCGCAATGGACCTGTCCGGCCAGCAAAACGGTCTGCCGGAGGGGCTTGCTCCGTGAACTCACGGCGCAGTGGATTGCCCACACATTGACCCTGCTTGAATACGCCTGGAAATGCTGTGAAGACCCGATCAGCAATCTGCGCCAGGACTTTATTGGCCAGGCCCGCCACCGAATTTTGCTCATGCAACACGACAGGCTTTCCACACAAACTGGCCATCAGCCCACCTGGGAATGTGATGTAGCCACCAAAGCCGAGAACCACATCAGGCCGAACGCGGCGAACCACCAGCAAACTTTGCCAGAACGCCCGCAGCAAACGCAAAGGCAGCAGCGCGAATGTCTGAATGCCTTTGCCGCGAACACCACCAAAGGCCACCACTTCAAAGACAAAACCACGCGGTGGTACCCATTGGCTTTCCAAGCTGTCGGGTGCGCCCAGCCAATGCACGCGCCATCCTTTTTCACGCAATGCCTCTGCCACAGCCAGTCCTGGAAAAATATGCCCCCCTGTGCCGCCAGCCATGACCAATGCGCATTTGGTTTTCATGACCGCCCTCCACGCATCATCTGTTTGTTCTCGGCATCTATGCGCAACACCACAGCGATGGCGATCAGGTTCATCATGATGGCCGAGCCCCCATAGCTCATCAAGGGCAGCGTCAAACCCTTGGTGGGCAATGCCCCCAAATTGACACCCATGTTGATGAAGGACTGAAAACCGATCCAGATACCCACCCCCTGGGCGACCAAACCCGAGAAAACCTTGTCCAGCGCGATGGCCTGACGGCCAATCACCATGATGCGGCGACTGAGCCACAAGAACATGAAAATCACCAGTGACACACCCACCAAGCCAAATTCTTCACCAATCACAGCCAACAAGAAGTCGGTATGCGCCTCTGGCAACCAGTGCAACTTTTCCACGCTGCCCCCCAACCCAACGCCCCAGACCTCGCCACGTCCGATGGCAATCAGAGAGTGGGACAACTGGTAGCCCTTGCCCAACGCATGCTCGGCGCTGAACGGATCAAGGTACGCAAAAATACGTTCCCTGCGCCAGGAGGATGCGGCAATCATCATCACGAATGCGCCCACCAGCACCGCGAAAATCAGGAAGAACATGCGGGCATTGACACCCCCCAAAAACAAAATACCCATCGCAATGATGGCGATCACCATGAAGGCACCCATATCAGGTTCGGCCAGCAAAAATACACCTGCAAGTGCCACTGCTGCGCCCATGGGCAAGACGGCGCGAAAGAACCGCTCTTTCACTTCCATCTTGCGCACCATGTAATCGGCTGCATAAATGATGGTGGCAAATTTCGCCAACTCGGACGGCTGAAAATTGATGACCCCAAAGGAAATCCAGCGCCGTGCACCATTGACCCCTTTGCCGATGAACGGAATCAGGACCAATGCCAACAAAACCAGGGAAATCACAAACAGAGGCCTGGCAATTTTTTCCCAGGTTTCTGTGGGGATCTGAAAAGCAAGAAGAGCCATGACGCTGCCAACCAGCATGGAAATTACATGACGGGTCAGGAAATGGGTCTGCGTGTAACGTGAAAAACGGGGGTTGTCCGGCATGGCGATCGATGCCGAATAAACCATCACCATGCCCCACATGAGCAAGGCCACGACCACCCAGACCAGCGCCTGGTCCACACTTTGCAAACGGGTCGCCGATCCTGGGGCGTTGCGGGCAAAGTCATAACTGCCCAGATTCACGGGAAGGGCTTGAGAACCCGCACCCTGTCCGCTCAATGTGCGGCCCGTCAAGAGTCGGCCCATGCGCGCAAAGCCTGCCTGAATGCGTTGGTTGATGGACAAGATGTCGCTCACAACCCGCCCTCCATCGACACGCCCGCCACCTCGGCCAGGCGGGCAACCGCCGTGCGAAAGACCTCAGCACGGTGGCCGTAGTTGTCAAACATGTCAAAACTGGCACACGCGGGTGACATCAACACGGCATCGCCACTTTGGGCCAGCGCAGCCGCTTGCGCGACCGCATCGTCCATGTCTACCGCATCCTGTAATGGCACGCCACTGCCTTGCAAAACCTCCCGTATGCGTGATGCATCACGGCCGATCAAGACCACGCTCCGCGCAAAGCGCGTAACGGGTTCAAACAACGGGCCAAAGTCCTGGCCCTTGCCATCACCGCCCAGAATCACCACGACGCGACGGTCAAGGCCCAAACCGTGCAAAGCCGCCACGGTTGCACCGACATTGGTGCCCTTGCTGTCATCGAAATATTCCACTTCATGGACGATGGCCACCGATTCCACGCGGTGCGGCTCACCCCGGTATTCGCGCAGGCCGTAAAGCATGGGTCCTAAGGCGCAACCGGCATGGCTGGCCAGAGCCAGTGCCGCCAGCGCATTGACAGCGTTGTGACGACCCCGAATGCGCAAGGCATCTGCGGGTATCAAGCTCTGGATGTGCAGCTCCTCGGCTTCCTCTTTGCGACGTCTGCGGGTTTCATCGGCTTCCAGTGCACGCACCAACCAGGTCATGCCGTTCATCACTTCAATACCGAAATCACCAGGCCGGGTTGGCATGTCGCCACCAAATGTCACGCAGGCACGCTCTAGGGGTTTTTGCAGCTTGACCCGAACGGGCTGGGGACGCATGGCCATGACCTGCGGGTCTTCACGGTTCAGCACCATCAAGGCCTGTGCACCAAAAATTCTGGCCTTGGCTGCTGCATAAGCAGCCATCGAACCGTGCCAATCCAAATGGTCTTGTGAAATGTTCAACACCGTGGCGGCTGTGGGCTCAAAACCCTCGCAGCTGTCCAGTTGAAAGCTGGACAGCTCCAGCACCCAGACTTGTGGCAATGCACCGGCCATGGGGTGAACGGCCGCGGGCGCCACCGGGGCCTGCGGCCGCGGCTCGTCCTCTTCACCATCCGGTGTGTCCAGGATTTCGTGGTCGGCGCTTTGGAGCGCTTCAATGCGGGCATCGTTGACCGGCTCAGTCACCTGTTTTTCTTCGCGTTCCAGGTCTTGCTGAGCCACCTGCATATCGGCATGCGCCATGGCTTCGGCCAATGTATCGAGCAAGGTGGGGCCAATATTGCCAGCCACCTTCACCGTTTTTCCCGCACGTGCCACGAGTTGCCCCGTGAGCGAAGTCACCGTGGTTTTGCCGTTGGTGCCCGTGATCGCCAGGACCTGGGGGGCATAGCCAAAACGGGCTTTCAAATCTTGCAGGCCATCAGCAAACAAACTGAGCTCACCGCCTTGCCAAAGGCCGATGGCATGGGCTGCGTCGACCACCGGGGCCACGACACTGGGTGCCAGGCCAGGGCTACGGAACACAGCGCGCACCGAAGTGCCCTCAACCAGACTGGCGACAAAGGGGCCAAATATAAACCGCACCTGCGGCCACTCGGCCTGCAGCACCGACAACTGCGGCGGCGCTTCACGGGTATCGGCCACCGTCACTTCTGCGCCGGCATGGGCGCACCAACGGGCCATTGCCAGGCCCGAAGTACCCAAACCGAGAATCAGAACGTGTTGGCCTTGAAGCTGCATGGTTTATCTCAGCTTCAAGGTCGACAAGCCGATCAGGCAGAGCAGCATGGTGATGATCCAGAAGCGGACAACCACCTGCGTTTCTTTCCATCCGCTTTTTTCGAAATGGTGGTGCAAGGGCGTCATCTTGAGGATGCGTCGGCCTTCACCGTATTTTTTCTTGGTGTATTTGAAATAGGCGACTTGCGCCATCACCGACAAAGCCTCGACCACAAAAATGCCGCCCATGATGGCCAATACGATTTCCTGGCGAACGATGACCGCGATGGCGCCCAAAGCGGCGCCCAACGCCAAAGCACCTACATCGCCCATGAAGACTTGTGCAGGGTGCGTGTTGAACCATAAGAAGGCCAAGCCAGAGCCCGCCATGGCAGCACAAAAAATCATCAACTCACCGGCGCCGGGAATATACGGAAAGAACAGGTATTTGGAGTAAACCGAACTGCCTGTGACATACGCAAAAACACCCAGCGCTGAACCGACCATGACCACCGGCATGATGGCCAAACCATCCAGGCCATCGGTCAAATTGACCGCGTTGCTGGCACCGACAATGACCAAGTAAGTCAGGAGCACAAAACCCAACACGCCCAGCGGGTAGTTGACCTCTTTGAAAAAGGGCACCTGCAAACCGGCCTTGGGCGGCAGGTTCACATCGAATCCAGACATGACCCATTTGCCAAACAGGTCCAGCACGCGCAAATTCGATACTTCGGAAATACTGAAAACCAGATACAGCGCCGCCAACAAACCGATCACCGACTGCCAGAAATATTTTTCGCGCGAGCGCATGCCTTCGGGGTCTTTGTTGACCACCTTGCGCCAGTCATCCACCCAGCCAATGGCACCAAACGCCAGGGTCACGATCAGCACAATCCAGACAAAGCGGTTGGACAGGTCAAACCACAACAAGGTTGAGATCGCAATCGACAACAAAATCAACACACCACCCATGGTGGGCGTTCCACTTTTGGCCAGATGCGACGCCATGCCGTAACCACGGATCGGCTGGCCAATCTTGAGTGCTGTCAGGCGCCGAATGACAAAGGGGCCAGCCGCCAAGCCAATCAACAGCGCCGTCATCGCGGCCATCACGGCACGGAAGGTGATGTATTGAAAAACGCGCAGAAAGCCCCATTCTGGTGACAAACTTTGTAACCATTGCGCCAAACTAAGCAACATGGGTTTGCCCTTTCAAGTCAATGGGAGTTGTTTGCTGTTTTTCGCCATGCAACAGCAAGGCTTCGACCACACGCTCCATCTTCATGAAGCGTGAGCCTTTGACCACCACGCTCTGAAAGCCGCCGATGTGCGATGTGACCGCGGCCAGCAGGCTGTCCATGGCGTCAAAATGGTGCGCACCGCCAAACGCAGGGCACGCGTGCACGCACAAATCACCCAAGGTGTAGAGCATTTCGATGTCGCGTTCGGCGGCATAAGCACCGACTTCGGCATGAAACTCGGGGCCCTGGTTGCCTACTTCGCCCATGTCACCAAGTACCAGCAAACGCGGTGCAGGCAACTCGGCCAGGACGTCGATCGCGGCACGTACCGAGTCGGGGTTGGCGTTGTAGGTGTCATCGACCAATGTGATCTCACCGGTCTGGGTGTGCAGCACCAGGGCGCGTGAGCGGCCCTTGACGGGCTCGAAAGCTTGCAGCCCTTGGGCCACCACGGCCAACGGCACGCCGACAGCGAGCGCACAAGCACTGGCAGCCAGCGCGTTTTTGACGTTGTGACGGCCCGCTATGTGCAAGCGTACAGGCGCAGTGCCCTCAGCCGTCTTGAGGGTGAACTGCCAGGCACCCGAATGCCAGACCACCACGGCGGCCCCGACATCAGCGGGCACTTGGCAAGGAGCCAATGCAAATGTGCGCTGTGTACGTTGCCCCGCCAAGTCTTGCCAGAGATTTGTAAAGACTTCGTCAGCTGGAAAAACCGCCACACCACCCACGGGCAAAGCCTGCAGCACCGCACCATTTTCCAGCGCCACAGCATGCACTGTGCCCATGAATTCCTGGTGTTCTCGCTGTGCATTGTTCACCAGCGCCACAGTGGGTTGGGCCATTCGGGCCAGGCTGGCGATTTCGCCTGGATGGTTCATACCCAACTCGACCACGGCCAGGCGGTGGTGGGCGCGCAGATTGAACAAAGTCAATGGAACACCGATGTCGTTGTTCAGATTCCCCTGGGTCGACAAGGCATCAGGACCCACATAAGCGTTCAAGATCGAAGCGATCATCTGCGTCACCGTGGTCTTGCCATTGCTGCCGGTCACGGCAATCAAAGGCAAGTCGAACTGTGCGCGCCAGCCGGCCGCCAATTCACCCAAGGCGATGCGCGCATCAGGCACCACCAAGGCGGGCAACCCCTGTGCAAGGGCTTGAGACTCACCCGAGGGCTCGCACATCACGGCTACAGCCCCTTGGGCCTTGGCCTGGGCGATGAACTGGTTGCCATCAAATCGTTCGCCGCGCAATGCGACAAACAGATCGCCAGCCTGCAAGCTGCGGCTGTCGGTGTGAACCCGATCGACCACCACAGACTGAACATTCACGCCCCGTGCCTGGTTCAGCCAAGCCAATGCCACGTCGAGGCTGAGGTTCATTTTGGAATTCGCGCTGCTCATGCGTTCAATCCCTGGCTTTGAGCCGCCCGCTGCCGCAAGGCGATCTGAGCCTGAGCTACGTCCGAAAAAAGGTGACGCACACCCATGATTTCTTGCTCGGTTTCATGCCCCTTGCCCGCCACCAGCACGACATCCTGAGTTGCGGCTTGCGCCACTGCTTCGGCAATGGCCAAAGCCCGATCTGTCTGAATGCGGGCCAGCGCAGGTCGGGACAAGCCTGACACCATCGCAGCCAGAATCGCTTCAGGTGATTCGGTGCGGGGGTTGTCACTGGTCAGCACCACTTGGTCGGCAGCGGCTTCGGCGGCGGCGGCCATTAAAGGGCGCTTGCCTGCATCACGGTCTCCGCCGCAACCCAGTACGCACCACAAGCGGCCGCCACGGGCTGCTGCCTGCGAACGCAGCGCGTTCAGGGCGTGCGACACAGCATCGGGGGTATGCGCGTAATCAATCACCACCAAGGGCTGTTTCTGTTCAGTCTGCCCCGAGGTCACACGCTGCATACGGCCAGGCACAGCCGACAAATGCGAACAGGCTTGTACAGCCTCTTTCAAATCAACGCCCAGGGCGCGCAAACTGCCGATGACACCCAGCAGGTTGTCGATGTTGTAGTCACCCATTAAATCGGTGTTCAGGGTCTGCACATCCTGCCCTTCAACAACCTCAAAAGCGATGCCGTTTTGGCCAGTCAAGGGACGGGCTTGCAAACGGGCAGCACCGCGCCGCGAGCAGGTCCACAACTCCAGCGAGGTCAGCTGCAGCTGCTTGGCCAGCTGTGCGCCTTGCGCATCATCGATGTTGATGACCGCCGCTTGCAAACCGGGCCAGTTGAACAAGGCGGCTTTGGCTGACCAATACCGGGCCATGTCACCGTGGTAATCGAGGTGGTCTTGCGTGAAATTGGTGAATACGGCCACATGAATGTGCGTGCCGTCCAGGCGGTGTTCAGCCAGCCCGATGGACGAAGCCTCTAAAGCGCAATGTGTGACCGCTTCATCGACGAACACCCGGAACTGTCGCTGCATCAGCACCGGGTCGGGCGTGGTCATGCCCGTGTGAACCAGATCAGGCAAGCGGCCCACACCCAATGTGCCGATCAATCCACAGGCCTTTTGCAACACAGGCGACGACAAGGCCTGTGCCAGCCACCAGGCGGTGGAGGTCTTGCCATTGGTGCCTGTCACAGCCAGAACACGCAGTGTCTGGCTGGGGTGTTGGTAATAGGCATCGGCCACCAAGCCAGTTTTTGACTTGAGGCCTGGCATCACTGCCAGCGCCTGCAGTGCATCAGGTTTGACTGCGCCAAGCCAGCGTTCGCAGTCTTGTGCCTCCATCAGACAGGCCGTGGCCCCCTGATTCAGGGCTTGCGCCAGATAACGGCGCCCATCAGTGGCCGCACCGGGCCAGGCGATGAACGCATCACCGGGCTTGACCATCCGGCTGTCGGTACGCAACTCGCCCGTCACGCGGGCGTGCAGCCACTTCGCAGTTTCGGGGGCGCTGTGCAAGGTCTGCATCAGAACGACTCCTCGACCGACTTGGCCACAATTTGTGGTTTGACCGCCATGTCGGGCTGCACACCCAACAAGCGCAAGGTTTGTTGCACGGTCTGGCTGAACACGGGTGCAGCCACATCGCCACCGTAATACCGGCCATTGCTGGGTTCGTCGATCATCACCGCCACCACAATGCGAGGCGCCTCGATGGGCGCCATTCCGACAAAAAAGCCCCTGTATTTTTTACCGGCGTAACCTTTGCCTTCCTGTTTGTGTGCCGTCCCGGTTTTGCCCCCCACGGAATAACCCATGGTTTGGGCTTTCTGTGCAGTACCCCCCGGGCCTGCGGCCATTTGCAGCATCTTGCGCATGGCTTTTGCGTTTTCGGCACTGATGACGCGTACACCCGCTACCTGTTGCTCAGCCTTCATCAGTGTGGCCGGGACCACTTCGCCATCGCGGGCAAACACGGTGTAAGCCCTGGCCACCTGGAACAAGCTGCCCGAAATGCCATAGCCATAACTCATGGTGGCCTGCTCGATGGGTCGCCAGGTTTTGTAGGGGCGCAAGCGCCCGGTGACCACGCCCGGAAAAGGAAGTTGCGGCTTTTGTCCGAAGCCGACTTGCGCAAACATTTCCCACATTTCGCGAGGCTGCAGTTGCATTGCCAGCTTGACCGTGCCCACATTGCTTGATTTTTGAATGATCTCGTTCACCGTGAGCACCCCATGCGGGTGCGCATCGGTGATGGTCGAGCCGGTGATGGTGATGCGACCGGGTGCCGTCTGAATCGGCGTCTCGGGTTTGACCAGCCCTTTTTCCAGCGCCAGCGCCACTGCAAATGGCTTCATGGTTGAGCCTGGCTCGAAGGTGTCGGTCAAGGCCCGGTTGCGCAATTGCTCGCCACTCAGGTTGATGCGTTTGTCAGGGGAATAGCTGGGGTAATTGGCCAGCGCCAGAATTTCGCCAGATTGGGCATCAAGCACCACCACGCTGCCGGCTTTGGCCTTGTTTTCAAGCACCGCTTCGCGCAACTTCTGGTACGCAAAAAATTGCACCTTGCTGTCGATGCTCAACTGCAAATCCTCGCCATCAACGGGGGGCACGGTCTCCCCCACGTCTTCCACGACCCGCCCCAATCGATCCTTGATGACACGGCGCGAGCCCGGCTTACCTGAAAGCTGCTTCTGGAACACCAGCTCAACGCCTTCCTGACCCTGGTCTTCTACATTGGTAAAGCCCACGATATGCGCTGCCGCCTCACCCTCAGGGTACAAACGCTTGTATTCCTTGATGTCGTAAACACCCTTGATGTTGAGCGCAAGAATTTGCTTGACCACGGGCTCGTCAAGTTGCCTGCGCAACCAGACAAAGGTCTTTTCATCGTCTTTCAATTTTTTGTCCAGCTCGGACGTCGACATTTCCAGCAGACGGGCCAATTCACGCAACTTGACAGGGTCACGCTCCATGTCTTCTGGGTTGGCCCAGATGCTCGGCGCAGGCACGCTCGATGCCAGCAACATACCATTGCGGTCCAGCACGCGTCCCCGATTGGCAGGCAATGTGAGCGTTCTCGTGAAACGGACCTCACCCTGGCGAATGAAGAAATCATTGGCGAAGACCTGCACATAGGCGGCACGCGCCACAAGACCCATGAAACCCAAAGCGATGGCGGCCACAATCAGCTTGCTGCGCCAGACTGGTGTTTTGCTGGCGAGCAACGGGCTGGAAGAGAGCTGGACACTGCGGCTCATGGTCGAACCTCCTTGCCGGAGACAGCAGCATCTTTGGCCGACACGTATTGAGTGATGGCAGGAGAAGCGGGGCGCATTTGCAACTGCTGCCGTGCGATTTGCTCGACCCGCAAAGGGGTCGCTTGGGCCCGGCGCTCGACCTGCAGCCGGTCCTGATCGATCTCCAGCCGTTTCGCTTCTTTACGTGCCGACTCCAGTGCCATGAACACGCGCCGGGTTTCGTATTGGCTGTGCACCAAAACCAGCGCACTGACCATCACCGCCAGCAACAAAAAAACGCTCAAGCGGGTCATGCGGGCACCTCGGTTCGCTCAGCCATGCGCATGATTGCGCTGCGCGAGCGGGGGTTTCCACGCACCTCGGCTTCACTGGGGCGTACACGCCCACAGGTTTTCAAGCGCATCTTTACGGGCTCTGCAAAAGGAACACGCCGGTCCACCACTTCTTTGGAGTGCTTGGCCATGAATTGTTTGACGATGCGGTCTTCCAGCGAATGGAAACTGATCACCACCAGGCGGCCACCTGGCGCAAGCACATGCAAGCTGGCTTTTAGCGCTTGTTCGAGCTCCGCAAGCTCTGCGTTGATGAAAATCCGAAAAGCCTGAAATGTCCGCGTTGCAGGGTTCTGGCCCGGCTCGCGGGTTTTGACCGTGTCAGCCACGAGCTGGGCCAAATCGGTGGTGGTTGAAATTGGGCCCCGCTCTTGTCGGCGAGCCACAAGCGCCTTTGCAATCTGAACAGCAAACCGTTCTTCGCCATAGTCACGTATCACCTCCGTGATTTGATCCACCGTGGCTGCTGCCAGCCAATCGGCCACACTTTCTCCGCGCGTGGTGTCCATGCGCATGTCGAGCGGGCCCTCAAAACGAAAAGAAAAACCCCTCTCGGGGCTGTCGATCTGGGGGGAGCTGATGCCCAGGTCCATCAGCACACCATCGATGCTGCCAGGTGGCAACTCACCCAGATGCGAAAAACCTTCGTGCCGAATCGAAAAGCGGGCATCGTCAATGCGCCCCGCCTCGGCAATCGCCTCTAAGTCTTTGTCAAAGGCCTGCAACCGGCCTTGCGCCGACAGACGAGAAAGTATCAAGCGAGAATGGCCGCCACGGCCGAATGTGGCATCCACATAAGAGCCGTCCGCGCCCGCTGCAGCTTGGAGCAATTCATCCACAGCTTCGCTCAAAAGTACCGTCGTATGGGTCAATTCAGTGGGAGTCATGGCGTTCAAAAGGAAAAGTCCTTGAACACATCGGGCATGTCGCCCTGCATGGCCTGCGCCTCTTGCGCTTCATAAGTGGCTTTGTCCCACAATTCAAAGTGATTGCCCATGCCCAACAGCATGGTGTCTTTGGAAATGCCGGCAGCCTGCCGCAACTCGGGTGAAATCAGCACACGCCCCGTGCCATCCATTTCCACATCCATGGCATTGCCCAAAAAGATGCGCTTCCACCATTGGGCGGACATGGGCAACTGGGCAATTCGCTCGCGGAATTTTTCCCACTCGGTACGTGGAAAAACCATGAGGCACCCGTGCGGGTGCTTGGTGATGGTCAGCTGGCCCTGTGCCGTGGCGCTCAGGACGTCACGGTGCCGAGTCGGTACAGACAACCGCCCTTTGGCATCCAGACTCAGCGATGAGGCCCCTTGAAACACAGCGATGACCTTTTCCTGTTGAAATTTGCAAGTGAAGACACTTTTCCCCACTTAATTGCACTTTTTTGCACTGTATCAGGAATTCAACGCAACTCATCAGGTGTAGATCGATTTTTTTCAATGAAATCAAGGGCTTAGCGGCGAAACCGAACCTTGATGAATCAGGAATTTCTATGTAAATTAGGCACTTACGAGAGGCAATGAAAGTAACCTATGAAGGATTTTAAAAAAATTAAAAACATGTAAATCTTCAAAATAAGTTCGATGTTTTCACTTTTCGTGGTTTGCGTCCAAGCGTAAAAAAACCCCTGGGAAGGGGTTTTCAGGTGTGGCAAGTGGGGGCTCAGCTCAATCACCGAACATTTTTTGCTTCAACTCACGCCGTTGCTGAGCCTCAAGGGACAAAGTCGCTGTGGGACGGGCCAGCAATCGACCGACTCCGATCGGCTCGCCGGTTTCATCACAGTAGCCATATTCGCCCGCATCAATCAAACCAATCGATTGCTCGATTTTCTTGAGCAATTTGCGCTCACGGTCACGGGTGCGCAGCTCCAGAGCATGTTCTTCTTCAATAGTGGCACGGTCTGCCGGATCAGGCACCACCACGGTGTCTTCGCGCAAATGCTCGGTGGTTGCGCCTGCGCTGTTCAGGATTTCTTGCTTCAGAACAGACAGCTTGCGGCGGAAATACGCCATTTGAACCTTGTTCATGTACTCCGAGTCGGGCATGGCCAGAATTTCGGCATCGGTCAAGCTCTCGACCGGCTTGGTCTTCCAGTTGTTGGCCAGTTTGGGGTCTTTCTTGATCGGCGCAAAAGGTGCAGAGACAGCCGCCACGGGGGCGCTGGGCATGAAACTGGCCTTTGCAGCTGTGGAGGCCACCGCAGGAGGCAGTGAGGGCACGGTGATCTGGGCCAAACGCGCAGAAGGTCGGGTTGATCGAATCAATTGATCGGGGCCAGCGGGCGCCACTGCCATCACGGCAGCTTGGGCGACCGGAGGGGTCAGTGTCGCCACTTTTTTAACAGTCATAGGTTTCGCTTCAGGTACGGGGGTCTTCTTTTGAGGAGAAGGTGCGGATTTGACCTTGGCCTTGGGGGCTGGGGTCGACTTCGGTGCAGCAGTGACTGCCTTTTTAGCGATCGGCACTGCAGCTTTGGGTTTGTTTTTGGAAGTTGCCACCTTGGAAGGCACAACGGCAGGCTTGGACTGCTTGCCAGGCTTAGCGGCAGGTGTGGTTGTTTTGGTTTTCGTTGCAGCTTTGGTGCCGGGTGAGGCTTTGACAGCGCCCTTGCCTGGTGATACCGGCTTGGCAGGCACGGGCTTTTTGGGGGGCAGGGCTTTTGAAGGTGCCGTCTTTTTGACCAGTGCAGATTTGGAGGTCACCGATTTTTTGAGTGGTACAGGTTTGGAGGGGGCCGACTTTTTGACCTGTGCAGGTTTGGCAGAGGCCACCTTTTTAACCGGTGCCAGCTTTGTTTTCGCCTTGCTTGCAATCACTTTTGTCGTTATTTTTTTATTCGAGGTCTTCACGTCTTGTCTCCTGGCCGTGTGAAAAGGCAGGCCCAAACCCCTTGCCACACAGCAGCAACCGATTGGAAAACCTGTTCATTTGCGTTTCGAGCCCCTGTTATAGACCTGACAGGGTTCACCAGCCTTGCCCAAAAGGGAGGCCTCAGGCGGGCGATTGTAGCGATAAGAAGGATCAAAAAATGCCAGGCAGACGATTAAAGACAGGAATGCAAAAAATGCCATAAAGGCAGCTTATGCGGTGCCCAGCCCATCAGACGAGGCACTGCTCCAAACCTTGCAGCAGAATGTCTTTGGGTAAATCGATGCCAATGAACACCATCTTGCTCATTTTGGATTCACCATCGGCCCACATCGGACCCAAATCGCTGCCCATGAGTTGGTGCACCCCCTGGAAAATCACCTTGCGCTCTGTGCCGCGCATGTTGAGCACGCCTTTGTAACGCAGCATGCGAGGGCCATAAATGTTGACGATGGCACCCAGAAAGTCTTCCAGCTTGGCCGGCTCAAACGCCCTGTCCGACCTGAAAACAAAACTTTTCACATCGTCGTCGTGGTGATGGTGATGGCCTTGTCCTTGGCCCTTTTCAGGGGCATGCGAGGGGTGGTCGCAATGCTCGCCATGGTCGTGATCATGTTGGTGTGAAGGGTGGTCGCAGTCATCACCATGCACATGGTCATGGTCATTTAAAAAGTCCGGGTCGATGTCAAGTTTGGCGTTCAGATTAAAGCCTTTGAGATCGAACACCTCCGACAGCGCCACCTCACCAAAATGCACCACTTTTTGCGGCGCACGCGGGTTCATGTGTTTCAGGCGGTGTTGCAGGGCGTCGAGTTCTTGCGCTGGCACAAGATCGGCCTTGCTGATGAAAATCTGGTCGGCAAAACCCACCTGTCGACGGGCCTCCTGCCGGTCGTTCAGTTGCTGGGCAGCATGCTTGGCATCCACCAAAGTCAGAATCGAGTCGAGCAAAAAGGTCTCGGCAATCTCATCGTCCATGAAAAATGTTTGCGCCACTGGTCCCGGATCGGCCAAGCCGGTGGTCTCTATCACAATGCGGTCAAAGTTCAGCAGGCCCTTGCGGCGCTTGGCAGCCAGCAACTGCAAAGTGGCACGCAGGTCCTCGCGAATCGTGCAGCAGATGCAGCCGTTGCTCATCTGAATGATTTGCTCATTGGTTTCCGACACCAGGATCTCGGTGTCGATGTTCTCCTCGCCAAACTCGTTTTCGATCACAGCGATTTTCTGGCCGTGGGCCTCGGACAGCACGCGCTTGAGCAGTGTGGTTTTGCCCGAACCGAGAAAGCCTGTGAGGATGGTGGTGGGGATCAGGGACATGTCGCAATTCCGCTCAAAAGGTCAAAAAAACAAGAGTGCAAGTGTAGCGACACATTCAAATCCACCGTGCGTAGGTCGGGCTTGGCCTCACACAGCGAGCGTGCACCAGCCCAGCAGATTCATTTGCGTTTGGCCCGAGGGTGTGCGGCGTCGTAGGCCTTGGCCAGATGCTGAAAATCCAGCCGCGTGTAAACCTGCGTGGTGGTGATGTTGGCGTGGCCCAGCAGCTCCTGCACAGCCCGCAAATCACCGCTGGACTGCAGCACATGACTGGCAAACGAATGACGCAGCATGTGCGGGTGCACGGGTGTCGCCAAGCCCGCCAGCAAGCTGCGCCGCTTAAGCCGTTGTGCCACACCGCGCGCCGTCAGGCGCGTGCCATGTCGACCCGGAAACAGCGCCAGCGCCAGCGCCGATGTGCCCGGGGCTGAGCGAGTCAACATGCCGGGCAACTGGGGCCGCACCGCCAGCCAATGGGTCAGCGCCTCGATGGCTGAGCGACCCAAAGGAACACTGCGGCGCTTGCTGCCCTTGCCCTGCACCTGGACCTCGGCATTGGGCAAATCGATCCAGCCACGTCCGGCGCGATTGGCCTCTGTGCTCGCCACCACATCCAGCCCCGTCAATTCGGCAATGCGCAGTCCACAGCCATAAAGCAGCTCCACCATCGCTGCATCACGCGCTTCCAGCCACGGGTCATCCCCGGTTTCTTTGTGCTCGGCCAATTGCACAGCCTCGTCCACACCCAGCGCTTTGGGCAAAGGCTTGGCCACGCGTGGCGCACGCACATCGACCACCGGGTTGTGTGAAACCAGGCCTTCGCGCCCCAGCCATGTGTAAAAACCGCGCCATCCCGACAAAATGAGGGCAATGCCGCGACCACTGCGTCCCGCACTGTGCATCTGCGCCACCCATCGGCGCACATGGCCGCTTTGCACCTGCAGCAAGGGGACCTGTGATGCCAAGGCCATGTCGGCCAGCCGAATCAAGTCAAGGCGGTAAAGAGTGCACGTGCGCTCGGCCAGCCGCTTTTCAAAACGCACATGCGCCAGATAACGAATAACCAGCGGATCGGTGCTTGCCGCATCGGACATGGGTCAGGCCTGTGGTGCCCGCAACACAGACAAAGCAGCACCCGCCAGTTCGGCCAGACGCTCGAGCAAGTCGGTGCCCATCTGGCTGTTGAAGCGCTGCGCGTCGGGTGATGCCAGAACCAGCAAGCCAAAAGCCGGCTGACCTGGCGCAGCACGCAAAGCCAGCAACGCCAAAGAGGCCGCTTGCGTGGGCTGGTCCAACCACTGAACGGCTTCGTAGCCTGCATTCGGTCCGACATAAGGCGTGTCCAGCGATGTGGCCAAAATTTGCACCGCTTCCGTCACGCCTTGCGCACATGCCGCCTGAGCGTATTGACCTTGCAGCGACCACAAACGCAACGCCACTTGAGGCACCTGAAACAACTCGCGGATGTTGTCCACTGCCAAATCGGCCAGGTGATCAGGCGGCGTGACCAGCAGTTCGCACGACCAGCGGTGCAGCTTGTCAGTGAGGATCATGTTTTCGTTGCCATGCCGGATCATGTCCATGATGCGGTGCTCCAAGCCCTTGATCTTGTCGCGCAGCATTTGCGCCTGGCGCTCTTGCAAGCCCACCGTGCGGTGGCTTTGCGGGTGCGTCAGTTGCACCGATGCCAGCAAAGAGGCGTGACGCTCAAAAAAATCAGGCGTATTCACCAGGTAGTCGGCGATATCGTCTTCGGTGATCGGGCTCATTGGCTCGGAGGGGTTCATTTCATGGCTCCAAAAATTCAGGAAAGATGGTCGGGCACGTTGATTTCGCCCTCAAAAACGGAGGTGGCGGGGCCCGTCATCAGCACTGGGCTGTCGGCCTGGCCTGCCCATTCGATGGTCAGCGAGCCGCCGTGGGTTTGCACATCGACACGGTTGTCTAGCCAGCCCTGGCGGATGCCCGCTACCACCGCCGCACAAGCGCCCGTACCGCACGCCAGCGTCTCGCCAGAGCCGCGCTCGAACACCCGCAACTTGATCTGGCTGCGGGAGACAAGCTGCATGAACCCCGCATTCACCCGTTTGGGAAACGCCGGGTGATTTTCAATCAGGGGGCCTTGGGCCAAGACAGAAAAGCTGTCCACGTTGTCGACCCTCTGAACGGCGTGCGGGTTGCCCATCGACAGCACCGCCACACGGGCAATGCCTGACTGGCCCAGCGCCAGATCAAACACCGGCCAGCCGTTGACTTGGTCACTGACCAGTCCGATCGGGTTGAAGGGCACGCGGTCCCAGTCGAACACCGGCGCCCCCATGTTGACGGTCACTCGGCCATCGGGGTTCATGTGCAACTCGATTTCGCCTTGTTGCACCTTGACGCGCACCGTGGTTTTGTCGGTCAGCCCCTTGTCGAGGACATAACGCACAAAGCAGCGCGCCCCGTTGCCGCAATGCTCGACCTCACCGCCATCGGCGTTGTGGATCACGTATTCAAAGTCCAGCCCGGCAGCCGGTGATGGCCGCACGCTCAGGACCTGGTCAGCACCCACGCCAAAGTGGCGGTCAGCCAAAAAACGGTACTGGGCTCCGCTCAGGCCCAGGCGACCACGGGTCTCATCGAGCACGACAAAATCGTTGCCGGCCCCTTGCATCTTGGTAAAGCGAATGTGCATGGCGGGGATTATCGCCTTTGAGACTGGCATGCACCGGGGGACAGTCGCCTCGGCCGGCCCGATAATGCGGCATGGCACGCACATCCCAACTCCTGCACACCCAACGTGAACCTGCGCCCCTGCGCCCTGCAGCCACCGTGCTGCTGCTGCGCGATGGGCCCGATGGCATCGAGGTCTTGATGACACGCCGGTCCATGACCGCCAGCTTTGCGCCTGGCGCCTACGTATTTCCCGGCGGCGGCATTGACAGCGCGGACGCCCAGGCACACAGCATGGCCCACCGCCGCGCCAAGCAAAGTGACCTGCACCTGACCCAAGCCATCGCGGCCATCCGCGAAAGCTTCGAAGAACTGGGCGTTTTGTTCGCCCGCCACGCCGATGGGCGATGGGCCGACAACGCCGACATCGCCACCATCAACCGCCAAGCCCCCCCTGACACGTCGTTCTACGCCCAATGCCAACACCAGGGTTTGACGCTGGCCGCAGACCAAGTCTTTGTGCTGGCCCACTGGATCACCGACCGCGACCTGCCGCGCCGCTTTGACGTGCCCTTTCTGGTCGCCCAAATGCCTGAGGGTCAAACCCCGGTGGCCGACGAATCCGAACAGTTCGAACCCGTCTGGGTGCGTCCTGCCGATGCTTTGTCACGCCATGCAAACGGCGACTTCTTCATCGTTTTCCCGACCATCCGCACACTGCAACGGCTGACAGCCTTTGCCCTGGTGCAAGACGTGCTGCAAGCCTGCGCCGTGAACGACGAACCCCTCTGGACCAGCTGCCCTCGGGCGGGTTGGCTGGCGGGCAACGAAGCGCGCTATATGGAGCACGAGGCTCCTTTTGGCGAATTGGCGCTGGTCACACCCGATGGGCAAATCCACCACCACCTGGACTGGCAAACCGAGGGCCCCGTGCCCTTGCTCAAAAACCTGCAGCGCCTGACGGCCCCCAACCCGGGCGTGATGACGGGCCCCGGCACCAACAGCTACTTGTTGGGCGACCCGAACACCGGCTACATCGCCATCGACCCCGGTCCTGCCGATGTCGATCACCTGAAACGCATCTGGCGTGCAGCGGGTGGACACATCCGCATGATTGTCTGCACGCATTCGCACCCCGACCATTCACCGGGTGCCCGGCCTCTGCAAGCGCTTTGCACCCACAAACCACCCATCCTGGGTATGGCCTCGCGCCCCACGTCGCGGGCCAACAGCCAGTTCGTACCCGACCGGGAACTGGAAGACGGTGAAAAACTGGTTCTGCAAGGCACTGGGCCAGATGGCGACATCACGCACACGCTGCGCACCGTCCACACCCCCGGCCATGCAGCCAACCATCTGTGCCTAGTGCTCGAAGAAGACGGCTTGCTTTTTTCAGGCGACCACGTGCTCAACGGCAGCACCACCGTGATCGACCCGCCCGATGGCCACATGGGCGACTACCTGGCCTCCCTGGACAAACTGGCCACCGCTTGTGAAGCAGACGGCATCGAGTTCATCTTGCCTGCCCATGGCCATGTGCTGGGCTTTGCGCACCAGGCTATCACCCAGCTGCGGGCGCATCGCCTTCGGCGGGAAGCCAAAATCGCCGCCGCCATGCAGGCCATGCCCCAGGGCAGCTTGCAGGAATGGGTCGAAAAAGCCTACGACGACGTGCCGCCGCGCCTTTGGCCTGTGGCCGCACGCTCGCTGCAAGCGCATGTGGACCACATCCGGGAACAAGCATTGGCTTGCGAGCCATGAGGCTTTTTGAGATTTTTTGAAAGACTTGATGACCCCCTCTGAAGAAGGTATCCGATTGGCCAAGCGCGTGGCGGCGGACCAAAATTGCTCTCGCCGTGAAGCCGAAGCCCTTATCGTGGCAGGTGGCGTGCAGGTGACGGGCAAAGTGGTCACCGACCCGGCCCGGCGCGTCAAGGACGAGCAAGCCGTTAACGTCAATCGCCTGGTCTCCATGGCAGCACTGGCACCGCTGACCCTGGTGCTTTTCAAGCCTGCCGACCTGGTTGCCAACCTGGCCTGGCTGCAAAACACCGTGGGTCTGAAGTCACCCCGGCCGGGCATTTGGGGCGCCGAGCGGCTGGCCAAAATGCAGCAACCCCTGCCTTTGCCCAAAGCGGCCAGTGGCTTGAGTATATTTTCCGACGATGTGGGGGTGTTGCGCCACCTCGAAGACCGCCGCAGCCCAATGGAACAAGAATGGATGGCCACCCTCGGGGGGCCAGTGCCCGAGGGCCTGCTCAAAGCCCTGAGCGGACCAGGCTTGCGCCCCAGCATCAACCGGCAGACCGAAACCGTCACCGTGCTGCGCATTGCAGGCAAAGACATCGATGGCCAAGAGCTGGGTCGGTGGCTCGACCAGCAATGCCCCCTGCAAGACCTGCGCCGCCAGCGCGTGGGCCGCCTCAGTCTGGCACCAATGGTCCCAGGCGAATGGCGGCAGCTGGAAGGCTACGAACGCTTTTAGTTGATTTTCGACAAAAACACACAGGATTTACCCTTGAATTACAACGGGCAATCCCCAATTATTCTTTCAGTCTGAGAAAATGACTCACCAGTCATAACTGCAACCAGCAGCCAATGACGAGGCAAAGCCCAACAGGGTTTTGTCCAACGCAGAAAGGAGCACACCATGCGTTTGAGCACCAAGAGCCGATTTGCCGTCACCGCCATGATCGACGTGGCACTGCGCGAAGACCGCGGGCCCGTTTCATTGGCCGCTATCAGCGTGCGCCACCAGATTTCGCTGTCCTATCTGGAGCAGCTGTTCAGCAAATTGCGCCAACAAGGCCTGGTTGAAAGCACCCGTGGCCCTGGCGGCGGTTATTCGCTGTCGCGCAATGCCGAAAAAATCACCATGGCCGACATCGTGGGCGCGGTCGATGCATCGTCAGACGAAGAAGCGGCTGCCGATGGCGGCTGGATGAACAGCGACCTGTGGGCCAGCCTGAACGAAAAGATGCTGACGCATCTGCAGTCCATCAGCCTGCGCCAACTGGTGGCCGAGCAACGCACCAAGGGTGTGACGGTCGAGCCAGCACCACAGCCTGCCATCAAGCGTGGCGTGTTTGCCAAGCCCAAAAGCACCCTGAAAATCACTGCACCCAACTCGGTGTTTGCGCTGGCCAACAGCCTGATGCCCTCGCGCGGCTGACGCGGTGAAAATCTGGCGCTGGCTTGATCACCGCCCCACAAAAAACCCGCTTCGGCGGGTTTTTTTGTCATTGAAAAGTGTGAAGCTCGCCGATAAGCCGGATTCTGTGCACAACGGTTGCCCGTTGTGTGACCGCCATTACTCTGGACCGGGGGTCGCCCACCCGGCTCGATGCTACCTACCCGCCAACTCACCCCGCGGAACCACAGGGAGAAACAACGCGGCGAACCGCGTCACTTCAGGAAGGCCTACTTGGTATTGCTGCGCGTAGAGATTGCCCGTTTCACCCGCACTGAAGCGGCTCGTCTCTGTTGCTCTGATCCTCACCTCACGGTGGAGAGGCATTGCCTCCTACGCTGTCCTGTGCAGTCCGGACGTTCCTCCAGTGCACCCTTTCGGGTCTTGCACCAGCGACGGTCTGGCGAGCTTCACATGCCAATTATCGCCTGCGGGCATATGCTCATGCCGATAAAGGTCTGAACTTTCACGCACAATGTTTTTTTGCCCCAAAGTTTCAGCCTGGAGAAGCGACATGAAAGCCCAAAACATCCTCGACACCATCGGCAATACGCCTCATGTGCGTATCAACCGCCTGTTTGGCCCCGGCGCCAACGTTTGGATCAAGTCCGAACGCAGCAACCCCGGAGGCTCCGTCAAAGACCGCATTGCACTGGCCATGGTCGAAGCGGCTGAGAAATCCGGGGCACTCCAGCCTGGCGGCACCATCATCGAACCCACCTCGGGCAATACAGGCATCGGCCTGGCCATGGTCGCTGCTGTCAAGGGTTACAAATTGGTGCTGGTCATGCCCGACAGCATGAGCATTGAGCGCCGCCGCCTGATTCTGGCTTATGGCGCCACGTTTGATTTGACTCCCCGCGAAAAAGGCATGAAGGGCGCCATCGCCCGCGCCGAAGAGCTGGTGGCCAGCACCCCCGGCTCATGGATGCCCCAGCAGTTTGAAAACCCCGCCAACATCGAGGTCCATGTGCGCACCACCGCGCAAGAAATCCTGGCGGACTTTCCCGATGGCATTGACGCCCTGATCACCGGTGTGGGCACTGGCGGCCACCTCACGGGCACAGCACGCGTGCTCAAAGCCAAGTTCCCCCAGCTCAAGGTCTTTGCGGTCGAGCCGGCCGCTTCACCGGTCATCTCGGGCGGCGCACCCGCACCCCACCCCATCCAGGGCATTGGCGCTGGCTTTATTCCCAAAAACCTCGACACCGCTGTGCTGGACGGCGTGATCCAGGTCGATGCTGAAGAAGCCCGAGAATACGCCCGCCGATGCGCCCGCGAGGAAGGCATGCTGGTCGGCATTTCGTCGGGCGCCACACTGGCGGCCATAGCGCAAAAACTGGCCGAATTGCCAGCAGGCGCCACCGTGCTCGGTTTCAATTACGACACGGGTGAACGCTATCTGTCGATCGAGGGCTTTTTGCCAGCTTGATCGGTTAATGCCACGCATCGCCCTGAATGGCCAACGCCGTGCCCAAGGCTGGTCAAAGCGATAATCACCGCTTCTTGCTTGATAACCACAAGCCACAGAGGTTTCCATGATCCGGATTTCAGAACTCAAACTCCCCCTTTCGGCGCTTCCTGTTGAGGTGCGCCGTGCGGCAGACGCGCCGTCCGAAACCGACGAAGATCGTCTGCCCACGCCCCATCCCGAGAAGGCCTTGCGTCAACTGGCGGCTCATGCGCTGGGCATTGCCGATACAGAGATCGGCGCACTGAATGTGTTCAAGCGCAGCTTTGATGCGCGCAAAGCCGAATTGCTGGCGGTGTACATCGTGGACTTGTCGCTCAGCGATACCCAGACCGAAGCGGCATGTCTGCAAAAGTTCAAGGCCAACCCACACATTCAGCCCACGCCCGACATGCAGTGGCATGCGCCCTTTCAGGCCCCCAAAGATTTTGGCATCCAGGAAGGCGAGCGTCCCGTGGTGGTCGGCTTTGGGCCTTGCGGTATGTTCGCGGCGCTGGCTTTGGCGCAAATGGGTTATCGACCCATCGTGTTGGAGCGTGGTAAACCAGTGCGAGAGCGCACCAAGGACACATGGGGCCTGTGGCGCAAGAAAGTGCTCGACCCCGAGAGCAATGTGCAGTTTGGCGAAGGCGGCGCTGGCACCTTTTCAGACGGCAAGCTCTACAGCCAGATCAAGGACCCGCGCCACCTGGGCCGCAAGGTCATGGACGAATTCGTCAAAGCCGGTGCACCGACCGACATCCTGTTTGCGGCGCACCCGCACATCGGCACCTTCAAGCTGGTCAAGGTGGTGGAAAACATCCGTGAACAAATCATCGCGCTTGGCGGCGAAATCCGTTTTGAGCAGCGCGTGAGCGATGTGCTGCTGTCTCCAACCGCAGATGGCCATCGCCTGAACGGTCTGCAAGTGCTGGACCTACGCACAGGCCAAAGCCAGACCTTGCACACACGCCATGCGGTGCTGGCCTTGGGCCACAGCTCACGCGACACCTTTGTCATGCTGCACCGCCGTGGCGTGGCCATTCAAGCCAAGGCGTTTTCGATTGGTGTGCGCATCGAGCACCCACAAAGTGTGATCGACCAGGCCCGCTGGGGACGCCACGCAGGCCACCCCTTGCTGGGTGCGGCCGACTACAAGCTGGTGCACCATGCCAAAAACGGCCGAGCGGTGTACAGCTTTTGTATGTGTCCTGGTGGCACTGTGGTCGCAGCCACCAGCGAACCGGGCCGTGTGGTCACCAACGGCATGAGTCAATACTCGCGCAACGAGCGCAATGCCAACGCTGGCATGGTGGTGGCCATCGACCCGCCCGACTTCCCGCTGGACAAAGCCGCCTGGCAAGCCGCCTTTGGCGAAGAAGACGGCGAACAAATGGCACAAGAGGCGCAGGCCCTTGCCCAAGAACAGCCCCCTGCCACGCACCCCCTGGCGGGTATCGTGTTGCAACGCCAACTGGAAACGCGCGCCTTTGAAGTGGGTGGCGGCAACTACGAGGCACCTGGTCAATTGGTGGGCGACTTTTTGGCGCAGCGCACCTCCACTCAGTGGGGCAGCGTGCAACCCTCTTACAAACCTGGCGTGAAGCTGATCAACCTGTCCGACGTGCTGCCCGACTACGCCGTGGAAGCCATGCGAGAAGCACTGCCGGTATTTGGTCGCAAGATCAAGGGCTACGACATGGCCAATGCGGTGATGACGGGTGTCGAAACCCGCACCTCGTCGCCACTGCGTATCCCCAGAGGCGATGACCACCAAAGCACCAACACCCCGGGCCTGTACCCTGCCGGTGAAGGGGCCAGCTACGCGGGTGGCATTTTGTCTGCAGGGGTCGATGGGATCAAGGTGGCTGAATCCTTGGCAAAACAAATCGCTTTGCGACTCATGTCAGCGTCAACACACTGAAGTCACACCGTGGGCGTTGTCATTTGTTGATGGCATGAGCACGCCCGCGCCATCAGCCCTTGCGGTACGCTGGCCTGTAACCAGCCTTCATGCATTTCAAAGCCCCAAGAGTGTGACGTGTCCGTCGCGCACTCCTGCATCTGTATGAGCGAATGCCTGATGGACAGTGGCAAGGATTGGATGTGCAAATCCAGCCTGGTCCTTGACGACTGTGCCCAACAATACAAAAGCCAACTGGCCAAGCGTTGTTCCGCCGTGTGATGCTGCACACAAAATGACCATTGGGCCATTTGGCCGATGAGTCCTTGCGTTGCGGCCATGGCATGGCGCAGCCATGTGGTGTAGCGCTGCGGGTCCTTTCTTATCTGAGCCCAGTCCATGCGCCAGGCCTGGCCCGAAGCCATCACATGGGCTTGAATGGAACTGCCGCCAAGCTGATGTGGCAACACACAACCGTGTCGCCCAAGAACGGCCAACGCAGTCTGCCCCAAAGGCTCGGGCCCCAGAGTAATCAAGGCATCCACCGGAAAATATGCCCACTCGGCCCGATCTGCCTGATCGCATGGCAAGGGGCCGGTCTGCAAATCAACAGGCTCGCAATTCAACGCAGGCACGACCGCATCATCGGCAAGCATCAAAGCCAGCAAGGAATTTTCAATGGTTTTGTCAGCCAAATGTTTGCGCTCCGGGCGTCTGTGTTGAGTGATCTGACGGCCTGCAAGGCTGCAGATTTTTAGATTTTTTTATTCCATTTATTTTATGTGCTTTAACGAACACACATGATCGTACGGTGTGTATTCAACTGATGGCGCTTGAACATATACTGCCCGTGCTTTTTAAAAATGCACCCACGGACTGGCGCGCTGCTTTCTGTGCAGCCCCTCCCAAAACCCCTGCCATTCGGGTAACTCTAGTGACGCTATTGACCAACGGGCTCGTCTTTCAACTCGCCAAGGAAGATCAAAGCCAACTGCAAAAAATTTGCGAACCCGTTCAACTGGTTGCAGGTCAAGTCTTGTGCGAACCCGTGCAGCATGGAACCCCCAAGGTCTACTTTTTGGACGGTGCATGCGTGGCCCTGATGGTTGAAAACCAAAACAACAAACTGGCCGTTGGCTTGGTCGGTTCCGAAGGGATGATCGGTCTGGGTGCAGTGCTGGGAAGCCGTCATGAAAATCTGCGCTTTCGTGTGCAAACCAGTGGCACTGCATGGGTTTCAGAAAGTGCTGATCTGGCCCTTTTGTTGCACCAGCGGCCGGGCATGCTTTGGGTCATCTCCGTGCATCTTTGGCAATTGGCGGAACATGTAGCGACCATGTCTGCGTCAGTTCAATTTGACGACATCGTCACACGGCTTGCATATTGGCTGGTGCTCTCCGCCGATCGGGCGCATACCCAGCGCCTGCACTTAACACACGAACATTTGGCTCGAATGCTCGGCGTTCGACGCGTCAGCATCACATTGGCAGCGGGGTCACTGAAAGAGCAAGGCCTCATCGCCTACCAACGAGGTGCCCTCGACATTCTGGACCTGCCTGGTCTGAGGAAAATCGCTTTGCCGATTCGCCCAGAGTCAACCGTTTGATCACAGTTTCTTAAATAAACACACCATCAACGGCATCTGCTTATGTTCCATGAGGAACATATTGGCCTAAAAACTCTGCTAAATTAGCATCTCGATTATTGAAATTTACGCTTATGCCAATCGATTTCAATTCAAATAGCCTTATTGCACTGCTGCCTGCCTCCACTCTGCTTGAATGGACACCTCATTTCGAGCGTGTGGAATTTTCGCTGGGTCAACAGCTCTTCGATCCTAGCCATACACAAGAGCACCTGTATTTTCCTCTCACGGCGATCGTGTCGTGGATGAACACCCTTCAAAATGGGTCTGCAACCGAAGTCGCCATCACAGGCAGAGAGGGCATGGCTGGCATCTTTTTACTGATGGGCGCCGCACATACACAAAACAACGCTTATGTGCAAAAAGCCGGATCAGCCCTGCGGATCCGATTGCGTGTGGTGCAGGAAAGTTTCGACCACAACACGGATGTTCAGAAAATTTTCTTCAGGTTCACGCAATCCGTCCTGACACAACTGGGCCAAAGCACGGCATGCCACCGACATCACTCACTGGATCAGCAACTTTGCCGCAAGCTCTTGCACACCCTGGACCGACAAGACGGTGAGGTCATCCTGATGACGCACGAACTCTTGGCCCAAGCGTTGGGGGTTCGGCGCGAGGGCATCTCGCACGCAGCGTACCGTCTGATGAAAGACAACATCATCAGCTATGCCCGTGGACGCATACAAGTGATCGACCGACAGGCCCTGGAAAACCGTTCTTGCGAGTGTTATGGCGTGATCTCCAAGGGGTTTCCTTTTTTCATAAACAAGATGGACGTGCCACCCCTCGCGCCAGCAGACTAGACCGACACCATCTGGTTGCGAATCGCATAACGGGTCAAGTCGGCCACCTTGTGCAAGCCAATCTTGCGCATGATGTTGCGGCGATGAACCTCCACTGTGCTGGGTGCAATTTGCAGGTTGCGTGCAATTTCCTTGGACGAATACCCGTCGGCAATCAAACGAAGCACCTGCTCCTCTCGCCCTCCCAGATGACTCTTAAGGCTGACGTCACCTGATCTGGCCTTTCGAACGCTCTCCATCATTTCTGATGCTGCGGCCTGACACAAATACACACGACCGGCTGCAGCGGCCCGAACGGCAGACATCAACTCGTCAATGCTGCTGGTTGTCGATACGTAGGCTTTGGCCCCCGCATCCAGAATTTCGATGATCGAATTGCGATCTGACTCGGTGGAAAATGCCACCATGTTTTTGGTAGGTTGATGGTTTGCGATCTGATGCATCAGTTGGATATCTTGTGAATCCTTGCCATGCATGCCGATCAGGACGACGTCAGGGTCCAATTCATCACACAAGGCATTGGTCTGAAGGCCGTTGTCAGATATGCCCACCACATCCATGTCCTGGTGTGTGCGCAAAACTGCGGCAATCCCTTCAGAGACCACTTTATGTTTGGAAGAAAGCAAAACTCGAATTGACATGTCAACGCCTCCAAATATGGCCAAAACGGCCTTCGAATTAGCAAGTCAAACCAATCGATCAGTGTTCATCACTCCCAAGGCAGCTGTACTTCACAACATACTCTGGACAGTGTATTGAGTGGTCACATGTTTGACTGTGCGTAAAAACACAAAACAGCAGAAATAACAGCCGTCTTCAACAAGCATCTCACTGCAGCAACGACCCGCCTGAAGAGCTCGGAAGAGCTGGCAATGAGACATTTTTGGTGTTCATTTTTTCACTGATGTTCAACGCCTCTTTCAAATGCTCATGGGCATTGAAGGAGTGGTGCTTGGACAACTTGGCATGGTGCAATGCGGCCTTGAAAGCACCAGCCTCATGGTGCCTGGCGGCTTCCTTGTTGCGCTGGTATGCATGCAGCAGCTCATCTGAGGCACGACGATAGTGTTCGCCAATGTGCTCTGCGTAGGCCTTTTCAAGCACTTCATTTTCATGGGTCATGTCAGCTCCTTGTGGGTCATTATTTGTGGTGTAGCCATGCTTCAAACCAGACCGTGCTCTTGCATGTACCGCTGCAAAGACATACGACCAGGGCAATTGAGCTTTTGATAAATGTGATGCAGGTGCAGCTTGGCTGTGCCCTCACTGATGAACAATTTATTGGCAATTTTTTTGTTCGGCCAGCCTTCGGTCACCATGCGTGCCACGGTCATTTCACGTGGCGTCAACAAATGGGACGGGTTCGCATTTTTCTTTTTCTGCTCCAGCAAAAGAGACATGGTCTTAACGGAGAGGTCACGATCGAGCCACTTGCCACCTTCGTGCACCGACTTGATACATCGAAGCAGAACGTGCTTGGATTTTTCTTTGGAAACCAGGCCAGACACATCCAGATCCAGCGCACGCATCACTTCGCCAATGGGCGCGCCCGTGAACACCACGGGACGTGTCTGAAGTTTTTGCGCCCTGATCTCTTCCAGCACAGCCAGACCGCTTCTCTGTGACAAAGACAAATCCATCACCAAAATATGCGGTTGATGTTGCGCCAGAGCGCGCAAAGCCTCATCGCCATTTCTGACGCAAGACTTGACCGAAAAATCTGGCAAGTCATGAAACACGTGGGACAAGCCCTCCAACATCACCGGATACGGGTCGGCAAGCACAAGATCAATGGACATGAATTTCATCCTCTTCAAGGTTTTACTCAGACGAAAAGATTGTTTCCAACAGGAAATACCTCGCCTAGTCTTCCTGTCCAGAATAGGACACGATGCCCTTCTTTGTGATCCCTTGAATTGCTGAGTCGCACTACGTTCAAACCAGTAAGCCCACAGAAACAGGCAATCAAAACAGTGGTTTTTGATGTCAAGAAAATACCGTGGACACGTGCCGGCCTCCTTCAGCGAAACACCTTGTGTTTGATCGGCCGAATGGGTTTGGGCGCGCTTGCAGGCTTGTTGCCCAGGTATTCGCAAGCATGCCGAAAGCGTTGAAGTGTTTTTTGTGCACGTCCCAAAACGCTGCCTGCGGGATACCCGTTGACACCCAATGCGCCAAAGCACACACCGGTCAAGAGCGCCATACCTTCGCTGGCCGTCTCCGCCACATGGATGTGAAATTTCCCATCAGATACCGCTTTGACCACCCGCTCATCGAGCATCAAATGCCTTTGGTTTCGGCTGGGCATCAGCACCCCTTGCTGACCATCCAGGCCCAGGCTTTCACAACTTCGAAAGTAGCCTTCAATCTTTTCGTTGATGCCGCCGACAGGCAGCAATTCGCCATGCTGATTGACCGCCCCCGTCACCGCAATGCCTTGCCGCAAGGGCAGGCCCGACAAACTCGACAACAAGGCAAAAAATTCGGCACATGAAGCCGAGTCACCCTCAACTCCGCTGTATTCCTGCTCAAATACCACCGCTGCATTCATGGCCAATGGCGCAATGTGGGCAAACAAGGCTGATAAATAGCTGTGCAAGATCAGCACCCCTTTGTCATGAATGGGGCCCGACAATTCCACCTCGCGCTCAATGTTGAGAAGGCCTTCTTCACCGGCATAGGTACAGGCCGTCACGCGCACCGGAAAGCCAAAGCGGTAGTCCCCCAAATCCACCACGGTGAGCCCATTGATCTGTGCCACCTGTTCGCCCGTCACGACCAGCAGACGTTCACCATCCACAATGGTTTCCTGCAATCTTTGCTCCGGGTAGTTGTGTCGGTGAATCCGTGCCTGTCTGGCCTTTTCCACATCGATGGCATCCACGGTGTTGTTGCCGCGCTGTTTGGCCAGCGTTGCACTTTCAATCACCAAGGCTTCAGTCAAAGCAAAGATCGCGCTTTGTCGATCCTGGTCATCTGCCGTGCGATGGGTCTCCTCGATCAGGGCCGCCACGGCGGAGGCCGAAAAATGAGGCAAATTCATTTTTCTGCAGGCATGGCCTACAAAAATGGCCGTGGCATGAGCCGACTCGGTGGTGGCCGCAAAGCTCTCGGCAAAATCGACCTTGCAACGAAATCGCCGGGCAAACTCCGGGTCGGCTTCCTGCACTGCGTAGTACTCGTCGGCCGAAGCTACCAAAACAATCTTCACATCGATATCCAGCGCTTCGGGCTCCAGTGACACCGCTGCAATGGGGGCATACATCATGCCGGGCTCTTCGATCTGCAAGCGGCCATTGCGCATGAAGCGGCGCAGTTTTTCCCAGACATGAGGATCGGCCAGAAGATCACGCAGGTGCAACATGAGGAAGCCCCCATTCGCCTTGAGCAAGCTGCCTGCTCGAATCCTTGAGAAATCGGTCACCAACTCCCCGCTGTCCGATTCGTATTCGATGCTGCCAAACAGCGTTCTGAACAGGGGGTTATCCTCCAAAATGACAGGTGCGCCCTGCAGTGCATGGTTGTCCACCAGCAGGTTGACGCGAAACAGCGACAGCACGGCATCCAGCGCCTCCAGCCGAATTTCTTCTTCGTCACCGGGCTCGAACAAGGTCACATTTTCAAGAATGCTGTGGTGAATTTGTTCCATGAAAACGCCCAGCTTGACCCCATCTGACAGTGGTTGCTTGAGCGCATCCCGGATCAACTGGATTTCATGGTCCAGCATGGGCTTGAGGGTCTGCCGCCGCAGGGCCGACAAGCCCTCATTCATGACACGTTCCATGGCGCGCATTTTTTCCAGGTAGCGGCTGATCTCGCTTCGGAGTGACTCTTCGCTGACATCGATTTCTGCGCGTTGTTCGCGGCTCAAGGCCAAGGCTTTTCCCGCTGTCACGGGTTCACCCTGTGCATCTTTCAAGGTGAACACCATGTGCCCCTGGTCGCGCATCAAGGCGAAGTGGTGCGCCTCGGCATAGGCACTGAGGGCAAGATACCCACGATCTTCCTCGGTCTTGTAAGACGCCTCAATTCGCTTGCTTTCAGCCTTGAAGTCGTCTTGTCCCAAACGCTTGGGTACTTCGCTTTGCAGTCGCTTGGCCAGCTGCAGCATCAACTGGCGCAGCACACGACCTTGACCGGCCATCAGGCGCAAGGCCTGAGGGCGTTCTGGTTCATCAAAGTTATGCACATAACAAAGGTCTGGGGGAACCGGACGCTTTTCGGCCTGCATGTGCATCATCTGGCTGAGCAAGGTGGTGCGCCCACTGCCCACTTCGCCCAACACAAAGAGGTTGTAATCCGGCCCGGTCATGCCCATGCCGAACTGCGCGGCTTGTTTGGCCCGCTCCTGCCCGATCCAGGGCAATGGCTGGTGCAACAACTCGGAGGTGTCCGAGAACCCCAGCGAACCAGGCTCCACCGTTCGGCGCAACTGGGCCGCCCGCAACTCAAACAGCTTGCCTGTTGCCAAGGCAAAGGCAGGGTCCATGTCAAATGCCTCCAATGGTTCAACGGCTCAATACGGATACGATCAACTCTGCACCCACTGATCTGGAATTTATGCCCCGGTGACTTGCTTTTCCGTGTGCTGTATCACCCAGTCGAAATCAAGAGACAATGGAAACATGCAAGCTTCACCACCCGACAACCCACAAGCGCGCAACCCGCTTCATGGCCTGACCCTTGAAACCATCGTGACCCAACTGGCCGACCATTACGGCTGGGCTGATTTGGGTGTCCGCATTCCGATTCGCTGCTTCACACACGACCCCAGCGTGGGGTCTAGCCTGAAATTTCTCAGAAAAACCCCTTGGGCCCGCGACAAGGTGGAAAGTCTTTACCTGTTCATGCTGCGCGACCAGAAACGGCAACTGCAGTCAGGCACCTGAGGACTGGTGCGCCAGCCAACAGACGCGCCCCCGTGGTCGCATTTAAGGTGGAGGCCTTTATTTCATCCAAGCTTGAAGCGAGTTCACATGACTGACCCTCAAACATCCCCCGAGAAACTGGTTGGCGCGACTGCTGGCGTTTCAGCCACCCTGCAAGAGGCTGCGCACGAAGCCAAGCCTGCTTTTGAACGTCTGGCGGATCGACTGTCCGAGAGCATCAGCGATATGGCGCACCACAGCCGTGATGCGGCTGTAGAAGCCCAAAAATTGCTGGAGCAAAAAACACACAAAGTCAGCTCTACGGCTGAGCATTACATCCATTGCGCTCCCTTCAAATCGGTTTTGATTGCAGCCGGTGTGGGCGCCGTTGCCGCCACCCTGGTGAGCTGGTTGATGCGTGCACGCCCCCATTGATGTCCAGGTTGTTGCTCAAGCTTTTTCTGCTGCCCCCGGACTTGCTCAAAATGCACGTTCATGGCTATGCCGATTTGGCCTCGGAGGAATGGGAACGGCAAGTCTGTGTCTGGAAAACACGCCTGCTTGTTTATGCCATGGGCACTGCGAGCGGGATCCTTGGTGTTCTGTTGGCGGGCGTGTCCTTGTTGCTTTGGAGTGCTCTGCCCGTGATCGATGAGCGCAGTGCGTGGCTTATGTGGCTTGTCCCTTCGGTGCTTTGCCTGTCCTCTGTCGCTTGCTGGGCTTGGGCCAGTCACTTCAAAATATCGCCTTCGTTTGGAAGACTGAAAGCCCAAATCGAGCTGGACATGCTGGCTTTGCGTCAAAGCCGAAACCCATGAGTGCGCCACAGACTGCCACGCCACTGACTGCCGAGCAACGTCTGGATGTGTCCAGAGCCCAGTGCCTCCAGGCCTTGCGCCAGCCCACATGGCTTCTTTTTGCCCAGCGTGTGTGCATCAAGCCAGCCCACGCACCAGGCGAACCACCCTCACAAAGCATGGCCGCCGAGCTGTTCGGTCTGTGCATAAAAACGTTTCTTGACCAGCTCGACAACGCCCACGTAAGCCAGCGTCAAGACGACCATGCCCAGCATCAGGGGCCAGGGTAACGGGACAAAACCAAAGACCGCGCTGAAAGGCAAATAAGGCAAGGTCAGCGCCACCATGAGCACGGCCAGGGTGCTCATCAACAGCAGCCTTGCTGGGCGGCTTTGGTAAAACGGACGCCGTGTCCGGACAACCAGGGCAATGACCAATTCAGTCATGAGCGACTCGACGAACCAGCCCGTTTGAAACTCTTGCGGTGCTGCCTCAAAAATCCACAACAAAGCCCCGAAAGTCAAAAAGTCAAAGGCCGAACTGAGCAAACCAAAAACCACCATGTAGTTGCGAATGAACGGGGTATCCCAGTGCCGGGGTTTGGCCACCCACTCCGGGTCCACCCGGTCACCCGCAATGGTGGCCGCAGGAATGTCTGACAAGAAATTGTTGAGCAAGATCTGGGATGCCAGCATCGGCAAAAAAGGCAAAAATACAGAGGCCACAGCCATGCTCACCATGTTCCCGAAATTGGCGCTGATGGTGGTGAGAATGTATTTGAGGGTGTTGGCAAACGTCACCCGTCCCTCGTCAATGCCTTGACTCAAGATGTCCAGATCCTTGCGCAGCAGCACAAAGTCCGAGGCATCCTTGGCCACGTCGACAGCGGTATCGACCGAGATGCCCACATCGGCAGCATGCAGCGCCAGCGCATCGTTGATGCCATCCCCCATGTAACCCACCACGTGACCTGTTTTTTGCAAGGCCAGGATGATGCGCTCTTTTTGATTCGGGTCCACTTCGGCAAAGACGACCGTCTGCTTCACGGCATGCATCAGCGCGTCATCGGCCATGTCATTGAGTTCGCGGCCAGTCATGACATGGCCCTCTGACAGGCCCAGCACTTGCGCCAAATGCCAAGCCACCTGGCGGTTGTCCCCCGTGATGACCTTGAGCTGAACGCCGCGTTGTGCCAAATTTTCAAGGGTTTGGCGCACATCGGTTTTGGGCGGGTCCATGAACAACAAGAAGCCGTCCAGATTCAACCCCGACTCATCCTCGCGCACATAAGGCTCGGTGCGCTCATCCATCGGCCTGGATGCCACGCCGAGGACTCGGTAGCCCTGTGCACTCCAGCCCTCCAGCAAGGCCACCAGGCTGGCCCGCCCGGCGTCGTCCAGCGGGACACTGTCTTCCCCTTGGGTGATGCACAGTGACAGCACTTTTTCAAAGGCCCCTTTGGTGATCAAGGTGCACCGGCCAGGCGGATCGATGACCACGACCGACAAGCACTTGCGCACAAAGTCGTAGGGGATTTCATCCACCTTGGTGACCGCAGCAATGTCCACCTGCGCGTTGCGCGCGGCCATGCCGATGGCGTCGTCCAGGGCATTGGTCAAACCCGATTGGAAATGTGCGTTGATCGCCGCAAGCCGAAGCACCTTGGCAGACGCGATGCCCTGGGTGTCCAAAGCCCCATCCAGGCCCACCACACCCTCGGTCAATGTGCCTGTTTTGTCGGTGCACAGCACGTCCATGGCGCCCAGGTTTTCAATCGCATTCAGCCGGCGCACGATCACCCCCAGCTTGGCCATGCGGTTGGCGCCGTGGGACAAGGTGATGCTGACAATGGCGGGCAGCAGCTCAGGGGTCAGGCCCACCGCCAAGGCCAGCGCAAAGAGCAAGGAGTCAATCGGTGGTTTGTCCATGAACACATTGATCGCCAAAACAAGTACGACCATCACCAGCATGACGCGGGTCAGCAAGTAGCCGAAGCGGTGAACGCCCCGTTCAAATTCGGTCATGGGCGGGCGCAAGGCCAACTTGAGCGCGATCTGGCCAAACACCGTGGACTTTCCTGTTTTCACCAGCAACACGCGTGCAGTGCCACTGCTGACACTGGTGCCCATGAACACACAGTTGCTGCGTTCGCTCAAACTGGCGGTCTCCGCCACGACCCCCGGTTTTTTCTCCACCGGGAAAGTTTCACCCGTGAGCACCGCTTGGTTGATGAAAAAATCTTTGGCCTCCAACACAACACCATCAGCGGGTATCAAACTGCCAGCAGACAGGGTCACCACGTCACCTGGCACCACCAGGTCGGAAGGGATTGGCCTGAATCGCCCATCGCGCAATACGCTGGAATGAATTTTGACCTTGGCGCGCAGCCTCTTGATGGCATTGCTGGCCACGTACTCCTGAGTGAAACCCAGCACGGTGCTGCCCAGCACAATGGCCAGCACCACCCCGGCATCCACCCATTCGGCCGCGAACATGGAGATGACCGACGCCACCATCAAGATCAGCACCAAGGGGTTTTTGAACTGGCTGATCAACAACCCAAAAAATGTGTCCCCTGCCGTGGCATCGAGTACGTTGGCGCCCATCTGCCGGCGTCTGACTCGGGCAGCTTGTTGGGTGAGGCCCTCCACGCTGGAATCCAGCGCCTGGGTCAAATCTTTGGAAGCCCGACTCCAGTAAGCCCCCATGTCGGGCTGAGAGGGTGTGCCTGAACGGGCGACATGTTTGACATGAAAGGGGAACACTGCTTTTCCTTGAAGCCATTCACGCTGAAGCGGATCGCGCGAACGTGGCGTGTCCGATCATGCGCAATGCGGGTGGCGCGCGCCCTGACTTGGGTCAAGTTCGCAGTCAGGCCTTCGCCGATGGGCCCTGTTTCAGTCTGACGCCAGCATCGTGCCCCGGCATTTTTTGGCGCCGCAGCGGCAGGCATAACGGGCTTTGAGTGCCTCGGTCATCGGCTCGTCGCTGAACAAGCCATAGTCAAATGTCAGCTCTTCCCCCCGGAATACCGGCCTGCGCGTCTTGATGAAAATGCGCCCCTTCACCTCGTCAGGCGCGCAATTGGGGCGGCAAGAATGGTTGATCCATTTGGAGTCGTTGCCGCCATACAGCGCATCGATCACCCGGCCATCGTCCAGGTGAAAGTAAAACGTGTGGTCGGGGTTGTGGCTGTCGTGCGGATGGCGGCGAATGGCCTCGACCATGGTGATGACCTCGCCCACGTATTCAATGACCTTTTCACCCACCGCCATGTGGCGCGTGGCGAACACGCCTTTGCCGTGCACGCGGGATTGCTCAACCCAAATCGGGCTGTCAACGTGGGAATCGGACAAATCAACCATGGCGTCAGAACCGCAAAAAAATGTAACTAGGAGCATACCTGCGCCTTACCCAATCCAAAGCCACCCAACGCCCCCGCAAAACCACGCGGCAAAAGCTGGCGGATGCACTTGGGCTGTCAAATAAACAGACGGTGGGATGATTCACAGAGACTCCTAACTTGACGGCAATGAAAACCCGGAAGGCACCTAAATTAACAATTTTTCTTTAACAAACCGCGTTCAAGTCTTTTTTAATAAAAAAATTTGATGAAAATTTTATTAAGAGATAGACTATCCGTTCCTTGTGAAAGCTAAATCCATGGATCACCCCTATCGTGCAGGACGTTTCGTCCAACAAACTACTGGCTACAAAGCATTCATTCCTGCGCCACTGCCACCCGAACCGCCCCTGACTTACAGCGGCGAACTGCAAAGTCTGTTGTCCGACGCCGACCGCAACATCGGGCGACTCGATGCGCTGGCCTCCATGCTGCCCAATCCCGATTTGTTCGTGGCCATGTACGTTCGCCATGAAGCCGTTCTGTCATCGCAAATCGAAGGCACGCAAAGCACGCTGGAAGACGTGCTCGCCTTTGAAGCCGATGCGCTGCGTGATGACACACCCAAAGACGTAGAGGAAGTCGTCAATTACGTGCGCGCCATGAACCATGGCCTGAACCGCCTGCCAGACTTACCGCTGTCGCTGCGCTTGTTACGAGAAATTCATGCGGAGCTCATGAAAGGCGTCCGTGGCGGAGAAAAATCACCCGGGGAATTTCGAACCTCTCAAAACTGGATTGGCGGGCGTGGAAGTTCATTGCGTGACGCTTCATTCATTCCCCCGCCACCGCATGAGGTGATGAATGTCCTGGGTCAACTCGAAAAGTTCCTGCATGCAGAGCGTACGCAGGTTCCCTTGCTGATCCGCTGCGGTCTGGCTCATGCCCAATTCGAAACCATCCACCCCTTTCTCGATGGCAATGGCCGCGTAGGGCGACTGCTGATCACGCTGATACTCTGCGAAGAGAAAGCGCTGTCACGGCCCCTGCTCTACCTGTCGCTTTTCCTCAAAAAACACCGGGCCGAGTACTATGACCGCTTGACCGCCATTCGCATGCAAGGGCATTGGGAACAGTGGCTCATGTTCTTCCTTCGAGGCGTCAGCGCCACAGCACTGGCGGCCACGCAAACCGCAAAAGACATCGTGGCGATGCGCGACGCACACCGAAGTGAAGTCGCCAAGAACGCCAAGGCGCTCACATTGCTGGATCATCTGTTTCGCTACCCCACGGTATCGGTCAACAACGTGTGCAAGCTCATGAACTGCACATTCCCAACGGCAGCCAAATTGATTGCAAATTTCGAGTCTCGCGGCTGGCTGCAAGAACTGACAGGCCATGAACGCAACCGACTTTGGCGCTACCAACCCTATCTGAACCTTTTCGCCAGGGATAACATCGCAACATGACTGCACTGGAACTCCTGCAAAGCCTGAACCTGCTCGACGAAACCGAGCGCATCGAGGCCAAACGCGCTAGCGAGAGCGGCAAATCACTGCTCGAAACCGTGTGTGCCTTTGCCAACGAACCCAGCTTAGGAGGCGGCTGGCTGCTGCTGGGCGTGGAGCGCGAAGACCAAGCCCTGTTTCCCAGCTACCAAGTCGAAGGTGTGCCCCAGCCCTACAAACTCTGCGCCGACCTCGCCACCCAATGCCGCGAAACCTTCAACCAGCCCGTGCGCATTGAGCTGAGTACCGAGCAAGTCAACGGCATGGCTGTGATCGTGGCCTTCGTGCCCGAGGCGCAGCCACAAGACAAGCCCATTTTCTTCAAAGCCCAAGGCTTGCCCAAAGGCGCACTGCGTCGCGTGGGCAGCGTGGACCAGCACTGCACCGAAGACGATCTGGCCGTGTTTTACCAAGGCCGCCAGCGCGAAAGTTTTGACGCCAGCTTGGTGCCCGACGCGACCCTTGACGACATCGCCCCCGAGGCCCTAGCCGATTACCGCAAAACCCGCGCCGAAGCCAACCCCGACGCCGAAGAGCTGCGCTGGACCGACGATGAGCTGCTGCATGCGCTCGGCTGCATCGGCAAAGACGAGCAAGGCAGCTTACGGCTCACCTTGGCGGGCATCATCTTGTTTGGCAAACCCCAGGCGCTGCGCCGCTGCTTTCCCATGACTCGGGTGGACTACATCCGCGTGCCGGGCCGTGAATGGGTGCCCAACCCTGAACATCGTTTTGACACCATTGAACTGCGTGACCCCCTGTTCAGGTTGATCCGCCGCGCTCAAGCCGCCGTGCTGGACGACCTGCCCAAAGGCTTCGCCCTGAAAGAAGGTGACCTGCAACGCCAAGACAAACCCGTCATCCCCCAGCGCGTCATTCGCGAAGCACTGGTCAACGCCCTCATGCACCGCAGCTACCGCAGCCACAGCCCGGTGCAAATCATTCGCTACGCCAACCGGCTCGAAATTCGCAACCCCGGCTACTCACTCAAGTCGCCCGAGCATTTGGGCGAACCCGGCAGCGAGCCGCGCAACCCTCGCATTGCCAGCGTGCTGCACGAAACCCGTTTTGCAGAAACCAAAGGCAGCGGCATCCGCGTGATGCGAGACACCATGGAGCAAGCCGGCCTGACCCCGCCTCTGTTTGAATCCGACCGGAGCGATGACAAATTTGTGGCCCGCTACTTCTTTCACCACTTTTTGGGTGCCGATGACGTTGCGTGGCTGGCCCAGTTCAAAGATGCCCAGCTCAGCCCCGATGAAGCCAAAGCGCTGGTCATCGTGCGCGAGGCCGGCGCGATTGACAACGCCGCCTACCGGGATCTGAGCAAAGTGGACACCCTGACCGCCAGCGCCGCCCTGCGCCGCCTGCGCGATGCAGGCTTGCTGGTTCAGAAAGGCCGGGGCTCGGCCACCTACTATGTGCCCGCCGAACGATTAGGGCTGAGTAAAAACACAGTTAACAACGCCTTATCTGGTAACCCCGGTGCTTTATCTACCAACCCTGACGGCTTATCTACCAACCCTGACGGCTTATCTAGCAACCCCGAAGGCTTGTCTGGTAACCCCCAATCCAGCGCGCAAGACGCTGCCCGAGCTGCCCTGCTGGACGATCTGCCCGGGGTATTGGCTGCACGCATAGGTGGCTTTGGCCAAAGGCACCCTCCTGGCGAAGTGTGCGATGCCGTGGTCGAGCTGTGCAGCTTGCGTGAATGGTCAGCAGAAGAGCTGGCGGCGGTATTGCGCCGCCACCCACGGTATGTGCGCAACAACTACCTGCGCCCCCTCATGCGCGACGGCCGCCTGGCCATGACAAACCCCGAAGAACCCAACGATCCGCAACAGGCGTATCGAGCCCTATTTCAAAACAAAGCCTGACCCATGCCCACCCTCGACTGGCTTGACCGCCAAGCCGCCTTCTCAAAGGCTACCCAAACCGCTACGCATGTGCTGCGCCCCCACGCCGCAGGCCCCAACGCAAATGGCATTTTTGGCGATGCCGCTGCTGCCAAGGGCAACCTGCTGATCCAAGGCGACAACCTGCAAGCCCTCAAGGCCCTGCTGCCGTTTTACCGGGGGCAAGTGAAGTGCATCTTCATCGACCCGCCCTACAACACCAAGAGCGCGTTTGAGCACTACGACGACAACCTGGAGCACAGCCAATGGCTGAGCATGATGTTGCCGCGCTTGCAGATCTTGCGAGACTTGCTGAGCGAAGACGGCTCGATCTGGGTGACCATCGACGACAACGAAGGGCACTACCTCAAGGTGATGATGGATGAGGTGTTTGGGCGGGGAAATTTTGTGGCAAACGTTTTCTGGGAAAAAAAGTTCTCCCCACAAAATGACGCTCATCAACTCAGCATCAATCACGATCATGTGTTGGTATATGGCAAAACCCCTGGTGTGTGGCGGCCAAATTTGTTGCCACGAAGTGAAAAGCAAGCTGGCAGTTTTAAAAATCCTGATAGCGATCCACGAGGCCCATGGCTGTCAGCGGACTACACCTGCGCCAAATCAAATGAAGAGAGACCTAATCTTTATTACCCAATTCTGAACCCGTTTACTTTGCAAGAGGTTTGGCCATCGAGAACGAGAGTTTGGGCATTTGATCGGAGTTCAACCGAAGCAAATGCGAAAAACAATCTTCTTTATTGGGGCATCAATGGCTTGAACGAACGTCCCAGACTCAAAAAATTTCCAGACTCAATACAACAAGGCACGGTGCCAACTACGTTTTGGAGGCATGACGAAGTCGGGAATAACCAAGACGCGAAAAAAGAAATATTGGCATTTGATGCGCACGCCCCTTTCGCCACACCCAAACCAGAACGCTTGCTGCAGCGCGTCCTGCATCTGGCCACCAACCCCGGCGACCTCGTCCTCGACAGCTTCCTCGGCAGCGGCACCACGGCCGCCGTCGCCCACAAAATGGGCCGCCGCTGGATCGGCATTGAAATGGGCGAACACGCCACCACGCATTGCACACCGCGCTTGCAAAAAGTCATCGCCGGCGAACAGGGCGGCATCAGCACCGCCGTGGGCTGGCAAGGTGGCGGCGGGTTCCAACTGCTGCAACTGGGCGCACCGCTGTTTGACGAGCAAGGCGACATTCACCCCGAGGTGCGCTTTGCCGACCTGGCCGCATTCATCTGGATGCGCGAAACCGGCACCGCTTTGCCCACGCAAGCGGCCAGCGGCCCCCTGCCCTTGCTGGGTGTGCACGAGGGCACGGCGTATTACCTGCTGTTCAACGGCATCTTGGGTGACCGCCGCCCAGCCAGCGGCAATGTGCTGACCACGGCGGTGCTGCAAGCCTTGAACGAACTGTGTGGCCATGACGGTCCCAAGGTGATTTATGGCGAAGCCTGCCGCCTGGGCGATGCCAGGCTGAAAGCCGAAGACATTAGCTTCAAGCAATTGCCCCACGCGGTGCCGCGCTAAAGCGCATAAGCAAAAATTAAAAAACTCAGGGAGCAGTCCATGGCCTTATTGACCCTTAAGCGCTACCAGCAGCAATCGTTGGACGAGCTGGACAAATACCTGCGTGCGGCTCGCTTGACCGGCCCGCGCAGTGCTTTTGAAACGCAAACCGGTTTTGGCTACAACACCGACCCGTTTGGTGACATGCCCTGCGTGTGCCTGCGCATCCCGACCGGGGGTGGCAAGACGCTCATGGCCGCCGAGGCCATTGGCCGCATGGCGCGTGAATGGCCCACAGGTTTGGCGCAGCCTTTGGTGTTGTGGCTGGTGCCATCAGACACCATTCGCAGCCAAACGCTGAACGCTTTGCGCGCACCTGGCCACCCGTTTCGCCAAGCGTTGGCGCAAGGCGTGGGCGACGATGTGCGTGTGTGTGAGCTGGACGAGCTGGCCACGCTGTCGCCGCAAGACTATGCTCAAAAGGCTGTGGTGGTCGTGGCTACCATCCAGAGCTTCCGGGTGGAAGACACTGACCAGCGCAACGTGTACTCCTTCAGCGAGAAATTTGAGCCGCACTTCAAGGGCATGCCCACTGCACGCTTGCAGGTCTTGAACGACTTGCCCGACGCAGTGGTGACCGCCGAAGATGTGAGCAGCGCCAAAGCCGGGCGCGAGATGCTGGCGCGTTTTGTGGGGCAACTGCGCTGGAGCCTGGCCAACTGGCTGGCCCTGCATCAACCCTATGTGATCGTGGACGAAGCGCACAACACCAAGACCGAGCGCAGCTTTGAAGCGCTCAAACGCCTGAACCCGTGTTTGATTTTGGAGCTAACGGCCACGCCCGTGCCCAAGCGCACCAATGTGTTGTTCCATGTGTCGGCCCAGCAGCTGCAGGCCGAAGACATGATCAAGATGCCGATTGCCTTGGTAGAGCACACCCGGGGCTGGCAGGCTGCGGTGTTTGATGCTGTGCAAAACCAGCGCTTGCTGGAGGCCGAAGCCCAGCAAGAAGAAGCAGATGATGGGACGAACAAGGGCGACTACATCCGCCCCATCGTCTTGCTGCAAGCGCAAAACAGCACCGAGCCGGTGAATGCCGATGCCCTGCGCCAGCACCTGATTGAGCAGCTGCACATTCCTGAAGACCAAATCAAGATCGCCACGGGCACACAGCGCGAACTGGAAGGCCTGGACCTGTCGGCCCGCGATTGCGCGGTGCGCTACATCATTACCGTGCAGGCCTTGCGAGAAGGCTGGGACTGCCCGTTTGCCTACATCCTCTGTTCGGTGCAATCCATCCGGTCTGCAGCCGCCATTGAGCAGTTGCTGGGGCGCGTGCTGCGCATGCCTTATGCCAAAAAGCGCAGCCGCCCCGCCCTGAACAAAGCGTATGCCCACATCACGGAGACTGAAACTGGTTTGGCCGCCAACGCGTTGGCCGACCGATTGATTGACGGCATGGGTTTTGACCCGTTGGACATGTCGTCCATGATCGCGCCACAACTGCCTTTTGGTTGGGCAGATGGGCACGGTGATGGGCCTTTGTATGACGCCTTGGCCCGACAAGTGGCATTGCCATCGCTTCAAGTGGATGTGCCTGCGGGCAAGCCCCTACCCGCCCAAGTACAAGCCGCAGTGGACCAGGGTCTGGCCAGCGTGAGCACGGACGGAACACGCCAGCGCGTGCAGTGGCGCGGCGCGGTACCGGATGCCGTGGCGCAAGAATTGGCGTCGCTGCTGCGCGGCAAGCAAAAGGAACAGTTGGGCCAAAGCATTGAACGCCACAACGCCGTGGTGCAGGGTGCACTGGCCCCCAGTAACCGGGGCGAAGTGTTTGCAGTGGTGCCGCGTTTGGCTTACCGACCCGGTGGTGCGCAAGGTGAACTGCAATTGCTGGAGCGCGAGTCGGTCACCGAAGAACTGGACTTGAACTTGCTTGCCGAGCCTGTCTCCTTGTCTGGCTTTCACATGGCCGAGCAAGGCACGCTGTGGGAGGTTTATTTGGACGGCACACGCCTGCGCGTGGGCAAAGGCGATGCCGAGCAATTGCCGCTGGATGCGGTGAGCACCACCATCAGCGAAGAAGACCTGGCCCGCTGGCTGGCGGCTGAGTTGCAACACCCCTCGCGCAATGCGGCGCGTGACGTGCTGCCCGCGCACCTGCGCGCTTTTGTGCTGGCCACGATTCGGCACCTGATCAACGAACAGCGCATTCCCTTGGCCCAGCTGGCACGCCATCAATACCCGTTGATGCAAAAAATTGCACTGAAGATTGAGGAGATGCGGGACAAAGCCGCCAAGACCTCGTTCACCCAACTGGTGTTAGACGGTGGCTGGGCGCTGGAAACCTCGCCACAAATTGCCTTTGTGTTTGAGGCCAACCGCTACCCGGTGCCAACCAACAAGCTGTATCGGGGTAAGTTTAAATTTAGCAAACACTACTACCCCGTGCCCGCCGACCTGGAGGACGGCGGCGAAGAATGGCGCTGCGCACTGGCCATTGAAGAACATTCGCAAGTGAAGCGCTGGGTGCGCAACCTCGATTCCGACCCCGTGGCGGGGTTCTGGCTACCCACATCCAGCGGGCGCTTTTACCCTGACTTTGTTTGCGAACTGACCGATGGCCGTGTGCTGGTGGTTGAGTACAAGGGCAGCCATATCAGCGGCATGGCCAAAGAAATCGAAAAAGGACAAGTGGGCAAGGTCTGGGCTGAACACAGCGGGGGCACGGCTTTGTTTGCAATGGTGTTCAAGAACTTGGATGGGAGGGGGGTGGGGCAGCAGCTCGATGCAATCATTTAAAGGCTGGTTTTAGCTTACATACAATTTCAACCTTCAATGTGAGTCGTTCTTGCCTGAGCTTGCCTTTCTTGTAGATAGAAAACACATGCTCAGCACCTAGCAAGCAGCCATTGACCGAGCGTGTGCCTGATTTCGTCAACAAGTTAGCGATTGCCTCAAAAGTCAGTTGTTCTCTTTTACGCAACAAAAAGACCCTGCCAAACAGCCCTTGCTGACTGTTTGAGTAGGGTCCAATGAAAAGCGCCTTGCTTTTCAGTTTGACGACCATGACCACTCTTGTCAGATCGTCAAAATTACTCACTGGCTGAACTACTCCACGGTCACGCTCTTCGCCAAATTCCTCGGCTTGTCCACATCCGTGCCCCTTGCGCAAGCCGTGTGATAGCTCAACAACTGCAAGGGCACAACGTGCAGGATGGGTGAGAGCACGCCGTAGTGCTCGGGCATGCGGATCACGTTCACGCCTTCGCTGCTTTCAATCTTTGTGTCGACGTCGGCCAGCACATACAGCACACCACCCCGGGCGCGCACTTCCTGCATGTTGCTCTTGAGTTTTTCCAGCAGTTGGTCGTTGGGGGCGACGGTGACCACCGGCATGGCGCTGGTCACCAGGGCCAGCGGGCCGTGTTTCAGCTCGCCTGCGGCATAGGCTTCGGCGTGGATGTAGGTGATTTCCTTGAGCTTGAGCGCGCCTTCCAGGGCGATGGGGTAGTGCGTGCCGCGGCCTAAAAACAGGGCGTTTTCCTTGCTGGCAAATTCTTGCGCCCAGCTGATGATTTGCGGCTCCAGCGCCAGCACGGCTTGCAGCGCAGCGGGCAGGTGGCGCATGTCCTTGATGTGCATGGCCTCTTCTTCGTCCGACAGGCGGCCTTTGGTCTGCGCCAGCGCCAGCGTGAGCAAAAACAAGCCTGCAAGCTGCGTGGTGTAGGCTTTGGTCGATGCCACGCCGATCTCGGTTCCGGCGCGGGTCACATAGGCCAGCTTGCATTCGCGCACCATGGCGCTGGTGGACACGTTGCAAATGGTCAGGGTGTTCGTCATGCCCAGGCTTTGCGCGTGGCGCAGTGCAGCCAGCGTGTCAGCGGTCTCGCCGCTTTGGGTGATGGTGACGATCAGCGTGTTGGGGTTGGGCACCGATTCGCGGTAGCGGTATTCGCTGGCGATCTCGACCTGGCAGGGCACTTTGGCGATGGCTTCGATCCAGTACTTGGCCACGCAGCCGCTGTAGTAACTGGTGCCGCAGGCCAAAATCAAAACGTTGTCGATGGCTTTGAAGATGGCATATGCGCCGTCGCCAAACAGTTCAGGCGTGATGCCTTCGACGCCTTCCAGCGTGTCGGCAATGGCGCGCGGCTGCTCGAAAATTTCCTTTTGCATGTAATGGCGGTAAGGGCCCAACTCTGCTGCGCCACTGTGTGCGTGCACAGTCTTCACAGCACGGGTCACGGCCTTGTGGTCACGGTCCACCACCCAGTATTTGCCCAGCTGGATGTCGACCACATCGCCCTCTTCCAGGTACAAGATCTGGTCGGTCACACCGGCCAGCGCCATCGCGTCACTGGCCAAAAATGTTTCACCGTGGCCAACGCCCAAAATGAGGGGCGAGCCGGCGCGGGCGCCAATCACGCGCTGCGGCTCGTCCTTGTGAAACACCGCGATGGCATACGCGCCGTGTAACTGGAGAATGGCGGTCTTGACGGCTTCGAAAATATCGCCGTCGTACAGACTGTCCACCAAGTGGGCGATGACCTCGGTGTCGGTCTGGCTCAAGAACACGTAGCCCTTGGCTTGCAACGCAGCGCGCAGTTCTTCGTGGTTCTCGATGATGCCGTTGTGCACCAAGGCGACACGCCCTGGCCTGTCAGGGGCGCCTGCCAAATCAGCGCCAGGCTGAGCAAGGGCGGGTCCGTGGCTGAAGTGCGGGTGCGCGTTGTGCACCGCAGGCACGCCGTGCGTGGCCCAGCGGGTGTGCGCGATGCCGGTGCCGCCTTCGATGTGATCGGCAGTGACTTGGTCCATCAGTTCGGCCACGCGTGATGTGCTGCGGGCGCGTTGCAGGCCACCCTTTCCGCCGTTCAGGCTGGCCGAATGCACGGCCACACCGCAGGAGTCATAGCCCCGGTATTCGAGCCGCTGAAGGCCCTGAACGAGGATGGGAACGATGTTGCGGGAAGAAACGGCGCCGACGATGCCACACATGGTGATGCTCCTGATGAGGTGTTGTCCATAAACTGTGGCGATGTTAGGCCTTGTCTTGTAAAATTTCAGGTCAATTAATTTTGTAAATTGGTGTTTTATTTCAAAATTCGAAATGACTGAAATTAAATTTTATTAAAATACTTTTTATGGAATTAAATAAACTCGACGCCATCGACCTGCAACTGCTGGACAGTCTGCAACACGACGCCAGCCTGAGCAATGTGGCTTTGGCCGACAAGGTGAATGTGTCGCCCCCCACTTGCCTCAGGCGCGTCAAGCGTCTGGCCGATGGGGGCTGGATCGAGCGGCAAATTGCCGTGCTGAACGCCGACCAACTGGGCGCCAGCCTGGGCCATGGCCTGAGCGCTTTGGTGGAGGTGTCGCTGGACAAACAAGGCGCTGAACACCTGGACACTTTTGAGGCCCGGGCCGTGGCGCACGGTGCGGTGCAGCAATGCTGGCGTGTCTCGCCGGGACCGGACTTCATGCTGGTGGTGCAGGCCCGGGACATGCCGCATTACCTGGCGATCAGTCAGGCCCTGTTCACGCAAGACGCCAATGTGCGGAATGTGAAAGCGTTTTTTGCCACCAAGCGGGCCAAGTTCACCACGACCTGGCCCCTTTTCAAGTAGGGGCGTGGGCGCCGCTGCACGCAGACCTGAGCCTATTTTTTCTTGTTGGGCCGAGCCCAGTTGGCGATGCTGATTTGCTTGCCCCGCGCCACGCTCAAAGCGCTGGGCTCGGTGCTCTTGGTGATGGTTGAGCCGCCGCCCACGGTGCCACCTGCGCCAATGGTGACCGGGGCCACCAGCACGCAGTTGCTGCCAATGTGCACGTCGGCTTCGATGATGGTTTGGTGCTTGTTGGCACCATCGTAGTTGGCCGTGATGCTGCCCGCGCCATAGTTCACGCGTTCGCCCACGGTGGCGTCGCCCAGATAGGCCAGGTGGTTGGCTTTGGCGCCCTTGGCCAGGGTGGAATTCTTGACCTCCACAAAGTTGCCAATGTGCACCTCAGCGCCCAATTGGGCGCCAGGGCGCAGGCGGGCAAACGGACCGACCAAGGCGCCCTCGCCCACGCTGACGCCCAGCTTTTCGCCGTCGATGTGGGTGAAGGGGTGGATCACGGCGCCCGCCGCAATGGCGCAATTGGCAATCACGCAGTTCGCGCCAATCTTCACGCCTTCGCCCAATTCAACACGGCCTTCAAAAATGCAGTTCACATCGATTTCGACGTCTTGTGCGCAATCGAGTTGGCCGCGCAAATCGAAGCGAGCCGGGTCTTTCAGGCGCACGCCTTGTTCCATCAGGCGATGGGCTTGGCGCAGTTGGTGGGCACGCTCCAGTTCGGCCAATTGCACAGGGCTGTTGATGCCCGCCACCTGCAATGGGTCATCAATCTTGTGCGCCACCACGGACACACCATCGGCCACAGCCAGTTTCACCACATCGGTCAGGTAGTACTCGCCTTGCACGTTCTGGTTGTCGATGCGGCCCAGCCAGTTTTTGAGCCGCTTTGCAGGTACTGCCATGATGCCGCTGTAGACCTCTTGGATCTGGCGCTGGGCGTCGGTGGCGTCTTTGTGCTCAACGATGGCTTGTACCTTTTGGCCATCGCCACCACCACCCCGGACGATGCGGCCATAGCCGGTGGGGTCGGCGAAGTCGATGGTCAGAAGCGCCAAATGTTGGCCGCCGCACTGGGCAATCAGGGCTTGCAAGGTGTCGGCCTGGGTCAGGGGCACGTCACCCGACAAAATGACCACCACCCCGTCGTCAGCCAAGGCGGGCACGGCCTGCTGTACGGCGTGGCCCGTGCCCAACTGCGGCTCTTGTCGCACGCACCGCACGGCCAGCGCCTGGCCCGGGACCAACAACAAGGGCTCGACCTGGTCGGCACCATGACCGGTGATGACCACCGCCGAACGGGCGTTGAGCTGCGCGGCCGTGTTCAAGACATGCTGCACCAATGGCACTCCCGCCAGGCGCTGCAACACTTTGGGCCATCGGCTTTTCATGCGCGTGCCTTTGCCAGCGGCCATCACGACGACATCAACGGGAAACGGGTGACTCATACTCATGGGCGTCTTTCTAAAGCGCGCTGCTGATCGGCGCAGCACACAGGCTTCGATTATCGCCAGACTGGGCACCGGTCCTGCCGTGCTTGAGCCCCATCGAAAGAAGGGCTTCACAATGCATGGACAATTGTTAAAGTTAATGTCCGCTGCTTTTACTTGAAGCCAGCCAAATCCCAACACCTTGCGGAGCCTTGAATGAGATCACCCCTTTGGACTGCGGCCATGCTCAGCATGACTTTTTTCATGGCCAGTTGTGGGGGCGGGGGCAGCGATGTGACCCCAAACACTTCACCTGACCAAGTGTCCTGTGGTTTTGTCCCGAAATACGCTGACGGATTTTCCAACGGTAGCGGCAGACCCATCAACTTGACTGCAACGACAGAGCCGCAACCCATTTCCCAATGCAGCATCACTTCACTGACCTTTGTCACTGTGGGTTTATGCCTGAAGGACGCTGTATTGAGTGAGTTGACTGCGAAATTGACTCAACCAAACAACACTGAAATCAGCGTTGCCCTGACAGCCCCAGCTTCAGCTCAGCCTTCTTGCTTGACCGATGGGACGCTGATGACTTTCTCCTTGCCTGCAGCCTCAATCAACCAGACCAATGGGTTGTGGAAACTTTCAGTCACCGACACCAATAACGCCCAATACAACAATGGGTATCTTGTAGGTTGGTCACTTCAGCTGACTGGCAACAGATGATCCGTGGGTTCATTTGCTTATTTGGCTTGCTGCTGCTGCAAGGCTGCAGCGCCATCAAGCTGGGCTACCAACAGCTGCCCACCCTTTCTTACTGGTGGCTCGACAGTGCCATCTCGTTCAATGACACCCAGACCGATCGGGCCAAAGAGGCGCTGAACAGCGTCTACCGCTGGCACCGCCAGCAAGAGCTGGTCGCTTACCTGGATTTGTTGCAACGCGGCTCAGAACTCAGCCAGACCTCTGTGCAAGCCAGCCAAGTCTGCAGCGTTCAGGCCGATATCCTCAACAAAATGGACCGGGCCATGCGCGTGGCGATCACCCAAGCCGCCCCTGTGGTGCAGATGCTGGGGCCGCGCCAACTGAGCCACCTGGCACGGCACCAGGACAGCAAGAACGAAGACTGGGACAAGGAATGGCTGCAAGGCAGCGATACCGAAAGGCTGGCGCGGCGTCTGGACAAGACGCTGGAGCGCTACAAATCGTTTTATGGCGAGCTGAGTGCCGCACAAGTCGCCTTGGTCAAAACCCAGCTGAGCCAGTCGGCATGGACCCCGGAATGGGGTCGGCAAGAGCGGCGGCGGCGCGAACAAGATTTGCTGTCGACCTTGCGGCAACTGGCGCAAAGCAACGCACCCACAGAACAGGCTGAAGCGGCGCTTTGGGGCGTCTGGCAACGCTGGTTCATGCCGCCCGACCCAGCAGGCAGCGCGTTGGTGCAAAAGATGACACAGCAAAACTGTGACAACATGGCCCAGTTGCACAACACCACCAGCCCCGAACAGCGGCAACGGGTGGCACGCGCTCTGCGCGGCTATGACCGCGACATCCGGGACCTGCTCAAGCCCTGAGTTGCCCCTAAAAGCGTCGGGCATACCCACAAAAAACCCGCCGGGTCAAGGCGGGTTTTTTAATGGGCATACAACCTCTTGCTTCAGCTTTGCAGCGCTTTCCACATCTCCATGTCGCGCTCGGCGGTCCAGATGCGGGGGTTCTTGATGCCACTGGCTTCGTCGTAGGCACGGGTCACATCAAACGGCAGGCAGTGCTCGTAAATGAACACATGGCCGAAGATCGGGTCCATGCTCTTGCGGGTATGGGCCATGGCGGCTTTCAAATCCATCTTGCCGGCAACAGCTTCCTTGCCCGCCTTGAAAAGCGTTTCAACCCAGCGCTTGGTGTAATCCAGGGCCTTGTTGACATTGGCGTTGCCCTTCATGGCTTCGCCGCGACCGGGCACGATGAACTCGGCCTTGAGGGCACGCAGGGCTTCCAAAGTGGCGGGCCACTCTGCCAGCTGGGCGTCACCGGTGTACACACCGGCTTCGTATTCAACCAAGTCGCCCGAGAACAGCACTTTTTCCTCTTCCACCCAGGCGATCGTGTCGCCACGGGTGTGGCCCGGACCTGGATGCCAGATCTGCACCACCACGCCGCCCAAGTTGATACTGAGCTTGCCGGGCACCTGGCCTTTGGTGGGGTTGCCGCCAGCGATCACCATGGTTGGCCAGGTCAGGCCGGTGACGCTGTCTGCGCCGCGAAACAAGCGTGGGAAGCGTTCCATCTCGCTTTTCATGTCTTGAGCGCCGCGCTCTTTGATCAGGTCAAGCGTGCCTTCGCTGGCAATGATTTCAGTCGCGCCTTCGGCGGCGTAGGCATAAGCACCCAGCACGCGCACCGCGTGGTAATGGGTCAGCAGCACATATTTGATGGGCAGATCGCTGACGGTGCGGATCTTCTTGATCAGGTCTTGCGCCATGGCCGGCGTGGCGGTGGCGTCGCTGACCATGATGAATCGATCCCCAATGATCACGCCCGAATTGGGGTCGCCCTCGGCGGTATAGGCCCAGCAGTGCGCACTGAGTTGCTCGAAGGTGATTTTCTTTTCGCTCAGGTCGGCCTGACTGGCAAATGCTTTGGTAGTGGCTTTGGACATGGTGATTTCTCGGGTCAATGAACAGTCTGCATTTTACCTAAACGAAATGCGTTACGGATTGGTGAATTGGGCTTGACCATCAACCCAGCCCTTTTTCGAGCATGGCAATGACTTCATCGGCAAAGGCGGCATAGCTGATCGGACCACCGGGGCGCAGCCAGGTGAAGGTCCAGTTGATCATGCCCAGCAGCATCATGGTCAGGGCCGTTTGGTTGGTCGGAGTCAGGCGCTCAGGGTAGGCGCGCTTCATGAAACGGGTCATGGCGGCCACGATGTCACGCTGGCGATTCAGGATCAGTTCGCGCGGCGATGTGGGCACCGAGCCCAGCGATGGATCGGGCACATCGCTCAAAAACTGGGTGTCGTTGAGCAAGGCCGCATGCCGGGTGGCCGAGGTTTCGTATTCCTGCAAGAACGCCCGCACCAGCTCGTGCAGGGCCGCCCGATCGTTCAGATCCTTGCGCTGCGCGGTGGCCTCGGTTTGCGCAATCAGCGCCAGCAGGCGCTGGGTGTGGCGGTCCAGCAAGTCAAACAGGATCGCCTCTTTGCTGTCGTAATAGTGGTAAAGCCTTGCCTTGGAGGTGCCGCAGGCGGTGGCGATCTCGTTCATGCTGGCCGCCGGGTAGCTGCTCTGGGCAAAGCATTGCGCGGCGATGTCCAAAATGGCGTCGCGCTTGATGTCGTGGGTTGCTGATTTGGGTCGGGCCATGGCGACATTTTGCCAGCCATGGCCCAAGAGCACCTTCAGGGGGCCGCCGGTCAACCGGGCGAGACCGACTCAAACCGGCAGGTCACATGACTGAGGAGGACGCGAAAAGGGACGCCACAGTCCACGCACCAGACGGCCAGTCGTCCAAGCCAATAACCCCAAAGTCTGCACCCACTGCCGCGCCAGCTCGGACAGGCTGTTTTCGGGCGAAGGGCGTGCCGATAGACAATGCGGCATTTCACACAAGTCAAAGTGCAGGACCTCGTGGGCGTGGCGCGCCTCAATGACCAGACGGGCTCCGGCGGGCACATCGATGATTTGCCCGGCCTCCAGAAAATGATCCCCATCGCTTCGGGCCCAATGCCCGATCGGTTTTTCCAAGGTGATCCATGCGCAACCCTGCACAATCAACAACTGGGTATCTTTCCGGGGCAGCAGGCTCATGGCACGCTGGGAAGCCAGATGCCAGGCGCCTGTCCAGCGAATAGTTTTCAGCTTTTGACAGTCTTGCAAAGAAGTGCACGGATCGGGTTCGGACATCTCCATCTCCAGGTTTCCATCGACACCGACAACATCGTCGGCACAGTCATGATGTAATCTAAAGCATTCACCGTCCAATGAAAATACTCACCCACATTGATGCATTCAAAGCATGAATAAAAAAGCGCAGCACCCGTATCATGGCCCTCACCATGACGCCCGCTTCAACCCCATCCTCACCGCTAGCCCCCGCTTCTGGGTCCGTTACTGCTGCCCGCACCCGTTCCATCTCCATGAGCTACCTGCGGGCATTCGAGGCGGTCGCGCGGCATCTGAACTTCAGGGTGGCGGCCGAAGAACTGGCCCTGACCCAAAGCGCTGTCAGCCGGCAGATCCAGTCGCTGGAGAACGAGGTGGGTACCTCGCTGTTTTTGCGACACACCCGCTCGGTAGAGCTGACCAGCGCAGGCAACCTGCTGCACCGGTCAGCCAGCACATCGCTGGAGCGCATCGACTCGGCGGTGCGGCAAATCCGCCAGAGCAGTGGTCGCCAAAGTGTGTCGATCACCACCTGGTCCTCGTTTGCCAGCATGTGGCTGATTCCACGACTGGAGGCGTTTCAGCGCGAACACCCTGACATCGACATACGCATCGATGCCACCGATGCGGCCGTGGACATGAACAACACCGACGTGGATCTGGCTTTGCGCTACGCCAACCCCAGCCAAATCAGCGGTGGCGCCATGCGCCTCTTTGGCGAACAGCTGACTGTGGTCGCCAGCCCATGGCTATTGAAATCACAGCCCATCCGCAATGTGGCCGATTTGATGCGCTGCACACTGATCGAAGCGGGCGACGTCTACCGCATCCAACACATGGAATGGCTGAGCTGGCAGCGCTGGCTTGACACATTCAGCCCTCATGCCCCAGGCAAAACAGCCGCCCCATCCCCTGCTCGCTGGTTGTATTTCAACTACACCCACCAGATCGTGCAGGCCGCACTCACCGGCCAGGGCGTGGCCTTGGCACGCCAGCCTCTGGTGGCAGAGAGCCTGGTCAACGGTGACCTGGTGGAAGTGCTGCCAGAGATGCGATTGAGTTCACCGCTGGCTTATTGGCTGCTTGTGGCCCCCCGCAGCAAGGCGCGGGCTGAAGTGCGCGCCTTTTGCGACTGGCTGCGCCAACAGGCCGATAACACCCGCTTGACCACTGGCGATGTGTCTGACCCCGAGACGCTGGCCTCACCCGATTAAAGTAAACGGACGGAGATCACCAAAGCGGTCATCAAAGCGGCCACACCACCCCGTTGTCGTTGAGGATCGCATCCAGTGGTTCGTCGTGCGCTTCGGGCTCCAGATCGTCCACAAAGCCGTGGGTGAAGCCCAGGCCCACCGTGAAGGGTTTGGGCTGAAGGGTGGCCAGCGTGCGGTCGTAAAAGCCCCCGCCGTAGCCAAGTCGGTAGCCGCCTGTGCCATAGCCCACACAAGGCACAAACAGCAAAGTCGGCACGATGATTTCAGTGTCTTTGGGTTTGGGGATGCCGTAGGCGTCTTCTTCCATCGGGCAGCCGGGGTACCAAGTGTGAAAAGTCAGGGTTTTGTGCTGCTTGTTGACCACGGGCAAACCAATGCGGCGGCGCTGTGGCTCACCATTGAGCTCGCCGTCTTCCTTCCAGCGGTGCAAGGCGGGCAAGGGGTCAAACTCACCTTTGATCGGCCAATAGGCGCCGATCACGGTTTCGGGCCGGTCAAACAGCCAGATGCGCATGACGCGCTGCAGGGCTTCTGCGCGTGCCAGGCGGTCTGACAGGTTCAGCCTTTCTTCAATCAAGGCTTTTCGTAAGGCTTTTTTAGCTTCGGCTTTGTCCATAATCGACCCATGAAATTCACTCAGATTCTGACACTGGTTTGTGCATTGGCTGCGACAGGCCTCTTGAGCACCCACACCCAGGCCCAAGCCCAGGCCCCAAACAAGGGCGACGACGTCATCCTGGAGATGCACCAGGCCTTTCGAAAAGCCGATAAAAACCGCTTGTCTGCGCTGCTGCCCCAAACCCGGGGCCATGTGCTGGAGCCTTTGGCCGGTTACTGGGAAATGCGCACGCGCTTAGACGTGGCCCCGCCCTCAGAGATCCGCAGCTTTTTGACCAGCTATGCAGGCAGTTATTACGAAGACCGCCTACGCGCCGACTGGCTGCTGCAACTGGGCAAGCGCCGTGACTGGGCCACTTTCACCGCCGAATACCCGAGCTACCGCATGCGCGATGACCGCGAGGTGCGCTGCTACGCCCTGGCCACAGAGGCCATGAACAGCAAGGCCAATGTGTCCGAAGAAGCCAAACGCTTGTGGTACGCCCTGCGCGAAGCCGACGAGGGTTGCACCTATGTGGCCGAGCATTTGCATTCAGGCAAACAGATCAATGGCCTGGACCTGTGGCGCAAGGCACGCCTGGCCATGGACGCCAACCGCCCCCGCCCTGCGCAGGCTGCTGTGGACATCGAAGCGCCGCGTTTGTCCGAGCAAGTGACACTGATCCACGCCGACCCGGAACGGTATCTGGACAAACGCATCATTGCCATCACCCGCAACCGCAAGGAATTGGCAGTGCTGGCCTTGATCCGCTTGGCCGCCAGCCAGCCCGACAAGGCCGCCGAGTTGCTAGACAAGCGCTGGTCCATTCAACTGAGCCAGGAAGAGCGCAACTGGACCTGGGGGGTCATTGGCAAGCAAGCCGCACAGAAGCTGCAGGACAACGCCAGCAGCTACTTTGCCAAGGTGCAAAAAGACAGCGACCTCAACGACGATTTGCTGGCCTGGAAAGTGCGCGCAGCTTTGCGCCAGGGCCAATGGCGCCAGGTGCTCACGGCCACACAGGCCATGAGCCCCGAGTCGCAAAAAGATCCCGCATGGGTTTACTGGCGCGCACGCGCCCTGAGCGCCACAGCCCAAGACGACGCACAGCGCCAGGAAGCCCAGGGCTTGCTGCGCGGCATCGCCAGTGTGAAGGGCTTCTACGAGCAACTTTCTCTTGAAGAGCTGGGCCAGACCATCAACGCACCCGAACGTCCCAGCGCGCTGACCCCGCCAGAAAAAGCTGGGGCCTTGATCAACCCGGGTTTGCAACGTGCGCTGTACGCCATCGCCATCGGTTTGCGCCCCGAAGGCAACCGCGAATGGAACTACAGCACCAACCTGCACAGCCCCGGCGGCATGAGCGACCGTGAGCTGCTCGCCGCCGCCGATCTGGCTTGCCAACGTCAGGTGTGGGACCGCTGCATCAACACCAGCGACCGCACAAAAAACGTGATCGACTTTGACCAGCGCTTTCCCATGCCACTGCGCGACATCGTGGTGCGTCGGGCCGGAGACATCAAACTCGACCCGGCTTATGTGTATGGCCTGATCCGCCAGGAAAGCCGCTTCATCATGGACGCACGCTCACACGTGGGCGCGTCGGGCCTGATGCAAGTCATGCCCGCCACCGCCAAGTGGACGGCCAAAAAAATCGGCTTGACCAACTTCACCCCCGAGCAAATCACCGACCGCGAAGTCAACGTGGCCATTGGCACCGGCTACCTGAAACTGGTGCTGGACGACTTTGAAGAATCCATGCCCATGGCCACTGCGGCCTACAACGCCGGCCCCAGCCGCTCGCGCAACTGGCGCAAGGGCCCTGTGCTGGAGGCCGCCATCTGGGCTGAAAACATTCCGTTCCAGGAGACGCGCGATTACGTGAAAAAAGTGCTGTCCAACACCACCAACTACGCTGCCATCCTGACGCGACAGCCCCAGTCGATCAAGGCGCGCTTGGGGTCAGTGGGGCCACGCAACTCACCGAACGCCGAGGTGAACCAGGACTTGCCTTGAGCAAACGCGAGCAGGCCGAGACGCAAGGGCTCTGAGGCCCTTCAGGCGGCTGACTCGGAGCCCAGCAACTCGTCCAGATTGGCCTTGATTTTTTCTTCGATGCGGGCGCTGTAGGCACCCAGCAAAAAGCCCAGCTTGAGTTGCAGGTCAAAGCGGGTTGCGCTCACCGCCAGTTCCCCACTCACCCCGCTTCGGGCAAAGCGCAGCAGGTCTTGGGTTTCGCCCGACTCAGACTCACACGCCATGCCCCACTCTTGCTCGGCTTGCTCTCGCCAGCGCTCGGCCACTTCGCGCGCACCGGCCAAACCCAATGCGTGTTCGCGCTCAATTTTCAGTTCAGGCATGGGTCATGTCCTTGGCGAGTAACGCCGTGAATTCGGGGTCCGGAGCCACCTCCACCAGGCAGTCGTAAAACACCGGGGCACGGCCCAAATCGGTCAGGTTCTGGCTGGTCAATTCGTTCACATTGGTGCCATTCAGACCCAGCTTGCGCCACCAGATGCCCAGGCCATTGACCACGCCAGGCCGGGCACGCTTGTTGACCCGCGCCTTGCAGTGGTAACTGCCACGGTCGTTGAACACCTTGACCACACTGCCGTCGGCAATGCCGCGCTGCAAAGCATCTTGCGGGTGCATCTCCAGCACCGGCTCGGCTTCGATGTCGCGCAGGCTTTTGACGTTGACAAAGCTGGAGTTCAAAAAGTTGCGGGCAGGCGGCGAGATCATGGCCAGGGGGTAACGACCGCCCGGCGTGGCCAACTCGTAATTGGGCAAATGATCAGGCAAACCGTCCAGGCCCTGGTCGGCCAGCCGTTGGCTGAAAAATTCGCAGCGCCCTGAAGGCGAGGGGAACCCACCCTGCGCAAACGGTGCATCGGGCAGCGGCAAGGAGGCAAAGCCGTTGGCCAGCAGCTGCTCAAAATCCTTCTCGTCGCCGATGGCACTGCGGCACAGACTTTCGTCACTCTCGGTAAAACAGGGCTCGTCAAAACCCATGCGCTGCGCCAGCGCCCTGAAGATGCCGGTGTTGGTGCGGGCTTGTCCAACGGGTGCAATGGCGGGGCGGTTCAGCAGCACATCGGTGTGGCCATAGCTGGTGTGGATGTCCCAGTGCTCCAGCTGGGTGGTGGCCGGCAAGATGAAGTCGGCGTAGTCGGCGGTGTCGGTCTGGAAATGCTCGAGCACCACGGTGAACAGGTCTTCGCGGGCAAACCCCTGCACCACCTTGCCCGACTCGGGCGCAATCGCCACCGGGTTGCTGTTGTAAACGATCAGGGCTTCAATCTTGGGGCCAAATTCGGGCGATGCCGGGCGCAACAAATCGTCCCCAATTGTGGCCATATTGACCGTACGCGGGCGCCGCTCGCCCAACAAATCGGGCCGCTGCAAGGCCGCACGCCGAACCGGGAAATGCCCCGAGCTGCTCAACAGCAAGCCACCCGCACGGTGCCTCCAGGCGCCTGTCAGCGCGGGCAAACAGGCCACAGCCCGCACCGCGTTACCGCCCCCGCGCACACGCTGCATGCCGTAGTTCAGGCGGATGGCTGCGGGCTGGGTGGTGCCCCAATCGAGCGCCAGTTGCCGGATCTGCGCTGCCGGCACGCCGCACACATCGGCAGCGCGTTCGGGTGTCCACTGCAGTGCCCGAGCGCGCAGGCCCTCCCAGCCCAGGGTGTAGCGGTCGATGTAATCGGTGTCGAGCCAGTTGTGGACGATCAGTTCGTGCATCAAGGCCAGCGCCAGCGCGGCATCGGTGCCGGGTCGGATGGCGATGTGCTCGTGACATTTTTCGGCCGTTTCAGTGCGCCGTGGGTCGATGCAGACCAACTTGGCGCCCTTGCGTTTGGCCTCTTGGGCGATGCGCCAGAAATGCAGGTTGCTACCGATCGAGTTGCTGCCCCAAATCACGATGAGTTTGGATTCGACAAAAAACTCGACCTTCATGCCCACCTTGTCGCCCAGGGTCTGGGTCAGGGCCTCTGCCCCGGCCGAGGCGCAAATCGTGCGGTCCAGCAGCGAGGCGCCCAGCTTGTGGAAAAAACGCCCAGCGATCGATTCGCTTTGCACGTGGCCCATGGTGCCGGCATAGCTGTAGGGCTGCACCGCTTGGGGGTCGCGCGCGGCAATGACTTTCAGACGGTCTGCAATGGCATCCAGCGCCTCGTCCCAGCCCACGGGCTCGAACTGCCCCGAACCCTTGGGGCCCACCCGTCGCAACGGTTGCAGCAAACGATCGGGGTGGTAAGTGCGCTCGGTGTAGCGCGAGACCTTGGTGCACAACACGCCATCGGTGGGAGCGTGCGCGGGGTTGCCCTGGACCCTGGTGGCGCGGCCCTGCTCGACCGTGGTCAGCAAAGCACAGGTGTCAGGGCAATCGTGCGGGCAAGCGCCGCGCACAAGGGTGGAGGTGGGAACTTCGTTCATGGGGCGGGTGTCGTGCGTCATATTAAAAGTGAAAGTCGATTGTCGCGCAACCCTTCAACGAGCCTCGGGCCGCTGCCCAGCCACACATTGACCCACAGCCGCGTCACCCCGCTGCCAGCAGGGGCTGGCCGCCCAGTCGTCGCGCTCGGGTATCCCATCCATACGGATTTGGGCCACACGGGTATCAAGCAGGCGCACCCCTTGTTTGTCCAGTACCAAGCGCAAGACCCAGCCGCGTCTCTGGTTGGCGTTGTCGGTCTCTTTCATCACGAAGTTGCCCACGCTGTAAATGACGGGCTTTCCCAAGATGTGTTCAATGTCTTGCGTTACGTGGGGGTGCCCACCAATCACGGCGTCTGCACCGGCCGCGACCATCAACCGGGCCAGTTGCCGCTGGCGAGAATTGGCAACAACTTCATTTTCCCAACCCCAATGCATGATGGGAATGACCAGATCCGCACGGTGGACCTGGCGGGCTTGGCGAATGTCGTCCACCACCTGTTCGTCTTCGCTCCAGGCCACACCTGGGGCATCGTGGTCGGCTTCAAAACTGCGCGGGATGAATTCGTTGTAGCTCAGGATCGCAATCCGCAGACCATGGCGCTCGATGATCCAGGGGGCATGGGCCTCCTTCAAATTTCGCCCACCGCCCACCTGGGCCAAGCCCGCTTTTTTCAACAAGCCGAGCATTTCGGCGAAGGCCTCGCGGCCAAAATCGCCCGAATGGTTGTTGGCCAGCGCAACGCCATCAAAATGGGTCTTGAGCACGGGCAAGACGCGTGGGTGCGCCCTGAAAGTGAAATTTTTTTGCCCAGCGCTGCCCCCGGTGGCCACCACGCACTCCAGGTTGGCGATGCGGATATCGGCACCCGCAAATACGCTTGAAAAATCGGCAAAAGGGTCGCCCCCACGGGCAATCAGGGCGCCGGGGTCATCGTCGAGCACCGTGTCCCCCGCAAACACCAAGGTCACGGGCCGACCCGAAGAGAGTACCGGTTGGGCCCATGCCTGGGCAAGCCAACACACAGCCGCTAAGGCGACAAACAGCTTTTTCATGGCGCCATTCCCTCCAGGGTGCAGCTGTAAATCAGCTCCCGCTCTTGCTGACCGCCGTACACATGTTGCTGGCCCGTGATCGGCCAGGGCTGTGCGGATGGCAGGTAAGGCGGCAAATATTTGGCCTGGTGCAGCAAGACCGGGTGGGGGTCGGCATCCAGGTAGGTGTACAAAAGAATGCGATCCACCCGGGTGGCATCCCCCACCATGACCGCCTTGAACCGGAATCGCCCCAATATGTCCACCGATGGCACCGGGTACGGGTCGGCCACCGGTTGGGCCACCACGGTTTGGGTGGCGCCAGCGTAGGTCACCTGGCAAGTGAGTTTCGGCTCGGCAGCCGCCGCGGTGCAAAGCAGCGCCCCCAAAAGCTCAAAACGGCACGCATGGTCACGGACACTGAATTGGAATTGGAATTGGAATTGGACTTGAACTTGGACTTGGACATGAACAAGGAAATGGGCAAGGGCATAAAAATGAAAGGGGTGATTTGCGCATCGCTGCCTGATTTTGCACTTTGGCAAAGGCACCCAGGTGACAGTCGGGTCATTTCAGGCCAACGCTTGGCAAAGGTCTGCAAGTCCCGCTAGACTGTGTCCATGAAAATCATCGACTCCATCCTCACCGACGCGGCCAGCATCTCGGCCATTCGCAAAGACATTCACGCCCACCCCGAGTTGTGCTTCCAGGAAGTGCGTACGGCCGATGTGGTCGCCAAGCAGCTGACCGATTGGGGCATCCCCATCCACCGGGGCATGGGCACCACGGGCGTGGTTGGCATCGTGCACGGGCGTGACGGTGGCGCCTGCGGACGGGGCATTGGTTTGCGCGCCGACATCGACGCGCTGCCCATGCAGGAGTTCAACACCTTTGCCCACGCCAGCAAGCACCAAGGCAAGATGCATGCTTGCGGCCACGATGGCCACACCGCCATGCTGCTGGCCGCAGCCAAGCATTTCTCCAAACACCGCGACTTTGACGGTACGGTGTACCTGATCTTCCAACCTGCCGAAGAAGGTGGCGGCGGCGCTCGCGAAATGATCAAGGACGGCTTGTTCGACAAGTTCCCCATGCAAGCCGTGTTCGGCATGCACAACTGGCCAGGCGCGCCGGTGGGAACTTTTGCGGTCAGTGCCGGCCCAGTCATGGCGTCCAGCAACGAATTCAAAATCGTGGTGCGCGGCAAGGGCAGCCATGCCGCATTGCCGCACAACGGCATCGACCCTGTGCCGATTGCCTGCCAGTTGGTGCAAGGCTTTCAGACCATCATCACCCGCAACAAGAAACCCGTCGATGCGGGCGTGATTTCGGTCACCATGATTCATGCGGGTGAAGCCACCAACGTGGTGCCTGACTCGTGCGAGTTGCAGGGCACCGTGCGTACTTTCAGCATCGAGGTGCTCGACTTGATCGAGTCCCGCATGCAGAAGGTGGCCACTTCAATTTGCAGCGCATTTGACGCCACCTGCGAATTCGAGTTCATCCGCAACTACCCCCCCACCATCAACAGCGCTCCGGAAGCTGACTTCGCCCGCCAGGTGATGTCGGGCATCGTGGGTGCAGAGCAAGTTTTGCCCCAAGAGCCCACCATGGGCGCAGAAGACTTCTCGTACATGCTTCAGGCCAAGCCTGGGGCCTATGTGTTCATCAGTAACGGCGACGGCGCCCACCGCGAAATGGGCCACGGCGGCGGCCCCTGCACCTTGCACAACCCCAGTTACGACTTCAACGACGACCTCATCCCCCTGGGCGGCACTTATTGGGTGGAATTGGCCACGCAGTGGCTGGCCAAGCCCACTCAAACGGCCTGACCGGAAACCGGCATGAATGCAGTTCAAAACGGCTTTTCCAAAAGCTACGCTGAGGCCCGCCAAAAATTCCACAGCGTCGCACAGGCTGCCGGCCTGCAGGTTGACGCCAATGTCCACCCGCTAGCGGGTCGTGATGGCGAAGAACTGGCCATGGATGTGGTGTTTGACGGTACGCCAGATGCCTCCAATTTGCTGGTCGTCAGCAGCGCCTGCCACGGCGTGGAAGGCTATTGCGGCTCAGGCGTACAAGTGCACGCTTTGCAAAACACCTCATGGCGCGAAGCCGCCAAGGCCAAGGGCGTGGCTGTGCTTTACATCCACGCACTCAACCCGCACGGGTTCTCACACGTCAGGCGGGTGACCCACGAAAACGTGGACATCAACCGCAACTTTCAAGATTTCAGCCACGCCCTGACAGACAACCCGGCCTACCGCGAAATCCAGCCCCTGTTGTTGCCCGACGTGTGGCCACCGGACGCCGCCAACGCGGCAGCGACCGACCATTACATTGCCGAGCGCGGAATGAAAGCCTTTCAGGCGGCCATCTCCAAGGGGCAACACGAATTTCCGGACGGTTTGTTCTTTGGTGGCCAAGCGCCCACCTGGAGCAACCTCAGCTTGCGCAAGGTGCTGCAAAAATATGGCCAGAATTGCCAGCATTTGGCCTGGATTGACCTGCACACCGGTTTGGGCCCGAGCGGCGTGGGCGAGCGCATTTTTGCTTGCGCCGACGATGCAACGGCTTACCAGCGCGCCAAAGCCTGGTGGGGCCAGGGCATCACCTCGATCTACGACGGCTCGTCGAGTTCCCCCATGCTGACTGGACTGATGTGGATGGCCGCCTACCAAGAGTGCCCGCAAGCAAAGTACACCGGCATTGCCATGGAGTACGGCACGCAGCCGCCAGACAAAGTCATGCACGCCTTGCGCGGTGACCATTGGCTGCAGTTGCACCCTGAAGCACCTGAAGCCTTGCGTGGGCAAATCAAGCAAGCGCTGATGGACGCGTTTTATACAGACACCGACGCTTGGCGCACCCAGATCGTCGACCAAGCCATGGGCGCCATGCACCAAGCCGTCACGGGCCTGGGCGCCTGATTGAGACAATGAACACTCCCCGCGTTTTGGTTTTAGGTGGCAGCGGCTTTGTGGGCCGCCAAGTCTGCGAACAATTGGCCCGTTTGGGCTGGCACATCACCGTGCCCACCCGCCGCGCGGTCAATGCCGCCAGCGTGCAGAGCCTGCCAGGGCTGACCGTCATCGAAGCCTCGGTGCACAACGAAGCCGATCTGGCCCGATTGATGCCCGGGCACGATGCGGTCGTCAACCTGATCGCGGTGTTGCATGGCAGCGAGGAACGCTTCGAACAAGTGCATGTCGACTTGCCGGGCAAGATCGCCAGCGCCATGAAAAAAACGGGTGTACACCGACTTGTGCACGTCAGCGCTTTGGGTGCCGACCCGCAAGGCCCGTCGATGTACCAGCGCAGCAAGGCGCGCGGCGAGACTGTGCTGCACAACGCCAAGCTGGCCATGACAGTTTTGCGCCCCAGCGTGATCTTTGGGGCCGAAGACAAATTTTTGAATTTGTTTGCAGACCTGCAAGCGGTGGCACCTTTCATGCCGCTGGCCGGCAGTGGCACACGTTTTCAGCCTGTTTGGGTGGGCGATGTGGCGCGGGCGGTGGTGACTTGTTTGCAAAAACCGGACACCACAGGTCAGACCTATGAATTGTGTGGCCCTGATGTGCTGACCCTCGGCGAGTTGGTCAAACTGTCGGGGCAATGGGCCGGGGTGAACCATGGCAAAGGCCGTCCCGTGGTCGGCTTGCCAATGTGGGTGGGCTGGCTGCAAGCGCTGGCCATGGAACTGGCCCCGGGTGAACCGCTCATGAGCCGAGACAATCTGGCCTCCATGGCGGTGGACAACATCGCCACCGGTCAACGGCCAGGCCTTGCAGCGCTGGGCATCGCGCCCGCCTCTGCGGCAGGAGTCGCCCCCACCTACCTGGGCCATCGCGGACCTCGCAGCAAAATGAACCGCTGGCGCGCACAAGCGGGCCGCTGACCATCGCGTCCTTTCATGGCGGCACTCCTGGTGCTGCCAGTGCGGTTGAATCATTGCAAGCGCTCAGGCTGGGGTTGAGGTGCCAAGTCCCGTTAACATCCCATCTCTTGTCACGGGAGAAAACATGGTCCAGCTGTACATCGCCAACAAAAACTACTCGTCCTGGTCGATGCGGCCCTGGGTGCTGCTGCGCCAGGCGGGCATCGATTTTGAAGAAATTTTTGTCCGATTTGACAGCTTTGCACCCGACTCGCAGTTCAAGGCGGCACTGAAAGGCATCAACCCGGCGGGCAAGGTGCCAGTGCTGGTGCACGACGGTCTGGCCGTGTGGGACTCCCTGGCCATTGCCGAATACGTGGCCGAGCAATTCCCGGAAAAGAAACTTTGGCCCACCGACCGCGCGGCCCGAGCACGCGCCCGCAGCGTCTGCGCCGACATGCACAGTGGCTATTTGGGCCTGCGCAGTGCCTGCCCAATGAACATCGAAGCGCAACTGCCCGACATTGGCGCCCTTGCCCTGCGCGACAAACCCGCTGTGCGTGCCGACCTGGACCGACTTTGTAACTTGTGGAGCGGCCTGCTCAGGGAACACGGTGGCCCCATGCTGTTTAGCGACTTCAGCGTGGCCGATGCCTACTTTGCGCCTGTGGTCATGCGTCTGAATACCTACGTATTGCCCGTGCCCGCCGATGTACGTGCTTACATGGACCGTGTGCGCGCCTTGCCCAGCGTGAAAGCCTGGACCCTTGGCGCGCTGGCCGAGCAGGACTTCATCGACTTTGAAGAGCCTTTCCGGCTTCACCGCTGAAGGCAACTATGGCTGTTTTTGTCGTCGGCGGTGCGGTGCGCGATGCCTTGATGGGCTTGCCCGTGAACGACCGCGACTGGGTGGTGGTGGGCAGCACGCCCGAGGCCATGGCCGCGCAAGGCTATTTGCCGGTGGGCAAAGACTTTCCGGTTTTTTTGCACCCTCGCACCCGCGAAGAATATGCCCTGGCCCGCACCGAGCGTAAAACCGCCCGAGGCTACAAAGGCTTTGCGGTGCAGGCCGACCCGGGTGTCACGCTCGAAGAAGACTTGGCTCGGCGCGACCTGACAATCAATGCCATGGCGGTGCCGGAGTCTGAGGCAGCCGCCTTGCAGTCATCTGTGCCGGCAGAGAAGGCGAGTCGGGCACCCGCTTGGCTGGATGAAGTGATTGACCCCTGGGGAGGCCTGGCCGACTTGCGCGCCAAACAACTGCGCCATGTGACGGCCGCTTTTGCGGAAGACCCGGTGCGCATCTTGCGCGTGGCCCGCTTTGCTGCTCGCTTCAACGACTTTGCCGTGGCCCCCGAGACCATGGCACTCATGCAGGGCATGGTCGAAGACGGTGAAATCAACCACTTGGTGGCAGAACGGGTCTGGCAAGAGTTGTCCAAGGGCCTGATGAGCACGCAGCCCTCGCGTCTGTTTGAAGTGCTGCGGGCCTGTGGCGCGTTGAAAGTCTTGCTGCCCGAACTGGACCGCCTGTGGGGCGTGCCGCAACGGCCCGAATACCACCCCGAGGTAGACACTGGCGTGCACATGATGCTGGTGATGGACGTGAGCGCCCGGCTGAACATGCCACTGGCCGTGCGCTTGGCCTGCCTGATGCACGACCTGGGCAAAGGCACCACGCCTGCGGAGGCGCTGCCCCGTCACATCGGTCACGAAGACCGCAGCGTGAAACTTTTGCAAAAGGTCTGCGAACGCCTGCGCGTGCCCAGCGACTGCAAAGAACTGGCCGAGGTGGTGGCGCGTGAACATGGCAACATCCACCGCAGCGCAGCGCTGGGGCCAGAGGCAGTGCTGCGCTTGCTGGAACGCTGCGACGCGATTCGCCAACCTGAGCGTTTTGTGCGGGTGCTGCAAGCCTGCGAATGCGATGCACGCGGGCGCTTAGGGTTTGAAGAGGTGGCTTACCCACAAGCGGCCCGACTGATGCAAGCCCAACATGCAGCGCTGTCGGTCCTGACGGCACCGATTGCACAAGCGGCGGCTAGCGAGGGTTTGGCAGGCCCGGAAATTGGCAAACGGATCGCGCAAGCGCGGCTGAAGGCGATCGGTCAAGCACTGGGCTGAAGCAGAGACCTGCAACAGACCCACTCAGGTCAACTCACAGGTGAGAACGTGTCCAGTCGGCAATGTCTTGCGCCGTGCGGAAGGCGCCGGCCTGACGGGCGACTTCTTTGCCACCGATGAACAAAGCCAGGGTGGGGATGCTGCGGATGTTGAAGCGGGCTGAGATGGCCTGCGCGTCTTCGGTGTTGAGTTTGGCTACCCGGACATCGGGCTCCAGAAGGCTGGTAGCTTGCTCGTAAGCGGGCGCCATCATTCGGCAAGGACCACACCAAGGCGCCCAAAAATCCACCAGCACGGGCACGTGGCTGCGGCCAATGTGCTTGTCAAAAGTACTGGCGTCCAGTGCAAGTGGGTGCCCCCCAAAAAGGGCCTGGTGGCATTGTCCGCAATCGGGTGCAAGGCGCATATCGGCCACACGCACCCTGTTGGTGGTGTGGCAGTGCGGACAAACAATGTGCAAGGCTTCGGCCGAATCCATCATGAAACTCCCCGTGTTCAAAACCACTCAGGTGCCATGCTCGACGATTCAGATGCCTTGCAGGTTGACTCAGGTCAACGAGAGCGAAAGAACCGAGTCAGCGTGCAGGTGGACGGCGTGGTGCCATCGGTGCGCGGCCTGCCAGGTGACGGAAGCTGATGCGGCCTTTGCTCAGGTCATAGGGCGAGAGCTCCAGCGTCACACGGTCACCCGCCAGAATGCGGATGTGGTTTTTGCGCATTTTGCCAGCCGAGTAGGCGATCAATTGGTGGCCGTTGTCCAGCGTCACGCGAAAACGCGTGTCGGGCAAAACTTCGTTCACCACACCCATCAGTTCAATCAGTTCTTCTTTAGCCATTTAAAACGTCTTTCTCAAAGCAGGATCGGTTTGGAGGTCTGGCGCTCCACCCACAACATGCCTTCGTCGAGGGCATATTGGCTGGCGGCGTCAGGCGTTGCAAATTCGGGCACAAAACGCATCACACGGTCAGTGCTGGCGCTGCCACGGCCACTGGCCACGGACACCTGGGCGCCAAAAGCGCCATTGGGCAAAGCCCTGGAGCAGGGTTGAATTCGGAATTTTCCCATGGAGATGGGTTGGTGTGAACAGTATTGAATGGTCATATATTTTAACGAAGGGGGTCGAGCCGCTTTTTTGCCCCTCGGGAGGCTGTCAACGGCTCGTGTATTGGCATGTCCTGCTGCCAAAAAAAGCCCCCGATGTGCAAGCCCTGAGGTCTGCCAAAGAACATCACCGTGCAGAGGTGCGTCAAAAGGAAGCAAAAAAATCGTCTGGGCCCAGCTCGAAAAAGAGCATGGCGGGCGATGTGCACAGTGGAGGACAAGACTGGCATCCCTCTGCCGGGATGCGCTATCGGCTCAGAAAGAGCGTGATGGGCATAAGTCGCCAATGGCGTGTCGCACTGTACCACGCTAACGGTTTTGATGCTTTTGCAAGCTTTCGGACTCACAACCACTTGGCGATCAGCGCGGCCACCATGCTCAGCAACAAGGTGCTGGTCAGGGGCACAAACCATTCGCGCCCAAACAGGCGAAAGCGGAAGTCACCCGGCAGGCGGCCAAATCCAAATTTTTGCAGCCATTTTTGCAGGCCACTGAAAATGATCAAGGCCAAAAACACCACGATGAGCCAGCGCAACATAGCTTGCCTTGATGCCGTTTAAAGGCGATGCGACCGGTCACCCCGGGCAAAGCCCTGGGCCGACCAGTCGGCTGCTGTGGCAAAGCCGATCACTTTGAACAGCTCGCCCATTTCATGCTCATTGATCAGACGCTGCGCCTGGCTGCGCTCAGGCAATGTCGCGGACGACATGCGCTCGGCCAAGCCCAAGTTCAACAAAAACCAGGCCTGACTGGCATAACCCAAGACTTCCAGCCCGGCGTTTTGTGCTGCCAGGGCCACCCCTGTGAAGTTGACATGGGCTGTGATGTCTTTTTGGCCCACGGCCACCAGTGGGTTGTCGTCGGCCTGGTGCAACTGGTGGCACATGACCGTGCCCATGTGGCGTTGCGGGTGAAAGTATTCACCTTCAGGAAAGCCGTAATCCAGAAAAAATGCGGCACCGCCCCGGCCCGCCAACAGCCGCTCGGCCAGGCTGGCGACAAAGGCCTCGGCCTGGGGGTGAATCTCGGTCAGGTAATCGTGTTCGCCTTCGATGTCGAGAGGGGGACGCAAGTCGGTGACTCGGTCTTGCCAGGCAAAACCCTCGCCAGCCGAGATCACGCCTCGTTCATGCCATACGCCTTGTGTGCGCTGCAGCAGTTGCACGGGCATGGCATCCAGCACCTCGTTGCCCACCACCACACCCTCGATGGCATCTGGCCAAGCATCGAGCCAGCGCACCTTGTCGGCGTACTTCAGCAAGGTGTCTGCCTGGCGGGCGCGCAAGCTGCCCGACAAGTCGACGATGGTGTACCTGTGCACGGCATCGCCCAGACTGTCCAACAACTGCAAGGCCAGGGCGCCGGTGCCGGCACCAAACTCCCACACCTCGCGGGTCCGCGTGGCCTCCAGGGCCTGGCGCACTTGGATCGCCAAGGTCTGGCCAAAAAGCGGGGACAAGCCCGGTGCGGTCACGAAATCGCTGCCCGACGAGGGCATGGTGCCAAATTTTTGTAGCGCATTGGCGTAATAGCCCAGACCCGGCTCATACAACGCCATCGCCATGAAACGGTCAAATCCCAGCCAGCAGCCAGCTTGGGCGATGGCGTGCTGGATACGTTGGTGCAATTCTGAGGGGCCGATGGCATTTGACGGGTTCACGCGGTGATTGTCGCCGAAGGGCCATGGCATCTTGGGGGGTCAAAATGGGCGAAAAGGGGCTCGCATGCGCGGCTTGCCCGATAATTGGATTCTTTGTTGGTCTTCTTTATTCTGTACAGCCCGAGCTGTCAGGCCATCTATCCATGAAACAAGTTCTGGTCACCGGAGGCGCGCACCGCCTGGGCGCAGCGATTGTTCGCCAATTTGCGGCGGCCGGATGGCGCGTGTGGTGCCATTACCAGCGCTCGGAAACGGCTGCTCGGGCCCTGCAAACCGAATTGCAAGCCACAGGCGCACAAGTTGAGCTGGTGGCGGCCGATCTCGGCCAAGCCCACGAAGTCGAACAAATGCTGGCTCGCATCGGGCAAAGCCACGGCCCGCTGCATTGCCTGGTGAACAACGCCTCTTTGTTCGAACCGGACTCTGGCACCGAAATGAACCTGCCCGCTGCACGCCAGCAGCTTGAAGTGAATCTGATGGCTCCGCTGGCTTTGGCCTCGCTCATGACCAGGCAAACCGCACCCGACGTCCGGCCTGGTGAGCGCAGCGTGATCCATATCCTGGACCAAAAGGTGTTCAACCTGAATCCCGATTATTTTTCCTACACCGTGTCCAAGCTGGCGCTGGAGCGCTCGGTGGCACTGCAAGCCCAGGCCTTGGCGCCAGCGCTGCGCGTTTGTGGCGTGGCCCCGGGCCTGATGTTTTTAAGCGGGCCGCAAACGCAAGACAACTTTGACCGGGCCAGCCGCGTCAACCTGCTGCGCCAGCCGATTGACCCGACCCAGGTCGCAGCCACCTGCCTTTTTCTGGCACAAAACCCCTGCATCACCGGCACCACGGTCTGCGTGGACAACGGCCAGCATCTGGTGCCCCTGGAGCGCGATGTGATGTTTCTGGCAGATATCACCAAGACGAAAGCCGACGCATGAACGATGCCGTCAACGCACTGGCGCTGGACTGCCGCCGCCTGTTTCTGCGCAACCACACGGTGGATGTGCGCATCGGCGCACACGACTTTGAAAAGCTCGGCCCACAGCGCATCGTCTTCAACGTGGAGTTGTTCGTGCCCTACAGCGAATCCACCCCCATGCAAGACGAATTGTCCGAAGTGGTGGATTACGACTTCATCCGCGAGGTGATTGCAAAGCGCGTGGCGAAAGGCCACATCGTGCTGCAAGAAACCCTTTGCGACGATTTGATGCGCGAGCTGATCGCGCATCCTCAGGTGCTGGCCGTGCGCCTGTCCACCTGCAAACCCGATGTGTACCCAGACTGCGAAGCGGTCGGGGTTGAAATTTTCAAGATCAAATCTGCCCCATGAAAACCCCTGCCGGACACCAAACCCTGGAGCTCACCGGTTTGCGCTTTAATGCCAACCTGGGCATCCTGGAACACGAAAAAATCGACCCGCAACCGATCCAGGTCGATGCCGAGCTGAACCTGGGTTCGCAAGCGGTTTTGCCCAGCGACGATGACATCATGCATGTGCTGGACTACCGCAAAGTGCGCAAAATCATCATTGAGGAATGCACCGCCGAGCACGTGAACCTGTTGGAAACACTGATCGGCAAACTCTCCAACCGCCTGATGCAATTGCCAGGTGTGCTGGGTGTGCGTGTCAAGATTGCCAAACTTGAAATTTTTGAAGACTGCGAAGTGGCCATTCGCATGGAAACAGGACAGTGGTGAAGCCATGAACACAGCAACCAACAACACTTGGGTCGAGCCCGAAGTGAGCGATGCGGCCAAGGCCGTCAAGATCGAACGCGAAATCCACAAACTGGAAAAGCGCCTTTGTCGCCAAATGGGTCAGGCGATCTCCGACTTCAACCTGATTGAAGAAGGCGACCGCATCATGGTCTGTATGTCGGGCGGCAAGGACAGCTACGGCATGCTGGACATCTTGCTCAAAATGAAGGCCCGCGCCCCGGTCGACTTCAAGCTGGTGGCAGTCAACCTGGACCAAAAGCAGCCAGGTTTTCCCGACCATATCCTGCCCGCCTACCTGAAAGAGCTCGGCGTTGAATTCCACATCGAAACGCAGGACACTTATTCGATCGTCAAGGACAAGATTCCCGAAGGCAAGACCATGTGCAGCCTGTGCTCTCGTCTGCGGCGGGGCATTTTGTACCGCGTTGCGCGTGAGCTCAAATGCAACAAGCTGGCTCTGGGCCACCACCGCGATGACATGCTCCAGACTTTCTTTTTGAACATGTTTTTTGGCGGCAAGCTGAAGGGCATGCCACCCAAATTGGTCAGCGACAACGGCGAATTCATGGTGATACGGCCACTGGCCTATGTGGCCGAGACCGACCTGATCCGTTGGGCAGAGCACCGACAGTTCCCGATCATCCCCTGCACACTGTGTGGCAGCCAGGAAAATCTGCAGCGCGTGCAGGTCGGCAACATGCTGCGCGAGTGGCAAAAAAAGCACCCTGGCCGCATTGAAAACATGTTTTCGGCCCTGCAGAACGTGGTCCCTTCGCATTTGATGGATGCCAAACTGCATGGCTTCAAAAGCCTCAAAATCACCGGCATCGAATCGGATGAAGGAGACAAGGCCTTTGATGAAGAAAGTTTCTCTGAACCCGGTTTGCCGGGGATTCAGGTGATCTCGGTCTAAATCCCCTCGGGAGGTGTGCCATGAACAGGGAAATTCGACGCTTGTTTGGACTGGTCTGCGTTCTGGCCTTGAGCCTGCTGACAGGTTGCGCCTCCATGCGCATCATCGACAGCGACGTCGTATCGGTGGCTGCCGTACCAACCGGCATGAGCTTGCAAGGCGCCAAATACCGGTTTGAACGGCTGCCCTCGCAAGTCAACAACCCAGAAGCTGGACTGGCCGAACAACAGGCCCAGGCGGCCATGACGGCGGTGGGTCTGGTGCGCGACGATGCGAGCGCTCAAATCAGCGTGCTGGTGAATTTTTCGGGTGTGCAGTACCTGGCCGACCCTTGGGGTCGCCCTTTGCCTCCGGGCTGGACGCCCTATGGGAACATCTACCTGGGCAGCGGCCTCGGACCCCATGTTGGCTTGGGAATGGGCATGGGCATGCGCTTTCCGCCACCCACGCATTACCACCGGGAAGTGGGGCTGATCATGCGCGACCTCAAAACAGGCCAAGTGGTCTACGAAACCCGGGCCTCGCACGACGGGCCTTGGCGAGACAACAACACCATTTTTGCCACCTTGTTTCAAGCCGCACTGGCCAACTTCCCGAACCCGCCTGCAGGCCTGCGCCGGGTGAACATCGAACTGCCACGCTGACCCAAGGACTTCATGGACGCCACCCGCATTCTGGCCATTCGGCACGGAGAAACCGCCTGGAACGTGGACACCCGACTCCAGGGGCATCTGGACATTCCACTGAATGAAGTGGGGCTGCGACAGGCAAGCCATCTGGCGCAAGCCTTGGCACAGCGCGACACGGTCGATGCCATTTATGCCAGTGATTTGTCGCGCGCCCACGCCACTGCCAGTGCGATTGCTCAGGCCATGGGCCAAACAGTGGCGGTGCATGCTGGTCTGCGCGAGCGGCATTTTGGTGTGTTTCAGGGCCGCACATTTGCCCAAATCGAAGCCGAATTGCCCGAGCACGCGCTTCAATGGCGCAAGCGTGTGCCCGAATGGACGCCCCCCGGTGGTGGCGAGTCTTTGGTCATGCTGCATGAGCGCATCCTGAACACCGTCGATGAACTGGCCGTGCAACACCCAGGCGAGCAAATCGTTTTGGTTGTGCACGGTGGCGTGCTTGACGTGTTGTACCGCGCGGCCACCCGCCTGACGCTGCAAGCCCCGCGCACCTGGCAGCTGACCAACACCGCCGTCAACCGGCTGCTGTGGACACCACAAGGGCTTTCACTGGTGGGCTGGGGCGACACCTCGCATCTGGAGGCGCTGGGCGAAGACGAAACAACGACCTGAAGAGATTGGATTTGCAGACGCTCAGCGTGGCGTCAACCGCATCGATCAGAGTCGGTCGCCAAACGACTTGGGCGGCGTAACCCCCAAATGCTTGAACGCAGCCAAAGTGGCCATGCGACCGCGTGGTGTGCGTTGCAAGTAGCCCTGCTGAATCAGATACGGCTCGATCACGTCTTCGATGGTGTCGCGTTCTTCACCGATGCTGGCAGCGATGTTGTCCAGCCCAACCGGGCCACCATCAAATCGGTGGATCACGGCTTCCAGCAGTTTGCGGTCCATCAGATCAAAGCCTTCCGGGTCAACGTCCAACATGACCAGGGCCGACTCCGCCAGGCCTTTGTGGATGGTGCCATCGCCTTTCACATCGGCATAGTCACGCACCCGGCGCAGCAGGCGGTTGGCGATGCGCGGCGTGCCACGTGAGCGGCGGGCGATCTCGAAAGAGCCTGCAGCATCGATCGGCGCCTTGAGCAAACCTGCGCTGCGGGTGACGATGCGGGTCAGCTCTTCGGGCGTGTAAAACTCCAGCCGCGAAACGATGCCAAAGCGGTCGCGCAGCGGGTTGGTGAGCATGCCCGCACGGGTGGTGGCGCCCACCAGCGTGAAGGGTTGCAAGTCGAGCTTGATGCTGCGGGCGGCAGGGCCTTCGCCGATCATGATGTCGATCTGGTAGTCCTCCAGCGCGGGGTACAAGATCTCTTCGACCACGGGCGACAGCCGATGAATCTCGTCAATGAAGAGCACATCGTTGCGCTCCAGATTGGTCAAAAGCGCGGCCAAATCCTTGGGTTTTTCGAGCACCGGGCCGCTGGTCTGGCGCAGGTTCACACCCAGCTCGGCCGCGATGATGTGGCTGAGCGTGGTTTTACCCAAACCCGGCGGGCCAAACAGCAGCACATGGTCCAGCGGTTCTTCGCGCATCTTGGCCGCGCTGATGAAAATCTCCAACTGCTCGCGCACCTTGACTTGGCCCACGTATTCATCGAGCAGCTTGGGCCGCAGGGCGCGTTCGATGGCCTCTTCTTGATGGGACACGGGGGCCGCAGAAATGACCCGGGGTTCGGGCTGCGGGGCAAAGTCGTCGGTGCGGATGCTCATGACAATGACTGGGTGGCTTTAATAGGAATTGCGGGAGGTACCCGATGCTAAAAATGATGTGGATTTAGAGCAGTTGGGGTGCGTGTTGGAGCAATACTTGTTCAGCCCTAACGCCATAAAACTGGCGACTAAGACTGAAAAAACGATTAAGTTTTCCATCGGAGGGCAGCAGGTGAACTTGAGCCAATTTGCGCATGGCCTCTGAGTGATCACTAGACGATTTTTCAAATCCGTCTAGTTCCTGCCACCAACTTTTCCGCATTGCTCTCAAATAAGGACTATCTAGGTTTAACTGCCGGATGGTGTACTCGGCTTTAAGGTATTCAACGGTGGAGGGAGCCAAATTTGGATTCGGAATGATTCGGCCATCGGAGAGGTACCGAAAGAAAGGTGCCGAGCTGATTGCCTGGTATGGATGAATAAATTGAGTCATATCAACTGATTGCGCTTTTAAAGGAGCATGCCCACCAAACAAGCTCACGCTCAAGCCCTCAGATTGCGCTTTAAGTTTTATAAATCCTGAGTTGCTGTCGATTGCGCAGGCAGCAAGATTTTTCGGATCAAAGGTACGCGCTGGGTTTTGGCTTTTGTTTTCAACATGCTCAATGTGGTATCCCAATTCTTCCTCGTCTGCCCTTACCTCGCTATAACAGCAAAGGTGATATTGCTCTGCTAGCAAAGCATTCAGAACTGAAGATTTGTTTCCGAATCTGTCCCATGCGCGTGTTGCCTCACCTGATGTGCTTGGGGATTGCCGACCCCGCAGAGGCAAGTAGCCCTGATTCGCCAAGTCTTTAACAACTACTCTCATTTTTTTAGAGCCTCCATACGTCGAATGTTTCGTTGCAATGTAAGGAGTTGAGGGTGGTGTTCACCCAGTTGGTCTTTCAAAAGTGAAAATAATTCCTCTACCCGCGGTTGGCTGTATTGACCTGTATCTACCAATTCAGTCAACTCATCCAACTGCGGTTTTTCTTGAATCGGTGGTTGGGGATCAACCTGTTGGACACGGTGCATCACATCGCTGCTAGGCTGGCCGTAGGTCATGGCCAAAGGCATGTGAGCAGCGTTGCCGCTAAGCACGCGGATGTTTTCTCGGTGGATGGTGCTGAGCACCTGCGGGCTGTGAGTCGTGACAATGAATTGCGTCAACGGAAAAGTTCTCATCAAATCCTGCAGCACGCGCTGCTGCCAGGACGGATGCAGGTGCAGGTCAATTTCGTCCACCAGCATGATGGCAGGGGCACTCATGGGCAGTGCCTCATGGAATGGGTCGGCAGTAGGGATGCCCAAGCTTGCCAGCTGCACAATCGCCTGATGGATCGTCTGGATAGCGTAATCGTCGTCCTTGTATTCCAGATGCGGATTTGCAATGGCCAGGCGCCGCGCAAAGTCCATGGCCAGGGCAAGCATGCTCTGATAGCCTTGGCTGAGTTGCTCGACCAGCATAGGAGCGCCGTCGCTCTCACGCGTGAGCATGAACTTGTGCTTGCTGTTGAAGTGGGGATTTCTGAACTGCCCCAACAGACCAACAACAGCAGCGCGGACGGCATCAAGCGACTGGAAAGGCAAAAATTTATCGCCCACCAAGCCCTTGTTTTCTCGCAGTTCAGAGGACTCCTCCAGATCAAACCACTCCAACATTTCACGGAAGTCGCTGGCAGGGTCGAGGCAGTCATAAAGCGCTGCAGTTGGGTGGTCGTAGTTAAGTTTGGCTTCCCGCAGACGTTCTGGCACCTTGATGCTGCCTCGACTGGCACCGTAATAGGCAAAGGTGGGGGTCAACCCTGGAGTGGCTGTCTTATAACTGGCATAGATTGCTCCAAGATACTCCTTTAACTGCGTTTCGCCCCACTTTTCGGGCGGCTCCACCCCCTTGGCGTTGCCAGACGGTCGCCAGTAGTCCCACCGCAGGTCACCATGGGCTTCCACCATGACTTGGGCAAAGTCTGCTTTGGCCCATTGGTTTTTTCCGCCACGGCCCGTGGTGGCCTCAAGGCGAAAGTCAGCGTCCTTGATACCCCTACCGCTCAAACGCTGATTTGCAGATGACAGGTGAGATAACACAGGGGTGAGCGCGGTGGCAATACCGTCCAGCAAAGCAGTCTTGCCTGCGCCGTTGTTTCCAACAATGACTGTAAGTTGGGGGTGCAGTTCTAGCCTGAGGTGTTCAAAGCACCTGAAGTTGTTCAGCGTGACAGATTTAAGTCGCATTGTGAAAGTCTCTCGTTTTGAAGGTTCGACTCATTTCGGCCAGTCAAATCTGCCCCAAACTCCACGCCTTGGGGTCGGTCTTGCATTGCCTCACCTCCATTTTTGCATGCAATCATTTAACCAATGATCCATTTACTGGCACACACTTATCATCAGATGCAATATTGATAACAAAGGGCTCCCTATAATAAATACACACACCGATTGGATATAAGATTTGGCTTGTATCGACAATATCAAGCCTCTTAACATCGGGACCAATTTTCAAAAAATACACCTTTCTGAATGCAGTTACGGGGGATTTATTTGCAAGACTTCCAAGCACCCCCCCCATTAACCCTGACTGCAATTGCCCCATGGCACTGTAATTAAAAATATTTCGTGTATCGATGTATGCAGCTTGAGCCACCAATGCGCCAATTTGTGAACCTGTGGTGTTGCCCGATCTGGACTCATCGATCAGTTGAGCCCCCATCACACGCCCGAAAATGGTCACAGACTCTTCCCACTTTTTATATCTATCAGCCCAATATTGAGCCTGCTCTGCCTCCGGCAGTTTTGCAACACGCGCCCTTTCAGCAACTTCTTTAAAGTGCGACGAAAGCTCGGCTCCAAATTCTTTGGCAAAAACCAATTCAGCAGTTTTAAGCAAGTCAAAATCTGCGTAGCTACGAAAAAGCTCTAGTCTTTTATGTTCAATCTTAAAACTCTCTGAACGACCATAGGTTTTTATTGATTCCTTTAACGCATCTTCAGTAAAAGTTTGGGCACCAGCTCGGAGAATCTCTGGTCGGTTTTTGAATAGCTCTTGAACAGTTATCTTTTGACTTGCCGTTGGCTCCTCAAGGAATCGATAAGCTGCCTCTAAATTTCCATCTTTAAAGTTAGACAACCCACGATCAAAATTCGATGGAGCAGTAACACAGGCAGTCACCATCAGCAACGGAATAAGCCACAAGATTGTTTTCATATAATTAATGAAAGAAATTTATTTATTCAAGGCCTTGAGTGCCAGCTTGATGCCCTCGCTCACGCCCACATCGGCGGGCAGGCTCTTGAGGGCAGCCGCTGCCTCTTTGTCACTGTAGCCCAGCGCCAGCAAGGCTTGCTGGATGTCGTTTTGGGCATCGCTGGTGTTCGTGGCAAACAGGCCGCCCAGGTCACCCCCCAGCTTGCCTTTGAGTTCGAGCAACAGGCGCTCGGCGGTTTTCTTGCCAATGCCCGGCACTTTGACCAAGCGCCCGACTTCTTGCGTGGTGATGGCCTGCGCCAGGTCTGACACGCTCATGCCCGACAACACGCTCAAGGCCGTGCGGGGACCGACGCCGGAAATCTTGATGAGCTGGCGAAAGGCCTCACGCTCTGACAAGGTGGCAAAGCCGTAAAGAATCTGCGCATCCTCGCGCACCACAAAGTGCGTGACCAGACTGACTTTTTCACCGGTCGCAGGCAGGTTGTAAAAAGTGCTCATGGGCACGTTGACCTCGTAGCCCACGCCATGGCAATCCACCACCACCTCGGGTGGGTTCTTGTCGCTCAGGATGCCTGTGAGTTTGCCAATCATGGGGGGCCTTTAGGTTGCATTGATATGGAGGAGAATCGGGGCTCCTCGGCCGGCAAATAACCCAGCGAAACCACCACGAACAGGATTATCCACTTGATCGTCAGACACACCTTCACCCCGCACAACAATACCCGCCTGGCACACCTGTGCGGTCCGATGGACGCGCACCTGCGCACGATCGAAGCAGGCCTGCAAGTGGGCATCGCGCACCGCCATGAGCAATTCAAGGTGGACGGGCCCAAGGCCGTGGCCGTGCGTGCCATGGAGATTTTGCAAGCCATATATGAGCGGGCCGACCGCCCGATTGCCCCTGACATGGTGCAACTGATGCTGGCCGGAGACCCCGCCGCAGAGACAGGCATGACGCCACCCGACTTGCAAACCCGCCGTGCCGACCTGAAGGCCCGCACGCCCGTTCAGGCGGCGTACCTTGAAAATATCGCCACCCACGACATCACCTTTGGCATCGGGCCTGCGGGCACCGGTAAAACCTATCTGGCCGTGGCCTGTGCGGTGGATGCGCTGGAGCGGGCCAGTGTTCAACGCATCGTGTTGACGCGGCCAGCCGTGGAAGCCGGCGAAAGACTGGGCTTTTTGCCCGGCGACCTGTCGCAAAAGGTCGACCCTTATTTGCGCCCGCTGTACGACGCGCTGTACGACCTGATGGGTTACGACAAAGTACAAAAGGCCTTCGAGCGCAACGCCATCGAGATCGCGCCGCTGGCCTTCATGCGCGGGCGCACACTCAACAACGCTTTCGTGATCCTGGACGAAGCGCAAAACACATCGACCGAACAGATGAAGATGTTCCTGACCCGGATCGGCTTTGGCGCCAAGGCGGTGGTCACTGGCGACGTCAGCCAGGTCGACCTGCCAAAGAGCCAGCTCAGTGGCCTGATCGACGCCGAACGGGTGCTCAAACGCGTCAAGGGCATCGCCTTTACCCGCTTTTCGAGCGCCGACGTGGTGCGTCACCCCCTGGTTGCCCGCATCGTGGATGCCTACGATGCGCAAGGCAGCGCCGTCTTGCGCGCGGGCATATCGACCCGCCGCAAACCTCTGCCCGCCGACGAATGACACAGACCCAACCGACATGGCACTGAAACAACTCCAACTCTCGCTTCAATTCGGCGACATCCCCCACGCCGCCCGACACCGCGCCGCCCTGCCCCGCCATGCGGTCACCCGCGCCATCCGCCACGCGCTGGCAGACGATGCCGAGATCACGGTGCGCATCGTGGGCGAAGAAGAAGGCCGGAGCCTGAACAGCAGCTACCGCAAAAAGGACTACGCCACCAACGTGCTGACCTTCGACTACGCACAAGAACCTGTGGTGATGGCCGACCTGGTGTTGTGCGCGCCGGTGGTGGCCCGCGAGGCGAAAGAGCAGGGGAAAACGCTGGCCGCGCACTACGCACACTTGCTGGTGCATGGTGCTTTGCATGCCCAGGGCTGGGACCACGAAACCAGCGAGGCCGACGCTGAAGAGATGGAGGCCTATGAGATCGACATCCTGACCGGGTTGGGACTCAAGAACCCGTATAAGTGACTGAGTGAGGTTTCGGTTGACAACCGAAATCGTTGTGCATGTCAACAACTCGTGAATTTTGAACAGCAGCCAAGGTGAATGGGGCGATGCGGTGGGCACCGATTTTCGGTACCCCGTCATGAGGTGCCCGCCACATCGCCCCATTCACCGCTCTCACATCAAATTTAGAGCTGCCGAACCTTCACACTCTTGCCCTTGACCTTGCCGTGTGACAGCTGCGTCTCCACCTTGCGGGCCAGTTCAGCCTGAACCGCCACATAAGTCGAAAACTCGTTCACATTGATCTTGCCCACCTGCTCACGGGTGAGGCCGCATTCGCCAGCCAGCGCGCCCATCACATCGCCCGCACGGATTTTTTCTTTGCGACCACCGACGATTTGCAAAGTGCGCATGGGCGGTTGCAAGAGGCCACCGGGGGCTGGGTTCAAATCAGAAATCGGCGCCCAAATGGACTCGCGGCCTTGCATCAGCTCGATCTTGCCGACCGAACCCATCTCGTCCATGCTGACCAGCGTCAGCGCCAGCCCTTCGGCGTCGCCCCGTCCGGTGCGGCCGATGCGGTGAATATGGATTTCGGAGTCGGGTGTCACATCGACGTTGATGACGGCTTCCAGGCCTTCCACGTCCAAGCCACGTGAGGCGACATCGGTCGCCACCAACACCGAGCAACTGCGGTTGGAAAACTGCACCAGCACCTGGTCGCGTTCACGCTGCTCCAGCTCGCCAAACAAGGCCAAGGCGCTGTAACCCTGCGCCTGCAGCACGGCCACCAGATCACGGCATTGCTGCTTGGTGTTGCAAAAGGCCAGCGTGCGCTCTGGTCGGAAATGCGCCAGCAGTTTAGACACGGCATCCAGTCGCTGGCTTTCGCTCACCTCGTAACAAATTTGGCGGATTTTGTGGGCGCTGTGTTGCGCTTGGACCTTCACTGTTTGCGGGGCGCGCATGAACTGCGCCGCCAGCTTGGCGATGCCTTCGGGGTAAGTGGCCGAAAACAGCAAAGTTTGCCGGTCTTTGGCACATTGGCGCACCACCTTGGCAATGTCATCAAAAAAGCCCATGTCCAGCATGCGGTCGGCTTCATCAAGCACCAAGGTGTTCACGCCCGCCAGACTGAGTGAGCCCCGCTCCAGATGGTCCAGGATGCGGCCAGGCGTGCCCACCACCACATCGGCACCATGCTCCAGGCTCACGGTCTGGCCGCGCAAGGGTACGCCACCGCACAAGGTGACCACTTTGACGTTTTGGCGTGCGCGGGCCAAGCGCCTGATTTCCTGGGTGACCTGATCGGCCAGTTCGCGCGTGGGGCACAAGATCACGGCTTGGATGGCGGTACTGGGAGACCCGGCGCTTTGCAGGCGCTCAATCAGAGGCAACCCGAATGCGGCTGTTTTGCCACTGCCGGTGCTGGCCTGCGCGATCAGGTCTTGCCCGTCCAGGGTCAACGGCAAACTGGCGGCCTGAATGGGCGTCATCTGGGTGTAGCCCAGCTGCTCGAGGTTTTGAAGGGTGGCGGGGGCCAGTTGGAGCTGGTCAAAGCGAGCAGATGTCGCGGCAAGAGAGGTTGCAGTCATGCGGGGATTATCGTTGGACGCCCCCCGACAAAACCTCAGGCCGTCATGCGCATCGGAATCGTGATCGGCCCGTCGTTGACCAAAGAGACCTTCATGTCGGCGGCAAAGCGCCCGGTTTGCACCTCTGGGTGGGCTTTTCGGGCTTGCGCCACAAAATGCCCATACAGGTGAAGACCTTCTTCAGGCGTTGCGGCCTGGGTGAAGCTGGGGCGGTTGCCGCCTGCCACATCGGCCGCCAGTGTGAACTGGCTGACCACCAGCAAACCACCGCCCACATCCTGCAGGCTCAGGTTCATCTTGCCTCCAGCATCACTGAAGATGCGCAACTTCAGTATCTTGGCCAGCATCTTGTCGGCCACCGCTTCGGTATCGCCCTTTTCGGCGCACAAAAGCACCAGCAGGCCGGTACCAATTTGACCGATCACGACACCTTCGACCCGGACACTGGCTTCGCTCACACGTTGCAGCACCGCGATCATTTCAAATCCCGGGGGTCGTCGAAGTGCGCTTCCACATCACTGGGCAAGAGCTGGATGGAGGCGCGCAATCCGGGGACTTCGCTCATCAGGGCCTGCTCCACACTGCCGCGCAAAGCGGCGGCCCGCCCCAAAGTCCAGCTGGCGGGCATGTGCATGTGCACATCCACAAAACGGCGCTGCCCGGCTTTGCGGGTGTTCAGGTGGTCAAAGCGGATGATTGCTGTCTCGCCACGCTGGTGTGCAAAGCCATCCAGCACCTTCTGGACATCGGCCAGGATCTCGGGCTCCAGCGCCTCGTCCATCAAGCCTTGGGAGGAGCGCCAGATCAGGCTCCAGCCTTCTTTCAAAATATTCAGGGCCACACCGATCGCCACAGCAGCATCCAGCCACAACCAGCCGGTCATGCTGACCAGGGCGATGCCCACCACCACCCCGGCCGAGGTCCAGACATCGGTCACCAGATGGCGGGCATCGGCTTCTAGGGCCAGCGAGCGGTGCTGCCGTGCTGCACGAAACATCAGCCAGGCCAGCAAGCCATTCAGGGCCGAACTGCCCACCGACAAGGCCAGGCCCCAGCCGACTTGCTCGATGGGCTGAGGGTCAAACAAGCGATGAACGGCCACCCAGATGATGCCCAGCGCGGCCACCCCAATCAGGATGCCCTCAAATCCGGAAGAAAAATACTCGGCCTTGTGGTGGCCGTAGGGGTGCGCCTCATCGGCCGGGCGCGCTGCGATGGTGACCATCATCAAACCAAAGATGGCGCTGGCCAGGTTGACCAGCGACTCCATCGCATCCGACAGCAAACCCACCGAATCGGTCAGCCACCAGGCCCCTGTTTTCAGGCCAATCGTGACCAAGGCCACCACCACCGAAGCCCACAGCATGCGCGTGGGGTTCATCCAGGAATCAATGATTTTCATGGGCTCAGGATAACCCTATGGGATGAGCACACCGTGCGCCACGCCCCGGTCAAGCCAGCGTCACCTTGGCAAATTTTCGCTTGCCCACCTGAACAATGTAAGTGCCCGCTTCGAGTTTCAAACCCTTGTCGCTGACCACACTGGAGTCGACTCGCACGCCCCCACCGTCCACCAAGCGCCCCGCCTCCGTGGTCGATGGCGCCAACCCGGCTGACTTGAGCAAGGCCCCGATGCCCATCGGAGCCCCTGTCAAAGACACTTCAGGGATGTCATCAGGCACGCCGCCCTTGCTGCGGTTGATGAAGTCCTGTTCGGCGGCATCGGCTGCGGCCATGTTGTGAAAGCGTGCTGTGATCTCTTTGGCCAGCATGACCTTGGCGTCCTTGGGGTTGCGCCCGCCTTCGACTTCTTTTTTCAAGGCCTCAATTTCCGGCATCGACTTGAACGACAGCAAGGTGTACCAACGCCACATCAGCGTGTCGGAAATGCTCAACACCTTGGCGAACATGGTGTTGGGCTCTTCTGCGATGCCGATGTAGTTGTTTTTGGATTTGGACATTTTGTCCACGCCGTCCAGGCCCTCCAGCAGCGGCATGGTCAAAATACATTGCTGCGCCTGCCCGTATTCGGCTTGCAAGTGGCGGCCCATCAGCAGGTTGAACTTCTGGTCGGTACCGCCCAGCTCCAGGTCCGATTCAAGGGCGACCGAGTCGTAGCCCTGCATCAGGGGGTACAAAAATTCGTGCACCGAAATCGGCGTGCCTGCCTTGAATCGGTCATGGAAGTCGTTGCGCTCCATCATGCGGGCCACGGTGTATTTGGCCGCCAGCTGAATCATGCCCATGGAGCCCAAGGGCAGCGACCACTCACTGTTGTAACGAATTTCGGTTTTGGCAGGGTCCAACACCAGGCTGGCCTGCTTGTAATAGGTCTCTGCGTTGAGCTTGATCTGCTCGGGTGTGAGGGGCGGGCGGGTGCTGTTGCGCCCCGAAGGGTCCCCGATCAGGCTGGTGAAATCGCCGATCAAAAAGATGACCTGATGGCCCAGATCCTGCAACTGGCGCATTTTATTGAGCACCACGGTGTGGCCTATGTGAATGTCGGGCGCCGTCGGGTCCAAGCCCAGTTTGATGCGCAAAGGAACGCCTGTAAACTCAGATTTGGCCAGCTTTTGCAGCCAGTCCTCTTTGGGAATCAGCTCGTCGCACCCCCTCAAGGTGACTTCCAAAGCATTAAGGGTCTTGTCCGTGACCGGGAATTTTGTAACAAGCGCTTGATTCATAAGGGTTTTTTCTGAAGTCAAAGGGGTATAGACCGGTACAATGGCTCTAAATCTACAAGTCGCCCATTTTAGGGCGGCCTGAATGTGCAGATCGCGGCACCTCATCGCTAAAACGATGGGGGACGTGAAACACTCCCGAATTGATGCAATTTATCTCCTCAATCCAGTCCCGTCTGGTCTCACTGTTCGTCGGCTTCCTGTTCCTTTGCACCGCTGTGCTGGGTGCTTTGCTGATCGCCACCCAGCGCATGCTGGCTTGGCTGGATGGACAGCACCCGCAACTGGTGTTGCCAGTCCAGGCTTTTGCACGCTGGCTGACCCGACACCCCAAAACCATCAGCGCCACGCTGGCCGCCATTTTGCTGGCTGGCGGTGGTGGCGCATTTGCCATCGCCAACCTCGGCCCCGATATTGCCGAACAACCCGTCACCACGGTGGTGGTGCCTGTCGCGATTGCAAAACTGGAAGACCAGGCCCTTTCTCTTGACCTGATCGAGATGCGCCTGACACGCACCGACAGCACCCGTTCTTCAGACACGGCTGAAAGTTTGCTGCGCCGTCTGGGCTTGGTTGACCCGGAAGCTGCCCAATATTTGCGCACCCACCCATTGGCCAAACAGGCGCTGAAGCAAGCTGGGCGCTCCGTCGTGGCTGAAGCGGATGGACAACAACGCTTACGCCAGATCAATGTCCGCTGGCTCAACAACGAATCCGATACTTTTTTCCAGCGCCTGGTGATCCAGCGGACTGAGCAGGGCTTGAAAGCAGCCCTGGAAACCTCACCAATGACCACCAGCATCCGCATGACTGGCGGCACCGTGGCGAGATCTCTCTACGACGCTGCCGATGAAGCCCGCCTGCCCGATGCCGTCATCAGTCAGCTGACCCAGATTTTCTCCAACCAGATCGACTTTCACCGCAGCTTGCGCAAGGGTGCCCGCTTTTCAGTGGTCTATGAAGTTCTAGAAGCCGACGGTGAGCCGATCCGCACTGGCCGCGTCTTGACGGCCGACTTCAACAACGGCAACAAAACTTATGAAGCTGTCTGGCACCAAGAACCCGGACAAAAGGGCAACTATTACGGCATGGATGGCAAAAGCCTCAGCCGTACTTACCTGGCATCGCCAGTGGCTTTCTCTCGCAAGACCAGCGGTTTCGCGATGCGCCTTCACCCCATCTTCCAGACCATGAAAGCCCACCTTGGCGTGGACTATGCCGCGCCGACAGGCACACCCGCCCAGACGGTGGGTGATGGCGTTGTCGAATTCGCAGGTGTGCAAGGCGGTTTTGGCAACACGGTGATCATCCGGCACGGCAACAACCATTCAACCGTTTATGCCCACCTCAGCCGGATTCAGGTCCGAAAAGGTCAAACTGTTCAAAAGGGCCAAGCCATTGGCGCAGTGGGCACCACAGGTTGGTCAACAGGTCCGCATTTGCACTTTGAATTTCGCGTGAACGGAACACACGTTGATCCCCAGAAATTGATCCAGCAAGCCCAAAGCACGCCACTCAGCCCAGCCGCCACGGCGCGCTTCAAATCAGTCTCAGAGCAGGCTAAATCGCAGCTGCTGGCCGCAGCACAAATGAGAGAAGGCGCTGTGCAGTGATCTTCAAGGGCTGCAAAAGCCCTCTGTTGATGCACGGCCTCTCGGATTTGTGAACTCTGCGTCAGCCACCCTGCCAGTAGAGCGGATTACGCATTCCCGCCCCCTCACTCACCCCGCCGAATGACCGCCTACTTCATTGGCCTGATGTCAGGCACCTCGCTCGATGGCGTCGATGGCGTATTGGCACACATTGACGCTCAAGGACAGGTCAAAGTTGAAGCCCATGCTTTTGAGACTTTTGACACCCCTTTCCAAGCCGAATTGATGGCCCTCAATCAAAGTGGCCCGGACGAGTTACACCGCAGCTCGCTGGCTGGCAATCAGATCGCACGCCGTTATGCCGAGGTAGTCAAAGCCCTGCTGCTGCAAAGCGGTTTGCAAGCAGCGGACATCACAGCCATCGGTGCGCACGGGCAAACCGTGCGTCACCGCCCCCTTGAATTCGATGCTGACCCAGCCCGCCAGCAAGCAGCCGTGGGCTACACGCTGCAACTGATCAACCCCTCCTTGCTCGCCGAGTTGACCGATATCGATGTGGTGGCCGACTTTCGCAGCCGCGATCTGTCTGCGGGCGGCCAGGGCGCCCCGCTGGTGCCAGCCTTCCACCACGGCGTGTTCGCTCGCCCCGATGCTTGCGTGGCGGTGCTCAACATCGGAGGCATCTCCAACCTCAGCATTCTTCAGCCGAACGGCGACGTGCTGGGCTGGGACTGCGGCCCTGGCAATGCCTTGATGGATTTTTGGTGCGCAACACACACGGGGCAATCTTTTGACCGGGATGGCGCCTGGGCAACACAAGGCCATGTTTTGCCCGAGTTGCTGGGCCAGTTCATGGCAGAGGTTTTTTTGCACCGGTCACCCCCCAAAAGCACGGGGCGTGACCTGTTCAACCCGGCTTGGCTGCAGGCGCATTTGCCTGCAGACACCCCACTCAGAACGCAAGACGTTCAGGCCACTTTGACCGAGTTCACTGCCCTGTCTTGTGCAAGCGATGTCCAGCGGTATGCGGTCAAGGCTGAGGAGTTGATTGTGTGTGGGGGGGGCGCCTTGAATGCGCAACTGATGCGTCGACTGGCACACCATTTGCCAGATTTGCAAGTCATCAACAGCGGCAAAAGAGGTTTACCCCCTTTGCAGGTGGAGGCAGCCGCATTTGCATGGCTGGCCTTCAAAACCACACGACGCGAGACAGCGAGCCTGCCAAGCGTCACGGGCGCCAGAGGCGCCCGGGTGTTGGGGGCCGTTTACCCCCGGTGATGCACTACGAGCCCAGGCTCGCCAGCCTATGCTGTTAACTTGAGAATGAAGAACCGCAGCCGCAGGTGGATGTGGCATTTGGATTCTTGATGACGAACTGCGCGCCCTGGAGGTCTTCTTTGTAATCGATCTCCGCACCAATGAGGTACTGGTAGCTCATTGCGTCGATCAACAAGGACACACCATTTTTACTCATGGTCGTATCGTCTTCGTTGGTGATTTCGTCAAAGGTAAAGCCGTACTGAAAACCAGAGCAACCGCCACCCTGGACAAACACACGCAACTTCAAATCAGGGTTGCCCTCTTCAGCGATCAGGTCGGCCACTTTGGCAGCGGCACTGTCGGTAAAGACGATGGGCGTGGGCATTTCAGTCTGGATATTTTCAGCAAGAGCGCTCATGGTGTTTCTCCGTTCAATGAAGAATAGTATAGCGCGTTGGTCGGGAATTACGGCCCTGCCCAAGCAGTAACGCTACTGCGCTCATGGGCTTTTAAAGCTGCCTCCCAAAAGCAAAAAGCCGCCACGGCAAACCGTTGCGGCTTTTTGACAAACAGAAAGCGGATTAACGCTTCGAGAATTGCTTACGACGACGAGCGCCGTGCAGACCGACCTTTTTACGTTCGACTTCACGGGCGTCGCGAGTGACGAAACCAGCTTGGCTCAGCATAGGCTTGAGCGTTGCATCATAGTCAATCAGGGCTCGGGTGATGCCGTGGCGCGAAGCGCCGGCTTGACCGGATTCACCACCGCCATGCACGTTGATCATGATGTCGAAAGTTTCGGCATGGTTGGTCAACATGAGGGGTTGCTTGGCGATCATGATCGAAGTTTCACGGCCGAAATAGGCTTGGATGTCCTTGCCGTTGACCGTGATCTTGCCAGTGCCTTTTTTCAGAAACACGCGGGCGACGCTGGATTTGCGACGGCCTGTGCCATTGTTCCATTCACCAATCATCTCAAGGCTCCTTAAATTTCCAGCACTTTAGGCTGTTGGGCGGTGTGGGGGTGCTCAGCGCCTCCGTACACCTTGAGTTTCTTGATCATGGCGTAACCGAGCGGGCCCTTGGGCAGCATGCCCTTGACAGCCTTCTCGAGTGCGCGGCCAGGGTGTTTGGCTTGCATGTCGCGGAAGTTGGTTGCAGTGATACCGCCGGGATAGCCCGAGTGACGGTAGTAAATTTTGTCGATCGTCTTGGTGCCAGTCACTTTGAGCTGGGCAGCATTGATGATGACGATGAAGTCACCTGTGTCGACGTGAGGCGTGTAAATGGCCTTGTGTTTGCCGCGCAAACGGAGAGCAACTTCGCTGGCTACTCGTCCGAGGACCTTGTTGGTCGCGTCAATCACAAACCACTCGTGCACGACCTCAGCGGGTTTGGCGCTGAAAGTTGTTGTCATGAGTTTTCTCTTAAAGAATGGTTTGTCGGGCCCTTTTCCACGGTCGGTGTTCCTCTTTTGAGAACCTCTTAGGTGGTAGATTGCCCTGGCCTGGCAAGGCCTGAGCGTCTTCGTCGCGGGGCCACAAATCGCTGCGAAGCCAGCTATTATACGAAAAATCAGGCACTTGACGAAGTTATCTGGTTACCATTAAGAGATGTTCAGTTACAGACACGCTTTCCATGCGGGCAACCACGCCGATGTGCTCAAACACATCACCTTGCTCGCCACCATGCGCCACCTCATGCAAAAAGAGGCCGGCATCACCCTCATCGACACGCACGCCGGGGCGGGTTTATACCGCTTGGACGGCGATTACTCCCAAAAAGGGGCGGAAGCCCAAGATGGTCTTTTCAAGCTGCTGACGGCGGTCGAAAAACTCGACACCTTGCCGGAGCCCGTACAAGACTACCTGGAACAAATCGCCAGCTTCAACCCGAACGGTCAAGCCAAGGTCTATCCCGGATCGCCATTTTTGATGCACAAACTCATGCGCCACGCATCACGCGACCGCCTGCGCCTGTTTGAGCTGCACCCGACCGACAGCAAGTCACTGACCGCCAACATCGCCCAACTCGACGCGGGCCGCACCATCACGGTCAGCCGTGAAGATGGCTTCGAGGCCCTCAAAAAATTGCTGCCTCCGCCTCCCTCGGCCACAGGCTCTAAGCGGGCCATGGTGCTGATCGACCCCAGCTACGAAATCAAGTCCGACTACGGAAAAGTCGCCAGCATCATTCAGGAATACCTGAAGCGCTTTTCCACTGGCACTTACCTGGTCTGGTACCCGATCATTCCTCGCCCTGAAGCCCACGATTTGCCGCGTCGGCTGCGCACCTTGTCCAATCAGGCGCAAAAGCCCTGGCTCAACGCCACGTTGGCGATTGGCCGTGGGCCGGGCGATGAAGGAGGTCTGGTGGCCAGCGGCATGTTCGTCATCAACCCGCCCTTCACCCTGAAAGACCAGATCCGTCAGGCGCTGGATGTGGTGGGCCCGGCCCTGGCCAGAGGCACGGGCAAGAGCTGGCAAGTCGAATCGTCTTGACGGCCGCCAACCGGGCTCAGGGAAAGTCCTGATTCGGCACTCTTTAAATTAACCGACCGCACGGTCGGTTAATTGATATACTGGCATCCGCGCCGCGATCATTCCATCCTGTTTGGCGCAGGAGAAGCCCATGTACACGCAATCTTTCAGCGTCCCGGACGGTTCCGAGGAAGCCAAATCTTCCGGCCTGAAGGCCGTTACCAAAGCCCTAAGCCCCCAGGATGCTGCCTTGCAAGCTCAGTTTGATGCGCGCATCGATGCCGATGGTCGCATTGAGCCGCGAGAGTGGATGCCCGAGGCTTACCGCAAAACCTTGGTGCGCCAGATCAGCCAGCACGCCCACAGCGAAATCGTTGGCATGCTGCCCGAGGCCAACTGGATCAGCCGAGCCCCCAGCCTCAAGCGCAAGGCCATCCTGATTGCCAAAGTACAAGACGAGGGTGGCCACGGCCTGTATTTGTACAGCGCCGCCGAAACCTTGGGCACCAGTCGCGACCAAATGCTGGACGGGCTGCACACCGGCAAAGCCAAATACAGTTCCATCTTCAATTACCCCACGCTCAACTGGGCCGATGTGGGCGTGGTCGGCTGGCTGGTCGATGGCGCAGCCATCATGAACCAGGTGCCACTGTGCCGTTGTTCGTACGGACCTTATGCCCGCGCCATGGTGCGTGTGTGCAAAGAAGAAAGTTTTCACCAGCGCCAGGGCTTTGAAGCCTTGCTGGTCATGATGCAAGGCACGGCCGAGCAAAAAGCCATGGTGCAAGACGCTGTCAACCGCTGGTGGTGGAAGTGCTTGGCCATGTTTGGACCGCCCGATGCCGACAGTCCCAACAGCGCGCAAGGCATGCGCTGGGGCATCAAACGCATCAGCAACGACGACCTGCGCCAAAAATTTGTCGACGCGACCGTGCCACAAGCCAAGGTGATGGGCGTGACCCTGCCCGACCCCGACCTGAAATGGAACGAAGCGCGACAGCAGCACGACTACGGCCAAATCGACTGGGACGAATTTTGGGCCACTGTCAACGGCAATGGCCCGTGCAACAAGGAGCGCCTGGGGGCGCGTGTGAAGGCCTGGAATGACGGTGCTTGGGTACGTGAAGCAGCAATGGCCCACGCCAAGAAACAACAGCAACGCCAAATGAAGGAGGCTGCATGAGCACCCCATCAAACACCACCGCATTGAAGGAGTGGCCCCTGTGGGAAGTTTTTGTTCGCAGTAAGCAAGGTCTGGAACACAAACACTGCGGTAGCCTGCACGCCTCGGACGCCGAACATGCCCTGCAAATGGCCCGTGACGTTTACACCCGCCGCCAGGAAGGCGTGAGCATCTGGGTCGTTCCATCGGCCAGCATTGCGGCCAGCGAACCCAATGACAAACCCGAGTTCTTCGACCCGGCCAGTGACAAGGTTTACCGGCACCCCACGTTCTACGTGATCCCCGATGAAGTGGGCCACATGTGAGCAGGCAGATGAACGCCCCCATTGATTACTTGCTGCACCTCGCCGATAACGCGCTGATCCTCGGTCAACGGAACGCCGAGTGGTGCGGTCACGGTCATATCCTAGAAGAAGACATCGCCCTGGCCAACAACAGCCTGGACCTGATCGGACAGGCCCGAATGCTCTACCAACGAGCTGCCGAACTGCAAGGCGGTGACGCCACCGAAGACACGCTGGCCTACTTCCGTGATGTGCCTGATTTTCGCAACTACACACTGTGCGAACTGCCGCACATGCCCTTGATGTCCGCCACCGCTCAAGGCGATCGCGACTTTGCCATCACCATCGTGCGAAACTTTTTGTACAGCAGCCTGATGGTTTTGGTTTGGGACCAATTGCAAAATTCCAAAGACGTACAACTGGCTGCGATCGCCGCCAAATCACTCAAAGAAGTGCGCTACCACCTGCGGCATTCGCGAGACTGGCTGGTGCGCATGGGCGATGGCACCACCGAATCGCATGACCGCGCACAAATTGCCGTGGACCAGTTGTTGTCATACACCCAGGAATTCTGGACCAACAGCCCGCAAGAGGCCTCCGCCTTGTCCAACGGCACCGGCATCGACATGGCCTCATTGCAAACCGACTGGAACCAGATCGTGGATGCGGCTTTGCAAGAGTCCACACTCCAGCGACCCGCCGCTGGCGGCTTTGTCACCACGGGCAAACAGGGCATTCATTCCGAGCACCTTGGGTTCGTACTGGCTGAAATGCAAAGCCTGGCACGCGCGCACCCGCAAGCGACCTGGTAATACACGCTGATGTCCAACCCCATCCCCCTGCAAACCAGCACAACACACATTGCCCGAGCCTGGGCTTTGCTGGAGTCATTGACTGACCCGGAAATTCCGGTGGTCACACTGCGCGAGTTGGGCATCCTGCGAGATGTACGTGAAAGTGCCACTGGGCTGGAGGTGGTCATCACACCGACCTACAGCGGTTGCCCGGCGATGGGCCAGATCGAGGACGACGTGTCCGCACTGCTGCAGGCCAACGGCCTGCAAGGCCGTGTGGTCACGCAACTGGCACCAGCCTGGACCACCGACTGGATGACCGAAGTGGCAAAGGAAAAATTGCGCGCCTACGGCATCGCCCCACCCCACGCCTGTGCCAACGAAAAAACAGGTTCGGCCAACGTGGTGCAGTTCGCTGCCCGCAGCGCCAGGCCCGAGGTGGTGAACTGCCCGCAATGCGGCTCCAGTAACACCACCGAAACCTCCCACTTCGGCTCTACGGCGTGCAAGGCCCTTTACCGGTGCCTGGCCTGCATGGAACCTTTCGATTACTTCAAACCCTATTGAGCTGCCTTGATGCAGTGAAGCCATGTCCGCACCACGCTTCCATGATCTCTCCGTCGCACGCGTCAACCCTGAGGCAGCAGGCGCAGTGGCGATCACGCTGAATGTACCGGCCAATCTGCGTGACAGCTTTGCCTTTCAGCCAGGCCAATTCCTGACGCTGCGCGCCAGCATCGATGGCGCCGATGTGCGCCGCAGTTACTCCATCTGTTCAGCCAATAGCTTGCTGCAAAAGCAAGGCCTGCTCGAAGTGGGCATCCGTCCCGTTGAAGGCGGCGTGTTTTCCAATTGGGCGGCCACACAACTTCAAGCCGGTGGCACCTTGCGCGTGATGCCGCCCGATGGCCGTTTTGTGGTGCAACGGCCCCGCGCCATCCACCGGGTGGGCTTTGCAGCAGGCTCGGGCATCACACCCATCCTGTCCATCTTGTCCAGCACCCTTGAAGACCAGCCCGAATCCAAGTTCACCCTGGTCTACGGCAACCGCCGCATGGACAGTGTCATGTTCAACGAAGCGCTGCAAGACCTGAAAGACCGCTACCCTGACCGCCTGACACTGATCCACATCCTGTCACGCCAGGCGCAAGAAGTGCCCCTGCTGGAAGGCCGCATCGATGGCGACAAAGTGCGTGCCATCATCGATGCGTTTTTGCCTGTGGGCAGCATGGACGAGGTCTTTGTTTGCGGCCCCGAAGCCATGATCGAAGCGACTGAGCAAGCTCTGCTGGGTGCCGGCATCAAGGCCGAGCGCATCCGCACCGAACGCTTCAGTTCCCCCACACTGGAAGCGCTGAGCCCCGAACAGCGCAGCCAGGCTGTGCTGGGCCATAAGGCCACCCGCGAGGAAGGTGAAGTGCAGCTGACCGTGGTGCTCGATGGCAAGCCCTACGACATGCCGATGAACCGTAACGAAAAAATCCTCGACATCGCGCTGTCCCTGGGTCTGGACCTGCCCTATTCGTGCAAAGCCGGCGTTTGCTGCACTTGCCGCTGTAAGGTGATGGAAGGCACAACCGTGATGGACAAGAACTTCACACTCGAAAAACCGGAAGTCGAGCAAGGCTTCATCCTGTCCTGCCAAGCCCGTCCGACCAGCGACCGGGTCGTGGTGAGTTTCGACGAACGTTGATTCGGTCACAGCTGGATCAAATTTCAATCCAAGAAGAAAGCCCTGCACTGCAGGGCTTTTAAACATGGCTGGTTTAGGGCTACGCTGAATAAGTCCACCGCATTGGGTGCTGTTTCGTTATAGGTCGATGAAACAACAGACCCTTGCCCTAGCGGCCGATGCAGGAGCCGGATTCGAACAATACCGTCGCGCAACCAGGCGCGACGTGTTCCTCTCCACAATGAATGAGATCGTTCCGTGGCATGCGCTATGCGAAGTGATCGAGCCGCATTACCCCAAGCCGGGCAATGGTCGCCCGCCGGTGGGACTTGAGCGTATGTTGCGCATGTACTTTGTGCAGCACTGGTTCAACTTGGCCGACGAGGCTTGCGAGG
>NZ_NESK01000070.1 GCF_003063415.1 Limnohabitans sp. 2KL-17
GGTGTTCAACTGGCCTGCTGAAATATTCAGCAGGAGAGATAGAAGGTGATCACCATGGAAATGATAGGTAAGGTCAGGCGCATGAAGTTGCGCGAGCAACTCTCCAACAGCGAGATCGCCAAGCGCACGGGGTTATCGCGCAACACGGTCAAAAAATGGCTCAAAGCCCCAGGCTCCCAAATACAAAAGGCAAAGCGGATTCACCAAACTCAGCGCGTTTGAGGCGCCGTTGGTGCAGGCGCTCAAAGCCGATTCCCATCGACCCAAACATGCCCGGCGCAGTGCACGGGCGTTGTTGGCGCAGTTGCAGGCTCAGGGCTATCGGGGCGGCTATAGCCGGGTGACCGACTTCATTCGGGCTTGGCGCGAGCAAGAGGGCAAGGCTGCATCCAAGGCGTATGTGCCTTTGAGTTTCGAGCAGGGCGAAGCGTTTCAGTTTGACTGGAGTGAGGAAGGGTTACTCATTGGCGGTGTGTACCACCACATGCAGGTCTCGCACCTCAAGCTGTGCGCCAGCCGGGCGTTCTGGGTGGTGGCCTACCCCAGCCAGGGGCGCGAGATGTTGTTTGACGCGCACACCCGCAGTTTTGCTGCGCTGGGCGGTGTGGCGCGCCGGGGCATTTACGACAACATGAAGACGGCGGTGGACAAGGTCAAGAAAGGCAAAGGTCGCATCGTCAATGCCCGCTTCAATGCGCTGTGCAGCCACTACCTGTTTGAGCCGGACTTTTGCAACGTGGCTTCGGGCTGGGAGAAAGGGGTGGTGGAGAAGAACGTGCAGGACAGCCGCAGGCGCATCTGGATAGAGGCGGGAACAAAGCGGTTTGGCTCGTTCCCGGAGCTCAATGCCTGGTTGGCCGAGCGCTGCCGCTCGATCTGGGCCGAAACACCGCACCCTGAGCACAAGCAGTTCACGCTGGCCGAGATGCTGGATTTGGAGCGTGAGCACTTGATGAGCATGCCTGAGCCGTTTGATGGGTATGTGGAGAATCCGGCCCGGGTGAGCAGCACCTGTTTGGTCAATGTGGCGCGCAACAAGTATGCGGTGCCGTGCGAGTGGGCTGGGCAGATGGTCAGTACAAGGCTGTATCCGAGCCGAGTCGATGTGGTGGCCCAAGACGCCATCGTGGCCAGCCACACAAGGCTGACCAATCGGGCGCAAATCAGCTACGACTGGCAGCATTACATCGATCTGGTGCAGCGCAAGCCGGGGGCGCTGAGGAATGGCACGCCATTTATGGAATTGCCGTCTGCGCTGCTGAGGCTGAGGCAGTCGTTGTTGCGCCATGCGGGAGGTGACCGGGTGATGGCCCAGGTGCTGGCCGTGGTGCCGCAAGCGGGGCTGGACGCTGTATTGGTGGCGGTGGAGGTTTTGCTGGAAGGCGCCACTCCCAACGGTGGCATCAGCGTTGAGCATGTGCGCAATGTGTTGGCGCGGTTGAGCAGTCCACCGATGCCGCAGCAAGCCGAAACATCTCTGCAGCTCAGTGAGGTGCCACTGGCCAACACGGCGCGCTATGACGGCCTGCGGTCCAGCGTGGAGGTGAGCCATGACTGAGCACAGACCAACGCAGCGGGACATCTAG
>NZ_NESK01000071.1 GCF_003063415.1 Limnohabitans sp. 2KL-17
ATACGGCCAAACTAGCAGCCGCCAAAGCCACAGCTGAAGCGGACGCGGCGGCCAAAGCGGTGCAAGACAAAGCGGCGGCGGACAAAGCGGCGGCTGAAGAGATTGCTGCCAAAGCGGCCGATGAAGTTGCTGCCGCCAAAGCGCTGGTTGCTGCCCAAACTGCACTGACTGCGGCCAACGCCAGCGGCACCACAGCAGAGAAAACTGCTGCCCAAGCCGTGCTCGATGCGGCCAAACTAGCAGCCGCCAAAGCCACAGCTGAAGCGGACGCGGCTAGCAAAGCGGTGCAAGACAAAGCGGCGGCGGACAAAGCGACGGCTGAAGAGATTGCTGCCAAAGCGGCCGATGAAGTTGCTGCCGCCAAAGCGCTGGTTGCTGCCCAAACTGCACTGACTGCGGCCAACGCCAGCGGCACCACAGCAGAGAAGGCTGCTGCCCTAGAGGCCTTCAATGCGGCCAAACTAGCAGCCGCCAAAGCCACAGCTGAAGCGGACGCGGCGGCCAAAGCGGTGCAAGACAAAGCGGCGGCGGACAAAGCGGCGGCTGAAGAGATTGCTGCCAAAGCGGCCGATGAAGTTGCTGCCGCCAAAGCGCTGGTTGCTGCCCAAACTGCACTGACTGCGGCCAACGCCAGCGGCACCACAGCAGAGAAAACTGCTGCCCAAGCCGTGCTCGATGCGGCCAAACTAGCAGCCGCCAAAGCCACAGCTGAAGCGGACGCGGCGGCCAAAGCGGTGCAAGACAAAGCGGCGGCGGACAAAGCGACGGCTGAAGAGATTGCTGCCAAAGCGGCCGATGAAGTTGCTGCCGCCAAAGCGCTGGTTGCTGCCCAAACTGCACTGACTGCGGCCAACGCCAGCGGCACCACAGCAGAGAAGGCTGCTGCCCTAGAGGCCTTCAATGCGGCCAAACTAGCAGCCGCCAAAGCCACAGCTGAAGCGGACGCGGCGGCCAAAGCGGTGCAAGACAAAGCGGCGGCGGACAAAGCGGCGGCTGAAGAGATTGCTGCCAAAGCGGCCGATGAAGTTGCTGCCGCCAAAGCGCTGGTTGCTGCCCAAACTGCACTCACTGCGGCCAACGCCAGCGGCACCACAGCAGAGAAAACTGCTGCCCAAGCCGTGCTCGATGCGGCCAAACTAGCAGCCGCCAAAGCCACAGCTGAAGCGGACGCGGCGGCCAAAGCGGTGCAAGACAAAGCGGCGGCGGACAAAGCGACGGCTGAAGAGATTGCTGCCAAAGCGGCCGATGAAGTTGCTGCCGCCAAAGCGCTGGTTGCTGCCCAAACTGCACTCACTGCGGCCAACGCCAGCGGCACCACAGCAGAGAAAGATACTGCCCTAGAGGCCTTCAATGCGGCCAAACTAGCAGCCGCCAAAGCCACAGCTGAAGCGGACGCGGCTAGCAAAGCGGTGCAAGACAAAGCGGCGGCGGACAAAGCGGCCGGTGAAGAGATTGCTGCCAAAGCGGCCGATGAAGT
>NZ_NESK01000072.1 GCF_003063415.1 Limnohabitans sp. 2KL-17
TTGGTCGAAGGTGTTGGCTGTGGCGGCGTTGGAATCGGCAACAGCGGTGATCACGGGCGTGGTTGCTGTGGTGTCGATGGGCTTGAGGGTGACGGGTGCTGCCGTGGCGATGTTGCCGGCGGCGTCGGTGAGGGTGGCGTTGACGGTGACGCTCTCTGAGCCTGTGAATGCGTTAGCGATGGCTGTGTAGGTGTCTAGGCCGTTGGCGGTGGTCTTGGTGAAGGAGTTGGTGACATCAGAGGTGCCGACTTTGACGATAACGACAGAGCCTGCGGTGACGGTGAAGCCTTGGTCGAAGGTGTTGGCTGTGGCGGCATTGGAGTCGGCAACAGCGGTGATCACGGGCGTGGTTGCTGTGGTGTCGATGGGCTTGAGGGTGACGGGTGCTGCGTTTGAGGTGAAGCCGTTGTTGTCGGTGTAGGTGGCGGCCACGATGACAGTCTCTGTGCCGGTGAAGGCGCCAGCCTTGGCGGTGTAAATGTCTTTGCCGGTGTCGGCGTCAGTGTTCTTGGTGAAGTAATCGGTCAGGGTGATGGCAGAGCCGCCGACGGTGAAGGTTACGGTGACGATGGCCCCGGCCTTAACCGAGAAGCCGGCGTCGAACTGGCTGTTCTTGAGATTGGTCCGGTGATCGATGCTGATTGGTGTTCCAAATGTGTTCTGGATGGCGGCCTTTAGGGCGGCGTCTGTAGTGAACACCTGGTTTTGGATGCCCGGGGCGCCATTGTTGCCGCCCTTTGTGATGGTTTCCAGCACTTTGGCAATGGGGTCAGTGACCCCTGCAGGTACAAGCGCAAAGTCTTTGAGCTGCTGCAATGTGAGGGTGCTTTGGCCGGTGTTGCCGGTGGCCACGAGCTGCATCACCCCTTCATAGATGCTGACCCACTTGTCCATTTCTTGCACGGTGGGCAGGGTCAAGCCGGCCTTGGCCTTGATGGCTTGGCTGGCCAGGGTGGCGATGTCGGAGGTGACCGAGTTACCACCAGAGGTGTAAGTGACATTGTCGACCACAACGCCAATGAGGGCCAGATCGGTCTTGCTCAGGGTGTCGGTACTGGCGTTGTTGCCGGCCATGGCCTGCAATGTATCCAAAATGCCTTTGATGGTGAGCAGTTCGCTGGGCGTATCGCTGCTGGTGTCCACCACGGTGACGGTTTTGAGGGCGCTGTTGATAGCCGTGACTTGGGCGGTGCTGAGGTTGGTGAGGCCCACGCTGGCGTAGTCGCTGGCGGTGGGGGCTCTGAAGGTTGTCAGGTTGTTGTCGTTGTTGTTGGCATAAGCCTCGATGACCGATTGGGCCTTGCCTGCGGCGGTGACCAGGGTTTGCAGTTCGGTCAGGGAGTCTGTGGCACTGCCGTCATCTGCCTGTGCAGCCAGGGCGCTGAGCACGGCGGGTAAGTTTTTGGTGGTGATGCCGCTCAAGCCCAGGCTTTGCAGGTTGGCCACGGT
>NZ_NESK01000073.1 GCF_003063415.1 Limnohabitans sp. 2KL-17
GACTGGGGCAAATATCTGGGGGATATGACCATGGCCAGCACGATTCTTGACAGGTTGATGCACCGCTGCGTGATGCTGGAGTTTGAGGGCAAGAGCTACAGGCTCAAGGAGGCGGCGGCACGCTTGGTCGTCAATCTGGAAACGTCATAATCTGGCTGCGCTGCCTGGGGGAATTTGGGGTGGCCACGGGTGGGGGAATTTGGACTGGCCATCAGGGCGCTTGAAAGTTGATTCAGTCTTTCAAGATTACGCCGCACCGAATAGCAGTGATTCGAGGTCCTCTTTGGTTGGCACCTTGTTCTGGTGGATCATCCTGATCAAAACCTTTCTCAACAGTTCCAACGATGCTAAAAGATCATCGCGAGTATGTTTTGGCGCCCCATGAGCTGCTGCAGAGCGTGCGTCGTAAAGTTTTAGAACTCTCTTCTGCTCAGCAACTCTGTCAGGACCTAGCGGCTTAAGGTAGGAGGCAATCATGGCCGAAACCCGAAAGCGTAGTTCGGTAGTTGAGCCAGTAAAAAGAGACTCAAGCGCTGCCCATACAGACACGATACCAAGCGCGGGACTGTGAATGAGCTGCGCATTAGCGATAGCCTCAAGACCGAGGCTGAATGCCGCACTACGCTGGGTGAGTTCTAACGCATTTTCCCAATGCTCTCTTATCCATAAGAGGTCCTCCGTAGTGTCACGCTCTGTTGCTGGGCATAGTTGGAAGTACCAAGGCTGAATTTCCATAGCGTTCGCGACATGTACACGTGGACCACTATCAGGAGTGGTGATTTCGCACGGATGACCGGTGGATATCAGGGTAAGGCGGATGCGTGGATCAACCCAAAGACGCAACAACGCTGCAATTTGCATCGCCACCTCTATAGATTTCATACCTTTTCGTTTGTAGGTGTCCGGAATGTGGAGTACGACATTCGAATCAAACCCAAATCCATCACCCGTTGCAAGCCAAGGCCCAGGATGGTGCAGCCCTGTCTGTTCAGGTCGCTTGACCGCAAGCATAGTATTCGACATGACGTGCACATAGGAGCTGGACAAGGTAATGCCGTGTCCCAGTTCATATGGCGATTCCCTGATCTCAAGAGAGGTTAAGGCTACGCTGAATAAGTCCACCGCATTGGGTGCTGTTTCGTTATAGGTCGATGAAACAACAGACCCTTGCCCTAGCGGCCGATGCAGGAGCCGGATTCGAACAATACCGTCGCGCAACCAGGCGCGACGTGTTCCTCTCCACAATGAATGAGATCGTTCCGTGGCATGCGCTATGCGAAGTGATCGAGCCGCATTACCCCAAGCCGGGCAATGGTCGCCCGCCGGTGGGACTTGAGCGTATGTTGCGCATGTACTTTGTGCAGCACTGGTTCAACTTGGCCGACGAGGCTTGCGAGG
>NZ_NESK01000074.1 GCF_003063415.1 Limnohabitans sp. 2KL-17
GGCCTCTAGGGCAGCAGCCTTCTCTGCTGTGGTGCCGCTGGCGTTGGCCGCAGTCAGTGCAGTTTGGGCAGCAACCAGCGCTTTGGCGGCAGCAACTTCATCGGCCGCTTTGGCAGCAATCTCTTCAGCCGTCGCTTTGTCCGCCGCCGCTTTGTCTTGCACCGCTTTGGCCGCCGCGTCCGCTTCAGCTGTGGCTTTGGCGGCTGCTAGTTTGGCCGCATCGAGCACGGCTTGGGCAGCAGTTTTCTCTGCTGTGGTGCCGCTGGCGTTGGCCGCAGTCAGTGCAGTTTGGGCAGCAACCAGCGCTTTGGCGGCAGCAACTTCATCGGCCGCTTTGGCAGCAATCTCTTCAGCCGCCGCTTTGTCCGCCGCCGCTTTGTCTTGCACCGCTTTGGCCGCCGCGTCCGCTTCAGCTGTGGCTTTGGCGGCTGCTAGTTTGGCCGCATTGAAGGCCTCTAGGGCAGTATCTTTCTCTGCTGTGGTGCCGCTGGCGTTGGCCGCAGTCAGTGCAGTTTGGGCAGCAACCAGCGCTTTGGCGGCAGCAACTTCATCGGCCGCTTTGGCAGCAATCTCTTCAGCCGTCGCTTTGTCCGCCGCCGCTTTGTCTTGCACCGCTTTGGCCGCCGCGTCCGCTTCAGCTGTGGCTTTGGCGGCTGCTAGTTTGGCCGCATCGAGCACGGCTTGGGCAGCAGTTTTCTCTGCTGTGGTGCCGCTGGCGTTGGCCGCAGTGAGTGCAGTTTGGGCAGCAACCAGCGCTTTGGCAGCAGCAACTTCATCGGCCGCTTTGGCAGCAATCTCTTCACCGGCCGCTTTGTCCGCCGCCGCTTTGTCTTGCACCGCTTTGCTAGCCGCGTCCGCTTCAGCTGTGGCTTTGGCGGCCGCTAGTTTGGCCGCATTGAAGGCCTCTAGGGCAGCAGCCTTCTCTGCTGCGGTGCCGCTGGCGTTGGCCGCAGTCAGTGCAGTTTGGGCAGCAACCAGCGCTTTGGCGGCAGCAACTTCATCGGCCGCTTTGGCAGCAATCTCTTCACCGGCCGCTTTGTCCGCCGCCGCTTTGTCTTGCACCGCTTTGCTAGCCGCGTCCGCTTCAGCTGTGGCTTTGGCGGCTGCTAGTTTGGCCGCATCGAGCACGGCTTGGGCAGCAGTTTTCTCTGCTGTGGTGCCGCTGGCGTTGGCCGCAGTCAGTGCAGTTTGGGCAGCAACCAGCGCTTTGGCGGCAGCAACTTCATCGGCCGCTTTGGCAGCAATCTCTTCAGCCGCCGCTTTGTCCGCCGCCGCTTTGTCTTGCACCGCTTTGGCCGCCGCGTCCGCTTCAGCTGTGGCTTTGGCGGCTGCTAGTTTGGCCGCATCGAGCACGGCTTGGGCAGCAGCCTTCTCTGCTGTGGTG
>NZ_NESK01000075.1 GCF_003063415.1 Limnohabitans sp. 2KL-17
AAGAGCTACAGGCTCAAGGAGGCGGCGGCACGCTTGGACGTCAATCTGGAAACGTCATAATCTGGCTGCGCTGCCTGGGGGAATTTGGGGTGGCCACGGGTGGGGGAATTTGGACTGGCCATCAGGGACTCATTCGATATGACGCCCAACAACTGGACAACGGTGTCGCAGGGAAGGAAGATTTGAGCGGTAGCAAAGATTTGTCGAAAGCACATTTATTTGTGTTGTTATGGTTTGCCACCTATTACAGACAAAGCACAAAAACGGCACAAAGATGGAAGGCTGTAAGCCTTCAGCATCACGAGCAAGCCCTGCTTACACGGCAACTTGCAAACACTGCGATCGGTTGGCACTTCAGCTATCGCAGACGCTGCGTTTCAAAGCAGCACATAAAAGGAGACCGCGAAACCGCCCTTACCAATTTGGTTGTGCTGAAGTGCTGTGGTAACGAACTCACCAAAAGAGTCCTACCCACACTGAGCCCTGTGTAGGCTCAGTGTGGGTTGAATCTTCCAAAAGTCTCTAAGTCAAATCAATCGATCGGACTGTTCGGAGACTGAAATGAAGAAGAAATGTGCGATGAGCGAATGCGAAGAGCAAGCGAACGCGAGTTCGCTCTTAACCCAGTGCTGCAATGTATGCGGCTTTGAGAGCTTCATCTATGACACAAAGGCGTACCCACTTCAATGAGGTGCCATCCCACTCAGGTGATCGCAATACCTTAGCAGTGATCTCGGCAGCCAACTCCACCGGAAACTTGAAAACACCAATACCCATTGCAGGCATGGCAACAGACTCAATGTTATGAGTCACAGCGATGGACAGCGCCGATCTATATGCCGACTCGAGATATGCCTCAGCTTCTTCCTCAAATAAGTAATGTCCAGCACGGGCGTGGATCACATACTGATTAGGTAACTTAAAGCCGGGGGTGATCACCGCCATGCCGAGAGCTAATGGAGCGAACTGCTCGCAGTAGTCCTCAAGCTCATCACCAGCAGCCGTATGAATTGCACCAGCAACACCAGATCCAAGACGCAGGTTGGCATTGGCAGAATTGATCACCGCTTGGGCATCTGGCTGCTTGACTAAATTGGCTACGACGACTTGGATGTCCATATGGGCAGATCAGTAGGTGGGGTTAGATTAGATCACCAGGGGTACGGTTCTCAGCACCACTTGAAAATTGCGCAGCAGGATTTTTACGGAATGCAATGAAATTTTGTTGCCTATAACAGGCTGCTGAAATACCCCATTCGCGAGCGCAATTTCGCCCCGCATGGTTTTGATTTTTTTGATTTTCCTTTCGCATTCTGATATTCCCTTCGTTTTTTGTTCGCCTTGGCCCACTTGTAAGCC
>NZ_NESK01000076.1 GCF_003063415.1 Limnohabitans sp. 2KL-17
AAAAAAACGGGTTACCAATGACTGAATCAAAAAAACGCAGAGTTCATCCGCCGGAGTTCAAGGCCAAGGTGGGGCTGGAGGCGCTCGGCGGGATGAAGACCATCAATCAAATCGCCCAGGAGTATGGCGTCCATCCGATCCAGGTCGGTCAATGGAAGCGGGAGATCCAAGCCCAGGCCAAAAGCCTGTTTGAAGGCAAACGTGGACCTCAGCCAGTCACACCAGAGAGTGCGCCCGATAGACTTTACGGGGAGATTGGACGCTTGAAGATGGAACTAGACTGGCTCAAAAAAAAGTCAGGGATCAGCCCACCATGATCCGCCGTGCTTGGATCGGCGCCAATGTTGGTGTCTCGCAAAAGCGCCAGTGCGTGCTCGCTGGCGTCTCGCGCACGACGGTCTATGTCAAGCGCAAAGCCGTGTTTTTTGTCGAGGCAGACGAGGTGCTCAAGCGGCTGATTGATGAGGAGTACACGCGCCACCCCTTTTACGGTAGCCGCAAGATGGTGGTGTACTTGGGGCGTTGCGGACACTGGGTCAACCGCAAGCGGGTGCAGCGCTACATGCGCAGCATGTCGCTGGCTGGTATGGCACCAGGGCCGAATACGAGCGCGGCGCACCCGCAGCACAAGGTGCACCCCTATCTCCTGCGTGGCGTGCCCGTGGTGCGGGCCAATCAGGTCTGGAGCACGGACATCACCTATGTGCGGCTAGCTCGGGGCTTTGCCTACCTCGTGGCTGTGATTGACTGGTACTCCCGGCGGGTGCTGAGCTGGCGAATCAGCAACAGCATGGAGGCCGCGTTTTGCGTGGACTGCCTGGAGGACGCCTTGCGTGAGCACGGCAAGCCTGAGGTATTCAACAGCGACCAGGGCAGCCAATTCACCAGCGAGGCATTCACGGGCGTGCTCAATCGCGAGGGGATCACCATCAGCATGGACGGCCGGGGCCGGGCCTATGACAACATCTTTGTGGAGCGGCTTTGGAGGAGCGTCAAGCATGAGGATATCTACCTCAACGGCTATGCCACCATGGGCGAGTTACTGGTGGGCCTGACGAAATACTTTGCTTTCTACAACATCGAGCGCCCGCACCAGTCACTGGACAATCAAACACCGCAAGAGGTTCACCAGACGTCAAGCGGCGGCGGTGCGATGATCGTGGACAAATACCGGAGCAAAGAAAGACTCCCAGTTGCGCTGCGCTCCAGCGCGACTGCGGCCGGGGAAGTCAGGATTGAGATTGAGCCTGCAATACAAAAGGCAAAAAGCGGGGCAGCGCCGACCAGCTGCGAGAAGTTGAGTGCAACTTAAACTGCCATCAAGGCTGTCCTGACTTT
>NZ_NESK01000077.1 GCF_003063415.1 Limnohabitans sp. 2KL-17
GAAGGCACTGATCGCATCCAAGGCACCACATGCGAACGACTTCACCAACCAGCGGGTGCGCAAGGGAGGTGAGGTTGACCCGGCCCTGCGCTCGAAGAATCGCAACAAGTCCAAGGTACGCGCCCGGGTGGAGCACGTCTTCGCAGTGGTCAAGCGGCTGTGGGGCTTCACCAAGGTGCGCTATCGCGGCCTGGCCAAGAACGCCACGCGCTCGTTCGTGGCCTTGGGTCTGGCCAACATCTACTTAGCGCGTGGACGCCGCATGGCATGAGTGCGTCTTCAGAGCGCGCAATGCGCGTGTCTGGCGTGAAAAGGCCAGAAATACGGGCCGAAATTGGGCCGCTTCGCCCATCACATCTCGCATCATGCAATCAACTAGCAACATATCGCTGAATTCGGTGGCTTGTTCAGCGTAGCCCTAACCAGGTCTGGACGGGAGACATCACCTATATCGCCACCGACGAGGGCTGGTTTGTACTTGGCAGCAGTGATAGACCTGTTCAGCCGACAGGTGGTGGGCTGGAGCATGCAGCCTCACATGCAGAGCAGCCTGGTGACAGACGCGTTAAAGATGGCATGGTTCCGGCGTCAGCCAGCGCCAGGCCTGATCTTCCATTCGGACCGAGGCAGCCAATACTGCGGGCATGAGTTCCAGGGCACGCTGGCGGGTTACAAAATGAGAAGTTCCATGAGCCGCAAGGGAAACTGCTGGGACAACGCACCTACGGAGAGTCTGTGGGGTCGCTTGAAGGTGGGCAGGCTGTACGGACAGAGGTTTGCAACCCGCAGGCAGGCAATGGATGAGGTGATTGACTGGCTGACGTTCTACAACCACCGGCGGTTGCACTCCACGTTGGGCTACGTCAGTCCGATGCAGTTTGAAAAACGCTGGGACGCGGCACAGCAATTGAAGGCCGCATAATGAAGTGGCTAAGCAGTACGTCAAACAGGGGCAGGTTCACATCTTGCGGCTACCGTAAAAGGGGTGGCGCGTGTACTCCTCATCAATCAGCCGCTTGAGCACCTCGTCTGCCTCGACAAAAAACACGGCTTTGCGCTTGACATAGACCGTCGTGCGCGAGACGCCAGCGAGCACGCACTGGCGCTTTTGCGACCCTGATGGCCACCCAAATTCCCCCACTTATGGCCACTTCAAAATCCCCCACCTGAATTGATCGGGGACAGGGGTTCAAAGCCGACACCGTCGGCACCTGTTGGCAGGACGCATGTTCTGGCCCTCC
>NZ_NESK01000078.1 GCF_003063415.1 Limnohabitans sp. 2KL-17
AAAGAAAAATTCGAACGGACCAAACCTCACGTCAACGTGGGCACCATCGGTCACGTTGACCACGGTAAAACCACACTGACAGCTGCCATCACCACCGTGTTGGCCGCCAAGTTCGGTGGTTCGGCCAAAGCGTACGACCAGATCGACGCTGCGCCCGAAGAAAAAGCCCGTGGTATCACGATCAACACCGCGCACGTGGAGTACGAGACACAAAGCCGTCACTACGCGCACGTGGACTGCCCAGGCCACGCTGACTATGTGAAGAACATGATCACCGGTGCTGCCCAGATGGACGGCGCGATTTTGGTTTGCTCGGCTGCTGACGGCCCGATGCCCCAGACCCGTGAGCACATCTTGTTGGCTCGCCAGGTGGGCGTGCCTTACATCATCGTGTTCCTGAACAAGTGCGACATGGTGGACGATGCCGAGTTGCTGGAACTGGTCGAGATGGAAGTTCGCGAACTTTTGTCCAAGTACGATTTTCCTGGCGACGATACACCGATCATCCAGGGTTCAGCCAAGCTGGCCCTCGAAGGCGACAAAGGCCCATTGGGCGAAGAAGCCATCATGAAGCTGGCCGATGCGCTGGACACTTACATCCCATTGCCAGAGCGCGCCGTGGACGGCGCCTTCCTGATGCCCGTGGAAGACGTGTTCTCCATCTCTGGTCGCGGCACTGTGGTGACTGGCCGTATCGAGCGCGGTATTGTCAAAGTCGGTGAAGAAATCGAAATCGTGGGCATCAAAGACACCGTCAAGACCACTTGCACGGGTGTGGAGATGTTCCGCAAGTTGCTGGACCAAGGTCAAGCGGGCGACAACGTTGGTATTTTGCTGCGCGGCACCAAGCGTGAAGACGTTGAGCGCGGCCAAGTGCTGTGCAAGCCAGGCTCGATCAAGCCACACACGCACTTCACGGGCGAGATTTATGTCTTGTCCAAAGACGAAGGCGGCCGTCACACGCCGTTTTTCAACAACTACCGTCCTCAGTTTTACTTCCGTACGACGGACGTGACGGGTGCGATCGAGTTGCCAGAAGGCAAAGAGATGGTGATGCCGGGTGACAACGTGTCGATCACTGTGAAGTTGATCAACCCCATTGCGATGGAAGAAGGCTTGCGCTTCGCCATTCGTGAAGGTGGCCGCACCGTTGGTGCTGGCGTCGTTGCCAAGATCATTGCTT
>NZ_NESK01000079.1 GCF_003063415.1 Limnohabitans sp. 2KL-17
CGCCCCCTGCTGACGGATTTGCCCCAAGGTGCGCATGCGCGTGAGGTTATAGGCGGTCATCGTCAGCACAAACATCTGATCGACTTTCTCCAGCCCCCGCACCATCACCTGCGCCATGTGGCCCACCACTTTGGCCCAGCCAAAACCTTGTTCGATCAACTTCCTCTTTTGCTGTGAGATGCCGTAGCCCACCGCGGCCGCTATCGCATCGGGTACTGCTGACTTCCTGCCCGAGGTGTTTTGCGCCACATGCGGCGTAACCTTCATCTCTTGCAGCGCCTTGATGAATTCCTCTGCGTCATAGCCCTTGTCCGCGCCCAATGTGATTTCAACGTCTGGATCGCCCTTGGCTTGCAGCGCATCTGCCATCATGGCTTTGGCCGCTTCACGCTCGGCGTAGCCGTCTGCTATGGTCACCACCGCGCTGGCAATCAAGCCATGGCGGTTGTCGCTCAATGTGTGGCCCATGTAGCGCAGCTCGCTTGTCGTATGGCCCTTGCGGTAGAGCCTGGCATCGCCATCTGTTGTCGATTCGTGTGTCTCGTTGCTGCGGCTTTGGCCTTTGAAGTTGCCACCATCGCCTCCGTCACTGCCGTCCTTGCGTACAAAGCTTTTGTGGCCTGCCCAAGCATCGATGAGTGTGCCGTCCACACTGAAGTGCTCACCCGAGAGCAGGCCTTGTTTGTCGGCCATCTCCAGCACTTGGTTGAACAACTCAATGACCGCGTCGTGCTCGATCAGCCGTTCACGGTTTTTGCTGAACACGCTGGGCACCCACACTGCATCGTCCATAGACAGGCCAATGAACCAGCGAAACAGCAGGTTGTATTGGGTCTGCTCCATCAATTGGCGCTCAGAGCGCACGCTGTAGAAAATTTGCAGCAGCATGGCTCGCAACAGTTTCTCGGGCGCAATGCTGGGGCGACCTCCTTTGATGTCCGCTTCGTACATGCTGCCCAGCAGCGCATCCATCTTCACCAAGGCCTCATTGACCATCTTGCGAATCGGGCGCAGTGGGTGGCTCGCTGGTACGAAATCGTCCAAATGACGCATCGTGAAAAGGCTCTCGGTGAAGGTGTCAGCGCCGCGCATCATGTGTCCGTGTAGTTGCTCAACAATTAACGTTTCTCAGGGGCTCGGCGTGGACCTAA
>NZ_NESK01000008.1 GCF_003063415.1 Limnohabitans sp. 2KL-17
CCATACTCCTGGGCGATTTGATTGATGGTCTTCATCCCGCCGAGCGCCTCCAGCCCCACCTTGGCCTTGAACTCCGGCGGATGAACTCTGCGTTTTTTTGATTCAGTCATTGGTAACCCGTTTTTTTGGATAGTGTCCCACTTAAACACCTGTCCCAAATTCGGGGTCCACTTCACAGCATCAGTTCACGAATTTCTTCGGGGGTCGCGCCATTGGTCAGTGCGCCACGAATATGGGCTTTCAGCTCTTGCTGCTTGCCTTGCGCGGTCAGCATGGCCACGGTGATCAGGCTGCGGGTTTTCAGGTCCAGGCCGGGGCGTTGCCACACGTTGCCCCAGGCGTTGCGGGTGATGAATTCCTGCATGGGCTGGGTGAATTCGGTGGCGGCGCCCAAGGCCCGGTCCACATAGTCGGCACCCATCACCTGGTTGCGGGTGGTCAGGCCGTTTTGAAAGGCCTCATCGGTGGGCCAGGCTTGGGGCGATGCAGGGGCTTTGGGTGCGGACATGGGCAACTTTCAAGTTGATGGAGAATAGCCAAAGCATAAACACTTCGAGACACGCCATGAGCACACCCACCAAGCCCCGTTACCCCGCCCCCGACATCATGGACTTGCCCGACGACATCAAAGCCAAAGTGCTCGAAGTGCAGGAAAAAGCCGGTTTTGTGCCCAACGTGTTTTTGGCTTTTGCCCGCCGGCCGGCCGAGTGGCGAGCCTTTTTTGCCTACCACGATGCTTTGATGGTGCCCGAGTCGGTGGGGCGCAGCAGCGGCCTGACCAAGGGCGATCGCGAGATGATCGTGACCGCCACCAGCGCCGCCAACAAGTGCCTGTATTGCGTGGTCGCCCACGGCGCCATTTTGCGCATCTACGAGAAAAAGCCTTTGGTGGCCGATCAGGTGGCCATCAACCACCGCAAGGCGGACATCACGCCCCGCCAGCGCGCCATGCTCGACTTTGCGCTCAAGGTCTGCCAGCACTCGGATGAGGTGGAAGAAGCCGACTTTGTGGCGCTGCATGCCCACGGCTTTGACGACGAGGACATCTGGGACATCGCGGCCATTACCGCTTTCTTTGGCTTGAGTAACCGCATGGCCAGCTTCAGCGGCATGATGCCCAACCCCGAGTTCTACCTGATGGGCCGCGCGCCCAAGACCCAGCCCGCTGCGTGATTTTTAAGTGGCCTTTTGCACGGTCTTTTAAAAACCTGAACAATACAGTTTGGTAACAAAATTGGTTATCTCTCACCCACCACCATGAACACCCACCCCGCTGCCCCTTCTGAACTGACCATACGCCGTTTGAGCGTGGACCTGAGCCAGGGGTTTTCGCGCCACTGGAACGGCGGCGATGCGTTTTTGACAGCTTATGCCAACGCCTTGTCGATGAGCTTTCCGGTGGGCGAACAGTCTTTCATGGATGCGGTGAAAGCCGGGGCCACACACCTGCCCGAGACACCCGAGAATGCCGAGCTCAAACAGCTTGCCAAGGGCTTCATTGGCCAGGAAGCCACGCATCGCCACTTGCACGGCCTGTACAACGCACACCTTGAAAAGCAGGGCCTGGTCAACCGTTGGGGCCCCCGTGCCGAGCGCCGCCTGAAAAAAGGGCGTGAAGAATTCTTCAGTAAAAGCGACAAGGGCTATTTGCACGAATTGGCCATCACCGCCGCCTTTGAGCACTACACCTCCATTTTTGGCGACATCACGCTCGAGCGCATGGACCAGCCCGGCGATTGGTTTGCCCATGCCGAAAAGCCGCTGCAAACCTTGTGGCGCTGGCATGCTGCCGAAGAGTCTGAACACAAGTGCGTGGCCTTTGACCTGTACCAACGCCTGGGCGGCAACCACACCTGGCGCATGCGCTGGTTCTGGTTCGTGACCATCCAGTTCATCACCGATGTTGTGCGCCAGACAGTCAACAATCTGTGGCACGACAAGACGCTTTTCAAGCCTTCAACCTGGTGGTCTGCCGCCAAGTTTTTGGTCGGTCGCCACGGCTTGGTCTGGCGCGTGGCCAAACCCATTTGGGCTTACACGCGCAAAGACTTTCACCCCATGCAGGTCGGGCACCCCACCCAATCGCAAGACTGGCTGCAAAGCCATGCCAACCAGTGGCGCGCTGTGGGCCAAGCCCAGGCCAGCGTGCAGGCCCCTGCACAAGCCTGATCAGGGCGTGACCAGCGCCTTGACCCAATCGGGCAAGGGAACAGATTTTTGCTTGGGAAAGTCGACCCAGATCGTGGTGGCGCCGCCAGCGGCAAACACCTCGCCGGGCTGGTCGGTGCGCTCCAGCGTGCACCAGCTTTCAAACGTGGTGCGGCCCGGGTCACTCACATACATGGTGGCCAGGATGTCCCCGGGGTATTCGAACTGTTTGTAAAAGTTACAAAACGCGTTCACGATCACCGGCCCTTCGCCTTGCGGGTTCAGGTCGAAGCCGATGTGGTCAAACCAGTCGATGCGGATGGTTTCAAGGTAGCGAAAGTAAACCGTGTTGTTGACATGGCCCATGGCGTCCATGTCGCCCCAGCGGATGGGGATGACCAATTGGTGCACCTGCTTTTTGATCTCGGGCAAAACGTACTTCATGCCTGGCCCCTCAAACGGCAAAACCATCGTCGGCAGCGATCACCGCGCCATTGATGAAATGGCTCTGGTCGCTGGCCAGCAGCATGAGCAGCGCATCCAGATCCTGGGGCTGCCCGACACGCTTGCGGGGCAGCATGCTGATGAGCTTTTGGCCCTGCTCGGTTTGCCAGTGGTGGTGGTTGATTTCAGTGTCGATGTAGCCGGGGCAAATCGCGTTGACGTTGATGCCGAATCTGCCCCATTCCACCGCAAAGGCCTTGGTCATCTGCACCACAGCGGCCTTGCTCATGCAATACACCCCGATTTGCGGCAGCACCTTCAGCCCGGCCATCGAGGCGATGTTGATGATGCGCCCGCCCGTGAAGCTGCCGGGGGCCGCCCCCTTGGCGCGTGCCAGCATGCGCTTGCCCACCTCTTGCGCGACAAAAAATGCACCTCGCACATTGGTGTCAAAGACGAAGTCATAGTCCTCTTCGGTCACATCTTGAATGCGCTGGGTGGTGCTCACGCCCGAGTTGTTCACCAAAATGTCGATACTGCCCATCTCGGTTTCGGCGTGCGCCACGGCGGCCGCAATGCTATGACGGTCGGTCACATCGAGCTCGACCACATGCGCATCGCCGCCTGCAGCCTCGATCTCGGCGCGCAGGTCTTTGAGTTTCTCGACCCGGCGGCTGGCCAGCACCACGCCCGCACCGGCTGCGGCCAGGGTTTTGGCAAATTGGGCGCCCAGGCCACTTGAAGCACCGGTGACAAAGGCCACGCGGCCAGACAGATCGATTTCGTACGCCATGACAATTCCTTCCAGGGGTTCGTGTTTGCTGCTGAAAACAGCTATCCCCATTGTGCGGGGGAATGGCCCTCAAGACGCATAAAATGAGTCGCCCGCCCGACACGCTGTGTGCACGAGGCCCCAAGCATTCACAACTTCCCAAAAGAGACGTTCATGAGCCCCGAAGAAATTCTCAGCACCTACGGCCCCCGCGAATCCATGCCCTACGACGTGGTCGTGGTGGGTGGTGGCCCCGCTGGCCTGTCGACCGCGATCCGCCTGAAGCAACTGGCCGCCGAAAAAGGCACCGATGTGTCGGTGGTCGTGCTTGAAAAAGGCGGTGAGCCTGGCGCCCACATTTTGTCGGGCGCCATCATGGACCCCAAGGCCCTGAGCGAACTCTTTCCCGACTGGAAAGCCATGGGCGCTCCGCTCAACCAGCCCGTTACCGGTGAAAACTGGAGTTTCCTAAGCGAGACCGGTGCCACCCGCACACCCGACATCTTCTTGCCAGAGTTTGCACAAAACCACGGCAACTACATCATCAGCCTGAGCAATTTCACGCGCTGGTTGGCTCAGCAGGCTGAGAACCTGGGGGTCGAAATTTTCCCTGGCTTTACCGCCGCAGAGGTGCTGTACAACGACGACGGCAGCGTCAAAGGTATTGCCACAGGCAATCTGGGCATTGGCAAGGATGGGGAGCCCACCGAAAACTTCCAGCTCGGCATGGAACTGCACGGCAAGTACACCGTGTTCGCCGAAGGCGCACGCGGTCACCTGGGCAAACAGCTGATCGCCAAGTACAAGCTCGACGAAGGCCGTGATCCGCAAACCTATGGCATAGGCATCAAGGAAGTCTGGGAGATCGACCCTGCCCGCCACACGCCCGGGTTTGTCATGCACACCGCTGGCTGGCCCATGAACAACGACACCTATGGCGGCGCTTTCATGTACCACATGGAAGACAACAAAGTGGCGATTGGCTACGTGGTCGGACTGGACTACGCCAACCCTTGGCTCAGCCCGTTTGAAGAGTTTCAGCGCTGGAAGACCCACGCCAACATCAAGTGGTACTTCACCAACGACAAGGGTGAGGTCAACGCCAAACGCATTGGTTACGGTGCCCGCGCGATCACCGCAGGCGGCCTGATGAGCCTGCCGAAAACCGTGTTCCCGGGTGGCGCCTTGGTCGGCTGCGATGCCGGTTACCTGAACGTGAGCCGCATCAAGGGTAGCCACGCCGCCATCAAGACCGGCATGCTGGCGGCCGAAGCGGCGTATGACGCCATCGTGGCGGGTCGCGAGCACGACGAGCTGAGCGCATACCCCGAGGCTTTCGAGGCCAGCTGGCTGCACACCGAGCTGAACAAGTCACGCAACTTCAAGGCCTGGTTCAAGAAGGGCCTGACGGTGGCCACCTTGATGAATGGCTTTGAGCAGTTTGTGCTGCGCGGTCATATCCCCTGGACGCTGCGCCGTGACAAGCCGGACCACGTCTACCTCAAGCCTGCCGCCGAGTGCGAACAAATTGTCTACCCCAAGCCCGATGGCAAGTTGACGTTTGACCGACTCTCCAGCGTGTTCATCAGCAACACCAACCACGAAGAAAACCAGCCGGCGCATCTGACTTTGAAAGACGCCTCGGTGCCCGTGGGCATCAACCTGGCGAAGTTTGGCGGCCCCGAAAGCCGTTACTGCCCGGCCGGTGTTTACGAGTACGTGAAGAACGAGGACAACAGTGATCGCCTGCAGATCAACGCGCAAAACTGCGTTCACTGCAAAACCTGCGACATCAAGGACCCGACGCAAAACATCGTCTGGGTCACGCCCGAAGGCGGTGGTGGCCCGAACTACACGGGCATGTAACTGCCACTAAGATATTAAAAGAGGCTCACAGAGCCTCTTTTTTAGCCCATTGGGTTCGGCATGACCAGGTCGCCATGGCATCTGCACCCCCGCGAAAACCCGTAGTCAAACCACCCTCACTGCACCCCATAATCAAACTTGTATGACAAATTGATTCCCGATTTGCCATCGTCCATTGATCCACGAGGAGCTACAAATGAAATTGAGCAAACTGATGTTGGGCCTGAGCTTGGCCCTGGGTGTGATGACCATGGCTTCTGCGCAAATCACCATGCGCAACAGCATTTCGATAGGACAGAACTCCCACCAGGGTGAAGCCATCGACACGCTGGCCAAAGAAGTTGAAAAGCGCACCAACGGGCGCATCAAGATCCAGAACTTCTACTCTGGCTCCTTGGGCGGCGAGCGCGAGTCGATCGAATCGGTTCAACTGGGCACCCAGGAACTGGCCACTTCTTCGACAGGCCCCGTGCCCAACTTTGTGCCAGAAGCCCGGATTCTTGACGTGCCTTTCCTGTTTCGTGACAAGGCGCACGCACGTGCCGTACTCGACGGCCCCATCGGCCAGGAGTTGCTGACCAAGTTCGATTCCAAAGGCTTCAAGGCTCTGGCTTGGGGCGAGAACGGTGTGCGCCACATGACCAACAGCAAGCGCTCGGTGAACGAACCTGGCGACCTGAAGGGTCTGAAAATGCGCACCATGGAAAACCCCGTGCACGTGGCCGCCTACAAAGGCCTGGGCATCGTGACCACGCCCATGGCCTTTCCTGAAGTGTTCACCGCCTTGCAACAAGGCACTGTGGACGGTCAGGAAAACCCCCTGTCGGTGATCATGGCAGCCAACTTTGACCAGGTGCAAAAGCACCTGTCGCTCACAGGCCACGTGTACTCACCCGCCATCATCTTGATGAACAAGGCCAGTTACGACAAGTTGAGTGCCGCTGACAAGCAAATCTTCCTGGATGCCGCCAAAGAAGCCGTCAAGGTCAACCGTGCGCGTGTGGACAAGGACGATGCCAACGGTGTGGCCGAATTGCGCAAAAAGGGCATGAACGTGGTCGAGAACGTGGACAAGTCCAAGTTTGTTGCCACTTTGGGCCCCATCAACGCCGAGTTTGAAAAGCAGTTTGGCAAAGCCAACCTGGACCGCATTCGCAACTACAAGTGATCTGATCCCTCTGGCAACGCCCGACCGGTTTAGGCTGGCGGGCGTTTTTCAATTCAGCAATGTGACGGGCCGATGAAACAACTTTTTTTACGCTTTGAGCACTGGACCACCTCATTTTCGATGATGGTCGCCTGCCTCATGATGGCCTTGGCCTCCGGCTTTGGCATCCACCAGATCGTGACCCGATTCATCCTCGAATCCCCCGCTGAATGGACCGAAGTGCTGATCCGATTCAGTTTGATCTGGATGGTGTTTCTGGGCATCCCCACCGCTTTTCGGCAAGGCGCCATGGTGAGCGTGGACATGCTATACCGCATGAGCGGTGAACGCATGCGCCGCGTTCTGGACAGCGTTGTAGCCATCGCGGCCCTGACGCTTTGCGGCATCATTTTGTGGTGGGGCTGGGACTATGCCCACCGGGGCAGCGTGCAGTCGATGATCGGCCTCGAGGGCGTGTCCATGTTCTGGGCTTATTTGTCCATGCCGGTGGGTGCGGTGTTCAGCATCATCGGCATCATCGGTTTTTGGCTCGACCCCATCCGCATGGAAATGGAGACTGCACAATGAGCTTCGTCATGCTTTTCACGATGCTGCTGTGCTTTGCACTCACCATCTCGGTGGCCGTGTCCATTGGTTTGTCGGCGGTGGTCGGCATTCAGGTAGGCAACGCCAACATGCTCATTTCCGTGAAGGAAATGTTCAACTCGATCAACAAATTTCCGCTCGCCGCCATCCCGTTTTTCATCTTGGCGGGCAACCTGATGGAAACCGGTGGCATCTCTCGCCGACTGGTGGAGTTTGCCAAGAGCATCGTCGGCGGCGTGCAAGGTGGCTTGCCCATGACTTGCGTGTTGACCTGCATGATCTTTGCGGCGGTCTCCGGCTCTTCGGTGGCCACAACCTTCGCCATTGGCGCGATCCTGATTCCGGCCCTCATCAAACACGGCTACCCAAGACCATGGGCCACGGCCTTGCAAGCGACCTCTGCGGAGTTGGGGGTGATCATTCCCCCCTCCATTCCCATGATCTTGTTTGGCGTCAGCGCCGAAGTCTCGATTGGTGAACTCTTCGTTGCTGGCGTGGGACCTGGCCTGCTGATTGGTTGCGCCCTCATGCTCTTTGTCTGGCTTTATGCCAAATTCAGAGGCTGGGGCAAGAACGATGGCGATGGCCGTCTGAGTTTTGGCAAAGCCACTTGGCAAGCGGGGTGGGCCTTGATGATGCCCGTCGTTGTGTTGGGCGGTATCTACGGCGGGATATTCACGCCCACCGAAGCTGCGGCCGTGGCGGTGTTTTATTCCTTCATCGTCGGCACCTTGATCTACCGGGAGATCGGATTTCGGGACATGTACAACATTCTGCGCAAATCGGTCATTTCGAGCGCAGTGATCATGTTCATCATCGCCAATGCGGGCTTGTTCGCCTTCTTGATCACCCGTGCTGGCGTGCCTGCGGCCATTGGCCTGTGGCTGGAGGATGTGTTGAAGTCGCCCATCTATTTCCTGCTGGGCATCAACGCGGCCTTGTTCATCATCGGCATGTTCATCGAAACGGGCGCAGCCATCATCGTGCTGGCCCCGATCCTGGTGCCGGTAGCCGTGCACTTCGGGATCGACCCGGTCCACTTTGGTATGGTGATGGTGGTGAACCTGGCCTTGGGCATGATCACCCCGCCCTTCGGCGTGAACCTGTTTGCCGCCTGCACGGTGGCCAAAATTTCGCTCGACCGGATCATCAAAGACCTGATCCCTTTCATCTGCGTGATCCTGGCATGCCTGATGCTGATCAGTTATGTGCCTGAGATTTCCCTGGCTTTGCGCGATCTGGTTTACAACAAATAAAGTTAGAATTTGCATATGTCAGGAGAGCGCCCGACCTGCTTCATCCCCATGAAACAGGTCTGGCCGCCGAAGGCGCAGGCGGTTTGAAAGCTGCTGAACGCTCAGGCAAAAGGACTGACAAAACGTCTTTCTTGAAGGCGTTACCTCACTGGAGAGAGGTGCCGGGCCATCGGGCCACGGCATCCACCGAAGGAGCAACCCGCAGAACGCCCTAGCATACAAGGCTTCCCGGCGAATCTCTCAGGTAAAGCGGACAGCGAGGGCAAGCCACAGCATGTGCTGTGGTTTTTCATTGCCCTTGGAGTTTTTTGTGAACGCTACCGACGACTTGCTCACCACCCCCTTGAACGCCCTGCACATCGAACTGGGCGCGCGCATGGTGCCCTTTGCGGGTTACAGCATGCCGGTGCAATACCCGGCCGGCCTGATGGCCGAACACCACCACACACGCACTGCCGCCGGCCTGTTTGATGTCTCGCACATGGGTCAACTCAGCCTGTCGGGACCTGGGGCAGCGGCCGCTTTGGAGAGCCTGATACCCGTTGACGTGATGGGCCTGGGCATTCACAAACAGCGCTACGGCCTGCTGCTCAACGACGAGGGCTGCATCATCGACGACCTGATGTTTGTGAACCGGGATGTGTCGAATGGGGGTGACTTTTTCGTGATCGTCAATGGCGCCTGCAAGCAAGGCGATCTGGCGCACATCCAGCAACGCATCGGCAGCCGCTGCACCCTTGAGCCGCAATTTGACCGCGCCCTGCTGGCCCTGCAAGGCCCGCAAGCGGTGACCGCCTTGCAGCGCCTCTTGCCCGGCGTCGAAAAGCTGGTGTTCATGACCGGCGCAGGCTTTGAAGTGGGCGGTGCTGACTTGTACGTGACCCGCAGCGGCTACACCGGCGAAGACGGTTTTGAAATCTCGCTGCCCGCGCACGCCGCTGAAGCCTTCGCGCGCCTCCTGCTGGCCCAGCCCGAAGTCAAACCGGTGGGCTTGGGTGCCCGCAACTCGTTGCGCCTCGAGGCCGGACTGTGCCTTTACGGCAACGACATTGACACCACCACCACCCCGGTCGAAGCAGGCTTGAACTGGGCCCTGCAAAAAGTGCGTCGCACGGGCGGTGCCCGGGCGGGTGGGTTCCCGGGTGCGGCCAAAATATTGGCGCAACTTGACGGCACGGCCCCACCACAGCGCCTGCGGGTCGGTCTGGTTGGCCTGGAGCGCATACCAGTTCGCGAACACGTGGCCTTGCACAACGAGCAAGGCCAAATGGTGGGCGAGGTCACCAGCGGACTGCTGGCCCCCACTGCCGACAAACCCATCGCCCTGGCCTATGTGCAGGCAGATCATTCGGCCTTGGGCACACGCCTGAACGCCATGGTGCGCGGCAAAGCCGTCCCCATGGCCGTCAGCCCACTGCCCTTCGTGCCCAACCGCTACCACCGCGGCTAAAAATTAATCGGGGTCAGATCCCAATTAACCCCACTCATTTCCCAAACAATCGGGATCTGACTCCAATTCAAATACCAACCCTCCAGGAGCCCTGACATGATCAAGTACACCGAAGACCACGAATGGTTGCAAATTGACGGCGACACCGCCGTTGTCGGCATCACACACCACGCGCAGGACGCGCTGGGCGATGTGGTGTTTGTTGACCTGCCCGAGGTGGGCAAAAGCTTTGCGGCCAAAGAAGTGGCCGGGGTGGTCGAGTCCGTCAAGGCGGCCGCCGATGTTTACATGCCTGTGGACGGCGAGATCATCGAGGTCAACGAGGCCCTGCGCGCCGACCCCTCACTGGCCAACTCGGACCCTTTGAACCAGGGCTGGTTTTTCAAGGTCAAGCTGTCCAACCACGCGCAAGCCGACGCCCTGCTGGACGAAACGGCCTACAAACAATTCTCCGCTGGCTAAAAAATCACCCCGCGCACCCCGCATCGATCAGGAGCGAACATGCTGATGTCTACCCTCAAGCCCTTGGGCGAACTCGAAAATCCATCCGAGTTCATCGCTCGTCATATTGGCATCAGTGCCGCCGATGAGCAGCACATGCTCAGCGTGATTGGCGAAGCCTCTCGCCGCAGCCTGATCGAATCCATCGTGCCGCGCAGCATCACCCGCGCCCGGCCCATGGATTTACCAGCCCCGGTCACCGAAGCCGCTGCGCTGGCCGAGCTCAAAAGCATGGCGCAAAAGAACCAGTTGCTCAAGAGCTTCATCGGGCAGGGCTACTACGGCACGCACACACCGGGCGTGATCCTGCGCAACATCCTGGAAAATCCCGCTTGGTACACCGCTTACACGCCCTACCAGGCCGAGATCAGCCAAGGCCGCATGGAAGCGCTGGTGAACTTCCAGACCATGGTGACCGACCTGACGGCCATGGACATCGCCAACGCCTCCATGCTCGACGAGGCCAGCGCAGCAGCCGAGGCAATGACACTGGCGATGCGCACCGTCAAAAGCAAGAGCCGGGTCTTCGTGGTCTCGCGCGCCTGCCACCCGCAAACCATCGAAGTGATCCAGACGCGCGCCCAACCGCTGGGCATTGAGGTGCTGGTGCCGCAGAGTGCTGACGCCTTCAGTGCTGCGCTCCAAGCCGAACATTTTGCCGCGTTGGTGCAGTACCCCTGCAGCACCGGGCTGGTGGAAGACCTGAGCGGCTATGCCGCTCAGAGCCATGCGCAGTCGGCCGCGTTCATCGTGGCCGCTGACCTGCTGGCCCTCACCCTGCTCAAGCCCCCTGGCGAAATGGGTGCCGACATCGTGGTGGGCACCACGCAACGCTTTGGCATGCCCATGGGCGCAGGCGGTCCACACGCCGCCTTCATGGCTTGCCGCGACGCCTACAAACGCTCTCTGCCAGGCCGCTTGGTGGGCGTGAGCGTGGACGTGCATGGCAAACCCGCCTACCGCCTGGCACTGCAAACCCGCGAGCAGCACATCCGCCGCGAAAAAGCCACCAGCAACATCTGCACTGCGCAGGTGCTGCCCGCCGTGGTGGCGAGCATGTACGCCGTGTACCACGGCCCTGAGGGATTGAAGCGCATTGCGCGCCGCGTGGCGAGTTACACCGCGATCTTCGCGCAAGGCCTGCAGAGCCTGGGGTACAAGTTGCGCAAAGAGACCGCCTTTGACACGGTATGGATCGCCATCGGCGAGTCCTCGGCCTCGCTCATCGCGCGAGCCCAGCAAGCGGGCATGAACCTGCGCAAGGCTTGCGACAAGAGCGTGTCGATTTCGCTGGACGAAACCACCACGCGCGAGGACATCACCGCCCTGTGGCAAGTTTTCGCCATCGAGTCAACTACCCAGGCCTCAACACTGCCCAGTTTCGAAGTGTTTGAAAAAGGCGTAGAGCCCCTGATCCCGACCGAGCTGCGCCGCACCAGAGCCTTTCTCAGCCACCCGGTGTTCAACCGCTACGCCTCCGAAACCGGCATGCTGCGCTACATCCGGCAGCTGTCCGACAAAGACTTGGCGCTGGACCGCAGCATGATCCCCCTGGGCTCTTGCACCATGAAGCTCAACGCCACCAGCGAGATGATCCCCATCACCTGGCCCGAGTTTGCCAACGTGCACCCCTTCTCCCCGGCAAGCCAGCTGCAAGGCTACGCCCAACTGGACCAGCAGCTGCGCGAGTGGCTGTGCCAGGCCACCGGCTACAAGGGCATCAGCCTGCAGCCCAATGCCGGCTCTCAAGGCGAGTACGCCGGTTTGCTGGTCATCCAGGCCTACCACTGCGCACAGGGACAAGGGCACCGCAACATCTGCCTGATTCCCAGCAGTGCGCACGGCACCAACCCCGCCAGCGCACAGATGGTGGGGATGCAGGTGGTGGTGACCCAATGCGATGCCAATGGCAACGTGGACATGGACGACCTGCGCGCCAAATGCGAGCAACACAGCGACAAGCTTGCCGCGGTGATGATCACCTACCCCAGCACCCATGGGGTGTTCGAGACGCAAGTCAAAGCACTTTGTGAACTGGTGCACCAGCACGGTGGTCGGGTCTATGTGGACGGTGCCAACATGAACGCGCTGGTCGGCGTGGCGGCCCCCGGAGAGTTTGGCGGTGATGTGAGCCACCTGAACCTGCACAAGACTTTCTGCATTCCGCATGGCGGTGGCGGCCCCGGCGTTGGCCCCGTGTGCGTGGTGGAAGACCTCGTGCCCTATTTGCCTGGCCATGCCACAGGCGGCATTCAGGTCAATGGCGTGGGGGCCATTTCTGCCGCGCCCCTGGGCAATGCCGCCGTGTTGCCCATCAGCTGGATGTACTGCCGCATGATGGGCGCCGAGGGTCTGAAGCACGCCACCGAATCGGCCATTCTGGCAGCCAACTACATCAGCCAGCGCCTGGCAGACCACTACCCCACCCTGTACGCCAGCCCAACGCCCGATGGTCGCCACCTGGTGGCCCATGAGTGCATCCTCGACTTGCGCGGCCTCAAAGACAGCTCGGGAGTCATGGCCGAGGACGTGGCCAAACGCCTGATGGATTACGGCTTCCACGCGCCCACCCTGTCCTTTCCGGTGGTCAACACCTTGATGGTCGAACCCACCGAGAGCGAAACCCTGCAAGAACTGGACCGCTTCATCGAGGCCATGATCGCCATCCGCGAAGAGATCCGTCTGATCGAAAACGGCACCTGGCCGCAAGACAACAACCCGCTGAAAAACGCACCGCACACCGCCGACAGCCTGCTGGTTGGCGAATGGAATCGCCCCTATGGCCGCGAGGTCGGCGCAGCGCACGCCCAGCGCGTGCCCGGCAGTGTGAAGTACTGGCCCCAGGTGGGCCGTGTCGACAACGTTTATGGGGATCGCAACCTGTTTTGCAGTTGCATTCCAGTGAGCGATTACGCATGAGGGGGTTCACATCGCGGCCTCTGACCGCGATGAATTCCTTCATAAATGTTTCTCGAATTCTAGAAATACCAGGACATACCGATTAAGATCAAACTCCCGCATCGGGAGAGACTGTCGAAACAACAGACAGCGCCGAAGGAGCAACCACCCCGGAAACTCTCAGGCCAAAGGACCGATGCAGGCAGGCACCCCATCCTCAAATGAGGTGCCACACACTCTGAAGAGCAACCAGGGTTCGTCACCCCGGTTCACCGCAGGAGCAAACTGAACAGCACGTTCGGTGAATCTCTCAGGTTTCAAACAGAGGGGGTCATGCAACACGCATCCGGCGTGCCGCATGCCTTACTGTTTGAGACGTTGATTTGAGAGAACTTGCATGAATCATTCAGCAAAACACATGGTCATCATTGGTGGTGGCATCACGGGCGTGACCAGCGCTTATGCCCTGGCCCAACAAGGCATCCAGGTCACCCTGATCGAAAAAAACCGCTATCCCGGCATGGAAACGTCATACGCCAACGGTGGGCAATTGTCGGCCTCCAATGCCGAAGTCTGGACCCACCCTTCCACGATCATCAAGGGGCTGAAGTGGATGCTCAAAAGCGATGCCCCTCTGTTGATGAACCCCACGCCCACTTGGCACAAAATCAGCTGGATGGCCGAGTTCATCGCCGCCATTCCCAAGTACAAGGACAACACGGTGGCCACCGCGCAACTGGCCATTGCTTCGCGCGAGCACCACTTTGCATGGGCCCAAGCCGAAGGCATTGAGTTCGACCACAAGCGCGAAGGCATTCTGCACTTTTACCGCAATAAAAAAGGCTTCGACCACGCAGGCCAAGTCTCCAAATTGCTGGCGCAAGGCGGCCTGCCCCGACGCGCCGTCACCCCCGCTGAAATGAAGGCCATCGAGCCCACACTGCATGGCGATTACTACGGTGGCTACTTCACCGAAAGCGACTCGACAGGCGACATCCACATGTTCACCTACGGGCTGGCCAAGGCCTGTGAGCGCATGGGCGTGAAGATCCTCAATGAACACGAAGTCCTGAGCGTGGCGGCCAATGGTCAAAGTGCTTTTGTACAAGTGCAACACGCAGGCGAAACCGACACCCTCACCTTTGACGGCATCGTCATCTGTGCGGGCGTGCACAGCCGACGCCTGGCAGCTCAACTGGGCGACCGCATCAACATTTACCCGGTCAAGGGCTACTCCATCACGGTCAATCTGCCGGATGCCGCCAGCCAGGGCGCCGCCCCCCAAGTCAGCTTGTTGGACGACGAAACCAAGCTGGTCACCAGTCGCCTGGGCGATGACCGCTTCCGTGTCGCTGGCACCGCCGAGTTCAATGGCATCAACCTGGACATTCGCGCTGACCGCATCCAGCCTTTGATCCAATGGGTTAACCAGTGCTTCCCGGACATCGACACCCGCCGCGTGGTGCCCTGGGCCGGCTTGCGCCCCATGATGCCCACCATGCTGCCGCGTGTGGGCGCAGGCAAAAAATCCAATGTTTTTTACAACACCGGCCACGGTCACCTGGGCTGGACCTTGTCCGCTATCACGGCGCATCAGTTGGCCGGGCATGTGCTGGCGTGGTCACACGCCAACTTGTCGGTTGCAGGCCCCACAAGCTTGGCGCGAGCCTGATCCCCCCCGACACCAGGAGCGTCCGCATGGCTATTTCGGTATTTGATCTCTTCAAAATTGGCATCGGTCCCAGCAGCTCCCACACCGTGGGCCCTATGCGGGCAGCACGGCTGTTTGTGCAGGATCTGCACAGCCATAACTTGTTACAACGCACTGCACGCGTGCGCTGCAACCTTTATGGATCATTGGGCGCGACAGGCAAAGGGCATGGCAGCGACAAAGCGGTGTTGCTCGGCCTTTGCGGCTATGAGCCGGAAACGGTGCCGGTGGAAGAGATCGAGCCAGCCATTGCGCGCATCCGAGCCGGGCGGTGTCTGCCATTACTGGGTATCCACACCGTGGCCTGGCAGGAGAAGGACGATCTGCTGTTTTACCGCAACCAAAGCTTGCCATTTCACGCCAATGGCATCAAGTTGTTGGCATGGGACGCCACTGGCGCGCTCCTCGCAGAACGCACCTACTACTCGGTGGGCGGTGGCTTTGTCATCAGCCAAGAGTTGGCACAGGACGGTGAGCGCCAAAAACGCTTGATGCCAGACAGCACGGCGCTGCCCGTGGCCTTTCGCAGCGGCGACGAGTTGCTGCAACGCTGCCGCGAACACGCCTTGAGCATCGCGGGCGTGATGCGCACCAACGAGCGGCATTGGCGCAGCGATGCCGACATCGACAAGGGATTGCTGCACCTGTGGGTCACCATGCAAGACTGCGTCGCGGCGGGCTTGCGCAACGACGGCATCTTGCCTGGCGGCTTCAAGGTCAAACGACGCGCCCCCCAGCTGTGGCGCAACCTGACGCACCAGCCCGAGAAGGCCCTGACCGACCCTTTGGCCGTGTTGGACTGGGTGAACCTGTATGCACTGGCAGTGAACGAAGAAAACGCTGCTGGCGGTCGGGTGGTTACGGCGCCCACCAATGGCGCGGCAGGCATTGTGCCTGCGGTGCTGCACTACTACCGTCGCTTCGTGCCTGGCGCTACCGATGCGGGTTTGATCGACTTTTTTCTCACCGCAGGAGCCATCGGTATTTTGTACAAAGAAAACGCCAGCATCAGCGGTGCCGAAGTGGGCTGCCAAGGCGAGGTGGGCGTGGCCTGCAGCATGGCCGCTGGTGCTTTGTGTGCGGTGATGGGTGGCTCGCCCGAGCAAGTTGAAAACGCCGCTGAGATTGGCATGGAGCACCATTTGGGCCTGACCTGTGACCCTGTGGGCGGGCTGGTGCAAATTCCCTGCATCGAGCGCAACGCCATCGCCTCGGTCAAAGCCATCAATGCGGCCCGCATGGCGCTGCATGGGGATGGCAGCCATTTCGTCAGCCTGGACAAAGTCATCAAAACCATGCGCGAAACCGGTGCGGACATGAAGACAAAATACAAGGAAACCGCTCGCGGAGGACTGGCCGTCAACATCATTGAATGTTGAGCCGACGCGTCTGCACATGCCTACGCCCATTGGGCACAGCACCACACACCACACTGAGAAAAACATGCACACCACACCTCAGCAATTTGCCAGTGACAACTACGCAGGCACCTGTCCCGAGGCGCTGCAAGCCCTGCTGGAGGCCAACGCCAGCGGCCACGAGCCGGCCTATGGCGATGACCGCTGGACCGAGCGCTCCACCAACATGCTGCGCGAGCTGTTCGAAATCAATTGCGACGTGTACTACGTCTTCAACGGCACCGCTGCCAACTCCCTCGCTCTTGCCGCCATGTGCCAGAGCTACCACTCGGTCATCTGCACCCCGGTGGCGCACATCGAAACCGATGAATGCGGAGGGCCGGAGTTTTTCTCCAACGGCTCCAAATTGCTGGTGGCCGAGGGTCTGTCCACTGCGGCGCACCGCGGCAAACTCACGCCCGAGGCGATTGAAACCTTGGTCACCAAACGCAGCGACATCCACTACCCCCGACCCAAGGTGGTGTCCATCACCCAGGCCACCGAACTGGGCACGGTCTACAGTGTGGACGAAGTCAGCGCCCTGTCGTGGATGACCCAAAAACACAGCCTTAAATTCCACATGGACGGGGCTCGTTTTGCCAACGCCGTGGCGCACTTGGGCTGCAGCCCGGCAGAGATCACCTGGAAGGCGGGGGTGGACGTGCTGTGCTTTGGCGGCACCAAAAATGGCCTGCCGGTGGGTGAGGCGGTGGTCTTTTTTGACCGTTCGCTGTCGCAGGACTTTGCCTGGCGCGTCAAGCAAGCCGGGCAGTTGGCCTCCAAGATGCGCTTCATTTCAGCCCCTTGGGTGGGTTTGCTCCACAACAACACTTGGCTGTGCAATGCGGGTCATGCCAATGCGATGGCTCAACGCCTGTACGCTGGCATGTTGCAGGTCAAAGGTGTCCAGGTTTTGCACGCCCCCGAGGCCAACGGCGTGTTCGCCCAATTGCCCAAACCCCTGGTAGAGGCCCTGCATGCCAAGGGCTGGAAGTTCTACCAGTTCATTGCCGGGGGTGGCTGCCGCTTCATGTGCGCCTGGGACACGACGCAAGCCTCGGTCGACGCCTTGCTGGCCGATATGTACTGTTTGAACGACTGAGCCAGGACGATCACTCCAGCCCGAGGAGCATCATGGACAGTAAGCATCACGCACACCACTCGCTCATGTGCCTCAGGAGAACAAGACCGCCATGCCCCTCCAAGTCCTACCTGTTGATTATCTAAACCCAGCTCACCGCTCTGCCCTGGTGATGCTGCTGGATGCCTATGCCCAAGACCCGATGGGCGGGGGCGAGGCTCTGGCGCAGGATGTGAAGGCGCGCTTGTGCGATGACCTGGCCGCACGCAGAGATGTGGCCAGCTTCATCGCCTGGCTGGGGGATGCGCCCGTGGGCTTGGTCAACTGCATCGAGGGCTACTCGACCTTCAAGGCACGGCCCCTGATGAACATCCACGACATCGCCGTGCTCCCGGGCCACCGGGGCGCGGGGGTGGGCCAGGCTTTGCTGGCAGCTGCCGAGCAGCACGCCAAGGACCGCCACTGCTGCAAGCTGACCTTGGAAGTGCTACGAGGCAACACGTGCGCTTTGAAAAGCTATCTGGGCTTTGGCTTTGAGCCTTACGCGCTCGACCCGGCAGCGGGCCAAGCCAGCTTCATGCAGAAGTGGCTTTAGCCAGAAGCCACTGCTCTTTGAGCCAGCGCTTGAGTTCGGCGTCATTTTGAATGCGACGCAAATCGGCCGCCAGGCTGTCGGCGGTGTGACGCTGGTCGGCCTGGATGCGCTGCAGTGACAGGCTCAGGACCTCTTCGTCGGCATCGGCGCGCACTGGCAAGCACAACTCTTGGCTCAAACGGCTTTCCAGATGATCCAGATCGTCTTCGAGCGCGGCCACCTGCTCCTTGAGCCACAAAGACATGGCGATCAGCTTGTCGTCGGCGATACGTGCCGTGCCTGCCTTATTTAGGAGGTTGACCTGCGCCACCTGCATTTGCAGGCGCAGCAAGGTGGTCAGGTCGTTTTTTTCATAAGCCGCATTGACCTCGCTCATCAGCCCGGTCTTGCGCAAGCGCTCTGATTCGACGGGCTCGCGGTCAGGATGCAAGGCTCTGGCCAACTGCCTGAATATCGTGCGGATGGCGCTTTTGGCATCGGTCTCGCGCGCCATCGCCGGAGAAATTTCGCCCTTTTCAGCCGCAGCGCTTTTTTGATTCGCTTTGCGGGCTGCGCGCTTGGCGGCCTTGCGGTCGTCGTCGGCCTTTTGCTGGCGTTGCCACTGGCGCATGCCGGCGGCCATCATTTCTTCGGGGGTCTGGTACTGGCTGGGCTTGTCAATCGGCTGGCCCAGGGCTTCTTCAATTCGTTCCCGCAGGCGCTGCGCTGCCTCAGCCTGTTCCTCTGCCGCTTCTTGTGTGTCCTCTTCGCTCACGTACAAATTGGCCAGGGCCTGCACCTGGGGGTCGGCTGTGGCGGCCAGCGCACCGAGCAGACTGCGCAACTTGCCACGGGCCATGCGTTGCTGCTGCACCGTAAAGTCTGCCGTTTGCAAGCGTTCATGCAAAAAGAACAGCAGGTTTTTCCGGTGCGCCTGGGCCTGTTGTGCCGACGCTCTCAAGGCTTGAATGTGGCTGTAACGGTGCCGGTCAGACCAAGCCTCGAGACGCTGAATGTGCCCCGTCAGCAGCTCAATCCGGGCCAGCAATTCGTTGAAGCGCTGCTGGGCAGGCGTGAGCTTGGCTTGTGCCGTAGCCTGCACCGCCAAGGCGGACAGGAAAGACAGGGAATTGGAGGGCGTTTCTGGGGAAGATGTCATCTGAAGAGCATCGTGCGGCAATCAAACCATGCCTCTGGATGTTAACGCCTCACCATGTCGGAGCGACGCCCACGCACCCGTTGATAATCCCCCCACCGATTTGAAATCTGCCCCCCCCATGCCAAGCCCCGCCCCGTTCAAGATTCTGAGCATCATCCCGCCGATGACGCAGCTGAACACGCCCTACCCGTCCACGGCTTACCTGACGGGTTTTTTGCGCGCGCGGGGTTTTGATGCTTTGCAGGAAGACCTGGCGCTGGCCACGGTGCTGGCTTTGCTCAACCGCCAGGGCCTGACCGATTTGCGCGATGCAGCGCTGGCCTTGCCCCTCGAAGACCGCTCAGGGCCGGTCAATTTTTTCCTCGACCATTTTGCAGACTACGCCCAGACCATTGACCCGGTTATCGCCTTTTTACAAGGCCGCGACAGCACCCTGAGCCACCGCATCGCGGGGCGGGGCTTTTTGCCTGAAGGCCCCCGCTTTGTCGCCCTGGATGCCTACGAAGACGATGGCACAGGCGACCCGATTGGCTGGGCCTTTGGTGCTTTGGGGCAAACCGACCGTGCGCGGCATTTGGCCACCTTGTATTTGAACGACTTGGCCGACGTGTTGCGCGATGCCGTCGATGAGGGGTTTGAGTTCGTGCGCTACGCAGAACGCCTGTCCGCCAGCCAACCCAACTTTGACGCCTTGGCCGAGGCCCTGGCACAGCCCGCCCATCTGATCGACACCACACTGGAACGCCTGGCGCTGCAGGCCATTGACAGGCACCAGCCCCATTTGGTGCTTTTGTCCGTGCCATTTCCCGGCTCGGTTTATGCGGCGTTTCGCATCGCCCAATGCATCAAGCGCACACACCCGGACATCCGCATCGGGCTGGGCGGCGGCTTTGTCAACACCGAGCTGAGAGATCTGGCTGACGCCCGCGTGTTTGACCATGTCGACTACATCACCCTGGACGGTGGTGAGCGGCCCTTGCTCAACCTGATCGAACACCTGCAAGGAAAACGCAGCACCCAGCGCCTGGTGCGCACCTTCATCAAGAACGACGCAGGCCAGGTGCAATACATCAACCTGAAAGAGCCCGACATCCCCTTTGAAGAGGTGGGCACCCCCACCTGGGACGGCTTGCCCTTGCAAAAGTACTTGTCGCTTCTGGACATGCTCAACCCCATGAACCGGCTGTGGAGCGACGGCCGCTGGAACAAGCTCACTGTGGCGCATGGCTGCTACTGGAAAAAATGCAGCTTTTGCGACGTGAGCCTGGACTACATCAGCCGCTACGAGACGGCCAGCGCCAGCACGCTTGTGGACCGGATTGAGCAGATCGTGGCCGAAACGGGCCAAACCGGCTTTCACTTTGTGGACGAAGCGGCGCCGCCCAAAGCCCTCAAAGCCCTGGCCGAAGAACTGCTGCGCCGGGGTGTCCAAATTTCGTGGTGGGGCAACATCCGTTTTGAAAAAACCTTCACCCCCGAGCTGTGCGAGTTGCTGGCACAAAGCGGCTGCATCGCCATGTCGGGTGGGCTAGAGGTCGCGTCCGACCGCTTGCTGCAACTCATGCAAAAAGGCGTCTCGGTCGAACAAGTGGCTCGGGTGACCAAAGGCTTTGCCGATGCGGGCGTGCTGGTGCACGCCTACCTGATGTACGGCTTTCCGACCCAGACCGTGCAAGACACGGTGGATGCGCTGGAATACGTGCGCCAGATGTTTGAAAACGGCTGCATCCACAGCGGATTTTTTCACCGCTTTGTCTGCACGGTGCATTCACCCGTGGGCCTGAACCCCGATGCCTATGGCGTCAAGCTGATGCCCTTGCCCGAGGGCCAGTTTGCACGCAACGATGTGGGCTTTGTGGACCCCACTCCGCTGGGCCAGGGCATCGACCACGACCTGCTGGGACAGGGCCTGAAAAAGGCCATTTACAACTTCATGCACGGTGTAGGCGTTGAAAACGACGTGCGCCAATGGTTTGAGCTGCCCAAAGGGCAGTGCCCCAAGACCACAGTACCCCGCCAAAAAATCGCCAAAGCACTGGGCTGAAGCCCTTCGCGCCCCGGGGTATCGCTTCACCAGGCGATGGCTAGCCCTTGGTGGTCCACAAACTGCGCTCGCCCTGTGGGCTGCAAGCCATCCAGCGCGGCCAGCAAACGCCGTGCCGCTTCATCAGGACGCATCGCATCGTCACCTACAAAGGGCTGGCTCAAGCCCGATTGCACGGTGCCAGGCTGCAAAGCCACCACCAGCGCCAGCGGCCTGCGCCGGGCGATTTCGATGGCCGATGTTTGCAGCAGCATGTTGAGTGCCGCCTTGGCCACACGGTAGCCATACCAGCCGCCCTTGCGGTTGTCTTCGATGCTGCCCACCCGCGCCGACAACTTGCCCCAAATAACCCGCTGACCCGTGGCCAGCAAGGGCGCAAAGTGCTTGAGCAACAAGCCGGGCCCCACGGCATTGAGGTGCAGCGCGGCCAGCAGGTGCGAGGCATCCAGTTCGTCCAGGCGCTTTTCAGGGCCGCGCCCGTTCACGGTCAAGGCGCCCGTGGCGTCCAGCACCAAATGAAACGGCCCTTGCGCTGCCAGCGCCAGCGCGCAGGCCTGGATGCTGGGCTCGCTCAGCACATCCAGCCCAGGCATGCTTTGCCGCGACACGCCCAGCACCGACGCACAACGCGGGTCGCTTTGCAACTGTTGCACCAAGGCGCTGCCAATGGCACCGCTTGCGCCAATCACCAGGGCACGGTAGCCCTCAGGCAGGGAATGCATCATGGTCGGGTTTTACTCGGACGTTGCTGTGCTTGGGGGTCTTGCGGTTTGAGGTCGTATGCACAGCGAAAACCGATGTACACCGCATAAAAATCGGCCGGTTTGAAGGCCTGCACATCGGCTTTCATGTTGAACGCGCCGTACCACCAGGAGCCGCCCACGGTACGGCGCTCCGGGCCACGGGCGTCGCTGGTCCATTCCCAGACATTGGCGCCCATGTCGTACAAGCCGTTCACCCCTTGGCGGGTGTCACCGGCCGGCGCAGCGCGTGGCCAGGGGTCGGCATCGCTGGTGTTGGCCCCTTGTGGGCTGTCTCCGGTGGTCCAGGGGTAGGTACGCCCTTTCACCCAAGGGGCCGGAGGTGCATCGCGAAGCTCGGTAAACCCGGCCTTTTGCCACTCGGCGCCCGTGGGCAATCGGCCCCCGGCCCAACGGCAATAGGCTTGTGCTTCGGCAAAGTCCAGGTGCACCGCAGGCAGGTCGGCTCGGGTCGCCGCACCAGCGGCCAGGCCATCGGGATGTCGCCAGGACCAGCCGGGGCGTCGCTCCCAGCCAGCCCCGTACTCAAAGCCACCACCCTCTTTTTCTGCCCGGGTCACGGTGCCGGTGGCCCGCACGTAACGCTCGAACTGGCCAATGGTGACTTCGGTCCGGTCAATGGCCCAGTTGCCCAAAGGCACTTTGTCGCCCACCTGGGCCATCGCCCCGTGCATGAAAAAAACCATGCCAGGCAGCAAGCCACGCAGCCAAGTCGCAGAAAAAAACGGGCCGTATCTCAAGATGACGCCTCCCCCGACCAACGCCGCACCCACTTTTGCAAGTGCGGTCGGATCGGCAAAAACAAGCGGTAAGCCCACTCAAACGCCCAAGACATGGGCGGCCAGACCGACAACCAACCCAGCCAGCGCCAGCCAGGAAACAGCCGCCACATGACAGAGAAAGCCGCGGCGCCGCTGAACAAACGCCCCTGGCTGTCGCGCACATGAAAACGGGCCATGGCCGCCTCGCAGCTGAGCCCGCCTGTGTCCTGCCCTGCACTGACATCAACCCAGGCCATGGACAGGGCTTGCGGCAAGCGTTGGTAAATGGCGATTTCGCGCCGACACAAAGGGCAGGAGCCATCAAAGTACACCGTCAAAAGTGGCAGCGCAGCGGGCAGCACACTTGGCAAGGCTTGGCTCATGCGGCCAGGTCTCCACGCGCCAGCAAGCGCCCTTGGCGGTCCACCAAAAAGCCTTCACCCAGACCGGGGTAGGCACTGGTCAGCCCGGTCATGATGACCTGGTGCGTGACCCACACTTCGATGCGCCCGGCAGGCATGGCCAGCAAGCGCTCGCGCAAAGCCCGGAGCTGTGCGCTTGCATCACCCTGGCCCGCAAAGGTGCTGTTGAGGGCCGACCAATCCTCGTATTGGCCGAAAGCCAGCCGGGCTGTGTCCTGGCAACGGCACCATTGGCTGCTGCGCACGGCATCGGGCTTGAAACCATGGGCCTGCATCGAGGCCGCCAAACCGCGCGAGGCTTTGCGGCCCGCTTCGCTCAGGTTGCGCTGGGTGCTGCACTGGCCCAACACAAAACCCGGCGGGTCGCCCAAACCCGCTTCGGTCGCGGCATGGCGAATCAACAACACGCCCCCCTCACGCCGCCACAGCCGTGCCAGCTCGGCCAGGGCACCCGTATTGGCCGCTTGCGCCCAGACCGGCAAAGCCAAAGAGGCCAGCATCGGGGCCGCCACAGCCGTGCTCAGGCTGGCCAGCATGGCCCTGCGGTGCAAAAGTTGGGCGGTGTGTTCGCTCATGACAAACGCCTGCGGCTCAGGACACTTCGCCCGAGGCGATGCGGCGCAAGGCCTGCTCGAACACCTCGACCGGCTGCCCACCCGAAATCAGGTGCTTGTCGTTGATGATGACTGCAGGCACCGAACGGATGCCCGCTTGCGCGTAAAACTGCTGGCGTTCGCGCACCTCGGCGGTGTGGGCATCGCTGTCCAGCACCGCTTGGGCGGCGGCCACGTCGAGCCCTGCTGCAGCCACAGCCGCGAGCAAGACCTGGGCGTCTTCGATGCACTCTGCGCGGCCTTGATAAGCCTGCAAGAACGCTTTTTTCAGGGCGTGCTGGGCGTCTGCACCCTGGCCTTCGGCCCAGTGCAGCAAACGGTGGGCATTGAAGGTGTTGTAGACGCGGCCTCGCCCGCCGATGTGAAATTCGAACCCGACCTCGGCCCCCCGCGCAGCAATCGTCTGGCGAATCTGTGTCTGCTGCTCGGCAGTCGAGCCGTATTTTTGGGTCAGGTGCTCGCCCAGATCCTGCCCGCCCGGGGGCATGTGGGGGTTCAGCTCAAAGGGCTGGAAATGCAGATCGGCCTGCACATCCCCCTGCAGGCGCTCGAGCGCCATCTCAAGGGCCCCCAAACCAACCGCGCACCAGGGGCAGGCGATGTCGGACACGAAATCAATTTTGAGGGTGGTCATGGGCAGGGTCTTGAAGGGCTAAAAAAATGGGGGCAAACATGGCTATTTTCCACGCGTCAGCCAATGGCCGCTGGCGGTCAGGCGCAAAAGCCCAGTGCCTGCAGGGGCTGGGCCTCACGCACGCAGGATGTCCAGCAATGCGGCATGGAATGGCTCTGGGGCTTCGTATTGCACCCAATGTCCGGCGGCCGGCACGGTGTGCCATTGCCCCCAACGGGTCGACAAGCCTTGCATGGCCGCTTGCAGTTCGGGCAGTCGGCCACGGTACAAGGCATCGTGCTCACCATAAATGGCACTGACCGGCACCTGCAATCGCGGCAAAGTGCGGGCCACGATGTCGGTGGACGACAGGCGGCGGCGCGGCATGCGGTCGCGCTGCACATTGGCCGCGTGCAAGGCCAAGGCCAGGGCGTCCAGGCTTTCGGGCTGCAGCAGCATCAAGGCCATCAAATTGTGCCGGTGCACCTGCTCTTGCGCCTCGGCGGTGGTCAAATGCCGCCACCCCTTGAGCGGGACGCGCTCGGACACTGTCAGGCCCATGCCCGGCGCACCCACCAACACCAAGCGGACGGCATCCTGGGGGTAATCGGCCAGCCACAAGGCGGCCGCCATGCCGCCAAATGAAAAACCCACCAGGCTCACAAGCCCGGCGCAAAACCCACCAGCCTGCAGTTGCAACAGGCCTGCGTGCAAATGGGCGGGCAAAGCGTCCACATCGTTGCAGCCTGTGGGCAAGTCCGAGTCGCCAAAGCCGGGCAAGTCGGGCACCAGCACACGCCAGCCGGTATGGACCAGGGGGGCAATGTTGTGCACCCAGTGCGTCCAGCTGCCGCTGCCACCGTGCAACAACACCACCGTGGGTTGCAGGGGCTCGCCCCAGGCGTGCCAGACCGTGGCAGCGCCGTTCAGGCGGGTTTCCAGACGCTGGGCTTGGGCCAGCGCCAGGCTCAAATCAGGGGGTAGAAAATTGGGCAGCACGGCACAACGCATATCGAAATTCATGGGACTATTCACGGCGAAATCGGTGGCTCAAGCGGCTGGGCGCTGAAAGTACTAAGGGGTCCGCACAAGTCGCGGATGTTGCAAACGCCAAACCTTGTAAGCCGCTGCTGTGGCCACGGCACTGGTCAGGCAGCTGACCCAAAAAACGCTTTGCAGGCCCCAGCGCTCGCTGATCACGCCGCCCAGCAAGGCCCCCAATACGCCCGGAAACCCGTAAGCCGCCACGGTGTACAGCGCCTGTCCTCGCCCACGCAAACGGCCCGGAAAATGGTGTGAAATCAAGGCGATGCACACCGTGTGGTGCGTAGCAAAGGTGATGGCGTGCAGGGTCTGCGCCAGCAGCAACACCCACAAGACATCCGCCCACGTAGCGGTCAGTCCCATGCGCAGCAACATGGTGACCGAACACAGCACCAGCCAGCCAGTCAACGAGACACGGGGCAACCAGCGCGACTGGGTAAAAAACCACACCACCTCCACCGCCACCGACACAGCCCACAGCACACCGATCATGGTTTTGCTATAGCCCAGCGAATCCAGGTAAAGCGAGAAAAACACGTAAATGCCGATGTGCGAGAGCACATGGAAAAATGTGGAAGCGAAAAACCACTGCACCGGTTTTTGACTCAGCACGGGCCCCACCGGTACATGAACATGCACATGGTGCGCGGTTTCCTTGATGTCCGGCATCCACCAGACACTCAGCAACACCGCCCCCAAAGTCAGGACCGTCCAGCCCGGGAAGTGCCGCATGCCAAAAGCCTCGAACCAGGCCCCCGCCAAAAACACCGTCACCAGAAACCCCATGGACCCCCACAAGCGCACACGCCCATAGCGTTTGGTGTCAAAAGCCCCACCCTGACTGACCAGGTGGGCCATGGCCGCTTCACTCATGGGCATCATGGAACTGGTGTGGGTGAACATGACCAGCAAGACCAGGCCCAGCCCCAAAGGGCCCCAGTCCAGAAACAGCAAACAAGCTGTCGCAAAGGCCACGCCAGCCCCAATCCGCAACAACTTCACGCGCTCGCCGGTGCGGTCGCTCAAGGCCCCCCAGGCGTAGGGCGCAAACAAGCGGGTGCCCGCCTGCACGGCCGTGAGCAAGCTGATGGTCAGCAAGCTCAGGCCCATGTCTTTCAGCCACAGGGGCAGGTAGGGGTTGAAAAACCCGATGTGGGCGAAATAACTGGCCGAGAGTGCGGCAAACGGCAAGAGTTGGCGGCGTTGCGTCATGCCTTAAGGCTTGACAGCGGCGATGGGGGCCAATGTGTGCTCAACATCGCCACACTGGGCGCGGTGTTGCAAGGCGTGCTCCATGACCACCAGCGCCAGCATGGCCTCGGCAATCGGCGTGGCTCGGATGCCGACACACGGGTCGTGGCGGCCTTTGGTGATGACTTCGGTGGGCTGGCCATTCGAGTCAATCGAATCGCGGGGGATCAATATCGAGCTGGTGGGCTTCACGGCAATCGACACCTCGATGTCTTGCCCGGTGCTGATGCCCCCGAGCACACCTCCAGCGTTGTTGCCGACAAAGCCTTGCTGCGTCAGGGTGTCACCGGCAGTGCTGCCTTTTTGGGTCACGCAAGCAAAACCGGCGCCTATCTCCACACCCTTGACCGCGTTGATGCCCATCATCGCGTACGCGATATCGGCATCGATCTTGTCAAACAAGGGCTGGCCCAGGCCGACCGGCACGCCACGGGCCACCACGCGCAAGCGGGCCCCGCAAGAATCGCCCGACTTGCGCAGCGCGTTCATGTAGTCCTCCAGCGCCGACACATCGGCGACCGGGGCAAAAAACGGGTTGGCCTGCACATGGTCCCAGCTCTCAAAACCAATCGGCATGTCGCCGATCTGGGTCATGCAGCCCACAAAAGTGGTGCCAAATTTTTCTTTCAGCCATTTTTTTGCCACGGCGCCTGCGGCCACCATGGGCGCGGTCAGACGGGCCGATGACCGTCCGCCGCCACGCGGATCGCGCAAGCCATACTTGCGCCAGTAGGTGTAGTCGGCATGCCCCGGACGGAAGGTCTGCAGGATGTCGCCATAGTCCTTGCTGCGCTGGTCGGTGTTCTGAATGAGCAGGCAAATCGGGGTGCCTGTGGTCAGGCCCTGGTACACGCCCGAGATGATCTGCACCGCGTCGGGTTCGTTGCGTTGGGTGACAAATTTGCTGGTGCCGGGCCGGCGTCGGTCCAGGTCGGGCTGGATGTCGGCCTCGGACAGCGGCATGCCCGGAGGGCAGCCGTCAATCACGCAGCCAATGGCCGGGCCATGGGACTCACCAAAATTGGTGACCGAGAAGAGATTTCCAAAGGTATTGCCGCTCATGGGGTTGGATTATCCCAGAGCGGGGGCTTGGGCTGGCCAGGCACCTTCAGAGTTTGACGTCTTCAGACTCGGGGGCCGAGCCTTCGGGCCAATCGCGGATGTAGGCCTTGAGCATCTTGTTTTCAAAGTTCTGGCTGTCCACCACGGCCTTGGCCACGTCATAAAAGCTGATGACGCCCATGAGCATGCGCTGGTCCATGACGGGCATGTAGCGGGCATGGTGCTCCAGCATCATGCGGCGCACTTCGTTGATGTCGGTGTCTCCAGTGCAGGTCTGGGGTTGGGCGTCCATGGCTTCTCGCACGGTGGTGGCACCCACCTGGCCGCCGTTTTTGACGATCTGCTGGATCACCTCGCGGAAAGTCAGCATGCCCAACAGATCGCCGTTTGCCATGACCACCAGTGAGCCCATGTCTTTTTCGGCCATGTCGTTCATGGCCCGAGACAAAGGTTCATCAGGGTGCACCGTGAACAGTGTGCCGCCCTTGACGCGAAGAATGTCGCTGACTTGCATGGTATGTCTCCTGAGGGTCGATCCGGTTTAGATGAAATTCCAATATAGCCCACAATGAATGCCGAAAGCCAGGCCAAAAGCTTGGCAAACACTTTGTATTTTTTCGGAGACTCCTCATGGCTGGTTACAGCGACCCCGGTTTTGACACCTTGGCCCTTCACGCGGGGGCCGCGCCCGACCCGAGCACCGGTGCTCGTGCGGTCCCCATCCACCTGACCACATCGTTTGTCTTTGAGTCGACCGACCAGGCCGCAGCGCTTTTTAACCTCGAGCGTCCAGGCCATGTCTACAGCCGCATCAGCAACCCGACCAACGCGGTGCTGGAGCAACGCATCTCTGCCCTGGAAGGTGGCATTGGGGCCATCACCACGGCCAGCGGACAAGCGGCCTTGCACCTGACGATCGCCACCCTGATGGGCGCAGGCTCACACATCGTGGCGTCTACCGCTTTGTATGGTGGTTCACACAACCTGCTGCACTTCACCCTGAGCCGCTTCGGCATCAGCACCACCTTTGTCAAACCCGGCGATCTGGACGCCTGGCGTGCCGCCGTGCAACCCAACACCAAACTGTTTTTTGGTGAGACCGTGGGCAACCCCGGGCTGGACGTGCTCGACATCCCGGCCATCAGCGCCATCGCGCACGACAACGGCGTGCCGCTGCTGGTCGACTCCACCCTGACATCGCCCTGGCTGATCCAGCCTTTTGACCATGGGGCCGATCTGGTCTACCACTCGGCCACCAAGTTCCTGTCGGGCCACGGCACAGTGGTCGGCGGCGTGGTGGTCGATGGCGGCAGCTTTGACTGGGACAAGTCCGGCAAGTTTGCCGAACTGAGCCAGGCCTATGCGGGCTTTCACAACATGGTGTTCAGCGAAGAAAGCACCGTGGGGGCATTTTTGCTGCGGGCCCGGCGCGAAGGCCTGCGCGACTTTGGTGCCTGCATGAGCCCACACACCGCCTGGCTGATTTTGCAAGGCATCGAAACCCTGCCCTTGCGCATGGCCAGGCACATGGAAAACACCACCAAGGTGGTTGAGTTTTTGGCCTCACACCCCTTGGTGAGCCGGGTGGGCCACCCCATGCTGGAGAGCCACCCCTCGCACGCGCTGGCGCAAAAACTGCTGCCGCGTGGCGCGGGCTCGGTTTTCAGCTTTGACATCAAGGGCTCACGCACACAGGGGCAAAAGTTCATTGAAACCCTCAAGGTCTTCAGCCACCTGGCCAACGTGGGCGACTGCCGCAGCCTGGTGATTCACCCGGCCAGCACGACCCATTTCCGCATGACCGACGAGGCCCTGGTCGCCAGTGGCATTGGGCCCGGCACGATCCGCCTGTCCATCGGGCTGGAAGATCCGGCCGACTTGATCGACGATCTGAAAAAAGCCTTGAAGGCTGCGGAGAAAGCCGCATGAAAACGTCTGTTCAAGGCCACGACCTCTACGCCTACACCGGCGGCAAGCCCTTCAACCCGGCGCAGCCCACAGCCGTCTTCATCCACGGCGTGCTGAATGACCACAGCGTCTGGATCCTGCAAACCCGCTACATGGCCCACCACGGCTGGAATGTGCTGGCGATTGACCTGCCCGGCCATTGCAAAAGCGACGGCCCACCGCCGCACAGCGTGCAACAGGCCGCCGACACCGTGATCGCCCTGCTCGACGCGCTCCAGGTCGAAAAAGCCGCCCTGATCGGGCACAGCTTTGGCTCGCTGATCGCCCTGGAAGCCGCGGCACGCGACGCCCAGGCCCACCCCGGGCGCATCGGCCACTTGGTGATGGTGGGCACGGCCTACCCCATGCGGGTTTCGCCCGCCTTGCTGGAACAATCGGTCAGCGCCCCATTCAAGGCGATTGACATGGTCAACAGCTTTTCGCATTCCACGCTGGCACCGCCCCCCTCGGCTTTGGGCCCCGGCACCTGGCTTTATGGCGGCAGCAAGGCGCTGATGCGGCGCGTGCTGGCCAGCAACCCCCAGGCCAATGTGTTCAACATCGGCTTCAAGGCTTGCGACAGCTACAACGGCGGCGAAATGGCCATGCCACAAGTGCAATGCCCTGTGTTGTTTGTGCTGGGCGATGCTGACCAAATGACGCCGCCCAAAGCGGCGCAAAGCCTGATCGCACTGTGCGCCAAGCCCAAGGTGGTCAAGCTGCCTGCAGGCCACTCGCTGATGACCGAGGCGCCTGAAGGCGTGCTGCAAGCCCTCAAGGATTTTTTAAAAACATGACCCTCAGCATCACCCCGCCCATGAGCGCCCTGCGTGCGCAACAGATCGCCCAAACACTCGACCTGCGCGCTCTCCCCCCTGATTTTTTGAACAACCCCTACGGGGTGTATGCCGCATTGCGAGAGGCCGAGCCTTTCAAACGCATGCCCGATGGCGCGTATTTCCTCACGCGCCACGCCGATCTGGTGGCGGTGTACCGCGATGCCAAAGTGTTCAGCTCCGACAAGCAGGTTGAGTTTGGCCCCAAATACAACCATGCGCCCTTCAACCAGCCCCCCTTCGCCCCACCGGGTGGCGTGGCCCCGCTGTTTGAGCACCACACCCACAGCCTTGTTTTCAACGACCCGCCACTGCACACCCGGGTGCGGCGTCTGATCATGGGCGCCCTGACGCGCCGCGCCATCGAGGCCATGGAGCCCGGCCTGGTGGAGTTGGTCGACAGCCTGCTGGACAAGATCGAGGCCCAAGGCGGCGGCGACCTGATCGAAGACTTTGCCTCGGCCATTCCAGTCGAGATCATCGGCAACCTGCTGGACGTGCCCCATGCCGACCGTGAGCCGCTGCGCGGCTGGTCGCTGGCCATTCTGGGCGCGCTGGAGCCGACCCTCACCCCCGAGCAAGAAGCCTTGGGCAACCGCAGCGTGAACGAGTTTCTGGCCTACCTGCGCGCGCTGGTCGCCCAGCGCCGCCAACACCCGGGTGATCCAGAGCACGATGTGCTGACCCGGCTCATCCAAGGCGAAGAAGGCGGTGATGCACTGAGCGAAGTCGAGTTGCTGCAAAACTGCGTGTTCTTGCTCAACGCCGGGCACGAAACCACCACCAACCTGATCGGCAATGCGCTCATCAGCCTGCAGGAATGGCCGGCGCAGCGCGATCAGCTCAAGGCCGACTTGCTGGCGGCCGCTTCCAACGAAGAACGAGACCAAGCCCTCAACCTGGCCGTGGACGAATTTTTGCGCTTCGAGTCGTCCAACCAGCTCAGCAACCGACGTGCGCTGCAAGCCACCCAGGTCAACGGGGTCGATCTGCCTGCGGGCGCCTTGATCACGCTGTGCATCGGTGCGGCCAACCGCGACCCCGCTGTGTACGACCAGCCCGAACAGCTCGACCTGCGCCGCACGGGCAACAAGCACCTGGCTTTTGGGTTTGGTGTGCACCAGTGCGCAGGCCTGAGTCTGGCGCGGCTGGAAGGGCGCATCGCCATCGGTCGGTTTTTGCAGCGCTTTCCAGATTACCAGCTGACCCAAGCCCCGGTGCGCGGCGGGCGTGCACGTTTTCGTGGATTTTTAAGCGCCGTCTTTCGCACCGCCTGAGGGCCTTCGGCGAATCGCCTCACCCGGCCCCTCCCGCACCCAGGCTTCGAGGGGCTTTAGCGGCTGGCCTGATTTGCATCGGGCAGCAACTGCGTCACCACAATGCGTTCAAGCCCTGTTTGAAGCCACACCGGGTCGGTGGGCGATGCACGCAGCACCAGCAGCCGCTCAGCCAAAGGTGCCACGCTGGTCTGCGCCGGGTCCATCAGCAACACTTGACGGGCTTGCCCCTGGTCGTTTTGCTCGGTCAGGCGGCCTACCCAGTCGAGGCTTTGCAAAACATCGAGCACCTGCCGCAGCTCGATCGGCTCCACGCGCAAGCGCGATGCCAATTCGTCGGTGCTGAAACCGCGCTGCTGGGATGCTTTGGCGGCATTCAACTCGGCCAACACCTCCAGTGCCAGCCTGAAGCCCCAGCCCGGGCCATCGGGCTTGCGCCAGGTCTGGCGCCCCAACTCGGGCAGACTGGAAGCCAACACCGCACCCAGCAAGACAATCAGCCAAGTCACATAAATCCAGACCAACAAAATCGGCAGCGCTGCAAAAGCGCCGTAGATGACCGAATAAGTGGGCACCTGCAGCAGGTAAACAGCCAATAATTTTTTGGCCAGTTCCACCCCCCCCGCCACCAAAAACCCGGCGGTGATGGCATGGCGCCAGCGCACACGGGTGTAAGGCACATAAAAATACAAACCACTGACACAGGCGGTCAGCAACAAAAACTCAAAGCTGTCGAGCAACCAGCGCACAGAGCCCGGCAACACATCCACCACATCGCGCGAAGCCGTCACCACATAAGAAGTGATGGCCAGACTGGCGCCCAAAAACAAGGGCCCCAAAGTGATGGCAGACCAATACAGCAAGACCCTTTGCGGCAAAGGCCGCTGACGCCGTAAGCGCCAGATTTGCCCCATGGTGCGTTCGATCGTCACCATCAAGGCCACCGCGGTCATCAGCACCGCCACCAATCCGACCGTTCCCAATCGGCTGGCCTTGCGGGAAAACTGCGTCAGGTAACTGAGCACCTGGCGGGCAATGCTCTCGGGCACCAGGCTCTCAATCAGCCAGCGCTGGATCGTGTCCTGAAATTTGCCAAACACCGGAAAGGCCGCAAAGACGGCCAGGCCCACAGCAAACAGCGGCACCAAAGCGAGTACGGTGGTGAAAGTGAGGGAACTGGCGCTCACGCCCAAACGGGCATCGCGAAAGCGTTCAGCCAAAACGCCCGCCATCTGGCGCCAGGGGAAAACCGTCAATTCTTGCCACCACAGCGAGAACTGTGCTTTCCATGTGGACTTCAAGGGGTTTGATTGCATGCCCGGTATGATGCCACCGCAATGAACACCACCACAGAAAACATACCCGCTGGCGTCGATTTCACCCGTTGGATGGCCGTTGGCAGTTTGCTGGGCCTGATCCTTTTGGGCCTGGCCTGGGAGCTTTGGCTGGCACCCCTGCGGGAGGGCGGCACTTTGTGGGCCATCAAGGTCTTGCCCTTGTGCATTCCACTGGCCGGCCTGCTGAAAAACCGCATGTACACCTACCGCTGGGTCAGCATGCTGGTCTGGCTTTACTTCACAGAAGGCGTGGTGCGTGCCTGGGGCGATGCCTGGCCCTCCAACGCACTGGCCGGACTGCAAATTCTGTTGTGCACCACCTTGTTTGTGGCTTGCGCGCTGCATGTGCGCATTCGGTTCAAGGCGGCCAAGGCCACGGGCAATTTTGTGCCCGTGCCCAGAGACTGAGCACCACCGTCCGAAGACGTTGACCCCAAATTGCCTCTCCCAACAAGCCAGACCATGACCGCTCCAAGCACCGCCCAAATCGCATTGATTGCTTTGTTGCGCCAAATCTGTGGCCCAAACCATGTGCTGACCCACCAAGACCCGGCCACCGACTTGAGCCCCTGGGAACAAGACTGGCGCAAACGCGTCAAAGGCCTGGCCTTGGCAGTGGTGCGCCCAGGCAACACACAAGAAGTGGCTGCCGTGGTCAAGGCCTGCGCTGCAACGGGCACGCCCATCGTGCCCCAAGGCGGCAACACCGGTCTGGTGGTCGGCGGCGTGCCTGACGGGTCAGGCAAGCAGATCGTGCTCAGCATGACGCGCATGAATGCCGTACGGGCCATCGACAAAGACAACCTCACCATCACCGTGGATGCCGGCTGTGTTTTGCAAAACCTGCAAACTGCGGCCGAAAACGCTGGCTTTTTGTTTCCCCTAAGTCTGGGGGCCGAGGGCAGTTGCACCATTGGCGGCAACCTGGGCACCAACGCAGGCGGCACGCAAGTGGTGCGCTACGGCAACACGCGTGACCTTTGCCTGGGCCTGGAAGTGGTGACCGCCCAGGGCGACATCTGGCACGGCCTGAGCGGATTGCGCAAGGACAACACGGGCTATGACCTGCGCAATCTGATGATCGGCAGCGAAGGCACGCTGGGCATCATCACCGCCGCAACCCTCAAGCTTTACCCCCAGCCCGCGGCACAGCTTACTGCCTGGGCCGCTGTGCCCACCCTGCAAGCCGCCGTGCAACTGCTGGGCTTGGCCCACCAGCGCCTGGGGCCTGGCCTCACGGGTTTTGAAGTCATGAACCAGTTTGCGCTCGGCCTGGTTGACAAGCATTACCCGCAACTGCGCGTGCCGCTTTGGCAAGCCACGCCTTGGTGCGTGCTGCTCGAAAACTCCGACAGCGAAAACGAACAACATGCCCGCAGCCAGTTCGAAGCCTTGCTGGAAGCGGCCATGGAACAAGCTTGCGTGACCGACGCCGTGGTGGCCGAAAATCTGGCCCAGGCACGCGGCCTGTGGCATGTCCGCGAGAGCATCACCCTGGCCCAGGCCGCTGAAGGCCTGAACATCAAACACGACATCAGCATCCCGGTGTCGCGCATTCCGGCCTTTGTGCTGGAGACCGATGCCCTGCTGGCCCGCGAAGTGCCCGGTGTGCGCATGGTTGACTTTGGCCATCTGGGCGACGGCAACCTGCACTACAACGTGCAGGCGCCTGAGGGCGTGGATGGACATGCCTTTTTGCGTGAATTTGAAGACAAGGTCAACACCCTGGTGTTCGACCAAGTGGCCAAGTTTGAGGGATCCATCAGCGCCGAGCATGGCGTGGGCGAACTCAAGGTGGGCAAACTGCCACTTTACAAAGACCCCACGGCGCTGGCGATGATGCGGGCCGTGAAAAAAGCACTGGACCCGCAGAACCTGATGAATCCGGGGCGGGTGCTGGGCTGAACGCCCAGCCCCAAAGATTCACTTCACAACAGCCGCATCGCTCAGTTTCTTGAGCAAGGCCATGCGGCGGTTCTGGACCACGGCGGTTTGCAGCTGGTTTTTGCTCTCTTCAAAGCCAGGCACCTGGTAGGGGCGTTTGGCGAGCAACTTGACCACATGCCAGTAAGGGCCTACCTGAATCGGCGCTGCCGAGACGGCACCGGCGGCCAGATTGACCACCACATTCGAAATCGCCGGGGCGATCTGATCAGGCAAGAACCAGCCCAACTCACCGCCTTTGTCTTTGCTCGGGTCCATCGACCGGTCCTTGGCCAGCCCATCAAAGGCCTGCCCTGAACGCACAGCCGTCATGACACTGCGGGCATCGGCCTCGGAGGCCAAAACAATGCTCGAGATCTGAAACTGCTGGAGATCACCCGCAGACTTCAGGGCCTTGACCTGCCGTTCGTATTCAGATTTGAGTTCGGCCTCGGTGACCGGGTTTTTGGTGAATTCGTCGTTCAAAAGCAATTCGATCATCAGGTTTTGGCGCAAGCCCTGCAGCGCATCCTGGGTGGCAGGCAACTTGTCGAGGCCACGCTTTTGGGCCTCTTGCACCATCAACTCACGGGCTATGAATTCTTGCCGCAAGGCGGCACGCAGTTCAGGCGTGTCTTTTTGGCCCTGGGCCACATTGGCTTCGATGTTGCGTGCCATCAGTCGGGCTGGAATGCTTACCCCGTTGACCACGGCAAGGGGCGCATCGGCAGAAAATGCTGCACCGGCAAAACACAAAGACAAGGCCAGACCCAACGCGGAAACTGCCCACTTTGATTGAAACTTCATGACTCACTCCAGAAATTGATTGAACCCAGGCAAAGGCTACCAAGGCTTTTTGACAATGCGGACCGATGCTCGGTGGGCGCAATCAGCCAGTTGTCGAAACGGGTTGTCAGTCTGTTCATGATAGGTCAACGGACACCCACTTCGAAACCGGTTGCCAGTCAAACAATAGGCGTTGACTGGACATGTTTTCTTTTGGGTTACAGGCGACCGATTCCAGCAAGAATGTTAACAATGTCGAGCCGACAAGCGCTCCAGGGTGACTGTTTGGAATGCGCTTGGCTTAAACTTGCGCCCCATGAACACCCCTGCCCGCCCCATCCGCAGCCAGTACGAAGACTTCATGCGCCACGTGTACAGCACAGGCGTGCAAAAAGGCGACCGCACGGGGACCGGCACACGCAGTGTGTTTGGCCACCAGATGCGCTTTGACCTGAACGAGGGCTTTCCGCTGGTGACCACCAAGAAGGTTTTTTTGAAGGCCATCATCGTCGAGTTGTTGTGGTTTTTGCGCGGCGACAGCAACGTGAAATGGCTGCAAGAACGCGGCTGCTCCATCTGGGATGAATGGGCGCGTGAAGATGGCTCGCTCGGCCCCGTTTATGGCGTGCAGTGGCGCAGCTGGCCCACCCCGGGCGGCGGCCACATCGACCAGATCAGCGATGTGATGAAGACGCTCAAAACCAACCCCGATTCGCGCCGCATCATCGTGAGCGCCTGGAACGTGGCCGAACTCGACAAGATGGCCCTGATGCCCTGCCACGCTTTCTTTCAGTTCTATGTGGCCCCGCCGCAAAATCTGGGTGAAAAAGCCAAACTCAGCTGCCAGCTTTACCAGCGCAGCGCCGACATTTTTCTGGGCGTCCCCTTCAACATTGCCAGCTACGCTTTGTTGACCCACATGGTGGCCCAGCAGTGCGACATGGACGTGGGCGACTTCATCTGGACGGGTGGTGACTGCCACATTTACAGCAACCACCATGAGCAGGTGGAACTGCAACTGAGCCGTGCGCCCATGGCCTATCCCACGCTCAACATCAAACGCCGTCCAGCTTCCATTTTTGATTACGCCTACGAAGATTTTGAAATGCTGGCCTACGAATGTCACCCCGCCATCAAGGCACCGGTGGCGGTCTGAACCTGTGGATCTGAAACCGCATGGGCCTTTGGGCCAGCCCGAATGAAACTTCACCTGATTTATGCACGCGCCCGAAACGGCGTGATTGGTGCGAACAACACCCTGCCCTGGCATTTGCCAGAAGACCTGGCGCACTTCAAGCGCACCACGCTGGGCCAGCCGGTCATCATGGGCCGCAAGACCTGGGATTCTCTGCCCCCCAAATTCAGGCCCTTGCCGGGTCGGCTCAACATCGTGGTGACACGTCAGGCCGATTGGTACGCCGAAGGCGCCCTCAGAGCCAGCTCTGTCGATGAAGCCATGGCCCTGTGCCCGTCCAACGCCGATGCCTGGGTGATTGGCGGCGCAGAAATTTACGCCCAGGCAGCAGCCCGGGCCAGCACCGCAGTGGTCACCGAAATCGAGCAGGATTTTGAAGGCGATGCCTTTGCACCCGAGTTGGGCGCTGGCTGGCACGAAGTTCAACGCGAAAGCCATACGGCCGCCAACGGCATGGGCTTTTCATTTGTGACCTACCAACACCATTTATAGAGAGACTTCAACATGTCAGGACACGGTTTTCACGTTCACGGTCCGCACGATCACGAGTTGGAGCATGCCACTCAAGGACACGGCGATGGGCACACCAGCAGCATCGCCCTGTTCACTGCCATCATTGCCACGGTGGGCGCACTCTTTGGCTACATGGGTGGGGCCACACAAGCCAACGCGGGCCTTTACAAAAACAACGCAGCCATCAAGAAAACCGAAGCCTCCAACCAATGGAACTACTACCAGGCCAAGAGCAGCAAGCAAAACCTGAGTGAGTTGGCTTTGGAGTTGGCACCTGCAGCCAAAAAAGATTTCTACACCGATGAAATCAAGCGCTACAAGAGTGAGAAATCCGAGATCAAGGTGGCTGCAGAAAAACTCGAAGCCGAATCCAAGTCATGGGATGAACAGTCGGATTCGCAAATGCATTTGCACCACCGCTGGGCCCAGGGCACCACCGTATTGCAAGTGGCCATTGCCATGGCAGCCATTGCCCTGCTGACCCGCAAAAAGTGGCTTGAGTATGTGATGTACGGTGCGGGTGCCATCGGTGTCGTGGTCGGTGGCCTGGCCGCCTTCCACATTTGATCGTTTTATTTTTTAAACCCTCATGAAAATTGCCACCTGGAATGTGAACTCTTTGTCGGTGCGCCTGCCTCAGGTGCTGGACTGGCTGGCCGCGCAAAAAGCCGAAGGCGGCGTGGATGTGCTGGCCCTGCAAGAGCTCAAGCTCACCGACGACAAGTTCCCCCTCGCCGCGTTCACCGAAGCGGGTTACCAGGCGCAATGGTTCGGCCAGAAGACCTACAACGGCGTGGCCCTGATCTCAAGTGCAGCGGGCACTGATGTGGTCAAAAACATCCCCGGTTTTGAAGACGACATGTCGCGCGTGATCGGGGCAACCTACCCCGACGGTGCGGGCGGCCAAGTGCGGGTGATTGGCGCCTATTTTCCCAATGGCCAGGCGCCCGAAAGTGACAAGTTTGTCTACAAAATGCGCTGGCTGGATGCCCTGCGTGATTGGGTGGGCAGCGAGATGCAAAAGCACCCCAACCTGGTGCTGCTGGGTGACTACAACATCACCTTTGACGAACTCGACATGTGGGACCCGGTCGGATTGGCCGGCACCATTCATTGCACCGATGCCGAGAGGGAAAAGCTGCAAGCCCTGGTTGGGCTGGGCCTGACAGACAGTTTCAGGCTGTTTGAGCAGCCCGAAAAAAGTTACAGCTGGTGGGATTACCGCGAGTTTGCGTTTCGCCGCAACCGGGGCCTGCGGATCGACCACATTTTGATTTCCGAGCCGCTCAAGACCCGCGCCACCAGCTGCGTGGTCGATCGGTCACCCCGAAAAAACGAGCGCCCCAGCGACCACGCCCCCGTGGTGCTGACGCTGACATGACTCAGGCCGCCTGCGGCATCAAGAATTCCCGGCTGATGCGGCCACCCAGCACGTTCACGCGCTCCAGAAATTGCGTGAGGTAAGCGTGCAGGCCGGTGGCCAAAATCTCGTCAATGCGGCCAAAGGCCAGCTCCGCACGCAAGCGCCCTGCGTGGCGCAAGGTGTCGCTGTCGGGGTCGTGCGAGACCAGCTTCAAATTTGACAAGACCTCGTTCAGACTGGCATGCAATGAGCGGGGCATGTCGGGGCGAAGGATCAGCAGTTCGGCCACCCGCTCGGGGCGGATCACATCGCGGTACACCTTGCGGTAAACCTCGAAACCACTGACGCTGCGCAAGATCGCGCTCCAGTGGTAGAAGTCGTATTCCTGCGTGACCTCAGCTTCGGCGCCGCTGTAGTTGGGCGCCCCGAAAAAGTCGTTTTGCATGGCATGGAACTTCACATCCACCAGCCGCGCCGTGTTGTCGGCCCGCTCTAAGAAGGTGCCCATGCGCATGAAGTAAAGCGACTCGTCCATCAGCATGGTGCCCACCGTCACCCCGCGTGACAAGTGGGAGCGGAATTTCACCCATTCAAAAAACTGCCCCGGGTCGCGCTCGAATTCACCGCTTTTGAGCATGCGGTTGACTTCCAGCCAGGTCTGGTTTTGCGTCTCCCAGACCTCGGTGGTCAGGGTGCCCCGCACGGCGCGGGCATTTTCCCGCGCAGCACGCAAGCACGAGATGATGGACGAGGGGTTGTCCGAGTCCTTGACCATGAAGGCCATCACTTCTCGGGGGTTGATGGTTTTGTACAGCGCAAGGTAAGAAGGCAGCAACTCGCTGATGGACAAAATGCCTTCCCAGCCTGCTTCAACCGCTGCAGCGGACTGGGGCAGCAGTGAGGTTTCGTAACTCACATTCAGCATGCGGGCGGTGTTCTCAGCCCGCTCCATGTAGCGGGACATCCAGAACAGGTGGTCGGCGGTTCTTGAAAGCATGTGCGTCTCCCTTATTGGTCTTGCAATATCCAGGTGTCTTTGGTGCCGCCGCCCTGGCTGCTGTTCACCACCAAGGAGCCTTCTTTCAACGCCACGCGGGTCAGCCCGCCGGGCACCATCTGCACGGTGCGGCCACTCAGCACAAAGGGGCGCAGGTCGACGTGGCGCGGCGCGATGCCGCTGTCCACAAACGTGGGACAACTTGACAAGCTGAGTGTGGGTTGCGCGATGTAGCCCTCGGGGTTGGCCAGCAAGGCGGCCCGAAAGCGCTCGATCTCTGCCTGGGTGGCCGCAGGGCCAACGAGCATGCCGTAGCCCCCTGCACCGTGCACTTCTTTGACCACCAGGTCTTTCAGGTTGGCCAGGGTGTACTTCAGGTCATCGGGCTTGCGGCACATGAAGGTGGGCACGTTTTTGAGGATCGGCTCCTCGCCCAGATAGAACTTGATCATGTCGGGCACGTAGGGGTAGATCGACTTGTCGTCGGCCACGCCTGTGCCCACCGCATTGCAAATCGCCACATGACCGGCTTTGTAGGCCTCCATCAGGCCCGCGCAACCCAGGGTAGAGCTGGGACGGAACACATTCGGGTCAAGAAAATCGTCGTCGACCCGGCGGTAGATCACGTCTACGCGCTTGGGGCCTCGCGTGGTGCGCATGTAGACAAACTTGTCTTTCACGAACAGGTCTTGTCCTTCCACCAGTTCCACACCCATTTGCTGCGCTAAAAAAGCATGCTCGAAATAAGCGCTGTTGTACATGCCGGGCGTGAGCACCACCACCGTGGGTTCTGCCGTGGTGGCTGGACTGCTGGCGCGAAGGGTTTCCAGCAGCAAGTCGGGGTAATGCGCCACCGGGGCCACGCGGTGCTGACTGAACAGCTCGGGGAACAGCCGCATCATCATCTTGCGGTCTTCGAGCATGTAGCTCACGCCACTGGGCACGCGCAAATTGTCTTCAAGCACGTAGTACTCGCCATGGCCTTGCGCGTCGGCAGCACGCACGATGTCAACGCCGCTGATGTGCGAGTAAATGTTGTTGGGCACGTCCACCCCCACCATTTCAGGGCGGAACTGGGCGTTGTTCTCGATCTGTTCGCGTGGGACGACACCGGCGCGCAGGATCTCTTGGTCGTGGTAAACATCGTGAATGAAACGGTTCAGGGCCGTCACGCGTTGCACCAGGCCCGCTTCCATGCTTTTCCACTCCTGGGCTGCAATGACGCGGGGGATCAAGTCAAAGGGGATCAGGCGCTCGGTGCCCCCTTCGTCCTTGTTGTTGTCTTCGTCCAGCTCGCCATAAACGGCAAAGGTGATGCCCACCCGGCGAAAGATCATCTCGGCCTCTTCGCGGCGAGCCGCCATGGTCTGGCTGTCTTGTGCTTGCAACCAGCGGGCATAGGCCAGGTAATGGTCTCTGACTTCACCGGTATCGCCTGCAGCAGGCAAGCGGCTGTACATCTCATCGAATTGACGCATGGCTCTTCACTCCTGTTAATTCTTTAGCAAGATGCATACCCATCCCGACCGTCGGGCTTCAAGGAGGAATGACGTGGTGCCAATAACGCTTGGCCAGCACCCGCTCGCACTGCACGCGCCCGGGCGTCTGGCTTTGCCACAATGCCGCACCGCAATGGATGGACTCCACCAACACGATACCCTGTTGGCGGTAGCGCGCCACCACTGTCTCGGCCGGATGCGCATAGCGGTTGCGATAACCCGCCTGCACCAGCGCCAGCTTGGGCTCAAGCGCCTGCAAAAAGGCCAGCGTTGAAGACGTCTTGCTGCCGTGGTGAGGCACCAAAAGCAGATCAACCGGAACCAGTCCCTGTTGCACCAAGGCCTGTTCTTGGGGAGCCTCGATGTCACCCGCCAGCAAAGCCGAGGTTTGGCTGTTGCTGATGCGCAAGACGCAACTGACCGCATTGGGTTTGGGCCCTTTGGAGTCCGGCTCACCGGCTTGTGCAGCGATTGGGGCCGGCGGATGCAGCACCTCGAACAACACGCCGTCCCACGCCCAGGATTGCCCGGCTTGGCAACGTGTCCAGCCTGGCCGCAGTCGGTGCAAAACGTGCTCGTCTTCCAGCGACGACCACAAAACCGCTTGGGGCTGCATGGCCAGCACCGCCGCTGCGCCCCCCGTGTGGTCGCTGTCACGGTGGCTGAGCATCAGGACATCGATGCGCTCGCCCATCTGCGCCAGCAAAGGCACCAGCACCCGATGCCCGGCATCGCTTTCGGCCGAATAGCGCGGCCCTGTGTCGTACAGCAAGCTGTGGGTGGCCGTGCGCACCAACACCGCATTGCCCTGCCCCACATCCGCGGCCAGCAGTTCAAACGCGCCAGCAGCAGGACGCGCAGGCGTCCAGAACAACACGGGCCACAGAAGCGGCAGGCACAGCAGCTTCCAGGACAGCGGTACTTTGAGCACCAGGCCCACTGCACCCAGCAGCGCCAGCACCGCAAGACCCCAGGGTGCAATGGCTGTCGACACACTGGCCATCGGCCAGGCCGCCAGCCAAGCCAGAAAGCTGCTCATGGGCTGCAAAGCCCAGGCCGCCAACACCCATGCGCCAGACCAAACCACCCCCAGCATGGCCAAGGGGGTGACCACCAGGGTCACCCAGGGAATCGCCAGCAAATTGGCCAACAACCCCACCAAAGACACCTGGCCAAAAAACAGCAGCGTCAAGGGTGCCAAAGCCAAAGTGACCGTGGCCTGCTCGCGCAACAAAGCCAGACTTTTGTGCAGGACTGCATGACCACTGCCCTGAAAACTGTGCGCACCCAGTCGGTGCATCAATGACAAGCGCAGGCTGCCTACGCGCCATGCCGGTGCATCGCCCTCAGCCCGTTCTGGTGCGTCGGGCCCTTGGGCTTGGCGATGCGAGCCCGATGCCATCAACACCCCGACCGCCACAAAACTCAACCAGAAACCTGGCTGCAGCAAAGCCCAAGGGTCCCACGCAAGCACCACCGAGCCCGCCAGCAACCAGACCAGCGCGCCATGCCAATGGCGGGCCGACACCTTGAGCAAGACCACCACTGCGAGCATCCAAAGCGTGCGCTGGGCGGGCACACCCCAGCCGCTGAACAAGGCATAAAACCCTGCCAACCCCCAACCTGAGAAAGCCCCCACATGGGCTGCTGGCCAGCGCAAAGCCCCCGCAAAACCCCACAAGGCCGATTGGCGCCAGCACCAGGCCACCAGCCCCGAAGCCAGCCAGGCGAACATGGTCACGTGCAAACCCGAAATGCTCATCAAATGCGCCACGCCTGTGGCTCTGAACACATCCCAGTCGCTGCGGTCAATCGCGGCCTGATCGCCCGTGACCAGAGCCGCCACAATGCCTGCCAGTCTGGCGGCGTCCGGGTCCGAGACGGCCCCTGCGCCAGACAAATGGGTCAACAACCGGTCCCGCACCGACTGGCGCCAGGCCTCGATCGGGTGCGCCCATGTGGACGCAAGCCGCACCGGTGCTGGGTCTTTGGCACCCGAGCGCACATAGCCCGTGGCGCGAATGCCCTGCTCCCACAACCACAACTCGTAGTCAAAACCCCGTGGGTTCATGTTGCCGTGCGGCGCCTTCAGGCGCACCCGCAAGCGCCAGCGCTCACCGGCCTTGACGGGCTCGGGCAAGGGGGATGTGTTCCAGCCGCTGTCGTGCGTGCCGTCCTGCCCATACCAGCCCAAATACACCTGCGAGGGCAAAGAGGTGGGCAGGTTCACCACGTGGGCCATACCGGTTTTATCGACTCGCCAGGCTTGCTCGACCTGGAAGCGAAAGCGCCAGCCCAAATCTTGGCGCTGCGGCATGGCCTGCACCACGCCAACCACATCCAGGTCCTGGCCCTCCAGCGCAGGGTCAATGGCGGCCGACCGGGTGTGTGCGTGCAGTCCGGTGAAGGCAAAAGACGCAGCGGCCCAAACCAGGCACCAGGCCGTGGCGCCCAGCCAAGCAGGCTTGGCCATTCGGCGCAGCAGCAGCCCAAAAACCAACGACAAGGCCAGCATGACCGCATAGCCCATGGCAGACCCAAGCGCCTCTTGCTGCAACTGCAGTGCCACACCCGCGCACCAAGCCAGCAAGCCCAGCCCCAAACCCCGGGCCCAACCCATGCTGGCCATCGACCTCATGGAAACACCGGCCACTGGCCTTGCTCGGCACAGGCACACGCCCGCCAGTCACCCTGCGTGCAGCTTCGCTTCATGGACAGCCTCCCTGATTTGGCTGATTTTGTGAACTGTCAATTCGGCGCTCTTTTGTAGGGGGCGGGCCATCCATCACTTCAAGTGACTGTTCTTGACCGCATCCTGGCGCGTGTCTTGCTAGTTTAGAAGGCCCAAGCTGCATTTGTCATGCGTGCAGCCCCTGTTGCGCAATTAAAGATATGTCGATACAAGTTGCCCTGCACCACGTTACCCACTACGAATATGACCGCTCGGTGCAACTCGGGCCCCAAGTCATCCGCTTGCGCCCTGCCCCGCACAGCCGCAGCCGCATCCTTTCTTACAGCCTCAAGGTCGAGCCCGCAGAACATTTCATCAACTGGCAGCAAGATGCCTTTGCCAATTACCAGGCGCGACTGGTCTTTCCTGGCAAAACCACCGCCTTCAAGGTGACGGTGGATGTGGTCACCGAAATGGCCGTGTTCAACCCTTTTGATTTTTTTCTCGAGCCCTCGGCCGAAGAGGTGCCTTTCAAGTATTCGGACACCCTCAAGGAAGAGCTGCAGTCCTATCTGGACAAAGACAGCAAAACCCCGCTGTTCAAAAAATACCTGGCCAGCATGGACCGCAAGCGCCAGCGCACCATCGATTTTTTGGTGCAAGTCAACCAGCGCCTGCACCAGGACATCAGTTACACCATCCGCATGGCGCCGGGCGTGCAAACGGCAGAGGAAACTCTGACTCTGAAAAGCGGCTCCTGCCGCGATTCGGCCTGGCTGTTGGTTCAACTGTTTCGCCACATGAACATGGCGGCCCGCTTCGTCTCGGGCTACCTGATCCAGTTGGCCCCCGATGTCAAATCGCTCGACGGTCCCAGCGGCACCGAAGTCGACTTCACCGATCTGCACGCCTGGTGCGAGGTCTATTTACCCGGCGCAGGCTGGGTGGGGCTTGACCCCACATCGGGCCTGCTGGCGGGCGAAGGCCATATTCCGCTGGCCTGTACGCCCAGGCCCTCTGCGGCCGCCCCCATCGAAGGCGCGATGGACCAGGCCGAGGTCGAGTTTCAGCACGAAATGAGCGTGACGCGCATCCACGAATCGCCCCGTGTGACCCGCCCCTACAGCGACGAGCAATGGGCCGATGTGCTGACACTGGGCGAACAGGTCGACGCGCAACTGGTGGCGCAAGATGTGCGCCTGACCATGGGGGGCGAGCCCACCTTTGTGTCCACGCAAGACCGGGACGGCGCCGAATGGAACACCGACGCCTTGGGCCCTACCAAACGGGGCTTGGCCACCGAGTTGGTGCACAAGCTGCGCCAGCAATACAGTCAAGGTGGTTTTTTGCATTTTGGCCAGGGCAAGTGGTACCCGGGCGAACAACTGCCGCGCTGGGCACTCAGCATTTATTGGCGCGCCGATGGCAAGCCGTGCTGGCAAGACCCCGCCGTGTTTGCGGACGAGCGCGAAGCCAGCCACTGCACCCCTGACGACGCCCTGCGCTTCATGCAAGAACTGACTGCCCAATTGGGCCTGCCGGACGACACGGTGCTGCCTGGTTACGAAGACACTTGGTATTACCTTTGGCGTGAACGCCGCCTGCCCGTGAACGTGGACCCGTTTGACGCCCGGCTGGACGACGAGATGGAACGTATTCGCTTGCGCCGCATCTTCAGCCAAGGGCTGTCACAGGTTGTGGGCTATGTCTTGCCGCTGCAGCCTGTCGACACCGACAACCCGCAAACCAGTACCTGGAAAACCGGCCGCTGGTTTTTGCGCGACGAACGCATGTACCTGATGCCCGGCGACTCGGCCATGGGCTGGCGCTTGCCACTGGATTCCCTGCCATGGGCAGCACCGACCGAACGCTGGCACATGATCGAGCAGGACCCGTTTTCGCCGCGCAACGCATTGCCTGCTGCCCCAGTGACCTTGCAACCGCGCTCGAGCTCCGGCAAGCCGGCAACACCGGCTGCCCAACCAGCCGCCAAATTCGAGTCCGACCCGACTGTTGTGCGCACAGCCTTGTGCGTGGAAGTGCGCGACCCGCGCCGAGCCAATGGCCCCATGGCCGAAGCCGAGGCACAAAACCAAGGCCAAGCATCCGGTGTCCTCTACGTTTTCATGCCGCCACTGGCCAAGCTGGAGGACTATCTGGCACTGGTCAGCGCCGTCGAAGCCACCGCCAGAACACTGGGCATGAAAATCGTCATGGAGGGCTACCCGCCGCCACGCGACCCGCGCCTCAAGCTGCTGCAAGTCACGCCTGACCCTGGGGTGATCGAGGTCAACATCCACCCAGCCCACAACTGGAAAGAGCTGGTTGATCACACCGAATTCCTCTACCAGGCGGCGTTTGAAACCCGCCTGTCGGCTGAAAAGTTCATGACCGATGGCCGTCACACCGGCACAGGAGGCGGCAACCACTTCGTGCTGGGGGGTGCCACACCCGAGAACAGCCCGTTCTTGCGCCGCCCCGAGTTGTTGGCCAGCCTGATCCTTTATTGGCACAACCACCCGAGCTTGAGCTATTTGTTCAGCGGCATGTTCATCGGCCCGACCAGCCAGGCCCCGCGCGTGGACGAAGCGCGCAATGACCAGGTCTATGAGCTGGAAATCGCCTTGCGCGAGATCGTTAAAAACCGGCAAAAATTGGGCGCCGACATGGCCCCCTGGGTGGTTGACCGAACCCTGCGCAACATTTTGGTGGACGTCACTGGCAACACCCACCGCAGCGAGTTCTGTATTGACAAGATGTACTCGCCTGATTCCTCGACCGGGCGCCTGGGTCTGCTGGAGCTGCGCGCCTTCGAGATGCCGCCCCACGCCCGCATGAGCATCGTGCAGCAACTCTTGTTGCGTGCGCTGGTGGCCCGATTTTGGGACGAGCCCTATTCGGCACCCGTGACGCGTTGGGGCACAGAGTTGCACGACCGGTTCATGCTGCCGCACTGGATCCACAAGGACTTTGACGATGTGCTGACCGAACTGGGCGATGCGGGTTTCCATTTCGACCCAAGCTGGTTCGCACCGCATTTCGAGTTCCGCTTTCCGAGGGTGGGCGAAGTGCGCGTGGATGGCACGGTGCTGACGCTGCGCAACGCGCTGGAGCCCTGGCACGTGATGGGCGAAGAAAGTGGTGCGGGTGGAACCGCCCGCTATGTGGACTCGTCCCTGGAACGCATCGAGGTGCATGTGTCCGGCATGAACCCCTCACGCCACACCGTCACCGTGAACGGCAAACCCCTGCCCCTGCAACCGACTGGCGTGGTGGGCAACTACGTGGCCAGCGTGCGCTTCAAGGCCTGGAACCCGCCCTCGTCATTGCACCCCAGCATTGGCATGCACGCCCCGCTCACGGTGGACCTGGTGGACACCTGGATGAAGCGCTCGCTGGGGGGTTGCCAGTACCACGTGGTGCACCCGGGGGGCCGCAGCTACGACAGCTTTCCGGTCAACGCGTACGAGGCAGAAAGCCGGCGACTGGCGCGCTTTTTCCGGATGGGGCATACCCCGGGCGACATGCGCAAGCTGGCCGCACTCGGCCCCAACGCCACGCTGTACGCCAGCCCGGAGTTCCCGTACACGCTCGATCTGAGGCGGGTCTGATCAGCGACAATGGTTTGATGAATGATTCCTCGCCCCACCAGGACAGCGCGCTCGAAGCCGAAGCCATGACATGGCTCCAGCTTCAGCAAGAGCGCGCCCCTGCCGGGCATTGGGACGAGCTGCGGGGAGAGCTCACCCCCTCGATCAAGACACAGACCCCAGGTCAAAAATCAGGTGGTCCCGAGTCGATCAGTAGCCTCTGGAAAACCTTCATTGAACCCTTGGGTTCGCAAAGCAAGGGTCAGTTGTCAGACCTGAACACCCGCATGGCCAACCTGCAGCGGCAAGTCCGTGACAACGGCATCACCTACAACGTGTATGCCGCCGCTGACCAGCCGCAACGCCCCTGGTCGCTCGACCTGTTTCCCCTCATGTTGGGGCCAGTCGACTGGCAACAAATCGAAGCTGGTGTGATGCAGCGCATGGAACTGCTCGAACGCATCATGGCCGATGCCTATGGGCCGCAACAACTGGTGCTCAGTGGCCAGTTGCCGGCGGCCTTGGTGCAAGGCCACCCAGCCTACTTGCCCGCCATGCACGGTGTCGCACCGGTGGGCGGGCGCTATTTGTCTTTGGCTGCGTTTGATTTGGCCAGAGGCCCTGACGGTTGCTGGTGGCTGTTGTCGCAGCGCACACAAGCGCCATCGGGTCTGGGTTATTTGCTAGAAAACAGGCAAATCGTTTCACGGCTTTTTCCGCAAGCCTTCGAGGCTTTACCGGTGCAACGGCTGGCCGAAACCTACAGCACGCTGATCGATGGCATCAAGGCCCGCAGCCCCGCGGGTGCCTCGGCCCACATTGCCCTGCTCACACCCGGACCCTACAACGAAACCTATTTCGAGCACGCTTATTTGGCCCGCTATCTGGGCCTGAGCCTGGTACAGGGCAATGACCTGACTGTGCGCGACGAAAAGCTTTACCTGAAAACCTTGCAAGGCCTGCAACCCGTGCACGGTCTGCTCAAGCGGGTCGACGACGACTGGCTTGACCCGCTGGAGCTGCGTGCCGACTCGACACTGGGTGTGCCAGGTCTGTTGCAAGCTGTGCGCAGCGGCAACGTGCTGGTGGCCAACACGCCGGGCTCGGGTTTTCTCGAATCGAATGCGCTGCTGGGTTTCATGCCTGCGCTGGCGCGAGACTTGCTGGGCGAAGAACTGCAGCTGCCCGCCATTCCGAGCTGGTGGTGTGGCGAATCGGCGGCCCTGCAAGATGTGCTGCCTCGCATTCACAGCTGCGTGATCAAGCCCACCTACCCCTACAACACCGACCGCCAAAGCTTTGAACCCGTGCTGGGCCATCGCTTGTCGCGCAGCCAGAAAGACGAATGGGCCGAGCGCATCTTGCGCGACCCCGATGCCCACACCCTGCAATCGTGGTTGCCGCTGTCACACCAACCCACCTGGCAAACTGGACAAAACGGGGACGATGGGCACGATGGGGGTGCACCCAGCATCCAGTCTCGCCCCGTGGTGCTGCGCGTGTTTGCCGTAGCCGATGCCCAAGGCGGCTGGCAAGTTTTGCCCGGTGGCCTGGCCAGGCTGGGCACCCGCGAGGGCATTGCCTCCATGCAGCGCGGTGGCAGCAGCGCCGACGTCTGGGTGCAATCGACGAGCCCTTCTCAGTCTCAGTCTCAGTCTCAGTCCCAGTCTCAGTCTCAGTCCCAATCCCAATCGCAAAGTCAAAGTCAAAGTCAGTCTGGGAGCGACTCGGCATTGCAACGCCAGCGTCTGGTCACCAGCCGCGCCGCTGAAAATCTGTTCTGGATGGGCCGCTACACAGAACGCACTGAAAACACCTTGCGGCTGGTGCGGCTCTGCCTGGAAATTCTGGGCAGCGAAAACCAGCGCCTGCCTTGCCTGCTGGATTTCATCACCCGCATGGCCACGCGCCATGGTCTGGTGAGGGCGGGCGTACCCGCCGCATCGCAAGCGCATCGGGTGTTCGAGCGCTCACTGGTTGCGGGTCTGTGGGACAAGGCGCTTGCCACCAGTGTCGGTTTCAATTTGCGCTCGGTGCGGCTGTCGGCTGCTTCGGTTCGAGAACGTCTGTCGCCCGAACACTGGCGGCTGCTGGAGCAGGCAGAGTCACGCTTCTTCAATGCCAGCGACCTCGGCGAAGGCCCGCAAGATACGGTGCAAGTACGAGGTCTGCTGGCCGATACCAGCCAGATGCTGGCCGCCCTGACCGGCGCGCAAACCGACCGCATGAGCCGCGACGACGGCTGGCGTCTGCTCTCGATGGGCCGCCACATCGAGCGTCTGGAATTTTTGTCTGGGGCCTTGAGCGAGTCCGTTCAACTGGGCCTGCTCGGTGAGCAGGCCGGGTTTGATGCTGTGCTCGACCTGTTTGACAGCACCATCAGTTTTCACGCCCAGTACCAGCAAAGTCGCACACCGCAAGCCCTGGTCGATTTGTTGGTGACGCACTCCGACAACCCGCGATCACTGGGCTGGGTAGCGCACACCCTGCGTTCACGCTTGCTGCGCCTGGGCCATCTGGCTGAGGGCGCCACTTTGCCCCTGGCCGAACGGGTTCCGCAACTGATTGACCTGTCGCCCGAGTCGTTGTGGCCGCTGTTCCAGAACGCTGCGCCCCCCGACAGCAGCTTGCCACTGCACGCCACACTGAAGCATTGCCAGACTGCGGCCCGCGAGGTGTCTGACGAACTGTGCGGTCTGTTTTTCACCCACAGCGGCGAAGCCCGTTACAGCGTTGGCGCCTGACCGACCGTCCCTCACCCATGCGCCTGGCCATCACCCACGAAACCCGCTACCGTTACAGCCCGTCGGTGCAAACCGCACAACATGTAGCCCATCTGCAACCGTCACAAACGCCTTGCCAAAAAGTCATCCGCCACTGGATGCACGTCGAGCCTGCCGCCTCGGTCCATCACAACATCGATGCTTTTTTCAACCACCGGGCCTACTGGTCGCTGACGAATCCGCACGACGGACTGGTGGTCCGGGCACACAGTGAAATCGTCACCTCGGCCCTCCCTGTAACCGGGGCCACGAACACGAACAGCCAAAGCTGGGAATCGGTGCGCGAGCATTTCCGCTACCGGGGTGGGCATGCGGGTGACGTGCACAGCGGGCTTGTTTTTGGATCGCACCATGCGCCTGTGAACGAAGCTTTCTTGGCCTATGCGCAAAGCAGCTTCACGCCCGGCCGTCCGCTGATGCAAGCGGCGCAAGATCTCAGCGCACGCATGCACCGCGACTTTCGCTACGAATCAGAAAGCACCGACATCAACACCCCCGCACTCGAAGCGCTGGAAAACAAACGCGGCGTGTGCCAGGACTTTGCCCACATCCTGCTGGCCTGCCTGCGCTCGCTGGGCCTGCCCGCCCGCTACGTGAGCGGCTACCTGCTCACCCAACCGCCCCCGGGCCAGCCCCGTTTGGTGGGCAGCGATGCCTCGCACGCCTGGGCTGCCGTGTACCTGCCCGAACTGGCCAGCCATGCCTGCCAGGGCTGGCTGGACCTGGACCCCACCAACAACCGAAGCGGCCTGGCCAGTCCGGGTGAAGACTATGTGCAACTGGCTGTGGGCCGCGATTTTGCCGATGTGTCGCCCCTGCGCGGGGTGTTGCAAGGCGGCGGTTCGCACACCCTCGAAGTGGCGGTCACTGTCGCCCCACTGGCGTAGGTGCGCTGGTCTCACGCTGGCCTGAACTGGCCCCAACCACTTTCCGCTCACCAGAGCAGCCGAAAGAAACCGCCTGGCCACGCAGCTGCCAGCGCCCGGATTCAGCGACAATTCGATGAGATTTTTTTCTCGCCCCCTGCGGGAGTCCTTTTTCAACCCACCCAAGAGACATGCCATGAGCGTTTACGACAAACTGAAATCCCTCCACATCGAACTGCCTCCCGTGGCCATACCTGCCGCGGCTTATGTGCCCTTCGTACAAACCGGCAACCTGGTTTTTCTGTCTGGCCACATCGCCAAAAAAGACGGCAAGGTCTGGGCAGGCCAATTGGGCAAGAACATCAGCACCGCCGAAGGTCAGCAAGCCGCACGCGCTGTCGCCATTGACCTGATGGGCACACTGCATGCCGCCGTGGGCGACCTGAACAAAATCAAGCGCATTGTCAAAGTGATGAGCCTGGTCAACTCGACCGGTGACTTTACAGAACAGCACTTGGTGACCAACGGCTGTAGCGAACTGCTGGGTCAGGTGTTTGGCCCCCAAGCAGGGGCCCATGCCCGCAGCGCTTTTGGTGTGGCTCAAATCCCGATGGGTGCGTGCGTCGAGATCGAGCTGATCGCTGAAATCGGCTGAATCTTTTTAACCCCTTTCATCCACCTTCAAAGAGATCCCCGATGACCATTTCCATGTCCAGCGCCTGTTTGCCCGTGAGCACCCGCATGCTCACCAACCTGAGCCACATCCTGGCCAAGGCCGAGCAATTTGTCGAAGCCAAAAAGATCGACCCCACGGCACTGACCACCTACCGATTGGCCCCCGACATGTTTCCGTTCACGCGCCAAGTGCTGATCGCCTGCGATGCGGTGAAAAACGGCGTGGCCCGCCTGTCCGGCATCGAAGCGCCCAAGTTTGAGGACACCGAAACCACGCTGGCCCAATTGCAAGAACGCATCCAGAAAACCTTGGCCTTCATTGCCAGCGTGCCTGCTGAAAAGCTGGACGGCACCGAAGACAAAGAGATCACCTTCCCAGCAGGCCCAGGTAAAACCCGCACCCTGAGCGGCCAGGCCTACCTGTGCCATTGGATGCTGCCCAACCTGTATTTCCACATCACGACGGCTTACACCATCCTGCGCCACAACGGCGTGGACGTGGGCAAAGTGGACTACCTGATGGGCGCGCAGGGCTGAACGGCCTCAGGCAGGACAGCATCATTCCACCCGCGTCACGCGGGTCGGCTTGAAGCCCAGATCTGCCACCTTACCCTTTTTGGCCCGCGCCACTTTGGCGTTGTTCAGACTGCGAATTTCGAGCGTTTCTTCGCGCTCTTTGCCACCACGGCCGATGCCTGCGATCTTCACGCTGCGGGTGTAGGCCGCAGCACCGGCCAAGGTGTCTTTGGCTTCCAGGTCGATGAGCATCAGGCCCCGACCGCCTTTTTCCATGGTTCTGAGTTCGCTGATGTCAAAGCTCAGCACGCGTCCGCCCGTGCTGGCGCAGCACACGCTGGTGGCAGCGGGCATGCCGGGCTTGTCAGCCGGTACCGTGGCGCTGGAGCCGCTCACATGGCTGGGGGGGCACACGGTTTCGCCCTCGCCCAGGCTGATGAAGGCTTTGCCTGATTTGTTGCGCGAAATCATGTTCTCGACCGAGGCCAGGAAGCCATAGCCGCCAGAGCCGCTCAGCAGCAGTGCGGCGTGGGCTGGGCCGGCAAAGTAGTGGGCGGGCTGGGTCCCGGTTTCGAGCTCAATCAGGGTCGTGATGGGCTGGCCATCGCCGCGGGCGCCTGGCAATGTGGCCACGGGGACGCTGTAAACGCGGCCCGTGCCGTTTTTGGCTGTGCCGAAGATCAGCAGCGTGTCCACCGTGCGGCATTCAAAGGTGCCGTACAAAACGTCACCCGCCTTGAAGGCGAAGCTGGTGGCGTCATGCCCGTGGCCGGTGCGGGCACGCACCCAGCCTTTGTCGGACACCACCACCGTCACGGGCTCGTCCACCACCTTGACTTCGGCCACGGCTTTTTTCTCTTCCTGGATCAGCGTGCGGCGTGGGTCGGCAAAGGTTTTGGCATCGGCTTCGATTTCCTTGACCATCAGGCGGCGCAGTGCAGCAGGGCTGGCCAGAATTTCTTCGAGCTTGCCTTGCTCGCTGCGCAATTCGGAGAGTTCCTGCTCGATCTTGATGGATTCAAGCCGGGCCAATTGGCGCAGGCGGATTTCAAGAATGTCTTCGGCCTGGCGGTCGCTGAGCTTGAAAGCCTCGATCAGTGCAGGCTTGGGCTCGTCGCTGTGGCGGATGATGCGGATCACCTCGTCGATGTTGAGCAGCACCAGCTGCCGGCCCTCCAATATGTGGATGCGGTCGAGCACCTTGTTCAAGCGATGCTGGCTGCGGCGGGTGATGGTGATCTGGCGAAAAGCGATCCACTCCACCAGCATTTGACGCAGCGACTTCTGGATGGGCTTGCCATCGATGCCGACCGAGGTCATGTTGATCGGCGCAGAGGTTTCCAGGCTGGTGTGGGCCAGCAAGGCGGTGATGAGTTCTTGCTGTTCGATGCGGCTGGTTTTGGGCTCGAACACCAAACGCACGGCAGCGTCTTTGCTGGACTCGTCGCGCACCACGTCGAGCACATTCAAAATGCTGGCCTTGAGCTGCATCTGGTCGGTGCTGAGTGCTTTTTTACCGGCTTTGACCTTGGGGTTGGTGAGTTCTTCTATCTCTTCCAGCACGCGCTGCGAGCTGACGCCTTGCGGCAGTTCGGTCACCACCAACTGCCATTGGCCACGGGCCAACTCTTCGATCTTCCAGCGCGCGCGCACTTTGAGTGAGCCACGGCCGGTGCGGTATGCATCGGCAATGTCGCTGGCGGGGCTGATGATCTGGCCACCACCGGGGTAATCAGGGCCAGGAACGATGGCCAGCAACTCACTGTCGCTCAGCTTGTCGTTCTTGATCAGGGCCACGCAGGCGTCGGCCACTTCGCGCAGGTTGTGGCTGGGGATTTCGGTGGCCAGACCCACGGCAATGCCACTGGCGCCGTTCAGCAAGGTGAAGGGCAAGCGGGCTGGCAACTGCCGTGGCTCTTCGGTGGAGCCGTCGTAGTTGGGAATGAAATCCACCGTGCCCATGTCGATTTCGTCGAGCAGCAAACTGGTGATGCGGGACAAGCGCGCTTCGGTGTAACGCATGGCAGCAGCGCCATCACCGTCGCGGCTGCCAAAGTTGCCCTGGCCGTCGATCAGCGGGTAGCGCTGAGAAAAATCTTGCGCCATGCGCACCAGCGCGTCATAGGCGGCCGTGTCGCCGTGCGGGTGGTACCGGCCCAGCACATCGCCCACCACGCGGGCACTTTTGACGGGCTTGGCCGCGGTGTTGTTGTTCGGGCCGCTGTAGGACAAGCCCATGCGGTCCATCGAATACAAAATGCGCCGCTGCACCGGCTTTTGGCCGTCGCACACATCGGGCAAGGCACGGCCTTTGACGACGGACAGCGCGTATTCCAGATAGGCGCGCTGGGCGTAGGCACCCAGGTGGTCGCCTTCGGGCGCGGCAGGTTGCACTGAAGTTTCGGGAGTCAGCAAATCGGTCATTTTTTGGGCGCGTTCTTGGGTTTGCGTTCAGGTGTTGTTGGCAGTTGGGCGGGCATGGATTGGCCGGGCGGCAAAAAGTTACTGCCCGTCACCACTTTCTGCCCGGTGCGTTTTTCCAGGTCGTCTTTGGCGCGTTTGGCCACTCGGCCACCTTCTTTGCCGGCTTTGGCGTTTTGTTTCAGGCCTTGGGCTTCTTCGGTTTCAGCAATCTGGCGGGTGGACAGTTCCGCCAATGCGGTAAAAATGAGCTCCGCCTCGCTCATGTGGTCACGCAGGTTCTGTGTTTTCAATGACTTGAGCGACTTGTGTGCCTGCACGCTCAGGCCTGTCCATTCTTGATGAATGATGTTGGTCAGCAGCGCGAATTCATCCGCCTTTTCCACACCGCTTTCTTTCCAGTAATCGGTCAACTTGTTACGGGTTTCTTGCCCCGTCATGCGCTGCTGAATCCACTTGGTGCTGCGTCCCAATTTTTGCCAGTTTTCACGGGCGCGGTCCAGGCTTTGCGCGGGGTCTGCAATTTCTTGCATCCGTTCATGGCCAACCTTGGCCAGCCAGCGCTTGAACGGTTCGGCCTTGGGCGAGGGGATGGACTGGATCAGGCGCAAGAGTGTGGGCACATCGGCGGCCAGGGTTTTGCGCATGACCCCCGACTCACTGGGCATCGCTACCTGGGGACAGTTTGTCCCCAGGTAGCTGCCCAACGCTGCATCGCGCTTTCGCAGTTTTTTCAAGTAGTCGGTGGGGTTGATGCTGTCTGTCAGCACCTGCACCACATCCACCACCGAGAAATACCACTTCTCCTGCGCGGCGTCCCAATGCGAGCGCACACGGGTGGACTCAAACAGTTTGACAGGTTGGGATGTGGTCATGGCTTGGCAAAGGCGTGTGGATGCGTGCTCAAAGAGCGGTATTGAGGCTGCTGCTCATAAATACTTTTGCAAAATTGCCTGCTTTTGCGCGGGAGCAGCAGCAATGGTGGCTTGGGCTGCGGTGATGGTTTGCTCGATTGCCCTGATTTGCGAGGCAATTTTTTGCTGCACAGCAATAGGAGGAACTGAGACCATCAAATCCTCCAAACGTTTAACAGACAGTCCCGGTTGGGCAAGCCCAGTTGCATACTGATTAAGATTCAACTCCATGAGTTTGTGATACAGCCAAAAGGCATCTACTTGGGCAAATGCATTTACAACAACAGCATGTTCTGTTGCATGAAACTTGCCATGTACCAAACATACATTTCCGCAAAGTGCTCCCTGCCTGCCAATTAAAGGATAGGTTCCTTCGTGTGTGAATGTTTTTGTGTAACCACGAAGACCATTTCCACCGTAGCATGGGTAAAGATCAGTTGCTGGCACGTCCTTAATATCTGACGCAGAAACAAATTTACCCGCATTCATTTCACAAATAGCACCCAATTTTTTATTGATTACAGTTCCATTTGAATAATGCGAAATCGCATCGCCGATTTCATTTTTTGCTTGTTCAATTTTTGCCTTAGCCGCATTTACCAACTGATCGATAGCCTCGCATTCGGCAACGATTTTTTGCTGGATATTAAAAGGTGGGAGCCCAAAAGTGAGGTCTTTTAAACGTTCAACTGATAAACCTGGCTGCGCCACACCCGTCGCGTACTGATTCAAGTCAAGCGAAATGAGTTTGTAGTGAAGCCATTTTTTATGGGCATTTGGGTTTGCAATTACAACTACCGCATGCTCTGTTGCATGAAATTTTCCTTTTGCAAAAAATACGTTTCCGCAAAGTGCGCCTTGACGACCGATCAAGGAGTATTCGCCTTCATGCGTGAAGGACTCAACATAGCCACGCAGGCCATTACCGCCATAGCAAGGATGAGTGCCTTCAAAAAATTCGGGTTTTATTGCATTGGCAGAAACAAATTTACCAGCCCGTAGCTCACTAATATCGGCTAAGCGGACTAGTGGCCATTGACTCGCTACTGTCAGCGATCTCTTGACAGATAACGACAGAACAGCATCAAATTCCACCCGCCCAAACTCCAACAAGTCAACTAGCGGGGCCTGCGTCACGTATCCTTGCAATTCACTCGGGATTTGCAGCACCTCACCAGAAAACGCCTGCCGAATGATATGGCTGATTTTGCTGGGGTTGTTACGGTCTTTGGGGTCAAACAAAGGCGTGGCAATGTCACGCACAGACTCACCATCGAGGTAGCGTATGCCTTCTTTACCTTTTCCCCCGGTCCATTCGTAACCCAAAAACTGCTGCTTATACTTGTTGTCGCTAGGGCCTTTTATCAAGAGCACGGGTGTTGGGTTGTTGGCGGCCAAGAGGTAATAAAACAACTTGTTTTGCTCGCGCTCACGGCAAAACTCCGTGAAGCGCTGAGTCAGTTCTATTTGCTGACTCTCAGGGCTTTGCTTTTGAAAATCTTTGCTGGTGATACGTTTTTTAGTGTCGGTCGCTTCGTCAAAAGCACGGCGATAGTCTTTGAACATGTCCGTTGCCAGCAACTCGGCGCTGGGATGGCCTTGCAACAAGCTGGTGTAGTGGTCAAAAGCGACACCAATATGAGCACAGTACTGGCGCACGGTGTCCAGGTCTTGGTATTCACCGCCGCCAGTTTGGGCTTCGGTGGCCCAGTCTTCAAAGTAATCCTGCACCCGATTAGTCAGATGCTCTGCCGCTTCGGGGCGCAGGCTTTTGCGGCGCATAAAAAGCACAACGGTCTTGGTCTCCGTCTTGCCAAAGGTGCTGCCACCCAGTTCGGTGATGGCCACAAAGTCAAAATATTTAAGCAAAATTTGCCGAGTGGCCACATGCATGCCATCTTTGTTGCTGGGAATGGAATTGGGCACGATAACGCCCATGACGGCACCTGGCTTTAAAAGTTGCTGCGCCCGTTCTAAAAAAAAGCACTCGACATTTTTGTTGCCTAGGTCGTTGGCATTGGCCAACAAGGTGTAACGCTCGCGCTGGTCTTCGGGCACGGTTTGCAAAAAGTCTTCCACTGCAAACGGGGGGTTGGCCACCAAAATATCGTGGCCTGCTTCGGTGATGTCGGGGTGACGTACTAAAGCATCTGCATCCAGGATTTGGATGTCGTTGAAACCGTACATAAAAGCCGACACCTTGGCCACTTTGGCCAAGCGGTCTTCTTTTTCAATGCCATAGATTCCCGCATACCATTTGCTGGTGTTGGCCTGTTGCTTGTGGGCCTGCAAGAGCGCTGGCAATTGGGCCGCGTATTCGGTCAAAAAGTGGCCCGAGCCGCAGGCGTAGTCAATGACTTTGAGCGGTTCACTGGTGTTGGCGATGAGTTGCTCCAACGGCAAACTGCTCACAATGAATTTGCAAATGGGCACAGGGGTGAAAAACTGGCCTTCGCTTTGCTTGATGCCGTTGTCCAGAAAGTACTCAAACATGTCTCCCAAAAATTGGTTTTGGCTGCTGCCAGTGAGGCGGTAACCCTGCCACATTTGGATGATTTCAATCAGGATTTTGGCGTTGCGGTCAAAGTAGGTTTGGTTAAAAACTTTGATGAATTCAAAATCCATGCCTTTGAAAAATTTAAGCTCTCGGAACAGCCGCTTGATTTCGTCTTTGACGGCGTTGCGTTTTTTCTTAACTGGCCAAAAGGCTTGATCAATGTCGGCATTGCTGACATACACGATGTCTTGGTCCAAGAAGCGTTGCATGCCGGTTTTGTAAAGGGCTTGCAGACGGTCGACCAAGTCGTAGTAGTTGTCGTAGGCAATGCCCTTCCAGTAAAACCGCAGGTCGTCAGGGTGCTCCATTTCGTCCACGATTTTGCAGACGAAGAGATTGACCAGCACCTCAAAGGCGTTTTCACGGCGCGACACATTGTGTTTGCGCAAGATGGTGCGAAAGTGGTGGTATTTGCCTTTGATGTCGTTGGCATCCAGTGGCCTTGTATCGTCAGCAAAGGTGTATTTGCTTTTGCCAATTTGGTAAGGCTGTATGTTGTCTTCAAAAATACCGACTTCGGTGAACTCTTGGCGGTACGTGTCTTTCCAGGCTTTGAAACGTTCCTTGGCGTTGGTGGCCTCTTTGAACGATTGCGCCTTGGGCTGGTCAAGCAAAATTTGCGGGTTGTCTTTGACGCTGATGATGCGTTGACTGGTTTTGACTTGGCCCGCTTTGCCATCAAGCTCGCTGGCATAAAGGCAAATAAACTGTGTCGCCTTTTCTTGCTCGACATAGCTGATGAGTTGAGCACCATCTTCAAGCGTGTCTTTCCAAGCTTTTTCAAATTCACGCCCAGCGGTTTTGCATTCAATGATCAGCAGGGCTGCGCCCTGCTGGTCCCGCACCAAAATGTCTGCCCGTCCGCTTTTGCCGCCATGCCCCAGTTTCCACTCGGGCTCTAACTCAATGTGCTGGGGCTTGTAGCCTTTTTCTAACAGCCGATGGACGCATTCCAAAACCACTGCGTTTTCAGACGACGAGAAGTTGCAGGTGTCATCACGGTTGACCTTGAAACCATGCAGTTTCGGGTAATCAATGCTTAGCTTGCTGAAATCAATGCGGATGACCTCACCGTTTTCACCATAGATTTTGTGCAAAACGTCACTGACTTCTTGGGGGTCTGCCGAAAAACCCAAATGCAAGGCCAAGGCGCGGAAATTTTGTGCATCGATCATGTGGTTTTTCGTGTTGACGGTGCGTCTGCCTGAGTGTGCGGATTCATTTGGCCCGGCGCAATTTGGGTTGCAACTTGACCACCGCTTTTTGCAATGCGTCGAAGTCCAGCCAACCCGGTTCGTGTTCACCAAACATTTGCAAGGCCATGTCACGTTCGTGGTGTGATTTGTCGTACCACACGCTGGTCCAGTATTCGGCACCGGGTGGGCCGCCGCAGTCTTCAGGCGGGCAGCCTTGCTGGGCTTTGAGCAAGTGCGGCAAAGGAAGTTCAGTCTCCACCACCGCTTTGAGCGTGATGACATGCTCCCAATCGTCGCCAAAGTCATATAAATAAAGCAACTTGTCTTTGGGTACGGCCATCACATCTTGAAGCTTAAAGCGCGCTTCGTTATGAGCCGGTTCACCCCAATTGACCGCGTTGGGTTTTTCAAAGCGGCGGCTGGCTGGCACACGGTAATAGCGCTCGTTTTTAAGGGGCACCGCAAAACCGTGCATGTGCTCATCTTCCCAACCCATCGCAGCTTGAATCAGCTTGTGCAACTTTGGCAAGGACGTGGCCGGATCGACCAATACATCGCGGTAGATAGCGGGTTTGAAATCGCGCAATTCAATGCGCAACTGGAAAGCGGTAGTCATGGTCTGTTCGTGTTTGCAGTCACCATCACACGTCGATTTCAATCGAGTCACCGTGCAATTCCATCAGCTCGCGGCGCGCTGCAGCTTCGCCTTTGCCCATGAGCTGGGTCATCAGGTTTTCAGTGCCGGCGTTGTCCAGCGGGCCCAACTCGATGGGCAGCAGGCGACGGGTGTCGGGGTTCAGCGTGGTGTCCCAAAGTTGCTCGGCGCTCATCTCGCCCAAACCCTTGAAGCGGCTGATGCTCCAACCGCCTTCTTTCACACCGTCTTTGCGCAATTTGTCGAGGATGGCGGTCAGCTCACCGTCGTCCAGCGCGTAGGCTTTGGAGGCGGGCTTTTTGCCGCGCGCAGGCGCATCGACCCTGAACAGCGGGGGCCTGGCCACGTACAGGTGCCCAGCTTCAATCAGCTTGGGGAAATGCCGGAAGAACAGCGTCAGCAGCAGCACCTGAATGTGCGAGCCGTCCACGTCCGCATCCGACAAGATGCACACCTTGCCGTAGCGCAGGTTGCTCATGTCAGGCGTGTCGTTGGGGCCATGTGGGTCCACGCCGATGGCCACCGAAATGTCGTGGATTTCGTTGTTGGCAAACAAGCGGTCGCGGTCCACTTCCCAGGTATTGAGTACTTTGCCGCGCAGGGGCAAGACCGCTTGGCATTCCTTGTTGCGGCCCATCTTGGCGCTGCCGCCGGCCGAGTCGCCCTCCACCAGAAACACCTCGTTGTGCAGGATGTCCTTGCTTTCGCAGTCGGTCAGCTTGCCGGGCAGCACAGCCACACCGGAGCTCTTGCGCTTTTCGACTTTTTGGCCTGCTTTTTGGCGTGTTTGCGCAGCCTTGATGGCCAACTCGGCCAATTTTTTGCCGTAGTCCACATGTTCGTTCAGCCAGAGTTCGAGCGTGGGGCGCACAAAGCTGGAGACCAGACGCACCGCGTCACGTGAATTCAGGCGTTCCTTGATCTGGCCTTGAAACTGCGGGTCGAGCACCTTGGCGCTCAGCACAAAGCTGGCACGGGCAAACACGTCTTCCGGCATGAGCTTGACGCCTTTGGGCAGCAAACCGTGCAGCTCAATGAAACTCTTGACGGCGGTGAACAAGCCATCGCGCAACCCGCTGTCGTGGGTGCCGCCTGCACTGGTGGGAATCAGGTTGACATAGCTCTCACGCACAGGGGAGCCGTCTTCGGTAAAGGCCACGGCCCAGCTGGCGCCCTCGCCCTCGGCAAAGCTCTCGTGGTTGGCGTCGGCAAAACCTTCGCCTTCAAACAAGGGAATCACGGGCTCGCCGTTCAGCGTTTGCATCAAATAGTCGCGCAAACCGGCTTTGTATTGCCATTGCTGGGTTTCTTTGGTTTTCTCGTTCACCAAAGTCACCGTCACGCCCGGCATGAGCACGGCCTTGCTGCGCAGCAGGTGCGTCAACTCGTTCATGGGCAAGGCGCTGGATTCGAAATACTTGGGGTCGGGCCAGGCCCGCACAGTGGTGCCCTGTTTGCGGTCGCCCTCGATTGCGGCGCGGGCCACCAGGGGCTCAGTCACGTCGCCTCCCGAGAACACCAGACGGGCTACTTTGCCCTCGCGGTAGCTGGTGGCTTCCAGCCGCGTGGACAACGCATTGGTCACGCTCACGCCCACGCCATGCAAACCGCCAGAGAAGCTGTAGGCGCCACCCTTGCCCTTGTCGAACTTGCCGCCCGCATGCAAGCGGGTAAAGACCAACTCAATCACAGGGGCATTTTCTTCAGGGTGCAGGCCAAAGGGAATGCCCCGGCCATCGTCTTCGATGCTGACCGATCCGTCAGCGTGCAGGATCACTTTGATCTTTTTGCCGTGACCCGCAAGCGCCTCGTCGGCGGCGTTGTCCAGCACCTCCTGAATGACGTGCAGCGGGTTGTCGGTTCGGGTGTACATGCCCGGACGTTGCTTGACAGGCTCCAGGCCTTTCAGGACGCGGATGGAGCCTTCGGAGTACTCATTGGAAGTTTTGACGGTAGATTGGGTGGCCATGGTGGCGGATTGTAGTGGGATTTCCCGACGTTTACTGGATGAAAAAACAGTGATTGACGCTGAGGATTGACATTGGATATCTGCGCGACCCCGTCCATCTGCGACATTGGTTAAAGTCCGAGGATGCAACACAAACCCCTTTCCTTGACCCAATTGCTGGCCTGTGGCGCGGCCATTGTCACCCTGTCCATGGGCATTCGCCATGGCTTTGGCCTGTGGCTACAACCCATTACCCAGGCACAAGGCTGGGGACGCGAAGAGTTTGCTTTTGCCATGGCCATCCAGAACCTTTCCTGGGGCTTTATGGGCATTTTTGCCGGCATGGTGGCGGACAAGTTCGGCGCGTTCCGGGTCATCGTGCTGGGCGCCCTGATCTATGGCGTTGGCCTTTTGGGCATGGCCTGGGCCACAGACCCCTGGGTGTTTGCCTTGTTCACCGGGGTCATCATCGGCACCGCCCAAGCCGGGACCACTTACGCCGTGATTTACGGGGTGATTGGCCGCAATGTGCCTGCCGAACGCCGTTCGTGGGCCATGGGCGTGGCGGCGGCGGCAGGCAGTTTTGGCCAGTTTTTGATGGTACCCATTGAGGGGCTTTTGATCAGTCAGATGGGCTGGCAGACAGCGCTCGTCATTTTGTCGGCAGCGGCTTTGTTGATCATCCCCTTGGCCTGGGGCCTGCGCGAACCGGCCTTGAACACGCCCGGTCAGGTCAAGCGCGACCAGACCATTGGCCAGGCCTTGAAAGAAGCCTTCAAGTACCCGAGCTTTCAGTTGCTGATGGCCGGTTATTTTGTCTGTGGCTTTCAGATCGTGTTCATCGGCGTGCACATGCCCAGCTACCTGAAAGACCATGGTTTGGCGCCCCAGGTGGCCAGCTATGCGTTGGCCTTGATCGGCCTGTTCAATGTGTTCGGCACCTACATCGCCGGCACGCTGGGCCAAAAAATAGCCAAGAAAAAGATCCTGGCTTTCATTTACGCTGCGCGATCGGCGGCGATTGTGCTTTTCCTGTGGGCGCCTCTCACGCCCACCAGCGTTTACATTTTCTCGTCTGTGATGGGTTTGCTCTGGTTGTCCACCGTGCCCCCTACCAATGCGGCCGTGGCTCAGATTTTTGGCATTTCCCATTTGTCGATGCTCAGTGGGTTCATCTTTTTCAGCCACCAGATCGGCTCGTTCATGGGGGTCTGGCTCGGGGGCTATCTGTACGACAAAACCGGCAGCTATGACATCGTCTGGTATTTGGCGGTTGCCTTGGGCGTTTTTGCGGCACTGGTCAATTTGCCGGTTCGTGAAAGCCCGATCCGCCGCCACGCCCCGAACGCAGCATGAACATCCCCAAAAAAAGTTGGCTGTTGCTCGCGGCGGCCCTGGGCCTGACGTTTTGGCTTTACGCCAAACCGGAAGTGGTGATCATGCTGTCCGAGCAGTTGTGGTCTTGCTTCTGATTTTTTTTAAAACCACGACTCATGCACGGTACCGAAAACCCCTCTGCCTGGCTGCAACGCTGGGCTCACTTGATCGCCCCTGGCAGCCGCGTGCTCGATGTGGCTTGTGGTGCCGGACGCCACATGCGCTGGCTGGCCGCGCAGGGCCATGAGGTCACCGGGGTGGACCGCAACCCCGATGCCGTGGCCCTGGCGCAGGCTTTTGGCGATGTCACATGCGCCGACATCGAAAACGGGCCTTGGCCTTTCCCTGGGCAAAGCTATGGCGCCGTGATCGTGACCCACTACCTGTGGCGCCCGCTGTTGCCCCTGATCGTGCAAAGCATTGCCCCCGGTGGCGTGCTGATTTACGAGACCTTTGCCGCAGGCAACGAGACCGTGGGCAAGCCTTCGCGGCCAGATTTTCTATTGCAACCGGGCGAGCTGCTGCGGGCTACAGAAGGTTTGCACACGGTGGCCTACGAAGACGGGTTCGAGTCCCCACCAGACCGATTCGTGCAACGCATTGCCGCCGTGCGTCCTGTGCCGACAGCCGATGCAGTGCGTTGGCTTTTGCGTGCAAATTGAACCTGCCCCGGATTTTTCCGGTCACTTCAGGCGGCATTCCACCAAGCCAAGGGAAATAAAACGGTCTGCACTCGTTAGAATGGCTTTTTCTGCTCAGAACCCTCGGACATGACCACAGAATTTCGCCCCATCAAAGGCAGCATTCCTGCCCTGATCACTCCCATGCTCGCAGACGGCAAAGTGGACTACCCCACCTTGCGAAAACTGATCGACTGGCATGTGGCCGAAGGAACCGATGCCATAGTGGTGGTGGGCACCTCGGGTGAATCGCCCACTGTCACGGTGGATGAGCACTGCGAAATCATCCGGGTTTCGGTCGAGCAAGCCGCCAAATGCATTCCCATCATCGCGGGCTGTGGTGCCAACTCCACGGCTGAGGCCATCGAATTGGCCAAATTTGCCCAGAAAGTCGGTGCCGACGCCCAACTGCAGGTTGTGCCCTATTACAACAAGCCCACGCAAGAAGGGCTGTACCAGCACTTCAAGGCGATTGCCGAATCGGTGCCCGGGCTGCCCGTGATCCTGTACAACGTACCAGGGCGCACGGTGGCCGATCTGCAGCACGACACCGTGTTGCGCCTGGCCCAGGTGCCCGGCATCATCGGCATCAAAGAAGCCACCAGCAACATCGAACGCGCCCAATGGCTGATCCGGGATGTGCCCAAAGCATTCGCCGTTTTCTCGGGTGACGATGCAACGGCCGTGGCCCTTATGCTGTGCGGCGGTGCCGGCAACATCAGCGTGACCGCCAACGTGGCACCCCGTCTGATGCACGAATTGTGTGAGGCCGCCACCCGTGGCGACGTCAAAGAAGCCATGCGCATCCAGTTTCAGTTGTTGCCGGTGCACAAGCATTTGTTTGTCGAAGCCAACCCCATCCCCGTGAAATGGGCCATGAACCGCATGGGCCTTTGCGGCCCCACATTGCGCTTGCCCATGACCGAGCTGTCTGATTCCCAGCGGCCGGTGGTTGAGGCTGCACTCAAGGCCAGCGGCCTGATTTGATTTCCATCGAAGGATTGCTTGTGAAATTGCCCCATCGCTCCATGTCTTGCTCCACCTTGCAACGAACAGCCGTTGCAGCTGCACTGACCCTTCTGGTCAGTGCTTGCTCGATTCTGGAAGAAGACAAAATTGACTACAAAAGCGCCGCCAAAGCCCCCACGCTGGAGATCCCGCCCGACCTGAGCCAGTTGCGCAGTGACTCGCTTTATGCGCTTGAAAGCAATTCCGCCACAGCTTCCAGTTTTCAAAGTGCCAACACACGCGTTGCAGATGCTGGCACCGCCGCCAATACACTGGGCGATGTGAAAATGGAACGCCAAGGCAACCAGCGCTGGCTGGTGGTGGCACGACCTGCCGACAAGGTCTGGGAGCCACTGCGAGAGTTTTGGACCAGCAATGGCTTCATCCTGCTCACAGACTCGCCTGACATCGGCATCATGGAAACCGATTGGGCAGAGAACCGGGCCAAAATTCCACAAGACATGATCCGCCGCACCTTGGGCAAAGTACTGGACTCTTTGTACTCCAGTGGCGAGCGTGACAAGTTCAGAACCCGCATGGAGCGCAACGCGCAAGGCGGCGTAGAAATTTACATCACCCACCGCGGCATGGTCGAAAACTACACCAGCGCCCAAAAAGAACAAACCATCTGGCAACCGCGGGCCAGCGACCCCGAGCTCGAAATCGAGTTCCTGCGCCGCCTCATGGTCAAACTGGGTGCCACAGCGGAGACTGCAAAATCTGCCGGCACCGCTGCAGCACCCGCAGCCCTTGCCAATGTGAGCACCTTGGATGGACAAGCCACCATCCAGATCAACGACACACTCGACCGCGCTTGGCGTCGGATCGGTGTGGCCCTGGACCGAACAGGCTTCACAGTGGAAGACCGCGACCGCACCCAAGGCGTCTATTTTGTGCGCTATGTGACGCCTGGCAGCACCGATGACAAAGAGCCCGGATTTTTTGCCCGCATATTCAGCAGCAAAAAAGACGTGACGCCTTTGTCGCGTTACCGAATCACCCTCAGTGGAAAAGGCAACGACAGCAGCATCGTGCGCGTCCTGGATGCCAATGGAAAACCCGAGACTTCAGGCAATGCCGAGCGTATTCTGAAACTTCTGGCCAACGAGTTGCGCTGATTTCGCCCTGTCTTCAAGGGGCACAAGCCCAACTCAAATGGCTGTAGCCCATAAAAAAACCCCGCAAAGCGGGGTTTTTTTATGCATCCCCGGTCAAGCCGGGAAAGCCACCAGCAATTACTTGCCAGCAGGTGCAGGTGCAGCAGCAGGTGCTGGCGCAGCAGCAGGAGCTGCAGAAGCGTCAGCAGCTGGAGCTGGAGCTGGAGCAGCGACAGGTGCTGGTGCTGCAGGTGCAGCGGCTTCTTCTTTTTTGCCGCAAGCGGACAAAGCAGCAGCAGCGATGATGGCAGCCAAAACGAGGGACTTGTTCATGATGATTTTTCCTTGTGGGTTGAAAACAATTTCCGGAAACTGTCGAAAACAACCTTGACGATTGTTCGGACCGAGACAAAAGCACTCGAGCTCTTTTGTCTCAGCGCCGAATTATATCGTTTTCCCTAGTGTGGCGTCTAACCGCCACCCCGAACCTGACGCGAAACATTCAACAAGCCCATTTATACGGGAATATCCTCACGGGGTTTTAACCAATCAGCGGCCATCCAGTCCAACAGGGCTTCTTTGGCAGGATCACTCAAAATAGCGCACGAAGCAGCATTAAGAGCACGCTTATCCGCCAATTGACGCAAAATGCGAGCATCTTTGCCACCCGCCCTGAAGCTTTCGCCGTTGATGAAGATGTGCCGATCGTCGTACATCATTTTGGTGCGCCGATCGAGTCGCACACCCGACCCCAAATCAGGGGCAAACCCTTCTGCGCTTTCAAACCAGACATTTGATTTCGGCTCGGTCAGGTATTCGCCCAGCAAACTGTTCAGCAAGTCAGGATTTTTAAGGGCTTGCGCGACCACTTGATGCGCGAAGCCAACCAAAGCAGCCGGAATGGCAGCAGGACTCGTGACCGCCAGCTGGTTCGGATCGCGGTAAAGGGCCTCGCCCAGGCCGTCAAACGCTTCATCGGCCAGGCCCAGCAACAGTTCACGGGCCAGTTCGCCTTGTTGTGGCACCCTGAAGCCGATCGACCAGGTCATGCACTCGCCTTCGGCAATGCCATCGTGCGCGTATTTGGGTGGCAAATAAAGCATGTCACCGGGGTTGAGCACGAATTCTTCTTCAGGTTCGAAATTTTGCAAAATTTTGAGTGGCACGCCCGGTTGCAAACTGAGGTCTTTCTGGCGGCCAATGCGCCACCGTCGCTGGCCATGAGCTTGCAGCAAGAAAACGTCGTAGCTGTCAAAGTGCGGGCCCACCCCGCCACCATCGGTGGCGTAGCTGATCATCAAATCGTCCAGCCGTGCATCGGGCACAAATCGAAATTGCTGCATCAATGCGTGCACGCCGTCATGGTGCAAGTCGACGCCTTGCACCAGAAAAGTCCATTTTTTCTGACTAAAAGGCGGCAAGCTGCGCTTGGTCAAGGGGCCATGCTTCATGCGCCAGCCTTTGGCCGCATCCACGATCAAGCGCGATTCAACGCCCTCCTGACCTGCGAGCGCCACCAATTCCGTGCGGTTGAGGCAGGGCACAAAACCCGGGATGGCGTTTCTGACCAGCAAAGGTTTTTTCTGCCAATGGCGCTTCATGAATTGCTGGGGCGTCAGGCCACCCAGAAGGGCCAAAACTTGTTCGGTGTTCATTCGGATTCCAGGTCTGGGCCCTGTCAAAATTAAACAGGCCCCACATTTCAAAGCGATGGTGGCCAAAAAGTGGCCTCCAAACTGAGACAATTGTCCTATGGAAATCAAGACACCTTCTGTGGTCGCACTGACCTGGACACTCAAAGACACGCTGGGCGAAGTTCTGGACAAACTGGACGAGCCCGTGGAATTCTTCATTGGCGGCAAAGATCTGCTGCCCAAAATCGAGGAAGCACTGCAAGGCCACGAACCCGGCGCCAAAATCGACTTGCATCTGGAACCCGAAGATGCCTTTGGCGATTTTGAAGAACAGTTGCTGTTCCTGGAGCCTCTGGCCTTGTTCCCCAACGGCATGGAGCCGGGGCTGACGATCGAGGGCGCGGCATTGCCCGAAGGTTGCAACCCTGAGGCACCCCGCAATGTGCTTTACACCGTGACCGAGATCTACCCGGAGCATGTTGTGCTGGACGGCAATCACCCCCTGTCGGGCATTGCGCTGCGTTTGCAACTGAAAGTCGAATCAGTGCGCGAGCCCACCGAAGCCGAGGTGGGCAGCGGCAGTTGTGGCACGGGTTTTTTCAAAATTGAAGTGGGTGACGAAGGCGAACCCACAGCACCCACCCTGCACTGAGCCTGGCTCGCAGGCCTTGCTTAAGTCTTGCCGGTCGAGCCGTAACCGCCCTCGCCGCGTTCGCTGGGTGCATCAAACTCTGTCACGACATGGAATGTGGCTTGCACCACCGGCACGATCACCATCTGCGCGATGCGCTCCATCGGTTCGATGGTGAAGGCCACATCGCTGCGGTTCCAAGCGCTGACCATCAATTGCCCTTGGTAATCGCTGTCGATCAGACCGACCAAATTTCCCAACACGATGCCGTGTTTGTGGCCGAGGCCCGAGCGCGGCAGCAGCATAGCGGCAAAAGCCGGGTCTTTGAGGTGCACCGCAATGCCCGTGGGCACGAGCTGCCAGGCATTCGGTTGCAGGGTCAGCGGCGCATCCAGACAAGCGCGCAAGTCAAGGCCTGCACTGCCGGGTGTGGCATAGGCTGGCAGGTGCTCGAGCATGCGGGCGTCGACGATTTTGAGATCAATGTTCATGTGAAGTTCTGAAGCTGTGAATGGGGGCCCGTTGCTCAAACGCGGATCAACCCAGGCGCTGGGCAATGTCTGCGATCAGTTGTACGGCGAGTTCCTGCTTGCTGGCGTGGGGCAATTCACGGGCACCGTTTTCGTCTACCAGCAGCAGGGCGTTGTCATCTTGTCCAAACGTGGCAGGACCGATATTGCCCACCAGCAAGGGCACGCCTTTGCGTTGCCGCTTGGCCGTGGCATGGGCCAGCAAGTCGTGGCTCTCAGCCGCAAAACCCACACAAAACAGCTCACCTGCCACCGCACGGGGCGAGTGGGCTACGGTCGCCAGAATGTCCGGGTTTTCCACAAACCCCAGTTGTGGCGTTTGGCCCGAGCCGTCTTTCTTGATTTTTTGATCGGCCGCGTTCGCAGGCCGCCAATCGGCCACAGCGGCCGTTGAAATGAAAACCTGGGCTGAGCCCACCTGTTGCTGCACTGCGTCCAGCATCTGGCGCGCAGAACGCACGTCCACACGCGAAACCCCTCGGGGCGTGGCCAAATGGACCGGCCCAGCCACCAAACTCACCTCGGCACCTGCCATGCGGGCAGCACGGGCAATGGCAAACCCCATTTTTCCACTCGACAAATTGGTCAGGCCCCGGACCGGATCGATGGACTCATAAGTGGGGCCAGCCGTCACCAGCACCGCTTTGCCGGCCAGCAGCTTGGGCGAAAAGAACGACTCCAGGTCTTCCAGAATTTCTTCGGCCTCGAGCATGCGTCCATCACCGGTTTCGCCGCAAGCCTGGTCACCCTGCCCGACATCAAGCACGTAGATACCATCCGCACGCAGTTGCGCCACATTGCGCTGGGTGGCCGGGTTGGACCACATTTCACGGTTCATGGCCGGGGCGACCAGCAAGGGAACTTTGTCGAGGGGACGGGCCAAGCACATGAGGCTGAGCAACTCATCGGCGCTGCCATGCAGCAGTTTGGACAGAAAATCTGCACTGGCAGGGGCCACCAAAATGGCATCCGCATCCCGACTGAGGTTGATGTGGGGCATGTTGTTGGCCTCACGGCTGTCCCACTGAGAGGTGAAGACCGGCCTGCCCGACAAGGCTTGCATGGTCACAGCCGTCATGAAGTGCTCTGCGGCCTCGGTCATCACGACCTGAACCGTAGCGCCCGCCTTGACCAAGGCGCGGCAGAGTTCAGCCGACTTGAAGGCAGCAATGCCACCTGACAAGCCCAGAACGATGTGTTTTCCAACCAATGTGCTCATGCGTCGAAATGTAGCAGAGACCACATCTGACCATGAACCAGAACCCTTGCACCGAAGGCGCTGCTGAAGCAAGCCTGGGCCCCAAACCACAGCGCTGCGGGCGGTCTGAGGCAGGCCGAATCGGGCGATTTGGCGAGCGAAGCGCGTGTGAGCCAGACCGGTCTGCCCCAGACTGCCCGCAGATGACGACACCCCACGCAAAAACCCCGAACCCGACTGTCTATAATCACGATTTCCACCTACCGGGAGCTCAAGGCTCCCGCCTTGGACATGACCAAATTTGTCTTCGTCACCGGCGGTGTGGTGTCTTCCCTGGGCAAGGGAATCGCCTCCGCATCGCTCGCCGCCATCCTCGAATCGCGCGGCCTCTCTGTCACCCTCATCAAGCTTGACCCTTACCTGAATGTGGACCCCGGCACCATGTCGCCGATCCAGCACGGCGAGGTATTCGTGACCGATGACGGCGCCGAAACAGACCTGGATCTGGGCCACTATGAGCGCTTCATCAACACCCGGATGAAGAAAGCCAACAACTTCACCACCGGTCAGATCTACAAAAGCGTGCTCGAAAAAGAGCGCCGGGGCGACTACCTGGGCAAGACCGTTCAGGTCATTCCCCACGTCACCAACGAAATCCAGGACTTCGTCAAGCGCGGCGCAGGCTTCGGCACGCCCGAGGCGGTCGATGTGGCCATCGTCGAGATCGGCGGCACGGTGGGTGACATCGAGTCGCTGCCCTTCCTCGAGGCCGTGCGCCAGCTCAGCTTGCGCTTGAGCCCCAACAACGCAGCCTTCGTCCACCTGACCTATGTGCCTTGGATCGCTGCCGCGGGAGAGCTCAAGACCAAACCGACTCAGCACACAGTGCAAAAATTGCGCGAAATCGGCATCCAGCCCGATGCGCTGCTGTGCCGCGCTGACCGCTACATCCCGGACGATGAGCGCGACAAAATCTCGCTGTTCACCAACGTGCAAAGCTGGGGCGTGATCTCCATGCCCGACGTGGACACCATCTACAAAGTGCCCCGCGTGCTGCACGAGCAAGGCCTGGATGGCCTGATCTGCGACAAACTGCGCCTGAGCACACCACCGGCCAACCTCAAACGTTGGGATGATTTGGTGCACGACACGGAACACCCACAGGGTGAAGTGACGATCGCCATGGTGGGCAAATATGTAGAGCTGTCCGACAGCTACAAGTCGGTCAACGAAGCGCTGCGCCATGCCGGCATGCGCAACCATGTGCGCGTGATGATCGAGCACATCGACTCCGAAACCATCACCCCCGAGACTGTGGCCAGCCTGGCCAAGTTCGACGGCGTGCTGGTGCCTGGCGGTTTTGGCAAGCGCGGTGTTGAGGGCAAGATCGAAACCGCCCAATACGCACGCACCCACAAGCTTCCTTACCTGGGCATCTGCCTGGGCATGCAAGTGGCCACTATCGAATACGCGCGCCATGTGGTCGGCATGAAAGACGCCAACAGCACCGAATTCGAGCCCGAAACCCCCTACCCCGTGATCGCACTGATCAACGAATGGAAAGATGCGGATGGCTCGATCCAGAAGCGCGATGCCAACTCCGATCTGGGCGGCACCATGCGCCTGGGCGCACAAAGCTCCGACGTGGCCAAGGGCACACTGGCACACCAGATCTATGGCGACGTGGTCACCGAACGGCATCGCCACCGTTACGAGGCCAATGTGAATTTCCTGGACGACCTGCGCAAAGCAGGCCTGGTGATATCGGCCTTGACCCAGCGCGAGCAGTTGACCGAAATCGTCGAGCTGCCGCAAACCGTTCACCCCTGGTATGTGGGCGTGCAATTCCACCCCGAGTTCAAGTCCACCCCCTGGGATGGCCACCCGCTGTTCAACGCCTTCGTGAAAGCTGCCGTTGCTCACAAGGCTGCGGCCTGACACACCAAGCCACAGGACACCTCATGAAACTCTGCGGCTTTGATGTGGGTCTGAACCAGCCCTTCTTTCTGATTGCGGGCACCTGCTCCATCGAAGGGTTGGAGATGTCGCTGGAAGTGGCGGGCCAACTGAAAGAAATCTGCACTGCCTTGGGCATCCCGCTGATCTACAAGGGCTCGTTTGACAAGGCCAACCGCTCGTCGGGCAGCACCCAACGCGGCGTGGGCATCGATGCGGGCCTGAAAATCCTGGATGAAGTGCGCCGGCAGATCGGCGTGCCGATCCTCACCGATGTGCACGATGCGTCCCAAGTCAACACCGTGGCCAGCGTGGTCGATGTGTTGCAAACGCCCGCCTTCTTGTGCCGCCAGACCGACTTCATCCGCGCCGTGGCGCAGTCGGGCAAGCCGGTCAACATCAAGAAGGGCCAGTTTTTGGCCCCCTGGGACATGAAAAACGTCATCGATAAAGCCCGCAGCGCAGCGCGTGAAGCCGGTTTGCCCGAAGACAACTTTTTGGCGTGTGAACGCGGTGTGAGCTTCGGCTACAACAACCTGGTGGCCGACATGACCAGCCTCGCCGAAATGCGCAAAACCGGCGCCCCTGTGGTGTTTGACGTGACCCACTCGGTGCAAAAGCCTGGTGGCCAGGGCACCAGCAGCGGCGGTGCCCGCGAGATGGTGCCCGTGTTGGCCCGCGCCGGTGTGGCCGCTGGCGTAGCCGGACTTTTCATGGAAACCCACCCCAAGCCCGCAGACGCTTGGTCGGACGGACCCAACGCGGTGCCGCTGGGCAAGATGAAGGCCCTGCTGGAAACCTTGGTGCAGTTGGATGCTGTCACCAAAAAAACCCCATTTTTAGAGGATGATTTTTCATGAGCGGCTACATCATTGCCAATGTCCAGGTGACCAACCCGGTCCAGTACGAAGAATACAAAAAATGGTCGACTGCGGCCATGCAAGTCACCGGCGCAGAAGTTTGTGTGCGCGGCGGCAAGCTCGAAGTACTGGAGGGCGACTGGTCCCCTGAGCGCATCGTGATTTTGAAATTCCCCTCGTTCGATGCCGCCAAAGCGTTTTACGAACTGCCCGAATACCTTAAAGCCCGTGAAGCCCGCGCAGGCGCCGCCATCATGCGCATGGTGGTGGTCGAAGGTCTTTGACCCCTTGGCTATTCAAGCCCCGTTTTATTATTCAATTGAGAAAGTCTGAACATGAGTGCAATCGTAGATATCGTTGGCCGTGAAATCCTCGACAGCCGTGGCAACCCCACCGTGGAATGCGATGTGTTGCTGGAATCCGGCGTCATGGGCCGCGCTGCAGTGCCGTCTGGCGCATCCACCGGCAGCCGCGAAGCGATCGAGCTGCGCGATGGCGACCAAAGCCGCTACCTGGGCAAAGGCGTCTTGAAGGCCGTCGAGCACATCAACACCGAAATCTCCGAAGCCGTGTTGGGACTGGATGCGTCCGAGCAAGCCTTTTTGGACCGCACCCTGATCGACTTGGACGGCACCGAAAACAAAAGCCGCCTGGGCGCCAACGCCATGCTGGCCGTGTCCATGGCCGTGGCCAGGGCCGCCGCAGAAGAGTCCGGCCTGCCGCTGTACCGCTACTTTGGCGGCATGAATGGCAACCAGTTGCCCGTGCCCATGATGAACGTCATCAACGGCGGTGCACACGCCAACAACAACCTGGACTTGCAAGAGTTCATGATCATTCCTGTGGGCGCACCGAGCTTTCGCGAAGCCGTGCGCTGGGGCGCTGAAGTGTTCCACGCCCTGAAAAAAATCATCCACGACAAGGGCATGAGCATTGCCGTGGGCGACGAAGGCGGCTTTGCCCCCAACGTCGACAGCCACGAAGCGGCCATCCAGATGGTGCTGGATGCGATTGCTGCGGCCGGTTACACCGCTGGCGAACAAATTGCCATTGGCCTGGATTGCGCGGCCAGCGAGTTCTACAAAGACGGCAAGTACGTGCTGGCCGGTGAAGGCCTTGAGCTGACCGCTGAGCAGTGGACCGACATGCTGGCCAGTTGGTGCGACAAATACCCCATCATCAGCATCGAAGACGGCATGGCCGAAAACGACTGGGATGGCTGGAAAGTGCTGACCGACCGTCTGGCCAAGAACGTGCAGATCGTGGGTGACGACCTGTTCGTGACCAACACCAAAATCTTCAAGGAAGGCATCGAAAAAGGCATTGCCAACTCGATCCTGATCAAGATCAACCAGATCGGCACCTTGACCGAAACGTTTGAGGCCATCGAAATGGCCAAACGCGCGGGTTACACCGCCGTCATCTCGCACCGCTCGGGTGAGACCGAAGACTCCACCATCGCTGACATCGCTGTGGGCTTGAACGCCGGTCAAATCAAGACCGGCTCCATGAGCCGCTCGGACCGCATGGCCAAATACAACCAGCTGCTGCGCATCGAAGAGGACTTGGGCGAAGTGGCGGTTTATCCCGGCCGCAGCGCGTTTTACAACCTGCGTTAAACACCCGCCATGGGCAACCGTCTCGTTCCCGTTGTGCTGATCGCCTTGCTGGCGATCGTGCAGGCCCAGCTGTGGTTTGGCCGAGGAGGGGTGCCCAACGTGGCTGAGCTCGAGCGTGAGTTGCAGCAACAAAAAGTGGCCAACGAAACAGCCCGCCGCCAAATTGAACAGCTCAGTGCCGAGGTCAACGACCTCAAGGAAGGGCTGAACATGGTGGAAGAGCGCGCGCGCCAGGAGTTGGGCATGGTCAAACCCAACGAAATCTTTGTACAGATCGCCAAATGACGCCGCCATCCGGGATCGATGCCAGCCAGGTGGCATGCGCCAGGTGAAACGCATCGCCATTGTGGGGGCGCAAAACACCGGCAAGTCCTGGTTGGTACAAGCCCTGGCCTCACAGCCATGCACCCAAGACTGGGTGATCTCCGATAACTCGCCCCTCTTGATGGCGGTCTTCAAGCACCTGATGTTTGCCGACGAAAGCCTTTACCCGATGGCTTTGGCGCAGCAGGCTTTGGTCGACACCACCTTGGTCACGGGTCTTGACTTGCCAGAGGTCGGTGGTGGACTGAAAAGCGACTTCCCTCACGAGCGCAGCCTTGTCGACAGCTTGCTTCGGCAGGCACTGGAGCGCGCTGGCATCGCCTACCGGGTGGTCTATGGCCAAGGCCACCAGCGGCTGAACAATGCGCTTTTGGCCTTGGGCCTGCCCGGTGAAGACACTGCTGCACGCCTGGTGCGCGAGCGGGCGCAATTCGCCATCAACCAGGGCCGCACCATCTGGCAATGCAACGAGTGCAGCGACCCCGAATGCGAACACAAACTGTTCACCCGACTGCTTTCCCAGCGTTTGGGTTGAACACCCGTGTCAGTGAACCGAGCCCCCGGGCAGATCGGCGGGCAGACCCGTGAACAGGCCTGCTGCGTCGACCGGGTCAAAGCGGTATTGCGCACCGCAAAAATCACAACCCACTTCGACTTGCCCTTGCTCCGCGATGATGCCTTCGACCTCTTCGGCGCCCAGGCTGCGGATCATATTGCCCACGCGTTCGCGGTTGCAGCGGCAGGCAAAGCGGGGGCCGCTCTCACCGATGAAGGGCTCAAAACGGGCCAGTGGCTCTTCCCAATACAAGCGGTGCAAAATGGTTTCGGCGTCCAGCGTGAGCAATTCTTCGCGCTTGAGGCTTTTGCTCAAAATAGCGATGCGGCTGAAGTCTTCGCTTTGTCCCAGCACCGATTCACGCATGAGCGAATCGACCTGGCCCGCCAAATTGCCCTCTCCCTCAATGGGCAGTCGCTGGATCAACAAACCCGCGGCGACCTTGTCGTCGGCTGCCAACACCAGCACGGTGTCAAGCTGCTCTGACTGCAACATGTAGTGCTCCAGCACCTCGCTGATATTTTCAAGTTTCTCGCCCTGGTCGCCAAACAAGGGCACCACGCCCTGGTAGGGTTGCTGACCAGGCAATCGGTCTAGCGGGTCAAGGGTGATCGCGCAGCGGCCTTCGTTATTCACATTCACCATCTGGCTCAAGCTGGCGTTGTCCGCCACCTCGCCCACCTGGGTGCAGGTGGCGCGCAGGCTCAGGTCAGGTTGCACCTCGACCACGCCCAGCTTGACCGGACCATCGCCAAAAATCTGCAGCACCAAAGCGCCATTGAATTTGATGTTGCCCTGCATCAGCACGCCCGCAGCGGCCATCTCGCCCAGCAATTGGCGCACAGGGGCCGGGTAAGCCCCCGTCTCGGAGTTGGCGGCGCGACGGGCCAGAATGTCCTGCCAGGCATCGGTCAGTCGGACCAGCATGCCGCGAACAGGGAGGCCTTCAAAAATGAATTTATGGAGTTCAGACAAAGTTCAATCAACAACCCCTTGGGGCTGATCCTTAAAAATAGGGTGTGAGCATGAAAAGGCAGAAGAAAGACAGAGAATCTCAGCCGATTTTCTTCAGGCCTGCCTTGAATCGGCGAGCGTTTTCCACATAGTGGCGAGCGCTTTGGTGAAGGCCTTCGATCTGCTCGGCACTCAATTCACGCACCACCTTGGCGGGCGTGCCCATGATCATCGAGCCGTCGGGAAATTCCTTGCCCTCGGTCACCAAAGAGCCCGCCCCCACCAGGCAGTTTTTGCCAATCCTGGCGCCGTTCAGCACCACCGCGCCAATACCCACCAGTGACCCATCGCCGATGGTGCAACCGTGCAACATGACCATGTGGCCCACGGTCACATTTTTACCGACCGTGATGGGTTTGCCATGGTCAGCATGCATCACACTGCCATCCTGGATGTTGCTGCCCTCGCCGATCTCGATGGTTTCAGTGTCGCCGCGAACAGTCACGCCAAACCACACACTGGCATCGGCCGCAATCTTGACCGCGCCCATGACCTGCGCGCTATCGGCCACCCAGGCGCTGTCGGCCACTTCGGGAATGTGTGAATCGAGTTGATAAAGGGCCATGCGGAGTCTCCTGTCGCTGCGGACGTCTGAAAACCTACAATTGTAGGGATCCTCGCGGCACACCATGACTCCCTGATTTTTCATCACCATGCATTCTTTGCGCACCGCAAGCCTGGGGCCCTGGGCAGAAACCGACCCGGTATTGAAGGCCCAGGCCACCTTGGCACTGGACCTGCATCTGCCCGTGGGCGCTGACGACCTGTTGAGCGCACCGAGTTCGGGTCCTGGCCGTGCACCCCGCCCCGCCCTGGTACCCCATACACAACTGAAAGCCAAGTCGATGACCACCGCCGAAGGGCGTGCCATTTTGGTGCATTCGATCGCACACATTGAGCTCAACGCCATTGATCTGGCGCTGGACGTGGTCTGGCGCTTTGCGGGCCTGCCCGAGACTTTCTACACAGACTGGATGCGCATTGCGCAAGAGGAAGCCAAGCACTTTATGCTGTTGCGCAACCACCTGGTGGGCATGGGCTTTGACTACGGCAGCTTTCCCGCGCACAACGCCCTGTGGGACATGGCCGAGCGCACCCAGGGCGATGTACTGGCCCGCATCGGCATCGTGCCGCGCACCATGGAGGCCCGGGGGCTGGATGCCTCACCCGGCGTGAAAAACAAATTGATCAGTGGCGGCGACCACCGAGCCGGCGAAATTCTGGACATCATCTTGCATGATGAAATCGGCCATGTGGCCGCGGGCAACCGCTGGTACCGCTACTTGTGCGCGCAACGTGGACTGGACCCACTGAGCAGCTACGCTGAATTGATCGCCCGCTACGACGCCCCCAAACTGCGCCCCCCCTTCAACATGGCGGCACGGCGTCTGGCAGGTTTTGAAGAGGCCGAACTGGCTGCGCTGCGCTGAACCCAGCCGAATGGCCAGCTGACGTCTGAGCGCCAAATTGGGCTGACCACAAGCGCCTTGGCACAACGAAAGTGCCACTCGAGCTGCTGCCCATCACCCTCTGGGGTGGTGCGCCGCATGCAAGGTCTTGAGCCGCTCACGCGCCACATGGGTGTAAATGGTGGTGGTCGAAATGTCGGCATGCCCCAGCAGCATTTGCACCGCTCGCAAATCGGCACCGTGGTTGAGCAAATGTGTGGCAAAGGCATGGCGCAACGTGTGCGGTGACAGCGGCGCGGTGATGCCCGCCTCGATGGCATAACGTTTGACGAGACTCCAGAACATCACACGCGACATGCCGGTTCCCGGCTTGGGGCCACTGGTGGTGACAAACAGATCTTGGGTTTGGCGCTGTCCCAGCAATGCCGGTCGCGCCAAGCTGAGATAGCGCTGCAGCCATTCACGGGCCTCTTCACCAAAAGGCACCAAACGTTCTTTGCTGCCCTTGCCCATGATGCGCAAAACGCCTTCGTTCATGGAGACATGCAGGGTTTTGAGTTGCACCAACTCGCTCACGCGCAGACCGCTGGCATACAACAGCTCCAGCATCGCGCGGTCACGCAGCCCGAGGTGGGTGGCCGCATCGGGCGCGCACAGCAGTGCATCGACCTGGGCTTCGCCCAGGGTTTTGGGCACACGCAAGGCTTGTTTGGCCGCCAATATGCGCAGCGTGGGATCGGCTTGAACCAGGCGCTCGCGCAGCGCCCAACGGAAATAGCGCTTGAACACCGTGAGCCGGCGGTTGGCCGAGGTGGCCTTGGTTTGGCCATGGCGTTCGGCAAAATACGCTTGCAGGTGGTGCTCCTGGGTGGCGTCCAGCGCCAGCCCTTGGTTCAAAAACAGCCAGTTGGCGAACAACACCAGATCGCGGCGGTAGGCCGCCAAGGTGTTGGCGGCCAGCCCGTCCTCCAGCCAAAGCGCCTCGGCAAAGCGGTCGATGGCGTTCTGGCTGGCCTCGTGCATGCGCTGAACTCAGTCCAGCTTGAGTTTTTGCGCTTCGACCACTTTCTTGTAAACCTCGAACTCGGCCTTGATCTGGGCCGCGAACTCTTCGGGCGAATTGGCCACCACCAATGAACCCGTGTCCTGGATGCGCTTGTTCACGGCCGGGTCTTGCAGGGCTTTTTTCACACCATTGCTGATCTTGTCGATCACGTCTTTGGGCAGGTTTTTGGGGCCCAGAATGCCGTAATAGGCCATTCGGTTGACGGGCTCCAGACCGATTTCCTTGAAGGTCGGCACATTGGGCAACTGGGGCAGGCGCTGGGGCGCTGCCACCACGATCGGCACCAGTTTGCCAGCCTGGATGAAGGGCAAAGCCGAAGGCAGGTTGTCAAAAATGATCGGCACCTGGCCGGCTACCGTGTCGTTCAGGGCCGGGCCTGCGCCACGGTAAGGAATATGGGTAATGAACACGCCCGCCAGACTCTTCCAGAGCTCGGTCTGCAAGTGGCCAATGCCGCCTGTGCCGGATGAGGCATAGGAGTACTTGCCGGGGTTTTTCTTCAGCTCGGCCAGAAAGCCCTTGTAGTCCTTGGCAGGAAAGCTCGGGTGCACCGCAATCACATTGGGCGTGGCCGCAATGTTGATGATGGGCGTGAAGTCGGTGGTGGGGTTGTACGGAATCTTGGTGTTGATCGCAGGATTGGCTGCGGTGGTAGACACCGTGGCCATGCCCAGGTTGTAACCATCCGGCACGGCGCGCACGGTTTCGGTCGCTCCGACCACACCGCCCCCGCCCGCCTTGTTTTCGACGATGACGCTTTGACCCAGCGCCTTGCCCAAAGGCTCCGAGATAACACGCGCCACGATGTCGGTGGTGCCACCCGGGGCAAAAGGCACTTGCAGCTTGATGGGCTTGGAGGGGTATGCCTGCGCCCAAACCGAACCACTGACCATCACGGTTGCAGCCAAACCGGCCACAGAAACCAAATCACGACGCTTCATTCAGAAACTCCTTTAAAGATGCCACATGATATGCAACAAATACCGGCAGGCGTGAGGGGGGAAACCCATAAAAACAACCCAAAGACCCACATCACCCGCAGGTGACAGGCCCGAGCCCGGACCCTGGTCGCTGTCAGTTATCCTCAGGCCGTGAACTTTGCCCAACTGCTCTTTCCAGATTTTTCGCTGATTTTGTGCGGCTACCTGATTTGCCGTTACACCGCCCTGAACCGCCCCGTGTGGCAACAGGTCGAAAGTCTGGTCTATTTTTTCCTGTTTCCAGTGCTGCTGTTTCACTCGATTGTGAAAAGCCCACTCGACCTGAACGCGGCTTCTGGCCTCATCGGTGCCGGCCTGAGTCTGGGCGCTTGCGCCATCGCCTTGTCTTACAGCCTGCCCTACTGGCCTATTTTGGGCAAACGGATTGACCGGCGCGACCACGCTGCCAGCGCCCAGGTGGGCTTTCGCTTCAACTCCTTCATCGCCCTGGCACTGGCCGAACGCCTGGCGGGCCCCGAAGGGCTGCTCATGATTTCGGTGCTGATCGGGGTGTGTGTGCCGCTGTTCAACATCGGGGCCGTTTGGCCCATGGCCAGGCACGCCAAAACTGGTTTTTTGCGTGAACTCTTGCGCAACCCGTTGATCATCGCCACTTGCTCGGGCCTGATGGCCAACTTGCTGGGGTTTCAGATTCCCCAATGGCTGGACCCCAGTGTCAGCCGCATCGGGGCGGCCTCTTTGGCCTTGGGCTTGATGGCTGCGGGCGCCGGCATGCAATTGGGCACTTTGCGCCAGGGCAAGTTGCTGGGCACCAGCGTGTTGCTGGTCAAGCACCTGTTCCTGCCCCTCATTGCAGTGGGCATGTCCCATCTTTTCCGGCTCAACCCCGTGCAAACCACGGTCTTGCTGGCTTTTTCGGCCTTGCCCACAGCATCGACCTGCTACGTGCTGGCGGCTCGCATGGGCTACAACGGTCCCTATGTGGCAGGACTGGTCACGCTGTCCACCCTGGCGGGCATGTTGAGCTTGCCCTTTGCGCTGGGCGTGCTGCGCTGAGCTTTAAGCCCTGGCCAATGACCAGGCCACCTGCTCTTGCACCACAGGGTCGGGGTGCGATGCGTGTGCCAACAAGGCCTCTTGCAGGTCTTCGCGCTCTTTGACATCAAGCAAGCCAGAGGCCAGCGCATTGCCTGCGGCCAGTGCCAGATTGCGCAGCCAGCGGGCGTGGCCAATGCGCCGGATGGCACTGCCTTCGGTGCGGCGCAAAAACTCGGCTTCGTTCCATGCCAGTAAGGCCACTATGCCGGCATCGCCCAAGCCTTCACGGGCTTGCCAGTCGGGCAAGGCGCTGACTTGCGCGAACTTGTTCCAGGGGCAAGCCAGTTGGCAATCGTCACAGCCGTAAATGCGGTTGCCAATCAGCGGGCGCAGCGCTTCATCGATCGGGCCTGCGTGCTCGATCGTCAAATACGAAATGCAGCGCCGTGCATCCAGCTGGTAAGGCCCCACGATGGCCTGGGTGGGACACAAGTCCATGCAGGCGGTGCACTGGCCGCAGTGTGCCGAGGCCGCAGGCGTTTCGGGCAAGGCAAAGTCAACAAACAACTCACCCAGAAAAAACATCGACCCCGCCTCACGGCTGAGCACCAAGGTGTGTTTGCCACGCCAGCCCAGGCCACTGCGGGTGGCCAGCTCGGCCTCCAGCACTGGTGCCGAGTCGGTGAACACGCGGTGGCCAAACGGGCCGATGGCGTGGGCAATCAGTGCTTGCAATTTTTGCAGGCGGCTGCGCAAAACCTTGTGGTAATCACGGCCCCGGGCATAGACCGAGACCACCGCTTGCCCGGGCTGCAAACTGCAGGCGGTTTCGCGGGCCAGCCAATCGGGCGGCGTTTCGTGTGGCAGGTAATCCATGCGCACGGTGATCACACTCACCGTGCCTGGCACCAGCTCGGCTGGGCGGGCTCGCTTGAGGCCATGGGCGGCCATATAGGCCATGCTGCCGTGAAAACCAGCGGCCAGCCAGGCCTGCAATCCGGGCTCTGCCGAGGTCAAATCGATGCCACTCACGCCAATTTGGGACAATCCAAGCTCACGCGCCCAGATTTGAATTTGGGGCCACAGTTCAAGAAGGTCGATTTGAGTACGTTGAGCAGTCACCCGCCGATTGTAGGAAGCCCCGCTACAGCCCCCACAATTTCTCCGGCCACCACCCCGGTCTGGGAGGCACGGTGGCCTGACGAATCCGCCACCCAAGCCTTTGCCACCCAACTGGCGCAGGCCCTGCAAACCTGGCCTGGTGGCCGAGATGCCTGCATCGAATTGCGCGGCAATCTAGGGGCAGGCAAAACCACCCTGGTGCGCCACTTGCTGCGTGCGGCCGGGGTGCAAGGGCGCATCAAAAGCCCCACTTATGCCGTGGTCGAGCCACACCAGGCGGGCTCAGGCAAGACCGCCTGGCCCATCTGGCATTTTGACTTTTACCGCTTCAACGACCCGCAAGAATGGGAAGACGCCGGATTTCGGGACATCTTTGCCGGGCCAGGGCTCAAACTGATGGAATGGCCCGAGAAAGTGGCGGGGCAGCTGCCGCCGCCCGATTGGGCCATTGCGCTCGACGCCCTCGACGAGCATGAACGCCAGGTGCGCATCAGCGCCGGCACACCCAGGGGCCAAGCCTGGCTGCATTCTTGGTTCAAAGGTGCCTCAGATGCAGGCTGACCGCCGCCGATGGGTCAAGGCTGGACTGCTGGCACTCAGTCTGGGGCACGTTCATCTGGCTCGCGGCGCCAGCATGCTGGCCGTGCGCATCTGGCCTGCCCCCGATTACAGCCGGGTCACGCTCGAGTCGGACACCCCACTCAAAACGACACAGACCTTCATCGCCTCCCCGCCCAGGTTGGCCGTGGACATTGAGGGCCTGCGACTGAACGCGGCTTTGCGCGAACTGGTGGGCAAGGTCCAGACATCCGACCCCAACATTGCAGGCATCCGTGTGGGCCAATTCAATGCCAACGTGGTTCGCCTGGTGATCGACCTGAAGCGTCCCATCTTGCCACAAGTCTTCACACTGCAACCGGTCGCAGCCTATGCCCACCGGCTGGTGCTCGACCTTTACCCCAGCGAGCCCATTGACCTCCTGGAACAACTAATTCAAGAGCGGGTGAATGCCAAAGTGCCCCCGGTGCCCAACGGACTGCCGTCGCCCTCGGCCGCAGTGAATGACCCTTTGGGTGAGCTGATTGCCCGGCAGACGCTGCCCGGCTCAGCCCCAGTGCCTGTACCCTCGCCCACCCCTTCAACCCGCCGGCAAGACCTTCTGCCCTACGCTGGCGCATCGATGGACCGACCCGACCACGCGCCCAGAAACGAAGGGGCCGCTTCAGCCACAGAACGGCTGATCGTGATCGCACTGGACCCCGGCCATGGCGGCGAAGACCCCGGCGCTATTGGCCCCGGCGGCACACGCGAGAAAGACGTGGTGCTCAAAATCGCCAAAATGCTGCGTGACCGCATCAACGCAAGCAGCGCCAATGGCAACCCCATGCGCGCCTTCCTCACGCGCGATGCCGACTTTTTTGTGCCCCTGCATGTCCGCGTGCAAAAAGCCCGCCGTGTGCAAGCCGACCTGTTTGTCAGCATCCATGCGGACGCATTTTTCACACCACAAGCCAGCGGGGCCAGCGTGTTTGCACGCAGCCAGGGGGCCGCATCGAGCAGCGCCGCCCGCTGGATGGCGCAAAAAGAAAACACGGCAGACCTGATCGGCGGCATCAATCTGGGCAGCCAGGACGCACAGGTGCAACGCACGATGCTCGACATGAGCACCGCTGCGCAAATCAAGGACAGCTTGAAATTGGGTGACAGCCTGTTGAGAGAAATCGGGGGCGTGGGCCGCTTGCACAAGCCCCGGGTCGAGCAAGCCGGCTTTGCCGTCCTCAAAGCGCCCGACATCCCCAGTGTGCTGGTGGAGACCGCCTTCATCAGCAACCCACAAGAAGAAGAAAAGCTGCGCAGCGAGGACTACCAAAAGCAACTCACCGAGGCCTTGCTGCGGGGTATTCAGCAGTACTTTTCACGCAACCCGCCGCTGGCAAGGAACCGCAGCATTTGAACAACGCCAGGTCGACGTTGAATCGCCAAGCTACAACGCAGCCGAATGGCTCGTCACCACATCCCGGTCAAACTGCGCCATCGCAGCAAGCGTCAAAGGGTCAGTGGCCAGTTCGGCAGCAAACTCTGGCCGCAAGGTGACGGCATGGGCGCCGCAGGCAATCAGGCGCGAGAGCACATCGGCCGACTTGATGCTGGCGGCCAGCAGGTGCAGCCCATCGGCCTGCACAGCCACGCAGGCCTCAATCAGCGACCAAACATCGCGCCCCTCGGCCTGCAGCCGCCCCACATAGGGCGCAACAAAGTGGGCCCCTTGCGCCCGCGCCCACAGCAATTGCATCGGGTTGGACAAACCCGTCAGCAGCGTGGGTACACCCCATGCTTGCACTTCGCGCAGCACGGGCTGCCAATCCGGGTGGCATGGCAGCTTGACGGTCAAGCGCACACGGGCCTGCACGGCGGCAGGCAGCAGCACCTCGAGCCATTGCGCAGCTTCGCCCACATCGGCGCGAGGCAGTTGCAGCATCAACTCAGAAATTTTGGCTTCTCCCGCCTGCGCCACCAGTTGCAAATAGCCGGGTAGGCTGACCGGCAGACCCGCTTGCATCACCAGTGTGGGGTTGGTGGTCACGCCCTGCACGGTCGGGCAGCCTGCGGGCAAGGTCCATTGGCGGGCATCGGCACAGTCAAGGTAGAGCTTCATGCTGCGTCTTGTTTCAGAAAAATATCTTTGTCTGGGAAAAACTGGCTGTGCAGCGGCAACAAGGCCCCGCCCAAAGCGCGGGCATGCGCACCCACCTGCCCGGCCAACAGCTGTGGCTGGTGCATGCCGTCAAAACGGTAATGGGCCAGCGCGTCTTGCGTGGCAGCCATCAGGGCGGTCATGAGCGGCGCACCGAGTGAGCCGTCCATCACCACCGCGTCCAGGTCCAGCAAGGCGGCAGAACTCGCCACGGTCATGGCCAGCGCCTGGCTGGCCTGCGCGATCCAGGGTGCCGTGTACTCGGCGTAGGCCGTGTCCATGATGCTGTCTTGGTGGATCAACAAGGGGTTGTGCCCTGCAGCGAGCAAGGCTTGCTCAAGCTGCCAGCCTGAGGCTTTTTGCAGCAACTGCGGCGGCATGCGCAAGCCCTTGGCCTCGGACGTAGCCAAGCCCACCGGCAGCGAGCCAATGGCCCCGGCGTTGCCTCGCTCGCCGTTCATGATGTGGCCCGACAACACCAGGCCGCCACCGATAAAAGTGCCTACAAAAACGTACAAAAAACTGCGCACACTGCGGCCATGGCCTTGCAGCAACTCGGCCACGCAGGCGGCGGTGGTGTCTTTGGCAAACACCACGGGCAAATGGGTCAGGCGCTGCACCTCGGCCGTCAAGTCGATGTGCTCCCAGCGGGCCAGTGCCTGGGCGGCTTGGCCCCCCATCAAGTCAGCCCATTTGTGCAGCGACAACGGCGCCGTCAGGCCCACGCCCACGGTGCGTGGCCACAAATCACCCATGCGCGTTTGCAGGGTCTCTAGGCCTTGCGCCATCGATTGAAACAACACATCCGGATCGGGGTAGTCATAAAGCACCTCCACCCGCTCAACGGGCTGCCCCGTGAAGTCGGCCACCAGCAACTCCAGATTGCGCCGCCCCACCTGAATGCCCACACTGAACGCCCCTTGCGGATTGAGCGACAGCGGCACCGAGGGCTGGCCGATCTTGCCGCGCACCCGGTCTTGTTTGACCAGCAAACCATCGTCGAGCAAACGTCCAACGATGATGGCCACCGTCTGGGTGGACAACTGGGTCAGCCGAGCCAAGTCGGCCTTGGGAATGGCCCCGTGGTGACGGATCGCCTGCAGCACGGTGCGTTCGTTGAACTGGCGCATTCCGACGTGGTTGGAACCACGCAAGGCGGAAGTGGGGGTTGCGGAGTTCATGGGATATGTGGTCCAAATTCAGAAAAAAATCACGCCCTTACAGAATGCGGCGTTGCCGTAACCCGAGCCCTCTCCGCTTTGCACGATCAGGCTGGCCCCTTTGATTTTCTCGTAAAAAGCAAAGCGTTCCACCGGCTCGACTTGTTCGGCCAGAAAGCCCTCGGCCACTACCAAATCGACAACCGCCTGTTGGGCGGGGGTTCGAAAATCCGGGGCGCTGTGGCTGGCGTGCATAAAGGCCGCAGGCTGGTCCACGTCGGTCGCCAACGGAAACACCGACAACACCGCGCGGCTAACCCGCTCCAGGCTGTTGCCGGGCAGGCGCACCACGGGCTTGCCGTGGCGCAAAAAGTCGGCCGTGAAGTTGGCATCCACCACGGCCACCCATTCGCCGTGGCCCATGGCGCACAGGTGCATCAACAGTTCGGGCGTGAGCAGCGGATCGATGCCTTTCAGCATGTGGCGGCCTCTTGGGCTGCATCTTGGTCTGAATTGGAACGCAGGCTCGCCGGATCAATCGCGCCGGTGATCAGGCCCACGATTTGCTCAGGGCTGGTTTCACGGGTCAAACGGCTGCAGATGATGCGGCCTTGACGGAACACCCAGATGCGGTCCACCAGCTCAAACACTTGGCGCAGGTTGTGGCTGATGATGATGAGCGGGATGCCCTGCCTCTTCAAACCCTTGATGATTTCTTCGACCCGGGCGGTTTCCTGCACGCCCAAGGCGGCGGTGGGTTCGTCCAGGATGATGAGTTTTTTGGCGAATCCGGCAGCGCGGGCGATCGCCACGCACTGGCGCTGGCCGCCCGACATGCCGCGCAGGCTCTCGGACATGTCCTGGATCTTCACGCCAGTGGTGGCCAGCATGCTCGCCGACTTGTCGCGCATGGCTTTGTGGTTGAGGATGGACAGCGGGCCCAGGTTCAGGCGGGTGATCTCGCGGCCCAAAAAAATGTTGGCTGGCACATCCAGATCCTCGGCCAGCGCCAGCGTCTGGTACACGGTCTCGATGCCCTGCTCGCGGGCGTCCAGCGGTGATTCAAAGTTGACCTTTTGGCCCTCCAGCAAGATGTCGCCGGCATTGGGCTGTTCGGCCCCAGTGATCAGGCGCACGAAGGTGCTTTTGCCCGCCCCGTTGTCGCCCACGATGGCAGCATGTTCGCCAGGCAAGAGGCGAAATTGCGCATCGGTGAGGGCTTTGACCCCGCCGTAATGCTTGGTCAGTTGCTGGATTTCGAGAACAGGTGTGGCTGTCGACATGGCGGCTACTTTCACAGTGAATGGTTGCAAGCATCGCGGATTTCAAGATTTACCGCATTAGTAAAACTACTAGGTTTACTTAGTCGGCTTTATCGTTTCCAATCCGTTCGCGGTCAAGAAAAAGCGCTTTCTGGCCGGACCCACCCCCAACAAAGGAGATACAACCATGATCACGAAACGCACAATCGGCCGCCTGGCCTTGGCCGCCACCGTCGCAGCCACACTGATGGCTTGCGGCAAAAAGGAAGAAGCCAAACCAGCCACCGCACCTGCCGCAACCGAATTGACGATTGCTTACATCACCAACGGCAATACCAACGAAGGCTGGACCCTGATCAATGGCGGCGCCAAAAAGGCTGGCTCCGTGCCGGGCGTCAAATTCATCGAATTGGCCGCTGAAAAAGGTGAGTTGTCCAAACAACTGGCCATCGTGGAGGACATGATCACCCGCAAGGTCGGCGCGATTGCCATCGCCCCAGTGGACTCTGCAGGCATTGCCCCCGCTGTGAACAAAGCATTGGCGGCAGGCATTCCCGTGATCGCAGTGGACACCGGCATCACCGGTGCCAACATCACGTCTTACGTCGCTACCGACAACATCAAGGCCGCCAATGTGCAGGGCAAATGGGCTGCAGAACAAATCAAGGACGGCGACACGGTGATTTATGTCACGGGTGACCTGGGTCAATCGACTGGCCAGGAGCGCAAGAAAGGCTTCGTAGATGCCTTGAATGAAGGCCGTAAGAACGTGAAAATTGTCGAAGTGGCCACCACTTGGGACCAGACCATGGCCCAAAACGGTGTGGAAGCCGCACTGCGCGCCAACCCCAAAGCCAAGGTGATCGCCTGTGCATGGGACGGCGGCGCTCTGGGTGCCAAGGCCGCACTGATGGCCGCTGGCAAGAAGCCCGGCAACGTGATGATTGCTGGCTTTGACGGCTCGCCTGGTGGCCTGGACATGATGAAAGACGGCTGGCAACAAGCCAACGCTGCGCAAATGTTGGCCAAGATCGGCCAAGTGGGCGTGGAAACCGCCATTGCTGCGGCCCAAGGCAAAAAGGTTGAAGCCCGTATCGACACCGGCTCCTTCCTGGTGCTGCCGGAAAACGTGGACAAGTTCGCCACCGACTCCGGCGTAGGCCAGTTCATGAAAGTCAAGGCTAAATAAGTCAAGGCCTCGACAGGGCCCACCCGGACCTGCGGGTCCGGGTTTATTTTTGAAACATCGAGAAATTTATGAAATCCATCACCCGACAAGAGTGGTACGGCGCTTTGGTAGCGGTGCTCGTGCTGGGCGTTTTGCTCAGCGTGGCCTCGCCCTACTTTTTGACCACCGGCAACCTGTCCAACATCTTGGTTCAGGCCTCGGTGATTGCCTTGCTCGCGGGTGGACAGACCTTTGTGATCCTGACCGGCGGCGTCGATCTGGCCGTAGGCGCGCTGACCGCGCTGGCGGGTGCCGTGGCCGGTCACATGATGATCAAGTTGGGCATAAACCCTTATTTGGCCATGCTCGTGGCAATGGCCATTGGCGCGGCGGTGGGCGTGTTCAACGGTTACCTGGTGGCCTTTGTCGGTATCCCGGCGTTCATCGTCACACTGGGTGGCCTGACGCTCTGGCGCGGTCTGGCTTTTGACCTGACCGGCGGTTTTGACAACGCGGGCTTGCCCGATCCCCTGCCCTTCATCGGCTATGGCGATGTGCTGGGTGTGCCGATGCCCACCCTGATCACGGGCGTCTTTTTTGTCGTGATGGCCTTCATTTTGTCGAGCACCAAAATCGGCCGCTACGTCTACGCCATGGGCTCCAACGAAATGGGGGCTCGCCAGGTCGGCATCAACATCCGCTGGTACAAGCTAGGTGTGTATGTGATTTCGGGCCTGTGCTGCGCACTGGCGGCCATCGTGCTCATGGCACGCATGGACTCTTCAAGCGGCAAGATGGCGCAAATGTTTGAGTTGGACGCGATCGCGGCCGTGATTTTGGGTGGCACCTCGCTTTTCGGTGGGCGCGGCAGCATCTGGGGCAGCTTGCTGGGCGCGGTGCTCATCACCATGATCCGCAACGGCATGAACCTGATGGAAGTCTCGCAGTTCAAACAAATGATGGCCATCGGTGCTGTAGTCATCGTAGCGGTGTGGATCGACGTGGTGCGCCGCAAGCACCTGCTCAAAAAATAAGCGCCCGCCTCGTCATCATTGGATTTTTTCGTTCGTCTTTAAACCCAGTGGCCTGAACCTCCAGGCGACACCCCGGCTTCTCCTGATGTCCATGTCCACTCCGATTTTTGTTTTAGGCGAAGCTCTGATGGACTGCATAGCCCAGCCCGATGGACGGCTGTTGCCATGCATGGGGGGCAGCCCCTTCAACATGGCCCGCGCTGCCGCCCTGCAAGGTGCCAAGGTGGCTTACCTCAACCCCCTGTCGTCCGACCTGTTCGGCCAAGGCTTGGCCCAATTGATGCAAAAAGACGGCGTGCAGATGCCTGGCGGCACCAGCCGCTTACCGACTTCACTGGCTGTTGTGCAAGTGACGAAGGGTCAGCCAAGCTACAGTTTTTACCGCGAAGGCATCGCCGACCGGGATTACTCGGAGGACGGTGTCTTGGCTTTGCTGCGCCAGCAAAAAACGCCGGGCATTCTGCACACGGGCTCCTTGCTGCTGATCCCGCCGGAGCACAGCAAAGTGGTGGCTATTTTGAAGTCAGCACGCAATCTGGGCTGGACCATCAGCGTGGACATCAATTTGCGGCCCAAAGTTGCGCCTGACTTGGCGGAGTATGTCAAGGCCCTGCACGAGGTGATCCCCCTGACCGACTGGCTGAAAGCCAGCGACGAAGACCTGGAAACCATGGGTTTGAAAGGCGTCGCGATCGGCGAATCAGCCCGCCTGGTGCATGAGTTGCGCGAACTGCGCGAGTTGCATGCAGGTGTGGCACCGAATGCCTTGAGCCGCGTGGCCCTGACCTTTGGCGACGAAGGCGCTTATTTGGACATCGAAGGCCAGACCCACAGCCTGCCCGTGCCGAACATCAGCGTAGCCGATACCGTGGGCGCAGGCGACACCTTCTGGGGCAGCGCCTTGGCCGACTGGGCTATGCGGCCCAATGTGGCCTTGGAGCGCGTGGCCATGACACTGGACCACGCCATGAAAGCCGCAGCCATCAACTGCACCCGCCAGGGCTGCCAGCCGCCAACAAGGGCCGAAGTTCTGGCGTTTTAATCGGTGCTTCTGTTTCCTCAACCGTAACGCCCGCTGGCCTAAGGGCGGCTTTTCTGAAGGGTCTCACCCTTGGTGCCGAATGTGTGCCGGGGCAATCCCGTGCGTTATGCCTTGACACAAGGCCGCTCGCAGGGTCTGCGTCAGCCGGCCTGACGCGCTTTCCAGGCGCCGAACAGGGCAATCAGCCCCGGCACCAGAATCAGTGCCCAGATGATCTTGCTCAAATGTGTCTGCACAAAAGGCAAGTTGCCAAAGAGGTAACCTGCCAGCGTCAGCCCGACCACCCAAATGACGCCGCCCACCACGTTGAAAAAGGTGAATTTGCTGCGGGTCATCTCGGCCACGCCAGCCACAAAGGGCACAAAAGTCCGGACAAAAGGCATGAAGCGGGCCAGGATGATGGTGATGCCACCATATTTTTCGTAAAAAGCATTGGCTTGCAGAAAAGCTTGCCGGTTGAAAAACCGGGAGTCCTCCCACTTGAAGACCTTGGGGCCAAAGTAACGGCCGATCGTGTAATTGGTCTGGTCCCCCAAAATGGCGGCCACCAGCAGCAAGCCCATCACCAGGGGCAAGCTCATCAAGTCGGCCCCACACATGGCGCCCACAATGAACAGCAACGAATCACCAGGCAAAAACGGCATGACCACCAGCCCAGTTTCCACAAAGATGATGAGGAACAGCAAGGCATAGACCCAGGCGCCGTGTTGGGCCACAAAAGCCTCCAGATAACGGTCGACATGGAGGATGAAGTCAATAAGTTGCAAAAGAATGTCCATGTGCCGATTATCCCCATCACTGCCAGACGATCAGGACGGGTGGCGCATCCGCAGCCCATGCGCAAGCTCACCCCGGGATTTGACCTGCACAAGCCCTAAAATCAGGCAGTGACTTCTCAACACACCCCGGCGATCGCGCGCCGCCCTATTCGCGAACTTCCCGATGAACTGATCAGCCAGATCGCTGCTGGCGAGGTGGTCGAACGACCCGCCTCGGTTGTGCGCGAACTGGTGGACAACGCCATGGACGCGGGTGCTCAAAGCATTACCCTGCGCCTGATAGGTGGCGGCACCCGGCTGATTTCGGTAGAAGACGATGGCAGTGGTATCGCCCCGGACGAGCTGTCCGTGGCCCTGAAACGCCACGCCACCAGCAAGATCGGCAACTTGGATGAGCTGGAATCGGTGATGACCATGGGCTTTCGGGGTGAAGCGCTGGCCGCCATCAATTCAGTGTCCGAACTGGTCCTGGTGTCGCGCATGGACGGTCAACCCACCGCCTTCGCGCTGGATGGCCGCACGGGTGAAATCAGCCCTGCTGCCCGCTCCGTGGGCACCACGGTGGAGGTCAAGGAGCTGTTTTTCTCGACCCCCGCCCGCCGCAAATTTTTAAAAAGCGACGGCACCGAGCTGGCGCACTGCATCGAGGCCATGCGCCGACACGCGCTGGCGCGTCCCGATGTGGGTTTTGCCATCTGGCACGAAGGCAAGCTGGTCGAGCAATGGCGCGTCCACCCTGGTGCTGCCGGGCTGGCGCAGCGCCTGGCCGATGTGCTGGGCGAAGAGTTTGTGGCGCAGTCCATACCGATCGAATACCACGCAGGCCCGCTCAAAGTGATTGGCCGCGCAGGCCTGCCTGATGCCGCCCGCTCACGCCCCGATCACCAGTTTGCCTACGTGAACGGTCGCTTTGTGCGCGACAAAGTCGTCATGCACGGCGCACGCAGCGCCTACGAAGACGTGCTGCACGGCCAAAAGCAACCGGCTTATGCGCTGTTCATGCAAATCGACCCGACCTTGGTCGATGTGAACGTGCACCCCACCAAGGTCGAGGTGCGGTTTCGCGACAGCCGAGCCGTGCACCAAGCGGTGAAGCACGCGCTGGAAAACGCCCTGGCAGCGCCGCGCTCGCAAAACCTGGCCGATGCCCCCTCCGATACAGACAGCGACTTTGAACTGAAAACAGTGCCTGCGCCCAAGGCTGTCCCCGAATCGGCGGCCTGGACGCAAGGCGGCATGGCCTTCGAGAGGCCCAGCCCATCCAGCTTCAACGCCCCCGCCTACAAACCGGCCGATTTTGTGCGTCCGCGTGTGGAGGGCGATCGCGCCATGGCCGACCTGAAGGCGCTTTGGAACCCGACCGAGCGCAGCGAAGGCCTCAGCGCCCAAGAGGTACGCCCTGCCGAGTGGCTGTCTCCGCTTGCGGCCAAAGACCGCTCTGAAACCGCCCTACCAGGTGCATTGCAAGAACTCAGATCCCCCACCGAAGTGGCCTTCGAGCGTGACGCCTCAGACAACCCCTGGCCGCTGGGACGCGCCATTGCGCAGTTGCACGGCGTCTACATCCTGGCCGAAAACAAACAAGGTCTGGTGGTGGTGGACATGCACGCCGCACACGAGCGCATCGTGTACGAGCGCCTGAAAAACCAGCTCAACAATGCCGATGGCGAAGGCCCCCGCATCAGCAGCCAGCCGCTGCTGATTCCGGCCACCTTTGCCGCCAACCCCACCGAAGTGGCCACCGCCGAAGCCTGCGCCGAAGCGCTGGAACAATTGGGCCTTGAAATCTCGCCCCTGTCGGCCAAAACCCTGGCCGTTCGCGCCGTGCCCACCAGCCTGGCGCAAGGCGATGCGGTCGAGTTGGCCCGCAGTGTGTTGGCCGAACTGGCCCAGCACGATGCCAGCACGGTGGTACAACGCGCGCAAAACACCATTTTGGCGACCATGGCCTGTCACGGCGCGGTGCGTGCCAACCGCCGCCTGACGCTTGACGAGATGAACGCCTTGCTGCGCCAGATGGAAGAGACCGAACGCTCCGACCAATGCAACCACGGCCGCCCCACCTGGCGGCAAATGAGCATGCGGGATCTGGATGCGCTGTTTTTGCGGGGCCGGTGATGACGGGCATGTCCCCCAAACTGATCGTTCTCATCCTGGCCCTGTTGCTCGGCCTGCAACCCGTCACCACCGACCTTTATCTGCCCGCCCTGCCCGCCATCACCGAAGGCTTTGGGGCCAGCATGGGCCAGGCCCAACTCACCCTGACGGCCCTGCTGCTGGCGTTTGGCTTGTCGCAACTGGTGTGGGGCCCTTTGTCTGACCGGTTTGGCCGACGGCCCATTTTGTTGTGGGGCATGGCCGCCTACACCCTCGCCTCGGTGGCCAGCGCCTTTGCCCCCGACATGGCCTGGCTGATTGCGGGCCGCACCGTGCAAGGCATCGCCATGGGCGCGGGCGTCATGGCCGCACGCGCGGTGGTTCGAGACCTGTATGCACCTGCGCAAGGGGCCAACGTGATGTCGCAAGGCCTGACCGGTCTGGGCATCATCGCTTGCACCTGCGCACCGCTGGGCGGGCTGTTGACCGACTGGCTGGGCTGGCGCTTTGCAGTCCTCATGCTGGCCTTGTTTGGTGCAGGCACTCTCGCCTTGCTGGCCTGGCGCTTTGAAGAAACCCTGGCCCGACCCGACCCCCATGCCTTGAAGGCTGGGCCGCTTTTGCGTGCCAACATCGAGATCCTGCGCAACCCGGTGTTCCTCACCTGGTGCGCCTTGTCTTCGGGCTCTTACCTGGGCTTGTTCACCTTTTTGGCCAGCTCATCCTTTGTTTTCGTCAGCGCAATGGGCTACAGCAAAACGGCTTATGGCTTTCTCATGCTGAGCATGTCGCTGTCCTATATTTTGGGCACTTTCTGGTGCCGCTGGATGCTGCGTCGCACCAGCGTTCACCGAACCGTGGGCGTCGCAGCGGTTCTGACGATCACGGGCGGCGTCAGCATGGCCGCGTTGGCGTATGCCGGTCAGGGCCAGGACTGGTATGGCGCCTGGGCCGTGATGGGCCCGATGTACATCTTCATGGTGGGGCATGGCGTACACCAGCCTTGCGGCCAGAGCGGCGCGGTCGCACCCTTCCCGCACCGGGCCGGCACGGCTTCGGCATTGAATGGCTTTTTGATGATGCTGGGGGCTTTCTTCATGGGAACTTGGCTGGGCAACCGCATGGACCAACCGGTATTTGCCCTGGCCCATGGTTTGTTGCTGTGGGCGTTGGTCATCGCTGTTTTGGCGTGGACGCTGGTGCAGCGGCAAGGTCGCCCACAAATCATTGCGGCCACAGCCTGACATGCCACGCGCCACCGATGCCACCTTCGCCATAGACGCCATCGCCATCGTCGGGCCGACCGCCAGCGGCAAAACCGCAGCAGCCATGGCTTTGGCCAATGCCCTGCAAGCCCCCGGACAAGCGCACATCGGGGCAGAGATCATCAGCATGGATTCGGCCCTCGTTTACCAGGGCATGGACATCGGCACCGCCAAACCGAGCCCCGAAGAACTGGCCGCCGTGCCACACCACCTGATCAGCACCCTTGACCCCTTGCAAAGCTACAGTGCGGCCGAATTCGCCCGCGATGCCACGCAACGGATCCAAGACATACAAGCACGCGGCAAGATGCCCTTGCTGGTGGGTGGCACGATGCTCTACCTCAAAGCCCTGCTGGAGGGGCTGAATGACATCCCGGCCGCCAACCCGCAAGTGCGTGCCGAGATTCAGCTGCAAGCTGCCAGCCTCGGCTGGCCTGCGATGCACGCCTTGTTGGCGCAAGTGGATCCTGGCACTGCCGCCCGCCTGGCCCCGGCCGACAGCCAGCGCATTGGCCGTGCGCTGGAAGTGTGGACTGCCACCGGGCAGACCTTGACGTCTTTCCACCAAAGTGCCAAAGCATCGACCCCCGACTGGCACATCCCGGTGATCAGCCTAGAGCCTGACCACCGCGCCTGGTTGCACCAACGCATCGCCCAGCGCTTTGACCACATGCTGGCTGCAGGCTTCATGGATGAAGTGCGGCGCCTGCGCGCTCGGGGCGACCTGAACCCCGACCTGCCCTCGATGCGCTGCGTGGGTTATCGGCAAGCCTGGCAAGGGCTCGACGAAGGCTGGTCGCAAGCCGAGATCCGAGAACGCGGCATTTTCGCCACCCGGCAACTGGCCAAGCGACAAATCACCTGGCTGCGCAGCATGCCCTCGCGGGTGGTGGTACAAGCCGATGGCCCGCAGGATCCGTCTGAGCGCGTCACGGCGCTGGCTGCAGAATGGGTGAGCTTTAAAGTCTAGACATGCGTTTTTTATTCCTTGTTTTGTGGGGGTGGAGCCTGCTGGCCTGGTCCGCAGAGCCCTTCACACCCTTGCGGCTTGAGCCCCAGCCCCTTCAGATACGCAACGCCGGTGCGCCCGACGTGGCACTGCTTTGCCCACGCAAAGGCCCGAGCAGCGTCCGCCCCTTAGCCCCACCGCCAGAGCCGACCCAAATCCCTGACGAAGACGAGGTGGCGTCTGCTCTGCAAGATGCGCCTGTCGCGAGCGGCTTACAGCCTGTACGCCCTGTGCCTGCCTGGCCGTCCAACCCAGCACGCGGTTGGCGCATTGCGGTATGGGGTGACAGCCACATGGCGGCGGCCTTTTTCAGCGACCAACTGCAGCGCAAGCTGGCGCCTGCCGATGCGCCCGTGAGCAGCCGCTTTATCCATGCCGGGGTGGGCCATGGTGGCGTGCGCGGGCTGGTGCGCAAGACCTGCCTGTCGGGTGAATGGGCCCGCGAGATGGCTTATGCCCATGCCGATGCGGCCAGTGCCCCCGGCCCGGGCATGACCAGCTTGGTGGCCAAGCGGCCCGGGGCCACGCTGGCGCTGGACCTGCGCGATGCCCAGGGCCAAGCCCGCCACACCAGCCTGCAAGTGCTCTACCACGGCGAAGGCGCGGGCAACACGCAGTTGGCCATCAGCGTGGATGGCGAAGCAGAGACGCTGGTCAGTCTGGACCCACAAGTCGGGCCGGGCGCCTTGGCGCTGCAAACCACTGCCCCGCTGTCCACCTTGAAAATTCGTGTGGTGGAGGGAGCCTTCCGTTTTCAGGGCATCAAACTGAGCGAAACCCCGGCGCCTGCCACCCTGCACATGGACCTGTTCGCCTACCCGGGCGCCACCGCCGCGGGATGGGTGCGCAGCGATCTGAGCTACCTAGCCTCATGGTTCACCGACCAAAGCTATGACTTGGCCCTGATCGCCTTTGGCACCAACGAGGGCAATGACCCGCGCTTCAATGAAACCGCTTACCGAGACACGCTCACGCGGGCTTTGGGCCAGTTCAGGCAGGTCTTTCCGCAAACGCAGTGTGTGCTGATCGGCCCGGGCGATCGGGGGGTTCGCGTGGTCAAGTCCAAGGCCGCCAAAACCAGCAAAAAACAAGCGGCTCAAAGCAAGCGTTCTGCCAAGGCAACCTCTTCGGCCAAGCTGCTGAAATACGCACACATCCATGCGCAAATCGGGCAGATTCAGGCCGAGGTGGCCGCTTTGCACGCTTGCTCGGCCTGGAGCATGCAAACGGCCATGGGCGGTGTGGGCAGCGCTTACCCCTGGGCCCGTAAAAATCCACCGCTGATGGCCCCTGACCTGCTCCATTTCACGCCGGCTGGTTACCGCGAATTGGCCAACATCTTTCTGGCCGACTTTGGCCTGAATCCCCCATGAGCGCACTTGCACGCTTGCCGGGCCTGGACGGGCTGCGCGGTGTGGCTGTGCTGGCCGTGATCGGCTACCACCTGAACCTGGGGCACTTTTTACCTGCCGGTTTTCTGGGGGTGGACATTTTCTTCACCGTGTCGGGTTTCATCATCACGGCGCTTTTGTTGCAAGAGCATGCCCAGACTGGGCGCATTGATTTCACGGCGTTTTACGTGCGCCGAGCACGCCGCCTCTTTCCGGTGGCACTTGCCATGCTGCTGGTGTTGGTGGCGCTGTCTCCCCTGCTGCTGCCCACCGCTCTGCCGCGCCTGCGCGAAGACCTGCCTGCAGCTTTCCTGTATGCGTCCAACTGGTGGCAGATCGTGGCCCAGCAGTCGTATTTCGAGGCCATTGAACACCCCCGGCTGTTGCAACACCTGTGGTCTCTGGCCATCGAGGAGCAGTATTACGTGTTGTGGCCGCTGGCCGTGCTGTGGCTTTTGAACCAGGCCAGCCGGCAAGGTCTGGGCGTGGCAGCGGGCCTGATCGCCATCGCCAGCACAGGCTGGATGGCCTGGCTTTATGTCACGCAGATCGATGGCGGTGACCCCAGCCGTGTTTACCTGGGCACCGACACCCATTTGATGGGGCTGCTGTCCGGCTCTGCCCTGGCAGCCTGGTGGAACCCCTGGAAAGCGCGCATGGCCAACAGCGCCAGCGACGGCCTGCTCAACCTGGCAGGCATTGCCGCGTTGGCTGCGCTGGTGGGGGGCATGGCCACCGTGCACGAGGGCATGCCCTGGCTTTACCAGGGTGGCTTTTTGCTGGTGGCCGTGCTCAGTTGCCTGGTGATCAGCGCTGCCACGCGAGAAGGCACCTGGGTGGCGTCACTGCTCTCTGCACGGCCCATGCGCTGGCTTGGCGCCCGGTCTTATTCGCTTTACCTGTGGCACTGGCCCGTGGTGGTCTGGCTGCGCCCCTCTGCACAGGCCGATGTCCTGGAACTGACATGGGTCACCGCCGTGCGGCTCTTGCTCACGCTGGCCTGCGCCGAAGCCTCCTACAGGTGGGTCGAAACGCGCTGGGTCAACGGCTTCGCAGCCATGCCCTGGCGGCGTGGGTCGGCCTTGGGGGCTGCAGCCCTGGTGATGGTCAATGCCGGGGTCTTGGGCTTCATGCCGAACACCACGGCACAACACCAGGACATGGTGGCACCCTTGGCCCAAGACAAGCCCTCACCCAGCAAAAGCCCCCCCGCATCCTCGGCTTCGGCAAACAAGCCCCAAGCCACGCCTTCAACCCCTTTGCACGGGAACCGGGCACAGATGGGAGAAGCCACCTACCATCGGGTCACGCTATTGGGAGACTCGGTTTTGCTGGGTGCAAGCCCGTACCTGCAGCGCCGACTGCCATTTGCATCCGTTGAAGCCAAAGTGGGCCGACAAGGCAGTGAGGGCATCAAACTCGTGCAGAGCCTGCGCGAGCAACATCAACTCGGCGACGCGGCCGTGATCCATCTGGGCACCAACGGCTATCTGGCCGAAAGGCAATTTCGGGTCTTGCTGGAACAACTGGGCGATCGCAAGACCGTGGTGGTGGTCAATGTGTACGGCGCACGGCGTTGGATCGGCTCGAACAACGAGACGATCGCCAGGGTCACCCAAGACTTTGACAATGTGCGGCTGGTGGACTGGCATACCATCGGACAAGCCAACCCAGACTTTTTTGTGCAAGACGGCATCCACCTGTCCGGCACGGGCATCCATGCGTATTACAACCAGATTCGTCTGGCTTTGGGCCTGCCTGAAGTCACACTCGGCGGCCCAACGCGAAAGCCCTTGAAACGGCCCCAAAGACCCCAAGCCGAGACCCCACACCAGGGCTTGTCAGCGCCAGCTTCAACGCCCTCCATCGATGCACCCGCCATCAGCCAGCTGCAGCGCAGCAGCGCTGTGTCCACGCCTGCAAGTGATTAAGGCTCCGCCCGTTCAAGGCAGTGTTTTGGGGCCATCCAGGTAGGCATAGGGTGATTGGCGCCATTGCCGCTGACCGACGAGGGGCGCACCCGCTCCGCCAGGCAAGTTATTGAGTGCACTCAATGGGGCGGCCGCAGAAGGCAGGCCACCGTTGCGCATGTTCAGCATCTGGGCGGTCGTGGGCAGGGTCGAGCCTGCCATCACCGGCACGCTGTCTTGCAAGCGCTGGGTGGTTTGTATGACCGAGGCCAGCACGTTGGCGTAGTTGGGGGCGGTGGCATAACCCGCTTGTTGCAAGGAGGTCGCAAACGCCTGGGGGTCGCCCAGATTGCGCATGGCACTGGCATAGCGAGGGTTTTGGCTGATCAGGCGGGCATAGTCATTGAAAGACTCTTCATAGCTGCCATAGGCCCGAAATTGCCCTCGCACCTTCTGGGGGGCGCCATTGATAAATTCGGTGGTCCAGATCTCGGCCACTGGCCCTTTCCAGTTGGCGCTGGCGCGGATGCCAAACAAATTGTGCGAGGTCTGGCCATCGGGCAAGCGAATTTCCTGTTTGCCCCAGCCGGTTTCGAGGGCCGCTTGAGCCACCATGAAGGTCGCCGGAATGCCGCTGGTCGCCTGGGCTTGGCGTGCCGCTTGGGCATGCCGGGCCAAAAAAGCCTGAGGGCCTGTCAAGGCCTGAGCATCGGGTGATTTGGCCACGCGACTGGCAGAGTTCAAGGGCAAAGGTTTGACCCAGGCCACAGCCGCACCCTCGCCCAACTTGCCTGGCTGCAAAGCTTCGGCCATGGCCGTCGGTTCGACCGAAGACAAGTCAATGCGCTGTTCGGGGTAAATCAGATTGGCATCACCAATGCCATTGTCTGCGGCGACCTTGAGTGCCACGCGGTACAACTGCTGCCCCGACAATTGAATGGGCGACTGGGTGTCTTGCAAGCGCTTTTGGATCAAGCCGCTGAGCGTGTCACCCGGTTTAACCGTGACCTGCGCCCCCACTGGAGCGAGCTTGGACAAGGTTTGTGAAAATGCCGCAACCTGTGAGTTCTGACGCGCAGACGCACCCGCAGGGCGGTCCGATGATTCGGACGCCTTTGGGGGCAAAGTCGTTACAGCGTGAAGGGTCATGGCATCATGAGGTGTCGTTCTGTCGGGCACACAGGTCCCGGTAGGTTGACGGTTAATCCACAGTCAAAGCTTAGTTAGCAATTTTTACGCCTGGCTTCAAAAGGTATCCAAACACAATTTCCACCACCAAAGTGGTACAAAATCCCCCTGGATTTTTTCACGGATGAATTTCTTGACACGGGTTCTTTATCGATTTGCCGTCATTTGGACAGCCCTCTGCCTGTCGGTCAGCGCGCTGGCGGCGCCCGATATCGCCTTGGTTCAGGTGATCGGACAGCGCGACCCGGCCGAGTTCAACTGCCCGAACCAGCGAACACGGGCGACGGCACAAACGCCCCGTTCTGGCGAACTGGCAGAAACCGCCGAGGCACCCTCCCCGCTGACCCAAGGGCCAACATTTCGGGGTGATGCGACCACCCACAAAAACATCCTGAAAATCGGCCTGTGGGGCGACAGCCACACCGCGTCAGGCACCTTTACAGACAGCTTGCTCGAGGCGCTGCGCTTGCCGCGCGCCCAAACCCACCCCAGCTTCATTGCCCCAACTTTCAACCTGAAGGGGATTCGACACCCCTTGCGCCGCGCATGCCTGAGCGATGACTGGCAAACCGCGCTGGCCTACCGCAGCCCCACCGAAGGCCCGGAAACTTACGCCAAGTCCCTGGCCAACATCCGCACTGAAGCCGCAGGGGGATTCATGTGGCTTGACTTCCGGTACCCCGAAGCCCAAACCCGCGTTAAATGGGCCGACATCCACTTTTCCAAGGTCCAAGCCGACCGAAGCCTGGTGCTCGGCATCACGGTGGATGACGGCCCTGAAGCCATCGTCAACCTGGGACTGTCCAGCAGTCGGCGCCTGAGGGTGCAGTCCGAACAAGCATTTGCAACGCTGCGGCTGCGGCTCATTGCCGGACAAATCCGCATCGACGGCATCGCCCCGGTGTACGCCAGCAAACCCCAAATCATCCTGGATGTGTTCAGCATCCCGGGCGCCACCGCCAAGGGCTGGCGTGTGGTGAACACAACCCATCTGCGCCAGCAAGACCCGCTGGGCTTGGGCTACGACGTGGTGATCTTGCAGTCAGGCACCAACGAATCGCTGGACCCGGACTTCAAGATCGGGCTTTATGAGTCGCAACTGAGCGCCAGCATCACCCGGCTGAAAACCGCCTATCCCCAGGCCCGATGCGTGCTGATCGGCCCACCAGATGCCAAACGCTCATCGAACACCCTGCGCCTGATCAACGACAGCCAATACCGACTGGCCAGCGCCAGGGGCTGCACCCACTGGCATTGGCAAAAAGCCATGGGTGGCCCGGGTTCAGCACAGCGCTGGTTGGCCAAAGACTGGATGCAAGCCGACCTGCTGCACCTGACACCAGCAGGCTACGCAGAGAGCGCACGCAGTTTGGTCAGCATGGTGCCGATCAAAGCCCACTGAGGCTGCTGGCTGAACTTGGCGACAAGCCTGCTAGATATCCGTGTCGTTTCGCCGCTTGGCTTTCAGGCGTGACTGGATGGCCTTGCCCTCCAGCCGCCTTTGCACCGAGCCATAAGTGGGCTTGGTGGCTTTGCGGGGTTTGGGCGGTTTGGCATACAGGTCCAGCGTTTCATAGAGCCGCGCCCAGGCATCGACCCGGTTGGCTTCCTGCGTGCGGTGGCGCTGGGCCTTGAGGATGAAAACGCCCTCTTGCGTCAGGCGGCTGTCGCCCGATTGCAACCAGCGCTGCTTGACATCGTCGGGCAAGGATGAGTTGGCCACATCAAAGCGCAGCTGGATGGCACTGGAGACCTTGTTGACGTTTTGCCCCCCCGGGCCTTGCGCCCGGATGGCGCTCAACTCGACCTCGGCGTCGTCAATGTGCAGCGCGTGTTTCATCAGGATTTTGTCTCTTTGAAGGATGGCGAGCGCTGGCACATGATCACGCGGGCCCACCATGCCACTGGGTCTGAGATCTGCGCTTATTGCAGCGGACCCTTGAGATTTTCCGGGATGGGCAAGGGCATGACCTCAATGCCTTCTTCGATCAGCGCTTCGGTTTCTTCGCGCGTGGCCTGGCCCCGGATGTTGCGATCTTCGCGCTCGCCGTAATGGATCTTGCGGGCTTCTTCGGCAAACTGTGGCCCCACATCTTCGGTGTTGGCCATGACGTGGCGCACCATGTTCAGCATGGCCGCTTGCATTTGCGCCAATCGGCCGGGGTTCAAAGACAGATCGGAGCTGCTCAGCGCGGCCATCCGATCTGAAGGGGCTTGTGCATCACCTGTCGGTGCGGATCCTGGCGCGGCGAGCGAGCCTTCGGTCTGACCCGCTGGCAAAGCCGGGGCTGCGCCGTGCCCCAGGTTCAATCGGGGCGCCGAGAGCATCTTGACAATGTCACTGTCGTTGCACACCGGGCACGTGACCAAGCCCCGCGCAAGCTGTGCGTCGTAATCGTCTTGCGAGCCAAACCAGCCTTCAAAGCTGTGGCCCTGCGTACATTGAAGGTCCAGGACTTTCATGGGCGTGTGTTTCAGGACAGGGTTTGCCAGCTTACCGGCCAATGGCCTGCCAGCATATTTTGCAACCAAAGTGCGCCGGTGAGGGTTTTGGCATCGGTCACTTGCCCGTCCCGGCACCAGGCCATCAGTTGTTCAGGCGTGGCGGTGAAAACGTCCAGAAATTCTCCGACGTCCAGTTGCCGCTGGCCCAAGGTCAACTCTTGTGCAAACCAGATTTCGATCACTTCGGTGGAGTAAGAGATCACCGGATGCAAAATCCCTGCCCGTGCCCACTGCCGAGCGGTGTAGCCGGTTTCTTCCATCAATTCACGCTGAGCACACAGCAAGGGGTCCTCGCCCGGATTGAGCTTGCCAGCCGGAAATTCGATCATCACTTGCGCCACGGGATAGCGGTATTGGCGCTCAAGGACCAGGCGCAAACCATGGGGCGTGTGCAGCAGCGGAATAACCATCACCGCGCCCGGATGAACCACAAACTCACGGGTGGCAATGCTTTGGTCTGGCAAGCGAACGGTATCGCGAAAGGCGTGCAAAAAATTGCCGTGAAGCAACTCTTGGTGACTGACCGTGTGCTCGATCAGGTGCTCGTCAGACATGGCAATGGATGTGAAACCGGAAATCGGTCAATGCTTGCGGTGCATGAGGTAGCGGTAAACAAAACCGGGGAACGCCAGCGTCACAAACATGGTGCCTGTGACCGCATAAAACTCCCAGCCTTGTGGCGCGATCTGGCCGGCATGGCTTTCAAGCGCAAGGCCAACACCGCCCACCACAAAATACAGCGCCACCAATTCTGCAAGTCGCCAAACCAGGGGTTTGGAGATGCGCTGAGGCCCTAAAAACAAAATGCGCTGATTGGCAAACGGCAAGTTGGCCGCCAGCAATGCCAGCACCACCAAAAAGCCGATTTGTGCAGAAGTGGACATGGCCTGAAAACGCCAATCAGATGGCCAGCATGCGGGCGATGGCGTCTGCGCACAGCGCCATCAGGGCACCCGGCACGATGCCCAGCACAAGAACCAGCAAGCCGTTCACAGACAAGACCGCGCGCACATCCAGGGTGGCAGACACGGTGGTGGCGGTCACGGGCTCGTCAAAGTACATGACCTTGACCACACGCAGGTAATAGAAAGCACCGATCAGCGACATCAGCACGGCATAGATTGCCAGACCCAGATAAAAGCCCTGACCCGAGACTATCAGCGACTGCAGCACGGACAGCTTGGCATAAAAGCCCACCATCGGTGGAATACCCGCCATGGAGAACAAACAAATCGCCATCACGCCGGCGTACAACGGGCTGCGCTGGTTGAGACCTGCCAGGTCGGTGATTTCTTCGCTTTCAAAACCTTGGCGAGCCAACAACATGATCACGCCGAAGCTGGCCAGGGTGGTCAGCACGTAAGACACCATGTAAAACATGGCCGAGCTGTAGGCATTGGCGGCCAATGTGGTTTGACCGTTGATGACACCGGCCACAAAGCCCAGCAGCACGAAACCCATTTGCGCGATGGTCGAGTAGGCCAGCATGCGCTTGAGGTTGGTCTGTGCAATGGCGGCCAGGTTGCCGACAGCCAGCGAGGCAATGGCCAGGAATGCCAACATTTGCTGCCAGTCAAACGCCAATGGCAACAAGCCCTCGACCAGCAAACGGACCATGATGGCAAAGGCTGCCAGCTTGGGGGCGCCACCGATCATGAGGGTCGCGGCAGTCGGTGCACCTTGGTACACGTCGGGAATCCACATGTGGAAAGGCACAGCCCCTATTTTGAAGGCCAGTCCGGAAACGATGAACACCAAACCGAACACCAGCACCTGGTGGTTGACCTGACCCGTCTGAATGGCCTTGAAGACGGCTGACAATTCGAGACTGCCAGTGGCACCGTACATCATGGACATGCCATACAGCAAGAAGCCCGAAGCCATGGCACCGAGAACAAAGTACTTCATGGCGGCCTCTGTGGCCTGGGTGTGGTCACGGCGCAGCGCGACCAGGGCATAACTCGACAAAGTGAGCAGCTCAAGGCCGAGGTAAATCACGATGAAGTTCTGCCCCGAGATCATGAAGCTCATGCCCAGCAGGGCGAACATGCTCAGGCTGAAAAGTTCTCCGCCACGCAACATGTCGCGGTCAGCCGCATAAGGGCGCGAATACACCAAGGTCACCATCACGGCAATCGTGGCAAAGCACTTGAGCCAATGGCCCATCGGGTCACTGACCACCAGACGACCGAAACCGTAAAGCGTCTGGCCGGCATCGGCGTACATGGCGTGCAACCAGGCTACGCCGCCCAAGGACAACAAGGTCATGACATAGGTGGCCGTGCGCTTGGGGCTTTTCACGAAGAGGTCAACCAGCGCAATCACGCAGGCCATGACCAGCAACACGATCTCCGGATAAACCGTCATCCAGCTGGAGTTGTCAATCATGTGTGTTCTCTCAATTCTTCAAATCAGGCTAAACGTTCCGTGCCTGCTGCTCAAGGCAGCTTGGACAGGGCCACATGCTTGAGCAAGTCGGCGACCGAGGTGTCCATCACATCGGTAAAGGGTTTGGGGTACACGCCCATGTAGAGCACCGCTGCAGCCAGCAAGGCCAGCATCAGAAACTCTCGGCTGTTGATGTCGACCAGGGCCTTGACGTCTTCATTGGCCACAGGGCCAAGGTAAACGCGCTTGTACATCCACAAGGTGTAGGCGGCACCAAAAATCAAGGCCGAAGCCGACAGCACGCCAATCCAGAAATTGAACTTCACGGCACCCAGGATCACCATCCACTCGCCCACAAAACCGGCTGTGCCAGGCAAACCGCAGTTGGCCATGGCAAAGAACAGTGCAAATGCCGCAAACTTGGGCATGGTGTTCACCACACCGCCGTAGCTGGCGATCTCTCGCGAATGCACGCGGTCGTAAAGAACCCCGATCGACAAGAACATCGCAGCCGACACAAAACCGTGGGCGATCATTTGCACAATGCCGCCGGATACGCCCAGAGGATTGAAGATGAAGAAACCCAGGGTCACAAAACCCATGTGTGCGACCGATGAATAAGCCACCAGCTTTTTCATGTCTTGCTGCACCATCGCCACCAGCCCCACGTAGACCACGGCGACCAAAGACAAAACGATGATGAGCATGCCCCACTCACGCGCCGCATCGGGTGCAATGGGCATTGAGAAGCGCAAGAAGCCATAAGCGCCGAGCTTCAGCATGATGGCTGCCAACACGGCCGAACCGCCTGTGGGGGCTTCGACGTGCACATCGGGCAACCAGGTATGGACTGGCCACATCGGCACCTTCACAGCGAAGGCCGAAAAGAATGCAAAGAACAGCAAGGTCTGGACCGTGCCTGACAAAGGCAGTTGGTGCCAGGCCAAGATGTCAAAGCTGCCGTTGGATGCGGTGTACAGGTAAATCAGCGCCACCAACATCATCAAAGAGCCGAGCAAGGTGTACAGGAAGAACTTGAAGGCCGCGTAAATCTTGTTCGGGCCGCCCCAGATGCCGATGATCAGGTACATCGGGATCAAGGTGGCCTCGAAGAAGACATAAAACAAAATGCCGTCCAGGGCACTGAACACGCCAATCATCAGACCCGACAGGATCAGGAAGGCGGCCATGTACTGGTTCACTTTGCGGGTGATGACTTCCCATCCCGCAATGACCACGATCACGTTGATGAAAGCGGTCAGCAGCACAAGCCACAGTGAAATGCCGTCCAGCCCCAGGTGGTAGTGCACATTGAAGCGCTCAATCCAGGATGCTTTTTCAACAAACTGCATGGCCGAAGTGCCAAGCTCAAAGCCCGCATACAAGGGCAGCGTGACCAGGAAACTGGCGATCGAACCGACGAGTGCAAACCAGCGCACGGCGCGGGCTTGGCTGTCATGACCGAGGGCCAGCAAGACGACACCGAAAGCAATCGGCGTCCAGATGGCAAGGCTTAACAATCCCATTTTTATTTTGTCCTCAAAACCATTAAGCGAGCCAGACGAAGTACGTCATCAGCACGAACACACCCAGGATCATGACCAGGGCGTAGTGGTACAGGAAACCGGACTGGAACCAGCGCACCACGCCGGACACCTTGCCCACAAGTTTCCACGAGCCATTGACCAACAAGCCGTCGATGATGGCGCGGTCGCCCACTTTCCACAGACCCAGACCCAGACCACGGGCACCTTTGGCCAGGATGTTTTCGTTGATCCAGTCCATGTAGTATTTGTTTTCCATGACCACGATCAGTGGGCGCAAGGCGCGAGCAAAGAAGGCAGGAACCTTGGGATTGATCAGGTACATGTACCAAGCCGTCACCACACCCGCAAAGGCCAGCCAGAACGGTGCAGTGCTCAGGCCATGCAAAGCCATGGCCACCGGGCCGTGAAAGGCTTCAGCCAGCTCTTTCATCGCGGGGTGCTTGACCGCGTCAATCAAGATCGAGTCCTTGAAAAACTCGCCATACAGCATGGGCTGAATGGTCATGAAACCGATCACCACAGACGGAATCGCCAGCAGAACGAGCGGCACCGTCACCACCCAGGGTGACTCGTGAGGTTTGCTGTCGTGCCCATGCTCATCGTGGCCATGGTGTTCGTCGTGGTGGGCGTCTGGATTCTGGTCGTAACGCTCCTTGCCGTGAAAGACAAGAAAGTACATGCGAAACGAGTAGAAGGCCGTCACAAAGACACCCGCCAAAACGGCGAAGTTGGCAAAGCCAGCGGCCGGCAAGTGGCTCAGGTGCACAGCTTCGATGATGCTGTCCTTGGAGTAAAACCCCGAGAACAAAGGCGTGCCGATCAAGGCCAGCGAACCCAAAAGCGACGTGATCCAGGTGATGGGCATGTACTTGCGCACGCCACCCATCCAGCGGATGTCCTGGTTGTGGTGCATGCCCATGATGACCGAACCTGCGCCCAGAAACAGCAAGGCCTTGAAGAAAGCGTGCGTCATCAGGTGGAACACCGCGACCGAGTAAGCCGATGCCCCCAAAGCAACGGTCATGTAACCGAGTTGGGACAAGGTGGAATAAGCCACCACGCGCTTGATGTCGTTTTGGATGATGCCCAGAAAACCCATGAACAGGGCAGTGATGGCACCGATCACCATGATGAAGTTCAAAGCGGCTTCAGACAGCTCAAACAAGGGGGACATGCGGGCCACCATGAAGATACCCGCCGTCACCATGGTGGCGGCGTGGATCAAAGCGGAGATGGGTGTGGGGCCTTCCATCGAGTCAGGCAACCAGGCATGCAACGGAAACTGGGCCGACTTGCCCATCGCGCCGATGGACAGGCAAATGCAGATCACGGTGATCAGCATGCTGTCCAAGCCAAATATGTACCAAGGAAAGTTGATGGTGGCCAGCTCGTTGGCTTTGGCAAACAGCTCGGTGTAGTTGAGCGTGCCGGTGTACGCCACGATCAGGCCAATGCCCAGGATGAAACCGAAGTCGCCCACACGGTTGACCAGAAAGGCCTTCATGTTGGCAAATATGGCGGTCGGCTTGTTGTACCAAAAACCGATCAGCAAGTAAGACACCAAACCCACGGCTTCCCAACCGAAGAACAGCTGCAGCAAGTTGTTGCTCATCACCAGCATCAGCATGGAGAAAGTGAACAGCGAGATGTAGGCAAAAAAGCGGTTGTAGCCTTCGTCCTCTTCCATGTAGCCGATCGTGTAAATGTGCACCATCAGTGACACAAAGGTCACCACGCACATCATCATGGCGGTGATGCCATCGATCAAAAAGCCCACTTCCATTTTGAGACCACCCACCACCATCCAGGTATAAAGGGTCTCGTTGAAGCGGGCACCGTCGATGACACTTTTTAGCGTCATGACCGACAGGATGAACGCCACCAGCACACCCAGAATGGTCAGGGTATGTGACAGGCGGCGGCCGATCCAGTTGCCACCAAATTGGGTGCCAAAAACACCCGCCAATAGCGCACCTGCCAGAGGTGCGAGTGGCACGGCCAGCAGCGTGCTTGCGTTAAGGGTTTGACTCATATTCTTGTTAACCCTTGAGCGAATTGAGTTCGTCGACGTTGATGTTGTTCTTGTTGCGGAACAACAGCACAAGAATCGCCAGACCGATGGCCGATTCGGCCGCTGCCACGGTCAGGATGAAGAACACGAACACTTGTCCATGCATGTCACCCAGGTAGTGGGAAAAAGCCACAAAGTTCATGTTCACGGCCAGCAGCATCAGTTCAATGGACATGAGCAAAATGATCAGGTTCTTGCGGTTCAAAAAGATCCCGATCACGGCCAATGCAAACAGCATCGCGCCAAGTGCCAGGAAGTGTCCCAGGGTCAATGTCATCATTTGCTTTCCTCCGCAGCCGTTGCGACAGGCGCAGGTGCCTCTTGGGTGGGGGCCATCTTGACCAGCTGCATGCGGTCAGATGCGCGCACCCGAACCTGTAGGGAGGGGTCAATGGCCTTGCTGTCCTTGCGCTCGCGCAATGTCAGGGCAATCGCCGCGATCATGGCCACCAGCAAAATGGCTGCAGCAATCTGAATAGGCATCAGGTACTCGGTGTACAGCAGGATGCCCAAAGCTTTGCTGTTGTCCACGGGCACAGCACCGGCAGCCATGACAGGCGCCTTGGCCAGGCGAAAACCTGACAGCAATACGGCCGCCATTTCAAGCGCCACGACTGCCCCCAGCGTTGCGGCAAGCGGGAAGTTTTTCCAGAAACCCTTGCGCATGTTGTCGATGTTGATGTCCAGCATCATCACCACAAAAAGGAAAAGCACCATCACCGCACCCAGGTAGACCAGCACCAGCACGATGGCCAGAAATTCGGCATTCAGCAGCAACCAGATGGCCGAGGCTTGAGAGAAGGTGAGCATGAGAAAAAGCACCGCATGCACAGGGTTGCGCGCAGTGACAACCCGGAAGGCTGAAAACAGCAGCACCACCGAGAAGAGGTAGAAGAAACCGGTCTTGACGTCCATAGGTCTGTCTTTTTAAATGTTCAGGACTGGGCTGCGTTCAACGGTAAGGAGCGTCAGCGGCCCTGGCGGCAGCGATCTCTTTTTCGTAACGGTCACCTACGGCCAGGAGCATGTCTTTGGTGAAATAAAGGTCACCGCGTTTTTCACCGTGGTATTCAAAAATATGCGTCTCGACAATCGAGTCCACCGGGCAGCTTTCTTCGCAGAAGCCACAGAAGATGCACTTGGTCAGGTCGATGTCGTAGCGCGTGGTGCGGCGTGAGCCGTCTTCGCGCTGGCCGGCCTCGATGGTGATGGCCATCGCGGGGCAAACCGCCTCACACAGTTTGCAGGCAATGCAGCGCTCTTCACCGTTGTCATAACGGCGCAGCGCGTGCAGGCCACGAAAACGGGGCGAAAGCGGGGTTTTTTCTTCAGGAAACTGAACCGTCACCTTGCGGGCGAAAGCGTAGCGTCCGGTCAGGGCCATGCCCTTGAGCAACTCCACAAGCATGAAGCTCTTGAGGAAGTCCTTGATCGAGAAAGAAGAAGCAGTCATTGTTGTCATGGTCGTTAACCGCTTAAAGCCAGATGTTCCACGGCGAGTGCAACCACGCGCCGACGATCAGCAGCCACACCAAAGTGACGGGAATAAAAATTTTCCAGCCCAGACGCATGATCTGGTCGTAACGGAAACGCGGAAAAGTTGCACGAATCCAGATGAACATGGAAACAACCATGAACGTTTTCAGACCCAGCCAGATCCAGCCAGGCACCATGTTGAACAAGGCACTGTCTATGGGTGACAACCAGCCGCCCAGGAACATGATCACGGCCAATATCGACACCAACCACATGCTGGCGTATTCGGCCAAGAAGAAGATGGCAAATCCCATGCCGGAGTACTCGACCATGTGACCTGCCACGATTTCGGCTTCGCCCTCAACCACGTCAAAAGGATGACGGTTGGTCTCGGCCACGCCCGAAATCAGGTAAACAATGAAGATCGGAAACAGCGGCAACCAATTCCACGAAAAGAGGCCCAGCCCCATATCGGCGGCAGCGCCCTTGCCTTGTTCAAGGACAATCGCCGTCAGATTCATGCTGCCCGAAACCATCAGAACGACGAGGAAGCAAAAGCCCATGGCAATTTCGTAACTGACCATTTGGGCCGAGGCACGCAAGGCACCCAAAAAGGCGTACTTGGAGTTCGATGCCCAGCCCGCGATGATCACGCCATAAACCTCGATGGAGGTGATGGCCATTACCAGCAGCAAGCCCGCGTTGATGTTGGTCAGCGCGACTTCAGGACCAAAAGGAATCGCCACCCATGCCGCCAGAGCCGGCATGATGGCCATGATCGGCCCCAGACGGAACAGACCCATGCTGGCGGCTGTCGGGTTGATCAACTCCTTGGTGAGCAACTTGAGCGCATCAGCGATCGGCTGCAACAGCCCCATGGGGCCCACTCGGTTAGGACCATGGCGCACCTGCATGAAGCCCAGCAACTTGCGCTCCCACAGAGTCAGGTAAGCCACGGCACCCATCAGTGGCGCCAGGATGGCCACGATCTTGATGAGAATCCACAGCACAGGCCAGACCATCGCAGCCCACCATGAGGCGGCCACCAGATTCAGGCCGCCGTTGTACAGTGCATCAATCATGCGGTCACCCCCTGGCGTGCGTCAGCGGTCAGCTGCAAGGACGGCGCGCGGCGAACCATGCTGTCAAGTTGGTAAATCGAAGCGACTGCAGGCGCAGCGGTTGAAGCGGACAAGTCAATATTGGCTGCCGTGCGGTTGGACGCTTCAAGCGGCTTGGCTGTTGCGTGGGCCAGCACTTCTTGCGAAGTTTCGAAAGACACACCCGGGATGTCCAGCAGGTTGGCCAAAACACGCAGCACTTTCCAGGCTGGACGGGTTTCAGCCAGAGGCTTGACCACGGCATGGAAGCTTTGCAGACGACCTTCGGCATTGACAAAGGAGCCAGAAGTTTCAGTGAACGGTGCAATCGGCAGCAGGACATCGCTGAAGGCCATGTTGGCCTTGAAGGGGCTGAGCGTGACGACCATCTCTGCCTGCCCCAGGGTCTGGGCAGCGGCAGCACCCGCAGCGCTGTCGAATTCGGGTTCGGTATTGAGCAATATGGCAGCTTTCAAACCGCCGGCCAGCATCTGGGCGGCGTTCTTGCCACCCGTCTGAGGTTGTGCAGCCACCCACTGGGCGCCCACGGTGTTGGCCGCTTCGGTCAGGTAACCGACGCTTGCGCCGGTTTGCTCAGCAATCCAGTTGGCCAGCGCCAACAGGCTCGATGCATTCGCTGCGTGCGCTGCGGCATTGCCCAGCAGCACTGCTTTGCGATCACCGCCCAGCAAAGACTTGGCGATGGCTTGGGCTTGCGGCGTGGCGGTTCCTGCGCACGGCGCTGAAACACCTTTGTCTGCGGCAATGGCAGCGGCGACATCGGCCAGGCTTTGTGCCCAAGCAGAAGCCTCCCCCAGCAGGGTTTGCGAAGCGGGCATGGCCCAGGCGTCATCGTGGCTGAATGCAGCTGGCGATGTGATCAGATTCAACTGCGCACCATGACGCACGGCGTGGCGCACGCGAAGGGCAAACAGCGGGTGGTCTTTGCGCAGGTTGGAGCCCACGACCAAAACACGCTGCAAGGTGGAGAGCGAGGCGATCGAGGTGCCCAAGGTGCGAACTCCATCGGCTGCGGCAAACTCGGCATGGCGCAGGCGGTGGTCGATGTTGTCAGAACCCAAACCGCGCATCAAGGCGCCAGCCAGGGACAACTCTTCTACCGTGCTGTGCGGGCTGACCAGTGCGCCTATGCTGTTGGCACCGTGGTCACGCTGGATGCTTTTCAGGCCATTGGCCACGTATTCCAAAGCGGTCTGCCAGTCGACCTCTTTCCACTCACCACCCTGCTTGATCATGGGTCGGGTCAGGCGGTCAGGGCCGTTCAGGGCTTCGTAAGAGAACCGCTCACGGTCGGCAATCCAGCACTCGTTGACTTCTTCGTTTTCCAGGGGCACGATGCGCATGACCTGGTTGTTTTTGACCTGAACGATCAGGTTGGCACCCGACGAGTCGTGGGCTGCCACCGACTTGCGGCGCGAGAGCTCCCAGGTTCGGGCGTGGTAGCGGAAGGGCTTGCTGGTCAAGGCGCCAACAGGGCAGATGTCAATCATGTTGCCCGACAGTTCGGAGTCGATCGTCTGACCCAGGAAGGTCTCGATCTCGGCATGCTCGCCGCGGTGCGACATGCCCAACTCCATGGCGCCAGCGACTTCCTGGCCAAAACGCACGCAGCGTGTGCAGTGGATGCAGCGGCTCATCTCTTCCATGGAAATCAGCGGGCCGACTTCCTTGTGGAACACCATGCGCTTTTCTTCTTCGTAGCGCGATGTGGTGCCGCCATAACCGACAGCCAGATCTTGCAACTGGCATTCACCGCCCTGGTCGCAGATCGGGCAATCCAGCGGGTGGTTGATCAGCAAAAACTCCATGACCGACTTTTGGGCGGCAATCGCCTTGTCGCTCTTGGTGCGCACGATCATGCCCTGCGTCACCGGGGTGGCACAGGCGGGCATGGGCTTGGGGGCCTTTTCGACCTCGACCAGACACATGCGGCAGTTGGCCGCGATGGAGAGCTTTTTGTGATAACAGAAATGCGGGATGTAGGTGCCGGCTTTTTCAGCGGCATGCATCACCATGCTGCCTTCGGCAACTTCCACTTTCTGACCGTCGAGTTCGATTTCAACCATGGGTCTTCACCGCTGTTGTATCGGCACCGACCATGGAGGTCTTGTGCTCGATGAGGTGTACAAATTCGTGACGGAAATGCTTGAGCATGCCGCGAACGGGCATGGCTGCGGCATCGCCCAAGGCGCAAATAGTGCGACCCATGATGTTGCCCGCCACGCTGTCCAGCATGTCGATGTCACTGGGTCGGCCATGGCCGTTTTCGATGCGGTCCACCATGCGCCACAACCAGCCCGTGCCTTCGCGGCAAGGGGTGCATTGGCCACAGGACTCATGCGAGTAAAAGTAAGACAGTCGGGCCAGGGCCTTGACCATGCAACGCGTCTCGTCCATCACGATCACGGCGCCTGAGCCCAGCATGGAGCCGCCTTCTTTGGCGATGCTGTCGTAGTCCATGGTTAGCTTCATCATCAAATCGGCAGGGACCACGGGAGAAGACGAACCACCGGGGATGACGGCCTTGAGCTTGCGGCCACCGCGCACGCCACCGGCGAGTTCGAGCAGCTTGGCAAATGGCGTGCCCATGGGCACTTCGTAGTTACCGGGGTGCTCCACGTCACCGCTGACAGAATAGATCTTGGTGCCGCCGTTATTGGGCTTGCCGCATTCGAGGTAGGCATGGCCGCCATTGCGAATGATCCAGGGCACGGCCGCGAATGTTTCGGTGTTGTTAATGGTGGTCGGCTTGCCATACAGGCCAAAGCTGGCCGGGAAAGGCGGCTTGAAGCGTGGCTGGCCTTTTTTGCCTTCGAGCGATTCCAGCAAAGCCGTTTCTTCACCGCAGATGTAAGCACCAAAACCATGAGAAGCGTGCAACTGGAAGCTGAAGGTACTGCCCAGGATGTTGTCGCCCAGATAGCCGGCAGCGCGGGCCTCTTCCAGAGCCACTTCAAAACGGTCATAGGTGTGGAAAATTTCGCCGTGGATGTAGTTGTAGCCCACGCTGATGCCCATGGCGTAAGCAGCGATGGCCATGCCCTCGATCACCGTGTGCGGGTTGTACTCCATGATGTCGCGGTCTTTGCATGTGCCCGGCTCGCCTTCGTCCGAGTTGCACACCAAATACTTTTGGCCCGGGAACTGCCGGGGCATGAAGCTCCACTTCAGACCCGTCGGAAAGCCGGCACCGCCACGGCCTCTCAGGCCTGATTCCTTGACGGTGGCGATCACCTGGTCTTGCGTCAGGCCTTCACCACCATCTTTGCCCAGCATCTTGCGCAAGGCCGCATAGCCGCCGCGCGCTTCGTAGTCTTTGATGCCCCAATTGCTGCCATTCAGACCCGCATAGATCTGCGGGTTGATGTGGCGATCGTGGAAGCAGGATTCCACGCCGGTGGCCTGGAACTGGCTCAGGATTTGTTCGACTTTCATCAAGCGGCCTCTGCTTTCTTCAAGCTGTCGACGAGTTGGTCGAGCTTTTCGTGGCTCATGAAGCTGCACATGTGGCGGTCGTTGACCAGCAACACGGGGGCATCAGCACAGGCGCCCTGGCATTCGCTGGGCTGCAGGGTGAACAGGCCATCGGCCGTGGTTTCACCGACCGACACGCCGAGCTTGTGCTCCAGATGCGCCAAAGCCTGGGCACCACCACGCAACTGACAAGGCAGGTTGGTGCAAACATTCAGCTTGAACTTGCCCACCGGCTTTTGGTTGTACATGTTGTAGAAGGTGGTGACTTCGTGCACGGCCATCACGGGCATGCTCAAAAACTCGGCCACGACCTTTTCGCTGTCGGGGCTCACCCAGCCAAGTTCTTGCTGCACGATCGACAGGCAGGCCATCACGGCCGACTGCTTTTGGTCCGCAGGGAACTTGGCGACTTCACGCGCAAAGCGTGCTTTGGTTGACTCAGAGATCATCGGTCAATCTCTCCAAAAACGATGTCCATGGTCCCGATGATCGCGACCGCATCGGCCAGCATATGGCCACGGGCCATTTCATCGAGGGTGGCCAGATGGGCAAAGCCCGGGGCACGAATTTTCAGGCGGTAAGGCTTGTTGGCCCCATCGCTGACGATGTAGATGCCGAACTCCCCTTTGGGGTGCTCGACCGCGGCGTAAGCCTCGCCTTCGGGTACGTGAAAACCTTCGGTGAAAAGCTTGAAGTGGTGGATCAAGTCTTCCATGTTGGACTTCATGCCTTCACGAGCAGGCGGCGCGACCTTGTGGTTGTCGGTGATGACTGGGCCAGCGTTGGCACGCAACCATTTCACGCACTGCTGGATGATGCGATTGGACTCGCGCATCTCCTGCACACGCACCAGGTAACGGTCATAGCTGTCACCGGTTTTGCCCACAGGCACATCGAACTCGATCTGTCCATAGGCGTCGTACGGTTGCTTCTTGCGCAAGTCCCAGGCAAATCCTGAGCCCCGCAACATGGGCCCTGTCATGCCCAGATTCAGGGCGCGCTCAGGCGAGACAACGCCAATTCCGACCGTGCGCTGTTTCCAGATGCGGTTGTCGGTCAGCAGGGTTTCGTACTCGTCCACGCACTTGGGAAAGCGCTGGGTAAAGTCGTCGATGAAGTCCAGCAAGGAACCGCTGCGGTTCTTGTTGAGCCGCTCGATGGCCTTGGCATTCTTGATCTTGCTGACCTTGTATTGCGGCATGCTGTCAGGCAAATCGCGGTACACACCGCCCGGACGGAAATAAGCCGCGTGCATGCGTGCGCCCGAAACGGCCTCGTACATGTCAAACAAGTCTTCGCGTTCACGGAAGGTATAGATCAGGACAGTGGAACTGCCGCAATCGTTGCCGTGCGAGCCCAGCCACATGAGGTGGTTCAGTACCCGGGTAATTTCGGAGAACATCACGCGGATGTACTGGGCGCGCATGGGCACTTCAAGGCCCAGCAATTTTTCGATGGCCAGGCAGTACGCGTGTTCGTTGCACATCATCGACACATAGTCGAGCCGGTCCATATAGGGCAAGGACTGGATGTAGGTTTTGCTCTCAGCCAGTTTTTCGGTGGCACGGTGCAGCAGACCAATGTGCGGGTCGGCGCGTTGCACGACTTCGCCATCCAGCTCCAGTACCAGGCGCAGCACGCCGTGCGCCGCAGGGTGCTGTGGACCGAAGTTCAGCGTGTAGTTCTTGATTTCGGCCATGTCAGTTCAGGCCTCCGTAGTTGTCATCGCGGATGATTCGCGGTGTGATTTCACGCGGCTCAATGCTCACTGGCTCGTAAATCACGCGCTTGCGCTCGGCGTCGTAACGCATTTCGACATGCCCCGACAGCGGGAAGTCCTTGCGGAAAGGGTGACCGATGAACCCGTAGTCGGTCAAAATGCGGCGCAGATCGTTGTGACCTTCGAACACGATGCCGTACAGGTCAAATGCTTCGCGCTCATACCAGTTGGCTGCATTCCAGATGTCATTGACCGAATCCACCAAAGGCAAGTCGTCTTCGGGACAAAGCACCTTGACACGCACGCGCTGGTTCAGACTGACCGACAACAAATGCACGGTGACGCCAAAACGGGGGCCCTCCGCACCGATGTCACGGTAGGTGGAGTAGTCCACACCCGCCAGGTCGATCAATTGTTCAAATTGGCAACCCGCAGCAACGTGCAGGGTTTGCATCACACCCAGGTAGTTGGACGCGTTCACGTGAACAGTGACCTCACCCAGAGCAATCGAAATACGTTGAACCCGGTCACCCAAAGCCGCAGCGAGGGTATCTTGCAGGTCTGCGGGACGAATGGCGAAATCGGTCATCTTTGTCCCTTCACGCACGCGCAATCGTGTGGGTACGGCGAATCTTTTGTTGCAACTGGATGATGCCGTAAATCAGCGCCTCCGCTGTGGGTGGGCAGCCTGGCACATACACATCGACCGGCACAATGCGGTCACAACCGCGCACCACGGAATAGCTGTAGTGGTAATAACCACCGCCATTGGCACAGGAACCCATCGAGATGACCCAACGCGGCTCGGACATCTGGTCGTACACCTTGCGCAGGGCCGGGGCCATCTTGTTGCACAAAGTACCGGCCACGATCATCAGATCGGCCTGACGGGGGCTGGCACGAAACACCTCGGCACCAAAGCGCCCCAAGTCGTAACGTGCAGCCGCCGAGTGCATCATCTCGACTGCGCAGCAGGCCAGGCCAAAAGTCATGGGCCAAAGAGAACCGGTTTTGGCCCAATTCACCACCGAGTCGTAACTCGTGGTGATAAAGCCTTCTTTCATCACGCCTTCAATCATTTTTTAATCCTCAAGCAGACTGCATGCTGTTGTCAGTGCGAACGATCATTCCCAGTCCAGGGCGCCTTTTTTCCACTCGTAGACAAAGCCCACAACAAGAATGGTCAGAAATATCACCACGGCCACAAAACCGGCCATGCCCACTTCCTTGAGCGCAATCGCCCAGGGAAACAGGAAAGCGATTTCCAGATCGAACAAGATGAACAAAATGGCCACCAGGTAGTAGCGCACATCGAACTTCATGCGGGCGTCTTCGAAAGCTTCGAAACCGCACTCATAAGGGGAATTTTTCTCCGCGTCAGGTTTGTTGGGGCCAAGGATGTAGCCCAAAACCTGGGGAATCACGCCGACTGCAATGCCGACCAAAATGAACAAGAGAATGGGAAGGTATTGATCGAGGTTCATTTTTAGACTACCGGCATCACCGAATGAATAGGCCAGGCATTGCAACCTGGGCTTTTCTGTTTGTCTGGTGCCGTCGGCGAGACTCGAACTCGCACAGCTTTCGCCACTACCCCCTCAAGATAGCGTGTCTACCAATTTCACCACGACGGCTGGATACTTTTGCCCGGGTTGCGTGAGGTGCACCGAGTGGCGCATTTAGCTCTCCGGACAATCTCATAGTTTACTCTGAAAACACTGCTGATTCATTGCGCAAACCGGGAAATTTGTGCAGAGCAGCAAAGCTGAACAGCAGCTTACTTGGCAGGCGCAGGTGGCACGCTGTTGTCAGGCTTTGCAGCAGGCGTGTTGCCAGGGATTTGAGCAGCCGGGCTGCTGTCAATGGGCGTGGTTGGCGCAGCAGGCGCTGTCAAAGTGGTGCCCTCCAGTACGCTGCCGGACGGGGCTGTAGGTCGGAGGTTGCTGAAATAAGCCAACAACAAAGTACACGCAAAAAACACCGCTGCCAGAACGGCCGTGGTGCGCGAGAGAAAATTAGCGCCGCCCGTGGCCCCAAACAGGCTGCCCGAACCACCGCTGCCAAATGCCGCACCCATGTCAGCACCTTTGCCATGCTGAATCAAAATCAAACCGATCATGGCCAGCGCCGACAACATCTGAACCACCAAAATCAAAGTCAACACCATGCTCATCTGTATCTCCAAAAATCAAAAAAAGGTTGGCAAAAGACTCAGCGCGAGGCCATCGCCAACATGGACAAAAATTCGGACGCCTTGAGTGCCGCCCCGCCAATCAGGCCACCATCCACATCGGGCTGGGCCAGCAATTGGGCTGCAGTGGCAGCCGTCATGCTGCCACCGTACAAAATGGACACCCTGTCCGCATGCGCGCTGGCGGCTTGCAATTGTGCACGCAACACGGCGTGCAGTTGTTGCGCCTGGTCAGGCGTTGCGGTCAATCCGGTACCGATGGCCCATAAAGGTTCGTAAGCCACCACGATTTCACTGATGCAATGGCCGTTCGCATGGATCACGGCCGCCAACTGGCGCTTGACCACGGCCTCGGTTTGTCCAGCTTCGCGCTCTGCCAGGCTTTCACCCAAGCATACGATAGGGGTGATGCCGGCAGCCAATGCGCGTTGCGCCTTGGCAGCCACCAGCACATCCGATTCGGCATGGTGCATGCGTCGCTCCGAATGCCCCACGATGCAATAACGTACCGCAAAATCCTGCAACATTCTGGCCGATACTTCGCCCGTGTAGGGTCCGAAATCATGAGCCGACACATCTTGCGCGCCCAACTCAATGGACGAGCCAGACAGCAAGTTTTGCAACTGCGCCAGATAGGCCGTCGGCACACAGACGGCAGCGCGGCAATGCACACCCGCCATGCCCGCCAACAGCTCGGACACCAAGGATGCGTTGTCAGCCAGGCTGCCATTCATCTTCCAGTTGCCGACCATCAACTTGCTGCGCATCGACATCACCAGGTAACCACCAACTTGCCCACGTGCTTGTTCGTCTCCATCAGGGCATGGGCTTGTGCCGCACCCGATGGCAAGCCACCACCGGCCTCCAGAGCACCAAAGACACTGTGAATGACCGGCTTGATGCGGCCTGATTCGATCCAGGGCCAAACCGTCTCACGCAAAGATTTGGCAATCGCGGCTTTGAATGCCACCGGCCGCGGCCGCAGCGTGGAGCCTGTGATCGTCAAACGACGGCGCAAAACGACGCCGGCATTGAACTCGCTCTTGACTCCGCCTTGCACCGCAATGATGACCAGTCGGCCATCTTCGGCCAGGGCCTCGACTTCGCGCGCCACATAGTCGCCAGCGACCATGTCCAAAATCACGTTCACACCCAGACCATTGGTCAGGCGTTTGGCTTCGGCCACGAAATCGGTTGTTTTGTAGTTGATGGCGTGGTCTGCACCCAGCGCCAGGCAAGCCTGGCATTTGTCATCAGAGCCTGCTGTGGCGATCACTTTGGCGCCGGCCGCTTTGGCCATCTGAATGGCCGTGACGCCAATGCCACTGGTGCCACCCTGTATCAGCAAGGTCTCGCCCGCTTGCAAACGCCCGCGGTCAAACACATTGCTCAACACGGTAAAAAATGTCTCGGGCAGCGATGCAGCCTCGATGTCACTCAGGCCACGGGGCACAGGCAAACATTGTTCTATGGGCGCCACGCACAGTTGCGCATATCCGCCGCCAGCCACCAGAGCGCAGACACGGTCACCCACAGCCAGGCCCGCTTGGGCCATGGCCTGCAAATCACCCGACACCACCACACCGGCCACTTCAAGGCCCGGAATGTCCGATGCACCCGGTGGCACGGGGTAATTGCCGGTGCGTTGCAGCACGTCGGGGCGGTTGATGCCGCTGGCCGACACGCGAATGAGCAACTCCCCTGCCCCAGCCACAGGGTCAGGACGGGTGCCAGGCACCAATACCTCGGGCGCACCGTAGCTTTGAATTTCAATGACGTTCATGGGGCAGCCTTTTACAGGTCAGTCCGGGCAGCGTTGGCTACCCGGAAGCACCTCAGAAGATTATTGAGGACCCTGGGCAGGACGGTCCAACAAAGCCTTCATCGACAGTTTGATGCGGCCTTTTTCATCGGTTTCCATGACCTTGACCTTGACGATCTGACCTTCGCTCAAGTAGTCGGTCACTTTTTCGACGCGCTCGTGGGCGATCTGGCTGATGTGCAACAAGCCGTCCTTGCCGGGCAACAGGTTGATCAAAGCGCCGAAGTCCAGGATCTTGGTGACCGGGCCTTCGTAGACCTTGCCGATTTCGACTTCGGCGGTGATCTGCTCGATGCGGCGCTTGGCGATCTCGGCCTTGTCACCGTCGGTGGCGGCGATCGTGATCGTGCCGTCTTCGGAGATGTTGATCTGGCAGCCGGTTTCCTCGGTCAAAGCACGGATGGTGGCACCACCCTTGCCGATCACGTCACGAATTTTTTCGGGGTTGATCTTCATGGTGAAGAGCTTGGGTGCGAAATCGGACACTTCCGTGTTGGCTTCGCTCATCGCTTCTTGCATCTTGCCCAGAATGTGCATGCGGGCTTCTTTGGCTTGGGCCAAAGCCACTTGCATGATCTCTTTGGTGATGCCTTGGATCTTGATGTCCATCTGCAAAGCGGTGATGCCGTTGGTGGTACCGGCCACTTTGAAGTCCATGTCGCCCAAGTGATCTTCATCACCCAGGATGTCGGTCAGCACCGCAAAGCGGTTCTCTTCCTTGATCAGGCCCATAGCAATACCGGCCACGTGGGCTTTCATCGGCACGCCGGCGTCCATCATGGACAAGCAACCGCCGCAGACCGAAGCCATGGACGAAGAACCGTTCGATTCGGTGATTTCGGACACCACACGCATGGTGTATGGAAACTCTTCTTTGGTAGGCATGACAGCAGCCAAAGCACGCTTGGCCAAACGGCCGTGGCCGATTTCGCGGCGCTTGGTGCTGCCCATGCGGCCCACTTCGCCGGTGGCAAAGGGAGGCATGTTGTAATGGAACATGAAGCGGTCTTCGAACTCGCCAGCCAAAGCGTCAATGCGCTGAGCATCGCGCTCAGTGCCCAAAGTGGTGATCACCAAGGCCTGGGTTTCGCCACGTGTGAACAAGGCCGAACCGTGGGTGCGGGGCAGCACACTGTTGCGAATTTCGATGGGGCGCACAGTGCGGGTGTCACGGCCGTCGATACGGGGCTCACCAGCCAGAATCTGGCTGCGCACAATGCGCGCTTCGATTTCGAACATCAGGCCATCAAGCTTGACGCCGTCAAACACAACGCCCTCTTCAGCCAGTGCCACTTTGACCGAAGCATAAGCTTCACGGCAAGCGTGTGTACGGGCTTGTTTGTTGCGGATCTGGTATGCGGCGCGCAACTTTTGTTCGGCCAGAGTGGCCAGTTTGGCTTCGAAAGCCAGGTCACGGGCAGGCGCTTGCCAGTCCCACACCGGCTTGCCGGCTTCGCGCACCAATTCATGGATCGCGTGAATGGCGATGGCCGATTGCTCGTGACCGTAAACCACACCACCCAACATGATTTCTTCGGACAATTGCTGAGCCTCCGATTCCACCATCAGCACAGCGGCTTCGGTACCGGCAACCACCAGGTCCATCACGCTGTCTTTGCGCTGGGTCTGGCCTGGGTTGAGCACGTATTCGCCGTTGATGTAACCCACACGAGCCGCGCCAATAGGGCCATTGAACGGAATGCCCGAGATGGACAAGGCAGCAGACACGGCGATCATCGCAGCGATGTCGGCATCGACTTCAGGATTGAGCGAGACCGTGTGGATGACCACATGCACGTCGTTGTAAAAACCTTCAGGGAACAAAGGACGGATCGGGCGGTCGATCAGACGGCTGGTCAGGGTCTCGTGTTCGCTGGGCTTGGCTTCGCGCTTGAAAAAGCTGCCAGGGATCTTGCCTGCGGCATACGTTTTTTCAATGTAATCCACAGTGAGCGGGAAAAAATCCTGCCCGGCTTTGGCGATCTTGGAACCCACCACAGTGGCGAGCACCACGGTGCCTTCCATGTCCAGCAGCACGGCGCCGCCGGCTTGGCGAGCGACTTCGCCGGTTTCCATCTTGACCGTGTGCTGGCCCCACTGGAAGGTTTTGGTAACTTTGTTGAAAATAGACATGTTCAGTACTCCTGAAAACAAAAGCGCATGAGGCTGCACCGAAGGCCCGAAATATGACTTTCTGAACTCGATGCCATTCCACAAAACATCTGGCTTGAAGCCTTGTGGAATGACACAGCGCGGGTTCGTCCTGGCAAATTCCGACTGAAAAAAGAATAAAGCGCCTGAGCTAGTGTCCTAACTCAGGCGCTTTTCATCTGGACAGACGATTACTTGCGCAGGCCAAGTTTGGCGATCAGCGCGACGTAACGGTCAGCATCACGGGACTTGAGGTAGTCCAGCAGTTTGCGGCGACGGCTCACCATGCGCAGCAGGCCACGGCGACCGTGATGGTCTTTGGCGTGTGTTTTGAAGTGAGGTGTCAGCTCGTTGATACGGGCTGTGAGCAAAGCCACTTGGACCTCAGGGGACCCTGTGTCATTGGCAGCGCGTGCGTTGGCTTTGACGACCTCGGCCTTGATTGAAGATGCAATCATGGTATTTCCTTGTTGTTTCGCTTGGATTCAGTGACGAATTTCAGCGGGTTAATGACTTGCGCCAACTGCCGGAAAAGCGGTGGGCGTGCGTTTCACAGATTGCAAAACAGGCGGATTATAGCCCGCAATCGGGCCTTTCACGGTGTGCTGGCCACCCAAGGACTCAAGCGCACCCCATTGAGCAACGTTAATCGGGGTCAGATCCCAATTAAATAAATGGGGTCTGACCCCGATTAACTGTGACCCCGATGAATTGCCCCAGTCAGCCGGATGACGACTTGTTTCGGCTCAACCACGATGCCAGACGGGCCACCCCCTGCTCCAGCCTGGACAAGTCTTCAGACGCAAAACACCAGCGCAGCCAGCCTGCCGCTTGCGGGGCGAAAGCCTCGCCGGGAGCCAGACCCAAGCCGGCTTCGGCCACCAGGCGCTTGGCTGTGGCCACCGCATCAGGGTGCCCTTCGAGCCTGAAAAATGCATACATGCCGCCTTTGGCTGGCGCAAGCTGCACGCCTTGCACGGCCTGCAGCAACGGCACCAGGGTGTCTCGACAAGCTTTGAGGTGCTGCACCACACGGGGCGTGATGTCGGCCGTGTTTTGCAAAGCCACCACGCCTGCCCGCTGGGTAAAGACAGGCGCGCACGAGGTGTTGAACTCGATCAATTTGCCCATATCAGGCTGCTGAAATACTCCCATGTTTAGGTCCACGCCGAGCCCCTGAGAAACGTTAATTGTTGAGCAACTACACGGACACATGATGCGCGGCGCTGACACCTTCACCGAGAGCCTTTTCACGATGCG
>NZ_NESK01000080.1 GCF_003063415.1 Limnohabitans sp. 2KL-17
GCATCGTTGGCGCCGTTGATGGTGACGGTCACGAGTTGCACTGTGCCGTCAGCGGCGGTGACCGTGAACGTGTCGCTCAGGGTAGAACCTGCAGCCAGGGCTTGCACGGTGGCGTTGCTGTTGTTGAGCGTGTAGGTCCACTCGCCAGAGGCGCTCATGGCGTAGGTGCCGTAGCCGCCGGTGCTGGTGGCTCCAGCAGTGACCTCCGTGAACAGGTTGGCTGTGCCATCGACGTCGGTGCTGAAGAGCTTACCGGTGGCGGTCGGTGTGCCAGGGGTGCCGTTGGTCACGCCGCTGTCTTCGGTGACAGCACCGGTCACGGCGCCGGTGATCTGGGCCGCATCGTTGGCGCCGTTGATGGTGACGGTGACCACCTGGGTGGTGCCATCCTGGCTGGAGACGGTCAGGGCGTCGGTGACTTGGACGCCAGCAGCCAGGGCTTGTACCGCGGCCTTGGTGTTGTCCAGGGTGTAGCTCCACGCGCCTGTGCCTGCGGTAAAGGTGAAGTTGCCGTAGGTGCCGGCCAAAGACGCTGGGGCGTTGAAGCTCGATTCACCAGCATCGACATCGCTGACGCTGAGCGTGCCGCCAACGACTACGCCGCTGTCTTCGGTGACAGCACCGGTCACGGCGCCGGTGATCTGGGCCGCATCGTTGGCGCCGTTGATGGTGACGGTGACCACCTGGGTGGTGCCATCCTGGCTGGAGACGGTCAGGGCGTCGGTGACTTGGACGCCAGCAGCCAGGGCTTGTACCGCGGCCTTGGTGTTGTCCAGGGTGTAGCTCCACGCGCCTGTGCCTGCGGTAAAGGTGAAGTTGCCGTAGGTGCCGGCCAAAGACGCTGGGGCGTTGAAGCTCGATTCACCAGCATCGACATCGCTGACGCTGAGCGTGCCGCCAACGACTACGCCGCTGTCTTCGGTGACAGCACCGGTCACGGCGCCGGTGATCTGGGCCGCATCGTTGGCGCCGTTGATGGTGACGGTCACGAGTTGCACTGTGCCGTCAGCGGCGGTGACCGTGAACGTGTCGCTCAGGGTAGAACCTGCAGCCAGGGCTTGCACGGTGGCGTTGCTGTTGTTGAGCGTGTAGGTCCACTCGCCAGAGGC
>NZ_NESK01000081.1 GCF_003063415.1 Limnohabitans sp. 2KL-17
GCAAACCATTGGCGTCGTAGCGCTGGCCGAACACATACCAGCGTTCGGAGCCTTGTTGCTGACTCGCCCAAACCTGCACATGACCGGCATCAACGCCGCCACTGACCAGCGCCGCGCTTTTGGGTGCCAATTGATGACCGATGGTGGCGGTGTTGACCAGTATGTCCTTGGCGAGCGTGACCGTGGGCGCTTCGTTGACGGCGGTGACGTTGAGGGTCAGGGTTTTGGCGATGCTGGTGTCTGCCCCGCTGTTGGACGTGCCGCCGTTGTCCTGCACTTTAAAGCCGATTGTGGCGTAAGCACTGCCGTTGGCATTGGCCGCTGGCGCGTAGACCAAGTTGCCAATGCTTGCCGCTGCAATGCTTTGGTTGAACGTGACATCCACGCCATTGAGCTTGAGCGTGCCAGTGGTGGGCAAGGTGCTGATGATCACCGCGCTCAGGGTGTTGCTGTCAAGCGTGTCGCTAAAGCCAAAGTCGCTGGCCGCAAAGGTCTTGCTGCCGTCTTCAAGCACCGTGATGGTGGCGTCTGCGCCGCTGGGCGCGTCGTTGACGGCGGTCAGCGCCAAGATGGTGCTTGCGCTGCTGGTGTTGCCTGCCGTGTCCACCACCGAGATGCTCAGCGTCTTGTTGCCCGACGCATTGGCCGCGCCTTGGTAGGTGATCTTGCCTGCAGTGCTGAAGAAAGTGTTCAGGGCTGCCGGGCTGCCCGTGAAGGTGCGCGACAAGGCGCTGCCCCCGACCGTGACATTGGCATCGCCCGTGGCCGAGAGGGTGCCCTCGGTGACCGTGAGCGTCACGGTCAGGCTGGTGGCCGCATCGCTGAAGGCTGTGCTGGTGAACAGCAAGTTGCCGACTTGGTCTTCAAACAGGGTGAGGCTGGTGGGTGCGGTGACGAGGGGCGCTGTGTTGTCTAAAAGGTAGCTGGTGCCTTTTGTGACCACCACGTTGTCCAGGAACAGGTCGTTGAGAGCCGGATCAACGCTATTGTCGAACTTGATCGTTGTGCTGGTGCCCGTGGCCACAAACGTAAAACTCTGGTAGCGCCAATTGCTGTCTTGAATACTCGACGTCAAGCTTGCAAGCGCAGTCGTGCCGTCTGATGCCA
>NZ_NESK01000082.1 GCF_003063415.1 Limnohabitans sp. 2KL-17
GCGTTTGCCCCCTTGCAAAACGACACTTTCTTGCGCGCCTGCCTGCGCCAAGCCACCGACCACACCCCCGTCTGGCTCATGCGCCAGGCCGGGCGCTACCTGCCCGAGTACCGTGACACCCGCGCCAAAGCCGGCAGCTTCATGGGCCTGGCCACCAACGTCGACTACGCCACCGAAGTCACCTTGCAGCCCCTCGAGCGCTACCCACTGGACGCCGCCATCTTGTTTTCCGACATCCTCACCGTGCCCGATGCCATGGGCCTGGGCCTGTCGTTTGCCCTGGGCGAAGGCCCCAAGTTCGCAAAGAATGTGCGCGACGAAGCCGCTGTGGCCGAGCTGGCCGTGCCCGACATGGCCAAGCTGCGGTACGTGTTTGACGCGGTCACCTCCATCCGCAAGGCCCTGAATGGCTGCGTGCCCCTAATCGGCTTTTCAGGCAGCCCCTGGACGCTGGCTTGCTACATGGTCGAGGGCGCAGGCTCGGACGATTACCGCCACGTCAAGACCCTGATGTACAGCCGCCCCGACCTGATGCACCGCATTCTGGCCATCAACGCCGATGCCGTGGCCCTGTACTTGAACACCCAGATCGAGGCCGGTGCGCAAGCGGTCATGGTGTTTGACAGCTGGGGCGGGGTGCTGGCCGATGGCGCTTTCCAGGCATTCAGCCTGGCCTACACCGCACGCGTGCTGTCGCAACTGAAGACCGAGCACAACGGCCAGCGCATCCCCAGCATCGTGTTCACCAAGGGCGGGGGCCTGTGGCTGCCCGAGATGGCAGACCTCAACTGCGATGTGCTGGGCCTGGACTGGTCCATGAACCTGGGCCGCGCCCGCGCTCTGGTGGGCGGCGAAGTCGGTGGCCCCGGCAAAGCCCTGCAAGGCAACATCGACCCGAACATTTTGTTTGCGCCGCCCGAGCACATCGCCACCGAAGTGCGCCGCGTGCTCGACAGCTTTGGCACACCCCACACCGACCTGACCACCACCGGGCCAACGCACATCTTCAACCTGGGCCACGGCATCAGCCAGTTCACGCCGCCAGAGCACGTGACAGCGCTGGTGGAGGCGGTGCACAGCCATTCGCGTGCACTGCGC
>NZ_NESK01000083.1 GCF_003063415.1 Limnohabitans sp. 2KL-17
CCTCGCAAGCCTCGTCGGCCAAGTTGAACCAGTGCTGCACAAAGTACATGCGCAACATACGCTCAAGTCCCACCGGCGGGCGACCATTGCCCGGCTTGGGGTAATGCGGCTCGATCACTTCGCATAGTGAACCTGCCCCTGTTTGACGTACTGCTTAGCCACTTCATTATGCGGCCTTCAATTGCTGTGCCGCGTCCCAGCGTTTTTCAAACTGCATCGGACTGACGTAGCCCAACGTGGAGTGCAACCGCCGGTGGTTGTAGAACGTCAGCCAGTCAATCACCTCATCCATTGCCTGCCTGCGGGTTGCAAACCTCTGTCCGTACAGCCTGCCCACCTTCAAGCGACCCCACAGACTCTCCGTAGGTGCGTTGTCCCAGCAGTTTCCCTTGCGGCTCATGGAACTTCTCATTTTGTAACCCGCCAGCGTGCCCTGGAACTCATGCCCGCAGTATTGGCTGCCTCGGTCCGAATGGAAGATCAGGCCTGGCGCTGGCTGACGCCGGAACCATGCCATCTTTAACGCGTCTGTCACCAGGCTGCTCTGCATGTGAGGCTGCATGCTCCAGCCCACCACCTGTCGGCTGAACAGGTCTATCACTGCTGCCAAGTACAAACCAGCCCTCGTCGGTGGCGATATAGGTGATGTCTCCCGTCCAGACCTGGTTAGGGCTACGCTGAACAAGCCACCGAATTCAGCGATATGTTGCTAGTTGATTGCATGATGCGAGATGTGATGGGCGAAGCGGCCCAATTTCGGCCCGTATTTCTGGCCTTTTCACGCCAGACACGCGCATTGCGCGCTCTGAAGACGCACTCATGCCATGCGGCGTCCACGCGCTAAGTAGATGTTGGCCAGACCCAAGGCCACGAACGAGCGCGTGGCGTTCTTGGCCAGGCCGCGATAGCGCACCTTGGTGAAGCCCCACAGCCGCTTGACCACTGCGAAGACGTGCTCCACCCGGGCGCGTACCTTGGACTTGTTGCGATTCTTCGAGCGCAGGGCCGGGTCAACCTCACCTCCCTTGCGCACCCGCTGGTTGGTGAAGTCGTTCGCATGTGGTGCCTTGGATGCGATCAGTGCCTTC
>NZ_NESK01000084.1 GCF_003063415.1 Limnohabitans sp. 2KL-17
CCCGTGCCGCTGGTAATCGCTGCGCCACTGACGTTGACCTTGTATTTGTTGCCTGAAACTAGCGTGGGGGCTCCGATGGTTACGTTGGATGTCACCTGCGCACCGCCAAGCATGACCACAAAGTCAGTCGCATTCAGTGTTGAGAGCGTCATGCCTTCGCTGAACTCAACAAAGAAGTCCACGCTGTCAAGGTTGGTTGCACCCGTTGAGCTGACACCTGTTGTCGTTCCCCTGGAGATGGTGAGCGTGGGCGCTGTGGTGTCGATGGTGGGCAGCGGTGTGCTGTCGATGTTGGCAATAGAGCCGCTGTAGGTGAAGGCGTTGCCGGCCAGGTCTTTGATTCCTGCGACCAGTGCGTCCTTCAGGGCAGCTTCGTCGATGGTGGCAGTGCCGTTGGCACCGGCCGGGATGGTGTAGGTCAGCGTGCGGGTGCTGGTGCCGGCTGTGCCGGCCCAGGTGGCAGACACGACGGTGCTGCCCACCTTGAAGATGGTGCTGTTGTTGCCGCTGGTCAGGCCCTGGACGTTGCCGTCAAAGGTGACGGTGAGCACGATGGTCTCGCCTGCGCTGTCGCCGCCTGTGCCGGCAATGGTGGTGACGGTGGTGCTGGGCGCTGTGGCGCTGAGCGTGGGCGCTGTGTTGTCGTGCACGGTGCTGGCCAAGGCCAGCGTGGTGACGTTGTTGTTGCTGCCGCTGTCGGTGATTTCGGTCAGGGTGACCACGTGGTCACCCGTCATGCCGTTCGAAGTGGCGTATCTGTAGGCCAGGCCTTCAACCAGGGTTTTCGCTTCCGCAGCACTCAGGCCAACAATCCTGGTCAGGGTGACGGTGGCGGTGCTGCCGGTGACGTCCACCCTGTAGCCAACGCTGTTGGCAGTGGTGGTACCGCTGGTGGCGTTGGTCAGGCTGAACTCGGTCCCGTCAACGGTGATTCTTTCATTTGTCGTGCCGTCAAGGCCGGCAACTGTGAATTTCAGGCCGGTGATGGTTTGGCCCGTATCCACCGCGCTGATGGCCGCGCTGCTGAACAGCGTTTGCGTGAGTGCAGTGTTGGCGTAGTTGACCGTGGACGTGGTGACGCTGGCGGT
>NZ_NESK01000085.1 GCF_003063415.1 Limnohabitans sp. 2KL-17
TTCAGGCACAGCTCCAATGAGGCGAGGGGTCGAATCAAAGCGCGAGAGCAGACAAGAAAAACGGAGAGAAAGGAGCTGCAGGACGACAATTGAACTTATAGTTATCCACAGCCAGCGGACATCAAAGTGAACCTGCCCCTGTTTGACGTACTGCTTAGCCACTTCATTATGCGGCCTTCAATTGCTGTGCCGCGTCCCAGCGTTTTTCAAACTGCATCGGACTGACGTAGCCCAACGTGGAGTGCAACCGCCGGTGGTTGTAGAACGTCAGCCAGTCAATCACCTCATCCATTGCCTGCCTGCGGGTTGCAAACCTCTGTCCGTACAGCCTGCCCACCTTCAAGCGACCCCACAGACTCTCCGTAGGTGCGTTGTCCCAGCAGTTTCCCTTGCGGCTCATGGAACTTCTCATTTTGTAACCCGCCAGCGTGCCCTGGAACTCATGCCCGCAGTATTGGCTGCCTCGGTCCGAATGGAAGATCAGGCCTGGCGCTGGCTGACGCCGGAACCATGCCATCTTTAACGCGTCTGTCACCAGGCTGCTCTGCATGTGAGGCTGCATGCTCCAGCCCACCACCTGTCGGCTGAACAGGTCTATCACTGCTGCCAAGTACAAACCAGCCCTCGTCGGTGGCGATATAGGTGATGTCTCCCGTCCAGACCTGGTTAGGGCTACGCTGAACAAGCCACCGAATTCAGCGATATGTTGCTAGTTGATTGCATGATGCGAGATGTGATGGGCGAAGCGGCCCAATTTCGGCCCGTATTTCTGGCCTTTTCACGCCAGACACGCGCATTGCGCGCTCTGAAGACGCACTCATGCCATGCGGCGTCCACGCGCTAAGTAGATGTTGGCCAGACCCAAGGCCACGAACGAGCGCGTGGCGTTCTTGGCCAGGCCGCGATAGCGCACCTTGGTGAAGCCCCACAGCCGCTTGACCACTGCGAAGACGTGCTCCACCCGGGCGCGTACCTTGGACTTGTTGCGATTCTTCGAGCGCAGGGCCGGGTCAACCTCACCTCCCTTGCGCACCCGCTGGTTGGTGAAGTCGTTCGCATGTGGTGCCTTGGATGCGATCAGTGCCTTC
>NZ_NESK01000086.1 GCF_003063415.1 Limnohabitans sp. 2KL-17
CCCAGCTTGAGCGGCACGCCCATTGGCGCGGTCACCTACAGCTTGGGCGGCGCAGACAGTGCGCTGTTCACGCTCAACACTGGCACCGGCGTGGTGAGCATGGTGGCGCGCAACTTTGAAAGCCCAGACGATGCGGGCGCGAACAACGTGTACAACTACACGCTGACCGCCACCGATGCTGACGGCAACAGCGCCGACCAAGCGGTCGTGCTGAGCGTTGTCGACTTCAACGACAACGCCCCGGTGTTTAGCAGCGGAGCCACCGGCAGCGTGCCTGAAAACGCCGCCACCACCCGTGAGATCTACACCGCCAGCACCACTGATGCTGACGGCACCGCGGCCAATAGGAACGTGGTCTACAGTCTCAAAGCGGCCACGGGTGACATCGCCTTGCTCGACATTGACAGCGCCACGGGCAAAGTCACGCTCAAGAACAGCGCCAATTACGAAGCCAAGAACAGCTACAGCTTTACTGTGGTGGCCACCAATCTGGGCACCAGCGGCACACTGAGCACCGAGCAGGCCGTCATCGCCAACGTGATCAACGTCAACGAAGCGCCCGTGGTCAGTGCCGCAATCACATCGGCCGCGCTGGAAGGCGCAGCTTCGTACACCTTGAACTTGTTGCAAGGCGCCAGCGACGTTGACGCGGGCGACACCGCCACCCTGGACGTTCAAACCCTTACCTACAAAGTGGCGGGTATGGCCACCGGCAACGCGGGCGCCGACCTGCCCGCAGGCATAACACTCAGCGGCAGCACGCTGAGTGTGGACCCCACGAATCCAGCCTTTGACAACCTGGCCGCAGGCGCAACCCGCGTCATCGAAGTCAGTTACCTAGTCAAAGACGTGGGTGGTCTCAACGTGAACCAGACAGTCTCTATCACCATCACCGGCACCAACGATGCGCCTACCGCCAGCGTCACCACGTCCACGGTCAACTACGCCAACACTGCACTCACGCAAACGCTGTTCAGCAGCGCGGCCATCAGCGCGGTGGATACGGGCCAAACCATCACCGGCCTGAAATTCACAGTTG
>NZ_NESK01000087.1 GCF_003063415.1 Limnohabitans sp. 2KL-17
TTCCAGGTGACGATTGACGCCAAGGCCATCTTGGCTGCTGACCAAAAGACCATCGACGGGGGCGAGGGCACCGACACGGTGGACTACTCCAGCTTTGAAGGCATTCAGGGCGCGGGCATTGAGGCGGACCTGTCGAAAACGGACAACCAGACGGTGAAGACCTGGCGCAACGCCAACGGCACGATCAACGCGGGCAGCGCCATCGACAGCCTCCAGAACGTCGAGAATCTGGGCGGCACAGGCGGCAACGACAAGATTGTGGGCAGCGATGTGGACAACCGGCTGTGGGGCTATGGCGGCGACGACATGATCGAGGGCCGGGGCGGCAACGACACGATCTTCACCGGGCTGGGCCGAGACTCGGTGCTGGGCGGGGCGGGGGATGACTCTGTCGTGGTGCAGCGGCGCGCGCCGGCGATGCAGGGGCGCTACGTGATGATCCGCAAAAACGCGGGGGTGGCGCAGCACCTGACCCTGGCGGAGCTGCAAGTGATGCGCGGTGGGGAGAACATTGCGCGAGGCAAGACATTGGCGACATCCGGACAATTTGATGCGAGCCAGCACAAGGCGGGCAATCTTGTTGATGGTAATACCGGTGGCGACATGTGGAAAGACGGCATCTTTGCAAGCTCGATGGTAGGAGGCGGCTGGGTCCAGGTGGACCTGGGTGCCTCGACCGGGATCGATGCGATCAACGTGTTTGGCCGCACGGATGCGTGGGCGGGCATGAACGGCGACTTCACGGTGTACGTCAGTGACGTGGACATGAGCGCGATGAGCACGACGCAGATCGAGGCCATGTCGGGGGTGTTCTCCAGCCGCCACGATGGCTGGTCGAGCCAGGTGACGATTGACGCCAAGGCCATCTTGGCTGCTGACCAAAAGACCATCGACGGGGGCGAGGGCACCGACACGGTGGACTACTCCAGCTTTGAAGGCATTCAGGGCGCGGGCATTGAGGCGGACCTGTCGAAAACGGACAACCAGACGGTGA
>NZ_NESK01000088.1 GCF_003063415.1 Limnohabitans sp. 2KL-17
TAGCAGCCGCCAAAGCCACAGCTGAAGCCGATGCGGCGGAACTTGCGGCTGCCAAGCAAATGGGTAATCTGGCCCCGTTGCTTTCAGCCGTGAATCACACTTTGATATTCACTGAAATGCTCGGTGCGGATAACGGATCTAACGCTCAGTTGGTCTTCAGCGGTTTGAGTGCCAGTGATTTAGACACCCAGTTGATGTCTGCGACGATGCGCATCACCAATGTCCAGGTTGGCGATGTGTTGCTGTTCACGGACACGGGAAAAATTACTGGCAGTTACAGCAATGGCGTTTTGACTTTGGCGACCAAATCAGGTGCCAACCCAAGTAGCAGTGAATTTTCAGCAGCGCTTGCTTCTGTTAAGTTCAACAACAGCTCCGACAATCCGGTCACCACAGATCGACAAATCAGCTTGGTGATCAGTGATGGCGCTAAGAACAGCCAGACCATTATCCAAACAGTGCAAGTTGTCTCGGTCAACGACGCACCCACGGTGAGCGCCGCCATTGCTTCAAATGCAAGCGAGGGAGATGTCAGCTACACCGTCAATCTGCTGCAAGGGGCCACGGATGCAGATACCGGCGAGACTGCCACACTCAGCACGCAAAGCCTTACCTATCAGGTAAATGGTGGCACTGCCAGCGCCACACTGCCTGCAGGCGTGAGCATCACCGGCAACACCCTGACGGTCGACCCCGCCAACGCGGTGTTTAACAGCTTGGCCTTTGGGCAAAGCCAAGTGATTGTCGTCAGCTACCAGGTTAAAGATGTGCACGGCGCAACCGTCAATCAAACCGCCACCGTCACCATCACCGGCACCAACGATGCGCCCACCGCCAGCGTCACCACGTCCACGGTCAACTACGCCAACACTGCACTCACGCAAACGCTGTTCAGCAGCGCGGCCATCAGCGCGGTGGATACGGGCCAAACCATCACCGGCCTGAAATTCACAGTTG
>NZ_NESK01000089.1 GCF_003063415.1 Limnohabitans sp. 2KL-17
ATGCGGCCAAACTAGCAGCCGCCAAAGCCACAGCTGAAGCGGACGCGGCGGCCAAAGCGGTGCAAGACAAAGCGGCGGCGGACAAAGCGGCGGCTGAAGAGATTGCTGCCAAAGCGGCCGATGAAGTTGCTGCCGCCAAAGCGCTGGTTGCTGCCCAAACTGCACTGACTGCGGCCAACGCCAGCGGCACCACAGCAGAGAAAACTGCTGCCCAAGCCGTGCTCGATGCGGCCAAACTAGCAGCCGCCAAAGCCACAGCTGAAGCGGACGCGGCTAGCAAAGCGGTGCAAGACAAAGCGGCGGCGGACAAAGCGGCGGCTGAAGAGATTGCTGCCAAAGCGGCCGATGAAGTTGCTGCCGCCAAAGCGCTGGTTGCTGCCCAAACTGCACTGACTGCGGCCAACGCCAGCGGCACCGCAGCAGAGAAGGCTGCTGCCCTAGAGGCCTTCAATGCGGCCAAACTAGCGGCCGCCAAAGCCACAGCTGAAGCGGACGCGGCGGCCAAAGCGGTGCAAGACAAAGCGGCGGCGGACAAAGCGGCGGCTGAAGAGATTGCTGCCAAAGCGGCCGATGAAGTTGCTGCCGCCAAAGCGCTGGTTGCTGCCCAAACTGCACTGACTGCGGCCAACGCCAGCGGCACCACAGCAGAGAAAACTGCTGCCCAAGCCGTGCTCGATGCGGCCAAACTAGCAGCCGCCAAAGCCACAGCTGAAGCGGACGCGGCGGCCAAAGCGGTGCAAGACAAAGCGGCGGCGGACAAAGCGACGGCTGAAGAGATTGCTGCCAAAGCGGCCGATGAAGTTGCTGCCGCCAAAGCGCTGGTTGCTGCCCAAACTGCACTGACTGCGGCCAACGCCAGCGGCACCACAGCAGAGAAGGCTGCTGCCCTAGAGGCC
>NZ_NESK01000009.1 GCF_003063415.1 Limnohabitans sp. 2KL-17
CGACTGCGGCCGGGGAAGTCAGGATTGAGATTGAGCCTGCAATACAAAAGGCAAAAAGCGGGGCAGCGCCGACCAGCTGCGAGAAGTTGAGTGCAACTTAAACTGCCATCAAGGCTGTCCTGACTTTGGGGTCCACTTCAGTTCGCACATTTCTGACAGAGATTGGTGTAAGCGTCGCTGGTCTGCCGGATGACGAGGTGATGATTGCTTTTAACCGCGTAATTGGTCGTGCGACGCACAAGCTTCAGAAAGACGTGTCCGGCATGTCTTAGACGTGCGGACACTAAGAGCATCAGCAGACTGGCACTGGAACTTGCACCAGTCTCGCCGGGGTCCCAGAGATCGCCCATCTAGAATCCCGCTGGCGAACTGCGGGCGTCGTTCAATGGCAGGACTTGAGCCCCAAGCTCCTAACGCGGATGTCAGTCGGGCCAATCGCTCTCGTTCGCACGCTCTTTGGCTAATGTACGGTGTCGGCGACCTCCGTCGTTCGCACAGCCGAACCTGACCGACAGCACTCAGCCTAAAGCAGACCAAATACGTTGCTGCTAAAAATTGCATCTTCAGTGACGCATAAGAGCAACTACAGTGACGTTCCGCAACGTTCCGGAACAGTTACAAACTCGGAACAAACCTGCGTCACAGCCAGGCTTTGTAACAAAATTACCGAAAATGTCTTAGGATGGTTACACGATGGGCTGGCCCGGTTTGGGCTTGCAGCCCAAGACAGCTTCCATTAAAGTGAGACAGACATGACCACCAAAATCGGGATCAACGGATTTGGCCGCATCGGCCGCATGGTGCTGCGCGCAGCAGTGCAAAATTTTGACGATATCGAGATCGTCGGCATCAACGATTTGCTGGAGCCGGTCTACCTGGCTTACATGCTGGAATATGACAGCGTGCATGGCCGCTTCAAAGGCACCGTGGCTGTGGAGGGCAACACCCTGGTGGTCAATGGCCACAAGATCCGCCTGACGCAAGAGCGCGACCCAGCCAACCTGAAGTGGCACGAAGTCGGTGCCGATGTGGTGATCGAAGCCACCGGCCTGTTTCTCGACAAAGACAGCGCGGGCAAGCACCTGGCCGCAGGCGCCAAAAAAGTGGTGATGTCGGCGCCCTCGAAAGACGATACGCCCATGTTTGTGTTCGGCGTGAACCACAGCACTTATGCCGGGCAAGCCATCATCAGCAACGCCAGCTGCACCACCAACTGCCTGGCCCCCATCACCAAGGTGCTGAACGACAAATGGGGCATCAAGCGTGGCCTGATGACCACGGTGCACGCCACCACCGCCACACAAAAAACCGTGGACAGCCCCAGCAACAAGGATTGGCGCGGTGGCCGGGGCATTCTGGAAAACATCATCCCCAGCAGCACGGGCGCGGCCAAAGCCGTGGGCGTGGTCATCCCCGAAATCAAGGGCAAGCTCACGGGCATGGCGTTTCGCGTGCCCACCTCCGATGTGTCGGTGGTCGACCTGACCGCCGAGCTGAACAGCCCCGCCACCTATGCCGAAATTTGCGCCGAGATGAAGGCCCAAAGCGAAGGCGCCCTGAAAGGCGTGCTGGGCTACACCAACGCCAAAGTGGTCTCCACCGATTTCCGTGGCGAGGTGTGCACCAGCGTGTTCGATGCCGATGCAGGCATCGCGCTGGACAGCACCTTCATCAAGGTGGTGGCCTGGTACGACAACGAATGGGGTTACTCAAACAAATGCCTGGAGATGGCGCGGGTGGTGGGGCGCGCTTGAACAGTCTTGTCGGCTGAAGCTGCTGACAGTGCCTAGTGTGCAGCGTTCAGCCGATCACTTGCAGCTCGCGCAGCGGGCGGTTTTGTGCCAACCGCTCAAACCCCAAATCATCCACCGCAATGGTTTGCGATGCACCCAACAGCATCCATTCGGCCAGGGCAAGCCCCGCGCCAGCCGCGTGCTGCATGCCGTGTCCTGAAAAGCCGTTGATGAAATACAGGTTGCGCAGCATCGGGTGCGGGCCGATCACGGCGTTGTGATCAAAGGTGTTCATCTCGTAATAGCCCGCCCAAGCGCGCTCCACCCGCAAGGCGGCCAAAGCCGGGATGCGGTGCGCCAGCGAGGCCCATTGCTCGTCGTTCCACTCGGACCAGTCGGGCTCCAGCGGCAAGCCGGGTTGGGTGTGCAAGGGCTCAGCGCCCATGATCAAAAACCGGCCTTCGGGCCGCAGCCACCAACCACTCGGGTCGATCAGCAAAGGGCAATGCGCCAGCGGCTCGGGGCAAGACAGCACAAACACTGTGCGCCTGGCCCCTTCGACAGGCAAAACCACGCCGGCCATGGCCGCTACCTCACCCGCCCAGGCACCCGCAGCATTGACCACTTGGCCGCATCGCAAAGTGCCGCCGCTGGCCAAACGCACACCGGTCACTTGCGAGGCCGTGTGGTCCATGCCAACCACCCGATCGTGCAGGCGTTGCACGCCTTGTGACATGCCTTTTTTCAAAAAGGCTTGGTGCAGGGCCGGGCCGTCAAACCAGCCTTCACCGCTCAGGCCCAAGCTGCCCAGCGCCACATCGTCCACGTTTAGCCACGGGTAGCGCAGCCGCAAGGCCTCGGGGCCAAGCAAGGCCACATCGGCCCCGGCCTCTTTGTGAATCTGGTGGGCGGTCTGCATGGCAGCCGCTTGGTCCTCTTGGGCCAGGTACAAATAGCCGGGCTCTTGCAAACCCAGCGCCACCGAGTGGTCGGGCAGGCCCAGGTGTTGCTCGGCTTCGCGCAAAAACGCAATGCCGTATTGCGACAGACGGATGTTGACAGGGCATGTGAATTGCTGGCGGATGGAACTGGCCGACAAAGAGGACGAGGCTTTTTCGTAAGCTGTGTCCGACTCGACCAGGATGACCTTGAGCCCCGGTTGCAAGCGGGTTAGCCACCACGCGGTGGCTGCACCCATGACGCCGCTGCCCACGATCACCACATCGGCGCTCGTTGCCGTGCCCAGTTGGGCGCTGGGTGCCAAGCTCATGCTTGCGCCTGTTCGGCCAAAGCCGCGCGGTAGACCAGACGCGCTGCGACCGTGTCTTCCACCGCCTGGCCCAGTGATTTGAAAATGATGGTTGTGCCCGCAGGGGGAGGCGGCACACGGCCGCACAGGATTTCGCCGATCTCTGCAGCCACCCGCGCGCCTGACAACAGCACATCGCCCGATTCTTTTTCGGCGGCCTCACGCTGGTCGGCCACCACCCAATGCCGCATGGCCGCATCGTCGAGCTCGCGCCAGGTCGGGCGCGGCGCACCCACGGCCGCCACAAAAGCACCCGGCTTGAGCCAGGCCCCCTGCAACACGGGCTCACTGGCGTTGGTCAGCGTGCACACAATGTCGGCGCCACGCACTGCTTCTTCGGCGCTGGCGCAGGCCACGCCACCGATGTCGTGGGCGCACTGCTGCGCGTTGGCTGCTGTGGGGCTCCACACGCGGATTTGCGAGACATCGCGCACGGCACGCAGCATTTGCGCGTGGCTGCGCGCCAGCACACCGCTGCCCAGCATCGCCACCACCTGCGGGGTGTGCGGCACCAGCGCATCGGCGGCCACGGCAGAAGCCGCCGCAGTGCGCATGGCGGTGATGGTGTTGCCCTCCATCACGGCCAGGGTCTGGCCGGTGGCCGGGTCCATCAGAACAATCGTGCTCAGCAAAGTGGGCAAGCCGATGCGGGCGTTGCCCGGCACCAGGGTGATGAGCTTGGTGGTCAGGGCGTCACCCAGTTGGGCGGGTTTTAAAAACAGCAGGCCATCGGCCGAGGCCTCACCGATCGACATGACCATGCGCAGCGGTTGCACCACCTGGCCCAATGTCAGTGCCACCAGGGCTTCGCGCACGCCTTGCAGCAATGCAGGCACGCTCAACAATTGCTGAACGCGAGCTTCGTCAAAGTAATGAACCATGGGCAGTCTCTTGTGCGGTTGGGGCCACCGTCCAGGGTTTGGCGGCCAGGTAGCGGTCTTCAAAATCACGGATGTGTGGCGCGTGCTTGAGGCTCATGCCCACCGCGTCCAACCCGTTGAGCAACATCTCTTTGTGCAGCGCATCGATCTCGAACCGCAGGCTTTGGCCATCGGCTGGCGTGTGCACGGTTTGTGCCGATAAATCCAGCGTCAAGTGGCAGTGGTCCGGGTTTTTAGCCAGGGCCATCAGGCGCTCGATTTGTGCAGCCGGCAAGACCAGCGCAGGCACGCCGTTGCGGATGCAATTGTCACTGAAGATGCCGCCAAAGCTGGTGCCCAGCACACAACGAATGCCCAACTCGCGCAAACCCCACACCGCGTGCTCGCGGCTCGAGCCACAACCAAAATTGGGTCCTGTGATCAGAAAACGGGCCGATGCCCACGGCGCCTGGTTCAAGACAAAGTCGCTGCGCGGCCGCCCTGCCGCGTCAAAGCGCATGTCGTGCAAAAAGCCCTTGGCCAGGCCCTGGCGGTCGATGCCCTTGAGGAACTGCTTGGGCATGATCTGGTCGGTGTCGACATTCGGCAAGGGCAGGGCCGCAGCAGCACCTGCGATGGTTTGAACGGCTTGGTTGGTAGAGGTCATGCCATCGCTTTCAATGGCAACGCAGCGTGCGCAGATCGGTCAGTGAACCGCAGACCGCCGCGGCCGCCACCATGGCCGGGCTCATCAGGTGGGTGCGTGCGCCCTGACCCTGACGGCCCTCAAAGTTACGGTTGGTGCTCGAGGCACAACGGTCTCCGGGGTTCAAGTGGTCTTCGTTCATGGCCACACACATCGAGCATCCCGCCTGGCGCCATTCGAAGCCAGCTTCTTCAAATACACGGCCCAGGCCTTCGGCTTCAGCCTGCGCACGCACCATCGATGAACCGGGCACCACCAGGGCCCGAACGCCAGGCGCCACGCGCCGGCCTTTGAGGTAACGGGCCGCGTCGCGCAGGTCGTCGATTCGGCTGTTGGTGCACGAGCCAATAAAAGCATGGCTGATGGGCAAGCCCTGCAAGGCCTGCCCTGGCTGCAAATCCATGTAGGCCAATGCGCGCTGCATGCCCTGACGGCGCTGCAGGTCGGCTTCGTTTTCAGGGTGGGGCACCACGCCGTCGATGGACACGCCGTGGTCCGGGCTGGTACCCCAGGTCACGCGCGGGGCAAGGGTGCTGGCGTTGAGACTGACTTCGCGGTCGAACACGGCCTCGTCGTCGCTGCGCAACTGCCGCCATTGCGCCACAGCGGCATCCCATTGCGCGCCTTGCGGCACGCGTGCACGGCCATGCAAGTAGTCGAACAGGCGCTCATCAGGTGCCACGATGGCCCCACGTGCAGCGGCCTCCACGCTCATGTTGCACAGCGTCAAACGGCCTTCGATGCCCATCGCCCGAATCGCCTCACCGGCGTATTCGATCACGTGGCCCGAGGCGCCATCGGCACCGATCTGTGCGATCAGGCCAAGCACCAGGTCTTTTGCCGTGATGCCGGGCTGCAGTTGGCCGTGCACTGTGACACGCAGGTTTTTTTGAGGACGGTAAATCAAGGTCTGGGTGGCCAGCAGGTGTTCTATCTCGCTGCTCCCAATGCCAAAGCCCAAAGCCCCCATGGCCCCGTGCGTCGTGGTGTGGCTGTCGCCAGCGGCCATCACCATGCCCGGCAAAACCCAGCCTTGCTCGCTGGCCACCACGTGCTCGATGCCCTGTCGGGAGTCCAGCATGTCAAACAGTTCAACGCCGTGACGTGCACAGTTCTCGGCCAAGGTGCTCACCTGTCGGGCGCGGTCTGCATCGACCAGCACCATGGTGCGGGCGTTGCGCACGGGCGTGGTGGCGTTGACATGGTCCACCACCGCCAGCGTGGCGGAAGGCCGCCACACCGAACGCCCTTGCGCATGCAGGGCCGCAAATGCCTGCGGACTGGTGTATTCATTAAGAACCTGTCGGTCGACGTACAGCAAAATTTGCCCGCTGTCGCCCAGTTGCCGCACAGTGTGCGAAGCCACGATGCGCTGGTACAGGGTCCGGCCTGTCATGGCTTGGGAGGGACGGCGGCAGTGCCCGCTGCGTAGGCGGCGGTTGCCGCCACCACATCGTCAACCGCAATCTCAGCCGCAGTCATGCCGGCGGGCAACACGATCACGCCATCGGCATCGGCCACCAGGTGGCAGCCGGGGGTGAAGGTCACGCCCCCAAAGTGCACCGGCACATCGCGTTCGCCCTGGCCCGTGCGTTCGCCTCGCTTGGGCACCGTGCCCAGCGCCTTGACACCGATGTCGATGGCATTGAGCTCATCGGCATCGCGCACCACACCATGAATGACCAGCCCGGCCCAGCCATTGCGCGAGGCCAGGTCGGCCATCTCATCGCCGAACAAGGCGCGCGCCACCGAGCCGCCACCGTCGATCACCAGCACCTGCCCCTGCCCTGGCTGGCTAACGGCCTCACGCATGAGGGCAATGTCTTCATGGCAACGCAAGGTGCGCATGGGCCCGGTGAAGGCTCGCCGCAGGCCATAGCTTTGAAACAGCACGGCACAGGCTTGTGCAGCATCGCAGGCATCGCACAGGTCGGTGGTTTTGGGAATGGCGGCTTTCACAAATCAGTCCATCCGCACATTGGCTTCCTTGACCAGCTTGGCCCAGGACGCGCTGTCAGCGGGCAGGAAGGCCGCAAAAGACTCGGGCGTTCCACCGATGATTTCGCCGCCTTGCGAGGCAATCTTTTCGGCCACATCGGGCAGTTTCAGGATCGCCGCGATTTCGGTATTCAGGCGCTTGGTGATGTCTGCGGGCATTTTGGCGGGCCCGAGCACGGCAAACCATTGCAGCATTTCGGCATTGACCACGCCCGCTTCTGCCATGGTGGGCACATTGGGCATCAGGGGCGAGCGTTTCTCGCTGGTGATGGCCAGCACCCGCAGCTTGCCCGCCTGGTAATGCGGCATGACATTGGGTGGGCTTTCAAAGTTCAGGTTCACCTGGCCGGACAGCAAATCCACAATCGCCTGGCCGCTGCCTTTGTAGGGAATGTGGTTCATCTGGGTCTGGGTGGCCAGCATGAAGCGGGCTGCCGCCAGGTGCTGCGCGCTGCCGCTGCCCGAAGACGCAAAGCTCAAGCCCATGGGCTTTTGTTTGGCCAGTGCAATGAACGATCTGACATCGGTTGCAGGCACATCGGGGTTCACCGTCAAGAGCAAGGGCGTGGACGCCACACGGATGATGGGCGTGAAATCTTTCACCACGTCATAGAGCAGCTTAGGGTAGAGCGCAGGGGCCACCGAATTGGAGTTGCTGTGGCCCAGCAAGAGGGTGTAGCCATCGGGCTTGGCCTTGGCCACGATATCGGCGCCCACGGTGCCGGCCGCACCCGCCTTGTTGTCCACCACCACAGGCTGGCCCAGGCGGTCTTGCAATTTTTGACCAATGGTGCGGGCCAGCACATCGGTGAAACCACCGGGCGCAAAGCCGACCACGATCCGAATGGGTTTGTCAGGCCAATTCTGTGCAAAGGCGCCCGTGCTCAAACACAAGGCCAGTGCCACAGCGGTGCGGCGGGTGATGGGGTGCAGGTTCATGTCGTTCTCGCCTTGGTTGGGGTTCAGTCGATTTGTGCGCCGGAAGCCTTGACCACCACGCTCCACTTGGCGAGGTCTTTTTTCAGGATGCTGGCAAATTCGGCGGGCTGGGTGATCAGCACATCGGCGCCTTGTGCGTTGAAGCGCTCGATCACGTCTTTGCTTTTGAGGACGTCCTGCACATCCTGGTTGATGCGGCGAATCACCGCTGCCGGGGTTTTGGCCGGAGCAAACAGCCCGAACCAGGGCGACACATCAAACTCTTTGTAGCCCGATTCGGCGATGCTGGGAATATTGGGGAAATTGCCCGAACGCACCGCGCTGGTCACAGCCACCGGACGCAGCGTGCCGTTCTTGATGGCACCCGAGACCGAGGGCAAACTGGTGAACACCATGTTGATCTGGCCACCCATCAGGTCTTGCATGGCGGGCGCCGCGCCCCGGTAGGGAATGTGTTCCAGCTTGGTGTTGGCCGCGGCATTGAACATGACCCCCAGCAAATGGTTGACCGAGCCATTGCCGGCCGAGCCAAATGTCAACGGCGCGCGCTGGCCTTGCTCGACCAGGTCCTTGATGCTTTTCACGGCGGAGTCGGGGCGCACCACCAACACAAAGGGCAGGGTGGCCAAAGTGGCCACGGGCTCAAAATCCTTCTCAGGGTCGAAGGGCAATTTCTTGTACAAGGCCGCATTGATGGCGTGCGATCCGGCGTAGCTCATCAGCAAGGTGTGCCCATCGGCATTGGCCTGGGCCACATGCTCCATGCCCACGTTGCCACCCGCACCCGCACGGTTTTCGATCACCACCGACTGCTGCCATTTTTCACTCAGCTTCTGGGCCACGATGCGGGCCAGCGCGTCCGATGCGCCACCCGGTGTTTGCGGCACCACGATGCGCACCGGTCTGGACAAAAATTCTTGCGCCAACACAGCGCCCTGAGCCAGACACAAGGACATGCCCAAAGCCAAACATTTCAAACCACGTTTCAACATGACGACTCCAAAAAACAAGGGGATCAGAATGACACGAAGCTCCTCTCACACTTGTCTCGCGGTGGACATGCCGCATGGGGGTTTACCCAAGGGTCTGTGACACAATGAAAAAATGATCATTCACCGAATCGCAGGTGCTTTGGGCGCCGAGCTCCACGGGGTCGATTTGACCCGGCCCATCCCTGCCGATCTGCAGCAGGAAATCCGCGCAGCCTTGCTGCAACACCAGGTCATTTTTTTCCGGGGCCAAGACCTCGCGCCCGAACAATTCATGCAGTTTGCCCACACGCTGGGCCAGCCCGTGGAGTACCCCTTTGTCAAAGGCTTGAACGATTTTCCCTGCGTCATTGAGGTCAAGAAACTCGAACACGAAAAAGTCAACTTTGGTGGCATCTGGCACTCCGACACCACCTACCTGGAGCACCCCCCCATGGGCTCCATGCTGTTGGCCAAAGAAGTGCCGCCCTACGGCGGTGACACCCTGTTTGCCAACCAGTACATGGCCTGGGACACGCTGTCGGACACGATGAAATCGCTGCTGGATGGCCTGGTGGGCATCAGCAGCTCGGCCAAGGCCGATGTGTCCAAAACCCGCGAAGACCGCATCAAATCCGATGGCAAGGACGACGCGCCCAAGGCCTATCTGGCCCACCACCCGCTGGTGCGCACGCACCCCGAAACAGGGCGCAAAGCCTTGTATGTCAATGTGGCGCACACCTCGGGCATCGTCGGCATGACCGAAGCCGAAAGCACGCCCATCCTCGACTTCCTTTTTCAGCACCAGATCAAGCCCGAACTCACCTGCCGTTTTGTCTGGCAAGCCCACTCGCTGGCGGTTTGGGACAACCGCTGCACCCAGCACAACCCCGTGAACGATTACCACGGCTTTCGCCGGGTCATGCACCGCATCACGTTGGCGGGCGACAAGCCGGTCTGATGTGGTGCCAAGGTGAACTCGGGTGAAGTCGCATTGTTCAAGGCCATGGAGCGTCTGTGAAGTTCAAGACAACTGAGGCCTCACGCTTGCTCGACGCCACCAGCCTTCGCGCTTTGGGCGAAGCTGCATTGGCGCAAAAATGCAGCTGCTCGGTGGGCGACTGCGCGGCATGGGAAAGCGTCACCGATGACCGCTGGCCCGCCCCGCAAATGGAAAAAGTGGGCAGCCTGAGGGCCGCTGGCGACCACTGGGATACCCCCACCCCCGAGCCCACCTTTGAAGAATTTCACCCCCAAGGCACGCGCTACGATTCAGCCGATGCGCCCATTGCCCCGCTGTACTTTCCATACAACCGCTGCGATGCGTTTGCTTGCAGCACTTGCCAGCGCGTCTTGCTCAAGTACACCGAATTTGGTGGTTACTACATCGACCACCGGGTGCGCGAACTGCAGCCGCAACGGGTGGTGGATGCAGCCGCCCCACCAGTGGATTGATCGCTGACAGGTCTCAGTCCGGCTTGATGCCGTTATCGCGCACCACCTTGGCCCAGGTGTCGATTTGACCATCGATGAAAGTCCGGGCCTTTTCGACGCTGCCGCCTGAAATTTCGATGCCCTGTGCCACCAGCCGCTTGGACACCTCGGGGCTGGCCAGCGCCTTGTTGAGTTCTTCGTTCATGCGCTTGACGATCTCGGGCGGCGTTTTGGCCGAAGCCAACAAGGCCCACCAGGCTGGCGCTTCAAAACCCGGAAAGCCCGCTTCTGCGATGGTGGGCACATCCGGGAAATCGGCCACGCGTTTGGCCGATGTCACCGCCAAGGGCCGCAAGCGTTTGCTGTCGATGTGCGGCTTGTTCAAAAACACCGTGCTCATGGTCAGGGGAATGTGCCCGGCGATGGCATCGTTCATCAAGGGCCCACCGCCCTTGAAGGGCACATGGTTGAACTCAAGGCCCCCGTTTTTGGCCATCAAGGCCATGGCCAGGTGGCCCAGGCTGCCATTGCCAATGGTGCCAAAAGACACGTTCTTTTTGGCTTTGGCAGCCGCCACCACATCGGCAAACGTCTTGTAGTCGGTGCCCGCATGGGTGGACAGCATCATGGCCGAAGTGCCCACCAACACCAGTGGCACCAGGTCTTTTTTGCTGTCGTAGGGCATGCTGGCCATCAGGCTCTGGTTCACGCCATGGGTGTCAAACACCACCGCAAAGGTGTACCCATCGGCCGGGGCATTGAGCACGCTGGCCGTGCCAATCACGCCCGATGCGCCACCCTTGTTTTCCACCACCACGCTTTGGCCCAGTTGCTGCGACAAGGGAACGGCCAAAATGCGCGCCACCTGGTCCACCGAGCCGCCCGGGGGAAACACCGCAACCAGCTTGATGGGTTGTTTGCTGGGCCAGGCTTGTGCCAAGGCCAGCATGGGAAAGCCAGCGAGCAAGGCCGCGCAAGCCACGCGTGTGATCCATGTTTTCATGAGCTAAAACCTCTGAAAGTCAAAAAAAGCCAGTATGGCCGCTGAAGACGTTTTGTCTTTCAGCGTATTCCCTAAAACCCCTCACCCCAGAACGCCCCAGACTTTTTGAGATGCCGGCGTGTCCGTCCTAATGCATCACACCGTGGCGATGGGCGTGGCGGGTGAGCCAATGGCTCCCGGCAGGCGCAAGGGGGGAGCGGTCAATAAAAAACGGGATCGGCCAGCAGCCCTCAGCCAGTGCGCCAAAGGCGTGAGGTGCCAGATCTCGCCCAGATGCACCCCGAGCTTGAACAGGCAATGTTCGTGCAAAGGCAGCGAGGCACAGCTGCCCGGCTTGGGGGTCGAGGGCAAACCCTCCACGGCGTAGTTGTCGGCGATCAGGGCTGACAGGCCCGAATCGGTGATCCACTGCAGCAGCTTGTCGTCTCGCCCTTCCAGCACGGCGCACGAGTTCTCCACCGCATGCGGGTCGGGTTGCTTGTTCATCTCAAGCAGCATCTGGGCAAAGCCCGTGTGCAGGCACACCATGTCGCCGGGCTCCACCACCACCTGGTCTTTTTTCATGATGTCCATCAGCAAGTCGTACCCCACCCGCACCCGCTCACGCCCCAGGTGCGCGTGCAGGTCAATCATCACGGCGCGGCCCTGCACGCAGCGCTCCGACATTTTTTCGATGCCCAGCGCCTTGGCCGACGAGGTGGATTCGCGGGCAATTTCCGGGAACCCGAAAATGCCGGCGCCCTCGCTGCCGCTGGGACCCACCACATCGGTGCCGGCCCGAAAGCCGTTGTAGTACACCGGCTCGGGCACGCCATCGCCATTGGCATCGAACATCGAGCCCACGTGCGCCAGGCTGTCCCATTGGGTGCTGTACTGCAAATGCATGATCACCAGGTCGTCGCAAATCACATCGGTGCACGACGCATCGTCGCACCACAGCTGGTAATTCATGTTGGGTTTGCCATCCCGCAAAGTCGGGCGCAGCACAGGGGGTTGCCGCCTGGGGTTGAGCACATTGCCACCTGGAAAATCCAGCGGCAAGCTCAGGTTGAAACTTTGCCCGGTGCGCACCTCGGCCATGCCTTGCAGCACTTTTTCAGGGGTCAGCAAGTTCATGCGCCCGCATTGGTCGTCGGGTCCGAAGTCGCCCCAGTTCGAGCCGGGCGGGCGGTTTTTCCAGCGGGGGGATGAAGACATGTCTGACTCCTGGTGCATGGGCAAGCAGCCATCTTGTCGTGGCTGGGCCACGCCTGGTGTCACCCACCCGACTGTCCAACAAGCCCTGCACTGGCGTGGCCATGGAAAGCACCCGAAGTTCGACCCGTTGCGAGCGGGTTTTGCCCGGCTTGCCATCCATGGGTGACAATTTGCATGTGTGTGACATGCGGCCGCGCCAGACCAGCGGCATCCGCAGCACCAAGACCCCCATCCACCTGGCAACTGACCGCTGACGCACATTCACCCATGCACACCCTTGAACAACTGCGCAGCGGCGCCCTGGCTGGCGTGCGGCGCCTGGATCTGGCTTGCAGCCTGACGGAACTGCCCGACGAAATTTTTGAGCTGGCCGACACGCTGGAGGTGCTCAACATCAGTGGCAACCGGCTTAGTGATTTGCCACACCAGCTGCCGCGCCTGCATCGGCTGCAAGTGCTGTTTGCATCGGACAACGATTTTTCTGTGCTGCCCGAAGTGCTGGGCGATTGCCATGGCTTGCAGGTCGTTGGCTTCAAGGCCAACCACATCGCACAAGTGCCGCCTAAGGCCTTGCCACCCGCGCTGCGCTGGCTGATCCTGACCGACAACGCATTGGCCACTTTGCCCGAGGCTTTGGGTCAACGCCCCGCTTTGCAAAAGCTGATGCTGGCAGGCAACCAACTGCAGACCCTGCCCGAGAGTCTGCAGGCCGCGCAGCAGCTCGAGTTGCTGCGAATATCGGCCAACCGCCTGAGCGGGGTGCCCCAATGGCTGAGTGAATTACCACGCCTGTCGTGGCTGGCCCTGGCGGGCAATGCCATGGGCTGGACTTTTTCGGCCACGCCTGATTTACCGGGCGTGCCGTGGTCAAACGTGCAACTGGGCGCGCTGCTGGGTGAGGGGGCTTCGGGCCACATCCACCGCATACAAGCCAATGGATGGCCTCAACCTCTGGCGCTTAAATTGTTCAAGGGTGCCGTCACCAGCGACGGCCTGCCCGCAGACGAGCTGGCCGCTTGCCTGGCGGCTGGACAGCACCCCGCGCTCACCACCCCCGTGGCCAGTCTGACCGGCCACCCCACGCAGGCCCAGGGTTTGTTGATGCCGCTGATCCCGGCAGGGCACGTCAATCTGGCGGGGCCACCCAGTTTGCAAACCTGCACACGCGACGTGTACCCGAACGGTTTCGGTTTGTCGGATGCCCTGGCTTTGCAAATCGCCTGCGATGTGGCCGATGCCGTGGCCCATTTGCACGAGCGGGGCGTGATGCATGGCGACTTGTATGCGCACAATATCCTGATAGACCCTGCGCTGGGCGAGGCGCGACTTGGCGACTTTGGCGCAGCCACGCAGCTGCCGGCGAACCAACCCGACATGTGCAGGCAACTGCTGGCACTCGAAGTGCGGGCCTTTGGCTGTTTGCTGGAGGAGCTGGCTGCACATTTGCCATTGCCTTCATCTTCGCCTTCGTCTGCTGGCCGGGCACTTCATGACTTGGCACAAGCCTGCCTGTGCCTTGAGCCCGGCGACCGACCGGTCATGGCCGAAGTCAAGCGGCAATGCCAGGCGCTGGCTGCAGGCTCATGCCGCTGAACGGCGTGGTGTCTCAGTCTAAAAACCGGGCCTTCACATCGGCTGGCGCGATCATGCAAGCGTCTGTGCGTCCAAAAATCCGGTAGCGGTTGCGCGCGATCAGGCGGTACAGCGCATCGCGCAAGATAGCCGGCACCAGCCAACCCAACCAGGCGGCACGCCATGGCCAACCCAAGGGGTGCAAGATGCGAAAGATTGCACCGGAGTGCTGCCAGCTTCGCTCTCCGTCCACCAGCAAAAGCGTTTGCAAACCCTCCACCTGCAAACCAGCCTGGCGCAGCAGAGCCTGCCCTGTAGCGCCCTGAATGGCGGCGAACCGGAAGACAGCGCGGTGATCGTGCCTGAGCAAAAATTGCACCCACCGATGGCACAGCAAGCACTGCGCGTCAAAAACCACCACCAGGGCTGGGGGCACGGGATGCCTCATCACAGCGCCAGCGCCGTGGTGTTCTTGACCTCTTCCATCACCGCATAAGTGCGGGTCTCGCGCACCCCTGGTAGTTGCCACAACACGGTGCCTGCAAACTCACGGTAGGCATTCATGTCGGCGGCGCGGGTCTTGAGCAGGTAGTCAAAGCCACCGGCCACCATGTGGCATTCCATGATCTCGGGGCGCACCTGCACAGCAGCTTTGAACTGGTCAAACACATTGGGGCTGGTGCGGTCGAGCAGCACCTCCACAAACACCATCATTCCCGCGCCCAGTTTGAGCGGGTTGAGCCGCGCTTCATACCCCAAGATGAAGCCCTCACGGGTCAGGCGCTGCACACGCGCCAAGACCGCCGTGGGCGAGAGCGAAACGCCTTCTGCCAGCTTGAGATTGCTGATGCGGCCATCGCGCTGCAGCAGATCAAGGATGCGGCGATCGGTTCGATCAATGTCGGAAATTTCGGTGCTCATGCCGTATTTTATGCAACATAACGACAAATATTTGGTGAAACATTTAGCCAAAAATCCGGATCATGGCGATTTGTATTGATCCAACAAGTTGCTGGCGCACTGCCGCCAGCCCCTGCAAAGAACGCCATGAACGCACCCCTGAACCCCAACCCCATGAGCCCGACGCAAGGCGCCCGGTTCACCCCTGGCGGCCCCATGCCCGAACGCAGCGCACTGCGCGAAGCCATCGACCGCGCTACGCGGGTGCCGGAAGCCGAAGCATTGGCCCCACTGCTGGTGGCCGCCCACATGAGCGCCCCACAAGCCGAACGCACCGACGCGCTGGCCCGGCAACTGGTGACAGGCATGCGCGAAGACCCGCAACCAGGCGGGCGGGCGGGCCGCGTGCAAAGCCTGATGCAGGAATACGCTTTGTCGTCCGATGAGGGCGTGGCACTGATGTGCCTGGCCGAGGCGCTGCTGCGCATTCCTGACGCTGCCACGCGCGATGCCCTGATCCGCGACAAGATCGGTCAGGGGAACTGGCGCCAACATGTGGACCACAGCCCCTCGCTGTTTGTGAATGCCGCATCCTGGGGCCTGTTGCTCACGGGCAAGCTGGTGGCCACGCACAGCGAGGGGGCGATGCTGGCCTCGCTCACACGGCTGGTGGGCAAAAGCGGCGAGCCACTGATCCGCAAGGGCATGGAACTGGCCATGCAGATGCTGGGCGAACAATTTGTCACGGGCGAGACGATCGATGAAGCCTTGCAACGCGCCCAAACCCTGCAGGTGCAGGGCTTTCGCTATTCGTACGACATGCTGGGAGAGGCTGCGCTGACCGAGGCCGATGCGCAGCGGTATTTGCGCGGGTATGAAAACGCCATCCACGCGATCGGCAAGGCATCGCAAGGGCAAGGCGTGGTGGACGGCCCGGGCATCTCGATCAAGCTGTCTGCCTTGCATCCGCGCTACAGCCGGTCCCAACACCAGCGCGTGATGGATGAACTGCTGCCCCGGGTGCTGCACCTGGCCATGTTGGCCCGCCGCTACGACATCGGGCTGAACATCGACGCCGAAGAGGTGGACCGGCTCGATGTGTCGCTCGACCTGCTTGAAGCCCTGTGCAACGCGGCCAGCTTGCAAGGCTGGAACGGCATCGGCTTTGTGCTCCAGGCCTACCAAAAACGTTGCCCCTTCGTGATCGACTTTGTGGTGGATCTGGCACGCCGCACGGGCCACCGGCTGATGGTGCGCCTGGTCAAGGGCGCGTATTGGGACAGCGAGATCAAACGCGCACAAGTCGATGGCCACAGCGATTACCCGGTCTACACACGCAAGCACCACACCGATGTGTCTTACCTGGCCTGCGCACGCCAACTGCTGTCGGCACCCGAGGCAATTTACCCGCAATTTGCCACGCACAACGCCCACACACTGGCGGCCATCGTGCACATGGCACAAGACATGGGTGGCGACTACCAGGCCAGTCAGTACGAGTTCCAGTGCCTGCACGGCATGGGCGAGCCACTGTACCGGCAGGTGGTCGGGCGAGCGAGCGCCCCCTCGGGGGGCAGCGGGCTACACGGAGTGCGCCTGCGTGGGGGTACAGAGTTCCAGCGTCCTTGCCGCATTTACGCCCCCGTGGGCACGCACAAAACACTGCTGGCTTATCTGGTGCGCCGACTGCTTGAAAACGGCGCGAACAGCTCGTTCGTGAACCGCATGGCCGATGCCACTGTGTCAATCGGCGACTTGGTACAAGACCCTGTGGCACGCACGGCGCAGGACGCCTTGCGCGAAGGCACTCACCCAGGCCAACCGCACCCCCAAATTGTGCTGCCCGCGCAGTTGTACGGCGCGGCGCGGCGCAACGCAGAGGGGCCCGACCTCGTGCACGAGCCCACGCTGCGCCAGCTGGCCACGCACATGCAAGCACAAAGGGATGCTTGGGTCGTGACCCCCTTGTTGTCCGCAAGCTGTGTGGGCGGGGCCGTGCAGGTGCTGCGCAACCCCGCAGACCACAGCGATGTGTTGGGCAGCGTGCAATACGCCCATGCCGACGATGTGAACGCCGCTTTGCAAGCGGCCACCGATGCGGCGCCAGGCTGGGCCTACACCCCGCCACCACAACGCGCAGCCCTGCTGGAGCTCGCAGCAGATTTGCTGCAGGCCGACAGCCCGCACGTCATGGCCTTGCTGGTGCGCGAGGCCGGCAAAACCTGGGGCCATGCCGTGGCCGAACTGCGCGAGGCGGTGGACTTTTTGCGCTATTACGCCGCGCAGGCCAAGCGAGACTTTGATAACGCCACCCATGTGCCGCTGGGTCCTGTGGTGTGCATCAGCCCATGGAATTTTCCGTTGGCAATTTTTGTGGGGCAGGTAGCTGCTGCGCTGGCAGCAGGCAACACGGTGCTGGCCAAGCCCGCCGAAGCGACCCCGGTCATCGCCGCGCTAGCAGTGCAAACGCTGTGGGCCGCTGGCGTGCCACAAGCAGCGTTACAACTGCTGCCGGGCAAAGGGTCTGAAGTCGGGATGCAGCTGGTGCAGGACACCCGCACGCAAGGCGTAATGTTCACCGGCTCCTCCGAAACCGCCCGCGTGCTGCAAGCGGCGCTGGCAGAGCGCCTGAATGCGCTCGGCCAGCCTGTGCCCTTGATCGCCGAAACTGGTGGCCAGAACTGCATGGTGGTCGACTCCTCGGCCTTGCTGGAGCAAGTGGTGACAGATGCCATGGCTTCGGCGTTTGAAGCCGCAGGCCAGCGCTGCTCGGCGCTGCGTGTGCTGTGCGTGCAAAACGATGTGGCCGATCGCCTGATCGAGATGCTGCAAGGCGCGATGGCCGAAAACACCTTGGGCACCCCGGCCCAGCTGTCGGTGGACATCGGCCCGGTCATCGATGCGCGGGCGCAAAGCGGCATCGAGGCGCACGTGCAAGCCATGCAACAGCGTAGCCACCCCGTTCACCGCATCAGCCGCAATTGCCTGAGCGCTTTGCCCGCAGGCACCTATGTGCAACCCACTTTGATCGAAATCGACAACATCGCCGAGCTTCAGCGCGAAGTATTTGGCCCGGTGCTGCACCTTGTGCGCTATGCCCGAAACGAACTGCCCCACTTGCTGCAAGCCATCCACGACACTGGCTATGCGCTCACTCTGGGCGTGCATTCGCGCATCGATGAAACCATTGCACAGGTCATTGACCACACCCATGCGGGCAATGTGTACGTGAACCGCAACATGGTGGGCGCGGTGGTGGGCGTTCAGCCCTTTGGCGGTGAAGGTCTGTCAGGCACTGGCCCCAAGGCAGGCGGCCCCTTGTATTTGCTGCGCCTGCTGGCACACTGCCCGCAGGACGCCGCTTTGCGCAGTGTTCAAGCCAGCGGTCCGGCAGACAAGCCTCGCATCAAGCCTGCCCTGATGGCCCTGCACGACTGGGCGGTGTCTCAAAGCAACTTGACCCTGGCCCATGCCTGCTTGCAGTTTGCAGCGTCAAACCCAGCAGGGCTGCAAGCCCTGTTGCAGGGCCCCACGGGCGAGCGCAATGTTTACCGCGTGCACGCCCGTGCGCGCGTGCTGTGCCTGACCGGCGAACACGACAGCGCCAACAATGACCGCCTGACGCAGCTGGCTGCCGTGCTGGCCGTGGGCAGCCACGCCGTTTGGCCAAATACGACACTGGACACATGGTCTGGCTTGCCTACGGCGGTGCAGCAACACATCAGCCTGCAAGAACCCGATGCACCAGGCTCCGTAGATGCCGCTTTGCTACACGCGGATGCACGCACCACCTTGGCCACCCTGGCCACCTTGTCCCGTCGCCCGGGCGCCATCGTCACACTCACGGCCTTGCGCCCCGGCGACTGCGCCGTGCCGCTGGCGCGTCTGGTCACTGAACGCAGCATCAGCACCAACACGGCAGCGGCCGGCGGCAACGCGAGCTTGATGACCCTGGCTGTTTGAATGCGTCTTGAACGGGCCCATGCCTTGCCGCCCGCGTGACAAAGCCCGCGCCAGACTGTGGCTAACATCGGGCATGCACCTGACCGTCACTTCGCCCGTTCAATCCCTGGCCGACATCCAAAGCATCGAGGCCACGCCCCTGGACCAAGCCATGCCGTGGTCCAGCACCTACGACTTGATTCGCGCCAGCGCTCTGGCCCACGCCGACCAGCCAGCACTCACGTTTTTACAAACAGGCCAGCCCGGCGGTCCTTACAACACCTGGACCTACCGCGATCTGCTGCAAGGCATCCACCAGACCGCCAATATGCTACTCAGCCTGCAACTGGGCCCGCAGGATGTGGTGGCCATCTTGTTGCCCGGCGGGCTGGCCTACCACCTGGCACTTTGGGGGGGCGAAGCCGCAGGCATTGTGCAACCGCTGAACCCTTTGCTGAGTGAAGAAAAACTGCTGTCGCTGCTGAGCGCCAGCCAAGCCAAGGTGCTGATCGCCCATGGCGTGGCAGACGACAGCCAGATGCGGGCCAAGGCACTTCGCTTGCAATCACTGTTGCCCAGCCTGCACACCGTGTTGCTGGTCAACCCCGAGGGCGGACCTTTGCCACCCGCCGATCAGTTGCCCGAAGGTTCACAAGATTTCCACGCCTTGCGGGCTGCGCAAGTGGCAGACCGATTGCTGAGCCAGCGGGTTTTCAACGCAGACGACATCGCGGCTTACTTTCATACTGGCGGCACCACCGGCGCGCCCAAGCTGGCGCGGCACAGCCACGGCGCACAGGTGTTCACCGCCTGGGCCAACGCCAGCATGCAGGGCTTTCGACCCACCGATGTGACGATCAATGGCTACCCGCTGTTCCATGTGGCCGGCGTATTGCCCGGGGCCCTTTGCTCATTGGCTATCGGCATGCATGTGATCATTCCCACAGCGTCCATGTTTCGCAACCGCGATGTGGTGCAAAACTACTGGCGCCTGGCCGCACACCACCGCTGCACCCTCATGTCGGGCGTGCCCACCGTGCTGGCGGCATTGGCGGGTGTGCCGCTGGACGGCGCAGACATCTCCCGCATGCGTGCGGTGCGCACGGGTGCCGCGCCGTTGCCTCCAGAGCTGGCGCAACGCTTTGAACAAATGGTGGGCTTGCACATCAACGAAAGCCTGGGCATGACCGAGACTGCGGGCCTGAGCACCGTGGCCCCACTCGGGCTGAGAGCACCTGCAGCTTGCGTGGGCTGGCCACTGCCCCATGCGCGCGTGCGCATCGTGGCGTTGAGCCATGACGACCAGGCCACCGGGCAAGACCTGCCTGCGGGTGAAAAAGGCATGGTGCTCTACCAGGGCCCCAACCTGTTTTCAGGTTATCTGGACGCCGCAGAAACCGCGCGCAGCTTCACCCCCGATGGCTGGCTCATCACGGGCGATGTGGGCCTCATCGACGCACAAGGCCGCTTGCACCTGTCTGGCCGCGCCAAGGACTTGATCATTCGCGGGGGCCACAACATCGACCCCAAGGTGATTGAAGATGCGCTGGGCGCGCACCCCGCCGTCGACCTGTGCGCCGCCGTGGGCGCGCCCGACGCCTACGCGGGTGAGTTGCCCGTGGCGTTTGCCACACTCAAACCAGGCGAGCAAGTCACTGAAGCTGAGTTGCTGGCCTTCACTGCACAACGGGTCGACGAAGCGCCCGCCCAACCCAAATCGATCACGGTGCTGGAACGCATGCCCGTCACCAACGTCGGCAAGATCTACAAGCCCGAATTGCGCACTCTGGCAACGGCTGCCGTAGTGCGCGGATTGATCCATCAGGTCTTGACGCCACTGGCAACCCCGAACGGGCAATGGCCCACGGTGCTGGCCACGGGCGATTCGCCGGTCAAAGTCGACGCCCTGGCAACGCCCGCCGCAGCCTGGGCCACCCTGAAGCCGCGCTTGACCGCTCTGCCGGTCAAGCTTGGGTTTTCCGAGCCATGATCAACGGTTTCTGAGCTGGTCGCGCAACTGGGTTTGCAACTGTTCTTCAGCCTTGATCTGCTCGCGGGTTTGGGTCAGGCTTTGCTCCTGGCTTTTCAACTGAGTCAACAACCGCTCTTGAGCTTGTTCTTGCTTGCGCAACATGTCCAGAAGCTCGGGTTTGTCTTGCGCATGGTCCTGAATTTGGGCGCGCGTGCGGATTAAAAGTTGGTCTTGCCGCTTGATTTGATCGCGCGTTTGCTTGAGCAGTTTGTCTTGCGCTTTGATCTGGCCACGCGTGTCCGACAGGTTCTTTTCTTGCGTTCGGATTTGTGTCTGATGGTGTAGAGCCTCTTTTTGCCGTTCCACGAACTGCTCTGTCTTGGCGGTCAAGCCTGTCACAGGACTGGCAGCAGGGCCTGGCCCTGCGCCACCACCGACACCCGGGCCAGCGCCCTGGGCGTGAACTGCGTAACTGGAAACCGACAACACAAGGGCAGCGGTCAATGAGGCGGTTTTGGCAAGTGAGGCGTTCATGAGAGGGTCCTTGGGTTTTATGCAGGTTCAGTAAATGGCGCTTTTTCAGTGTGCAACATCGAATGCTGCCCGTGAACCCACCAGACGGTCATTTTTCATTCACCGAATGGGCTACACCACCCTGCTTGCGCCACAAGACCCAGTGCTTGTGGCAAAAAAAACGCCACGACTTGCGTGGCGTTTCAAACTCAACCCGTCGGTGCGTCAGCTCAAGTGCTTGCCAATGATCCCGGCCAGCTCAAACATGGTGGCCTGGTCTTTGCCAAACACCGCTTGCAACTTGCCATCGGCTTTGATCGAGCGCTTGTCTGCCGGGTCTTGCAAGTTGTTGGCCTTGATGTAGTCCCAGATTTTCTTAACCACCTCGGTGCGTGCATAAGTCCCATCACCGATCACGGCTGCCAGGGCGCCGCTGGGCTTGAGCGTACCCACAGCGGCTTTGCGCGGCGCCTTGGGCGCAGCCGTCTTGGCCACTTTTTTGGCGGACGGTGTTTTAGCCGCCACGGCTTTCTTCACAGCGACCTTGCCAAACGGTGTCTTTTTGGCGGCCGTCTTGCGCGGTGGGTATTTCTTGCCGCCTTCGCGCTGCTCGAACTCAAAGATCACCTTGCCCTCTTCGGCACTCCAGGCCAGCATGGCCTTGAAGCTGCGGCGGGTGCGGTTGCTGACAAATTTGTCGAGCAAATCGGTCTTGCCGGCAGCCAACAACTTGACCACTTGTTCGCGCTCCACCGGCTGCTGCAAGATGAGCTTGCCGGTTTTGAAGTCACAGCTGGGCGTGGGCTGCGCATGGGTGGGTACGGCCTTGCTGCAGACATAGTTGCTGCCGTGTTCGTGCACCGGGCTGCCGCACTTGGGGCAAACGCCCAGCGGCTCGTCGGTGAACTCGACGATCTCGCCGCTCTCTTCATTTTTCTTGTCGTCGCCGAAGTCGAATTCGAGTTTCCAGTTCTTGTCTTCTTCGTTGTACTTCAACGCCATTTCGGCCACGAAAGGCCAGCCGGCTTTGGAGCGGAAGCCATCCAATGGGCCGATCTTCTTGTCACGCATGAACTGTTCGACTTCGGCTTGCTCAAAGGTGCGCCCTGCCGGTGATTTGCCAAACGAAAAGCCACAGCCATCGCTGGCGCCGTCTGCGCCTGTGCAGGTGTACCTGCGGTAGTTTTCTTTCACCACGCCGCCGCAGTTGGGGCAGGGCGCGCTCAGCGTGGCGTAGTCGCCAGGCACCGTGTCACGGTCGTACTCTTTGGCCTTCTTGACGATGTGCTCGGTCATGGCGGCGATCTCGGCCATGAAGGTGGCGCGACTCAGCTTGCCCTGCTCCATCTGCGCGAGCTTGTATTCCCACTCACCCGTCAGTTCGGGCTTGGACAGCTCTTCGACCTGCAGGCCACGCAGCAGCGTCATCAGCTGGAAAGCCTTGGCCGTCGGGATCATCTCGCGGCCTTCGCGCAGCATGTACTTTTCGTTGATCAGGCCTTCGATGATGGCGGCGCGGGTAGCAGGTGTGCCCAAGCCTTTTTCCTGCATGGCTTCACGCAGCTCATCGTCGTCCACCATCTTGCCTGCGCCTTCCATGGCACCCAGCAGCGTGGCTTCTGAATAGCGGGCGGGTGGGCGGGTTTTCAGGCCCTTGGCATCCACCGAGTCCACACCCACCTGCTCACCCGGCTGCACCGGGACCAAGTTCTGGCCTTTGTCGCCGTCTTTGGCGTCGGCCACTTCTTCGGCCGCTTCCTTGCCATAAATGGCGAGCCAGCCGGGTTTGACAAGCACCTTGCCCACGGTCTTGAAGCTGTGGCCTGCGGCCACGCTGATGCGGGTGGTCACCTGGTATTCGGCACTGGGGAAAAACACCGCCATGAAGCGGCGCACCACCAGGTCATAAAGCTTTTGCTCGGCCTCAGACAAGCCGCTGGGAGCCTGCAGGGTCGGGATGATGGCAAAGTGGTCCGACACTTTTTTGTTGTCGAATACGCGCGGCGTCTTGCGCACGTAGTTGTTGTTGAGCGCCGTGAGCGCGTGCGGGGCCAGGTGTTTCATGCCGCTGTCGGCGAGCATCTCGAAGGTTTCCTTGGCCACCGGCACGTAGTCTTCGGGCAGATGGCGTGAATCGGTCCGCGGGTATGTCAGGGCCTTGTGGCGTTCGTACAGGCTTTGCGCCAGCGCCAGCGTGGTCTTGGCCGAAAAGCCGAACTTTCCGTTGGCTTCGCGCTGCAGGCTGGTCAAATCAAACAAGCCCGGGCTGGCCTGAGTGGTGGGTGTGGCCTCTTCGGTGACCGTGGCCTTTTTGCCGCGCACGGCATCGACAATGGCTTGCGCTTCCCGGGCTGTCCATTTGCGGTCGGCTTTTTTCTCGGCGTCTTCTTCTTTCTTCCAGGCCGGATCGAACCACTTGCCGGGATAGGTGCCCGCAGTGGCGGCGAATTCGGCGTGCACTTCCCAATAGTCGCGGCTGATGAACTTGCGAATTTGCTCTTCACGCACGACCACCACAGCAAGCGTGGGCGTTTGCACCCGACCCACTGTGGTCAAAAAGAAACCGCCATCGCGGGAGTTGAATGCGGTCATGGCGCGGGTGCCATTGATCCCCACCAGCCAGTCGGCCTCGGAGCGGCTGCGGGCGGCGTCGGCCAGGCCTTGCATCTGCTGGTTGCTGCGCAGGTGGTCAAAGCCGTCACGGATCGCTTGCGGTGTCATGGACTGCAGCCACAGGCGCTGAACGGGCTTGTCCAGCGTCTTGGCGCCACCAGCGTACTGTTCGATCAGGCGGAAGATCAACTCCCCCTCGCGCCCAGCGTCACAGGCATTGATGAGCGCGTTCACGTCCTTGCGCTTGGCCTGCCGGACCACGGCACTCAGGCGGCTCTTGGTCTTGTCCACGGGCTTGAGGTCAAAGTGCGGCGGAATGACCGGCAAATTGGCAAAGCTCCATTTGCCCCGTTTGACGTCGTATTGTTCGGGCGCCTGGATCTCCACCAGGTGACCGACGGCGCTGGTCACGACGTATTTGTCGTTCTCAAAATGGTCGTCGTGTTTTTCGAACTTGCCCGAGGTCGGCGTCAAGGCTTTGACGATGTCTTGAGCCACCGAAGGCTTCTCTGCAATTACCAATGTCTTCATGTCATTACAATCCCGTTGTCTCGCGTGTGCGTGCGCGCCCGGGCGCGCTCACGCGCACGCCCACATGAATTCACCATAACAAATTTTTAAAGCCGTGGCCAAAACCTCTGTTTCCTCCCCCAGCCGTTCTTCCGCCAGCGCCACCGGCAAGCGCATCCAGGTGCGCCGTTCCGGCGTGCATGGCAAAGGGGTGTTTGCGTTGCAAGACATCGCCGAAGGTGAAACCCTCATCGAGTACGTGGGCGAGGTCATCAGCTGGGACGAGGCGCAAGACCGCCACCCGCATGACCCCAAAGACCCGAACCACACCTTTTATTTCCATGTGAACGAAGACCGGGTGATTGATGCGCTGCATGGCGGCAACTCATCACGCTGGATCAACCACAGCTGCAACCCCAACTGTGTAGCCGATGAAGACAAGGACCGCATCTTCATCAAGGCCATTCGCAACATCCGAGCTGGTGAAGAACTGAATTACGACTACGGGCTGATCATCGACGAGCCTTACACCAAGAAGCTCAAGGCCGAATATCCCTGCTGGTGCGGTAGCAAAAATTGCCGGGGCACGCTGTTGTCGCCCAAAGAGCGCAAAGAGACCCCCAAAATTCCAAGCCAGAAAAAGAGCAAGGCCAAGGCTGAGACAAAAGTCAAAGTCAAATCCAAAGACAAAGCCGCCAAGGCGGTCAAGCCTCTCAAGCTGGAAAAGCCCAAGAAATTGGCCAAGGCAGCCAAAGACAGCCTTTTGAACAAAGCCGCCAAAAAGAAAACTGCGGCCAAACCGGACAAGGCCAGCCAGCCCAAGAAGGCGCCCGCCAAAAAGCGCTGAGCCATGATCTCGCCCCTTGCCTGGCCTGCCGAAGCGATCTGGGCGCAAATCTTTCCCTTGCTGCCCGACTTCACGGTCGAGGTGCTGCCCACCATCGATTCGACCAACAGCGAGTTGATGCGACGCGCACGTGCGGGCCAGCAAGAGGCGACTTTGTTGGTGGCAGAACAGCAAACCGCGGGTCGGGGGCGAATGGGCCGCGTCTGGCAAAGCCAGCCTGGCGACTCGCTTACTTTTTCCATCAGCCTGCCCCTTGCGCCCCAAGACTGGTCTGGCCTGTCGCTGGCCGTAGGCCTGAGCCTGGCAGAAAGCCTGCACCCCGATGTCGGCCTGAAGTGGCCCAACGATTTGTGGTTTCAGGACCGCAAGCTCGGCGGCATCCTGGTTGAGGCAGCGAGCATGGGCGGTCGCAGCCAGGTGGTGGTGGGGGTCGGCCTGAACATCCGCACACGCTCTGCAGATGGACTGAACACTGCGCCAGCAGCCCTGTCGGAGTTGTTGCCTGATATGACGGCGTACACCTGCCTGGCGCGCGTAGCGGCCCCCCTGATCAAGACCCTGCTGGCCTTTGAGGCCGAGGGCTTCACACCCCTGCAGGCACGCTTTGAGTCGCGTGATGTCCTCAAGGGCCGCCGCGTAGACGTGAGCGACGGCCAGGTCGGCCTGGCGCTGGGTGTGGGCCGCCACGGGGCCTTGCGGCTGCAAACAGCGGCTGGTATTCAGGACATCGTCAGCGCTGAAGTCAGCGTGCGCCCTTTGAAATCGGAGAGCACGCTTTGAAGATGCGCTGGTTGATCGCCCCTTTACTGGTCCTCAATGTGACCGCTTTGGCTTGGCAATTTGACGCTTTTGCCCGCTGGAGCTGGGGCCCCAACACCGCTCGCGAGCCTGAACGCGTGTTGAACCAGATTCGGCCCACGGCCATCCAGGTTGAAACCCCTGCCGCAGCCGCCAAACGCTTGGCCGCTGAAACAGCCACGCCAGACACCGCCCCAAACGCCACCCCGGTCTCCGCCAGCGCACCCGTCCCTGCCGCCTCGGTGCCGGCACCTTCTGCAGCCGATGCGCCTGTGGCCAACAAGCGCGCAGCATCACCCGCCTCAAACCCTTGAGATTTTTTTGGAGAGTTGCCCAATGAGCCTGAAACTTCACTTCGCCCCTGGCGCCTGTTCTTTTGTGCCCCATGTCCTGCTAGAAATGAGCGGCGCCGAGTTTGAACCCAGCATGGTCAAGCTGCACAAAGGCGAGCAAAACAGCGACGACTACAAAGCCATCAACCCGCGAGGCCAGGTGCCCGTTCTGGTCAACAACGGCCAGCCCATCAGCCAAATTGTGGCCATCGTGTTGTACCTGGACCAACTGTTTCCCCAGGCAGGCTTTTTGCCCACCGAATCCCTGGCGCGCGCTCAGGCTATCTCCACTTTGGCCTGGATGAACAACACCGTGCACCCGACTTTCACGCACATCTTCATGCCGCAAAAGTTCTCGGACCTGCCCGATGTGCAGGCAGCGCTCAAACCCTACAACACGCAACTGTTCCGGGGCATGTTGGGTGAACTGCAAGACTTGGTTAAAGCGGCCGCCGCCAAAGGCCAGCCCTGGCTGAGCGGTGAGCGCTTCGGCCCGCTGGACGCCTATTGCCTGACGTTCACCCGCTGGGGCACGATCGCCGGCATCACCCCCGAAGAGCACCCCGAGTTGTGGGCCTTTGTGCAAAAAGTGGCAGCACAACCGGCGGTGGCCCGCGTCATCGAGCGCGAACGTTTGCAACTCAACATGGGCAAGCCTGCCTGAATACTGCACGGTCGCAAGAGGCGAACCGCCCAAAGGCTCGTGACGGGCACCATCCCCAGCCATGGCCTTAGCTGTTTGTCCCTAAGCCGGTGCGCTGAAACGCAGGGTGAAACAAGCACCCGAAGGCACGTGGCCAGGATGGGCTGCATCCACGGCGATCGAAGCGCCATGTTGTTGGGCGATTTCCTTGACGATGGGCAAGCCCAGGCCTGAGCCGTCCACGTTGGTGCCCAGTGCCCGGTAAAACGGCTGAAACACCAGGTCCTGTTCAGCCTGGGGGATGCCAAGGCCGTTGTCTTCGACCTGCATGACCAGTGCTTTGCTGTAGGGGTCGACCAGCACACGCACCGTGACCACCCCCTGTCGCTCGGGTGTACTTGGCGTGTAGTGGATGGCGTTTTCGACCAGGTTGCGCAGCATTTCTTTCAACAGCGTTGGATTGCCTTGCACTTGTGCGCCGGGGGTGCCGGGCTGCACACCCTCGTAGCCAAGGTCCAGGCCCTTGTCCATGGCACCAGGCAAACAGTCTTGCAGGACTTCGCTGGCCATCGTCACCATGTCGCAGCTTTGCTGGGGCAGGTGGGCGCCTCCGCCCTCTGCGCGGGCCAGCGACAACAACTGGTTCACGGTGTGCGTGGCCTGCACGCTCGCACGGCCAATTTGCTTCAGGGATTTCTTCAGGTCTTCCTCGCTGGAGCCTGAGCGTTGCGCCAGGTCCGCCTGCATGCGCAAGCCTGCCAAAGGTGTTTTGAGCTGGTGTGCCGCATCGGCCAAAAAGCGCTTTTGCGTGACGATGGAGTCCTTCAATCGCTCCAGCAGGTCGTTCACCGACACCACCAACGGGGCCACTTCCATGGGCACGGCCTTGTCGTCCAGAGGGCTCAAGTCGTCCGATTTGCGCGCACGGATGCGCTCTTCCAGCTCGGACAGCGGCTTGATGCCGCGCACCAGCGCCAGCCAAACCAAAAGCACCGCCAAAGGCAATAGGGCAAACTGGGGCAGCATCACGCCCTTGATGATCTCGGCCGCCAGCACAGAGCGCTTTTCTCGCGTCTCGGCAACTTGCACCAATGCCGGTTGCTTTCCCTCGGCATCCAGCTGTATCCAGGTATAGGCCACACGCACTTCAAGCCCGCGCATCTCGTCATCGCGGATGTGCACCTCGTAGCTTCTGCTTTTATCTTGGCCTGCTGGCGGCAAGGGCAAGTCCCGCTCACCACTCAAATGCTCCTGATAGCCGCCGCGCACCTGGTAATAAACAAGATCAGTTTCATCGGCGCGCAGCAGTTCGCTGGCGGGCTGAGGCAGGTTAAATTGAACCCGGTCGTCAGGCCCCAGCTTGACCTGTTGGGCCAGCGCTTGCACGTTGTAAACCAGTGCTCGGTCAAAGGGCTTGTTGGCCAGGCCTTGCGCCACCAGCCAGGTCAGCGCAAGACTGATGGGCCACAGCAACAACAGGGGCGTGAGCATCCAGTCGAGGATTTCGCCAAACAAGGATCTTTGTTCTCGTTTAAAAATGCTAACGCTCCAGCCGCGTGATTTCATGGCGGCCTGGTCCTTAACTCTTTAGCGGTGCGCTGGAAATCGGCGGGCTCTCAGCCCGGGATCTTTTCGAGGCAGTAACCCAGACCTCGAACAGTGGCGATGCGGATCGGGCCTTTTTCAATCTTCTTGCGCAGGCGGTGGATGTACACCTCGATGGCGTTGTTGCTGACCTCTTCGCCCCATTCGCAAAGACGCTCGACCAACTGGTCTTTGCTGACCAGACGGCCTGCGCGTTGCAGCAGCACTTCGAGCAAGCCCAGCTCTCGCGCCGACAGCTCCACCATCTTGCCGTCGATGGTGGCCACGCGGCCTGACTGGTCGTAAATCAGCGGGCCATGCTTGATCTGCGAGGTGGCGCCGCCCATGCCCCGGCGGGTCAAGGCCCGCACGCGGGCTTCAAGTTCTTGCAAGCTGAAGGGCTTGGCCATGTAATCGTCAGCGCCATAGTCGAGCCCCTTGACGCGCTCTTCAACGCTGTCCGCCGCCGTCAAAATCAGGACAGGCAATGTGGAGCCTCTGGCGCGCAAACGCTTGAGCACTTCCAGTCCGTGCATTTTGGGCAAGCCGAGATCCAGGATCAGCAAATCGAATTCGTTGTTGGTCATCAAGGCCGCATCGGCCTCGCTGCCGCTGGCCACATGGTCCACCGCCGCGCCAGCGCTGCGCAAAGTCCGCAGCAATCCATCGGCAAGCACCTGATCGTCTTCGGCTATCAGAATTCGCATGGCTGTCTCCTGTTGTTGTGCGGTGTGCCGCCCAGCCTGGCTGAACGCACTCACTGCTGTGATTCTAGTGTCTGCCAAACGGCATGCCGAGATGAAACTGTTGCGCTGCGGACGAACCCGCGTCAGATGGCATAGGCCTCCAGCCCTAGGGCCACCACGGTGGCCACATCCTTGCCAACCGCCTCGCGAAATTCGGCTTCGGCTTGCGCCACAGCGTCCTTGAAAGCCTGCAGCCACGCCAGTCCGACCCGTGTGAACACCACCCGCCGGGCACGTGCATCCAGTGGGTCGGGCTCTCGCTGCACCAAGCCCCAAGCGCTGCACTGGTCCACCAGGTCGCCCATGGCTTGCTTGCTCATGCCTGCAGCCTTTGCCAGGTCGGTCAGTCGCGAACCTTCCAGCGCCAAATGCCGAGTGATGTGCACATGGGCCGCGCTGATCTGATCGCGTGAGGCCAGATTGGCCAGCGCCAGAGGAACCCCCTCGTTGCCCGCCATCAAGTGCAGCACGCGCGCATCGAACCGGCGCATGGCGTGACCCAGCAGGCGCCCCAAATGGGTTTGGCGCCAGCGCTCGTCCTGCAAAGGTGTGGACGCATCGGCCAGATTTTGGGCAGTTTTCATCATGGGTTAATGATAAGGTAAACTGACTAAAAATAGTGTTTACAGTTTTATACAGCTCGTTTACAGTACTGTTCAAGCATCCAGTAAACGACGCATTTCTGCTGAATCTGATGCCCCAAACCATTGATATTCAAGGAGATTTTCATGATCGACGACAACAGCGAAAAGTCCAAAGCCCTGCAAGCCGCACTGGCTCAGATTGAAAAGCAGTTTGGCAAAGGCACCATCATGCGTCTGGGTGAGGGCGAGGTCATCGCTGACATCCAGGTCGTCTCCACCGGCTCTTTGGGCCTGGACATCGCGTTGGGCGTGGGTGGCCTGCCCCGTGGTCGCGTGATCGAAATCTACGGCCCCGAGTCTTCCGGCAAAACCACCCTGACCCTGCAAGTCATCTCCGAGATGCAGCGTCTGGGCGGCACCTGTGCCTTTGTGGACGCCGAGCACGCGCTGGACGTGCAGTACGCCCAGAACCTGGGCGTCAACCTGCAAGAGCTGCTGGTCAGCCAGCCCGACACCGGCGAACAGGCCCTTGAAATTGTCGACAGCTTGGTGCGCTCCGGCGCGGTGGACCTGGTGGTCATCGACTCGGTGGCAGCCCTCACCCCCAAGGCCGAAATCGAAGGCGACATGGGCGACAGCCTGCCCGGCCTGCAAGCGCGTTTGATGAGCCAGGCGCTGCGCAAGCTGACCGCCACCATCAAGAAGACCAACTGCACTGTCATCTTCATCAACCAGATCCGCATGAAGATCGGTGTCATGTTCGGCAGCCCCGAAACCACCACCGGCGGCAATGCGCTCAAGTTTTACGCCTCGGTCCGTTTGGACATTCGCCGCACCGGCACCATCAAGAAGGGTGACGAAGCGATTGGTAACGAAACCAAGGTCAAAGTCGTCAAGAACAAGGTCGCGCCACCCTTCAAGACCGCCGAGTTCGATATCCTGTTTGGCGAAGGCATCAGCCGCGAAGGCGAAGTCATCGACATGGGCGTCACCGCCAAGATCGTTGACAAGTCAGGTGCCTGGTACGCCTACCAGGGCGAAAAAATCGGCCAGGGCCGCGACAATGCCCGCGAATTCCTGCGCGAAAACCCCGCACTCGCCCGTGAGATCGAAAACAAGGTGCGCGAATCCCTGGGCATCCGCTTGCTGGAATCGGCCATTGCAGAAGCCAAGGCCGACTGAACTTGAGCAAACCTGCTTTTCAACCCTCGCTCAAAGGCCGCGCCCTGCGGCTTTTGAGCCAGCGTGAACACTCCCGCACCGAGCTGGAACGCAAACTCGCGCCCCACGCCCAAGAGCCCGGCGAACTGGCCAAGGCCCTGGACGATTTGCAAGCGCGGGACTTCATCAACGAGGGGCGGGTGATCGAGTCGGTGGTGCACCGGCGTGCGTCCAAACTGGGCACCAGCCGAATCAAACACGAGCTGGCGTCAAAAGGTTTGTCGGGCGAAGCTGTGACTGAGGCCCTGGCGGGCCTGCGCGAAACCGAGTACAGCCGAGCTCTGGCCATGTGGCGCAAAAAATTTGACCGACCGGCCGTCGACCCCAAGGAGCGGGCCAAACAAGTTCGGTTCTTGTTGACCCGGGGCTTCCATTCCGAAGTGGTGCGCAAGATCATTCAAGGCGCCGAAGATCTGGAAGATTGAGCCGCACTGCAGGCAATTGGCGAAGCCAAAAAACAAAGCCTTCTGAGGGCTCCCCCCAATGAACCTCCCTGGTGACCAGGGAAACCACCTTGCTTTGTCCTGCGCCCGAAGGCGCTGATCAAGCTGGGGAGAGCCGCCAGAAGGCTCTGTCGTTGGTTGAAGTATCCGGCGCAATTACGGGGGTGACCGTTCGCTGGGCCACACACGCCGAATTACAAACCCAGCATCAGCTGGATGTTCTGCACCGCCGCACCACTGGCGCCCTTGCCCAGGTTGTCCAGGCGGGCAATGACCACAGCCTGACGGGCGGCTTCGTTGGCAAACACCCGGATTTCGAGCTTGTTGGTGTCGTTCAGTGCTGTGGCGTCCAGTTTGGCATCTGCCGTGGCAGGCATCACACTGACCCAGCCGCCAGCCGCCTGGCTGGCAGCATAGTGCGCCTGCAATGCATCGTGCAGATCGGCGCCGGAAGGTTTGCCGGGCAAGGTGTCCAGGTGCAAGGGCAACTGCACCAGCATGCCCTGACGGAAGTTGCCTACCGCCGGAACAAACAAAGGGCGGCAGGTTAGACCGGCATACCGCATGATTTCGGGGATGTGTTTGTGATTAAGGCCCAGGGCATAGGCTTCAAACAGCGGCGCCTTGCCCGCTTCGTAGTCTTCGATCATGGCGCGACCCCCACCCGAGTAGCCACTGACTGAGGGCAAACAAACAGGAAAATCTCGCGGCAACAACCCCGCATCAACCAAGGGCCGCAATATGGAAATGGCCCCTGTCGCGTAGCAGCCCGGATTGGCCACGCGCTGCGCCTGACGCACAGCGGCGGCCTGCTCGGTCGCCAGCTCGGGAAAGCCAAAGACCCATTCCGGGTGGCAACGGTGCGCCGTGGATGCGTCCACAATGCGCGGCTTGCGGCCTGGCAGGCTGTCGACCATGGCCACCGACGCGATGGCGGCATCGTCATGCAGGCACAGCACCACCAGATCGGCGGCAGCCATCATCTCGCGTTTGGCTTCAGGGTCTTTGCGACGGGCGGGGTCAATGCTCAGCACCTGAATTTGGGGCATCAAAGCCAGGCGCTCGCGAATCTGCAAACCGGTGGTTCCCGCTTCGCCATCGATGAATATTTTGGCCATATGGATTACCTTTGCAAGGATTTTGGTGCTCAGCGTCAAGTCAATGTAAGACGCAAGGCTCAAGATTGGTGCATTGCAGCATGATACAGTCGCCAACTGCAGTGTCCAGAGCCCGCTGGCGGGAGAATCACCTCGGCGGACCGGTCAGATCAACCACTCTCTGAGAAAAGACCTCATGAAGATTCACGAGTACCAAGGCAAGGAAATCTTGCGTCAATTCGGCGTTCCCGTCCCCCGCGGCATCGCAGCATTCACCGTTCAAGAGGCGGTTGAAGCCGCTCAAAAACTGGGTGGCCCGGTTTGGGTGGTCAAGGCTCAGATCCACGCTGGAGGCCGCGGCAAAGGTGGTGGCGTCAAAGTGGCTAAAACCATTGAAGACGTCAAGCGCATCTCTAGCGAGATCCTGGGCATGCAGCTCAAGACCCACCAGACTGGCCCAGAAGGGCAAAAAGTCCGTCGCCTGTACATCGAAGACGGCGCTGACATCAACAAAGAGTATTACGTGTCTGTGGTCACTGATCGCGCCACACAAAAAATCGCCTTCATTGCCTCCAGCGAAGGCGGTATGGACATCGAGGAAGTGGCGCACGCCACCCCCGAGAAGATCATCACCGAGTTCATTGACCCGTTGACGGGTTTGGGCGACGCCCAGGCCAAAAAAATCGCAGACGCCATCGGCATGCCTGCTAACTCCACCGCTCAGGCCGTGGACATTTTCAAGAAGCTGTACCAGTGCTACATGGAAACCGACGCCTCGTTGGTGGAAATCAACCCGCTGAACCGCGACAGCAAAGGCAACGTGATGGCTTTGGATGCGAAGTTCAACTTCGATGCCAACGCCCTGTTCCGTCACCCCGAAATCGTGGCTTACCGCGATCTGGACGAAGAAGACCCGGCTGAAGTCGAAGCCTCCAAGTTCGACCTGGCCTACATCAGTCTGGACGGCAACATCGGTTGCCTGGTCAACGGCGCTGGCTTGGCCATGGCCACCATGGACACCATCAAGTTGTTCGGTGGCGAGCCGGCCAACTTCCTGGATGTGGGCGGCGGCGCAACGGCCGAAAAAGTCACTGAAGCCTTCAAGATCATGTTGTCCAACAAGAATGTCAAAGGCATTTTGGTCAACATCTTCGGCGGCATCATGAAGTGCGACACCATCGCCACCGGCGTGATCACGGCTTGCAAGGCCGTGAACCTGTCCGTGCCACTGGTGGTGCGCATGAAGGGCACCAATGACGAGCTGGGCAAGAAAATGCTGGCCGAGTCCGGTCTGCCCATCATCTCTGCCGACACCATGGCCGAAGCCGCAACAGCCATCGTCGCTGCCGTCAAATAAATGTCTTTGTGGGACAGATCTTCAGCTTTGTCCCCAACTGATTAACTTTGCGGGACCGCTCTTTGGCGCCGTCCGCATCTGATTAGGAATCCAAAATGTCGATCTACATCAACAAAGACACCAAAGTCATCACCCAGGGCATCACCGGGAAAACCGGTCAGTTCCACACTGAAAAGTGCCAGGAATACGCGAACGGCAAAAACTGCTTTGTCGCGGGCGTGAACCCCAAGAAGGCGGGCGAGTCGATCTTCAACATCCCGATCTTCGCCTCGGTCAAAGAAGCCGCTCTAAACACAGGCGCGACTGTGTCGGTGATCTACGTGCCCCCAGCCGGCGCTGCTGCTGCCATCTGGGAAGCCGTTGAAGCCGATCTGGACCTGGCGATCTGCATCACCGAAGGCATCCCGGTGCGCGACATGCTCGAAGTGCGCAACAAAATGAATGCCAAGGAAGCGGCTGGCGGCAAAAAGACCTTGCTGCTGGGCCCCAACTGCCCTGGCCTGATTACCCCTGACGAAATCAAGATCGGCATCATGCCCGGTCACATTCACCGCAAAGGCCGCATTGGCGTGGTCTCCCGTTCGGGCACCCTGACTTATGAAGCCGTGGCCATGCTGACCGAAGTCGGCCTGGGCCAGTCCAGCGCCGTGGGCATCGGTGGCGACCCGATCAACGGTTTGAAGCACATCGATGTGATGCAGGCGTTCAACGACGACCCGGACACCGACGCCGTCATCATGATCGGTGAAATCGGCGGACCCGACGAAGCCGAAGCTGCGATGTGGTGCAAAGCCAATATGAAAAAACCGATCGTCGGCTTCATCGCCGGTGTGACTGCCCCTCCAGGCAAACGCATGGGCCATGCCGGTGCACTGATCTCAGGCGGTGCCGACACGGCCGACGCCAAACTGGCCATCATGGAAGCGTGCGGCTTCATCGTCACACGCAACCCATCAGAATTGGGAAAACTGCTCAAGGCCCAGCTGAAGTAAACTTTGGCCCCTAGCGGGGGCTGTGGTTTGCCACAATGCCGAAGCCGGATGTCTTGCGGGACAATCCGGCTTTCCGTTTTTTGAAATCATGCTTCACTGGCCTTGTGCCCGTGACAAAAGGAATACCGTGGAAGAATTTCTGACCCCTGCTTTCTGGTTCGCCGTAGGCCAGATCATCATGATCGACATCTTGCTGGGCGGCGACAACGCCGTGGTCATCGCGCTGGCTTGCCGACAATTGCCTCCCCACCAGCGTACCAAAGGCATCATGTGGGGCACAGCAGGCGCCATCGTCTTGCGCGTCGTTCTGATCTTTTTCGCGCTCACCCTGCTGGCCATCCCTTTCCTCAAGTTCGTGGGTGCCGTCTTGCTTATCTGGATCGGTGTCAAGCTCTTGACGCCGGATCAAGACGACGACCACAGCAACATCAAGGGCAGCGACAAACTTTGGGGTGCAGTCAAAACCGTGATCATTGCTGACCTGGTCATGAGCGTGGACAACGTGATCGCCATTGCCGGAGCCGCTCAGACCTCTGGCAATGCAGACCACCAAATGCCTTTGGTCATCTTCGGTCTGTTGGTCAGCATCCCGATCATCGTCTGGGGCAGCCAACTGGTCCTGAAATTGATGGACCGATTCCCCATGATCATCACCGCAGGCGGCATGCTGCTGGGCTGGATTGCCGGCACCATGATTCAGACCGATCCAGGCCTGGTGGCTTACTTGCCACAAGACAAAGCCTGGGGATACGGCATGGGCATTGCAGGCGCCTTGCTGGTATTGGCCTTGGGCAAACTGATCATGTCTCGCCGCCCCCTACACATCGAAGACGCCCCCTCTTAATCCTAAATTGAGCGTTTAAAAGGTGAATGTATTACCATACAACTCCATTCACCAGGGGGCATCATGAAAAAAAACCAACACGGTTTGACATTGATCGAGTTGATGATCGTGATCGCGGTCATCGGCATTCTGGGCGCGCTGGCGTTGCCGGCGTACCAGGATTACACGGTCAGGGCCAAAGCCTCTGAAATGCTGCTGGCGGCCAATGGCTGCAAAACAGCGGTCAACGAAGCCATCAGTTCATCATCGGATGCCAATGTGTCGGATGCTTTGCCCAAGGTCTGCGAAAGCCAGACCAGCAAATACGTGGCCAGCGTGGCCGTGGATGGCAATGGTGTGATCACGGTGGTGGGTAACCATGACGCCTTGAGGGGCAGCACCAATGCATCGTCCAATGCCATCGCTTTGACCCCTCTGCAAACCGGAGACACGCCCATCAATGGCAACACCGATGGCGGCAAAACCATCTCGGGTTGGCGCTGCGGTCCGGCCAGCAGCAACGGTTTGCCGGTGAAATACCTGCCCGCTTCATGCAAGGCTTCTTGAACTTTTCTTGCTCATCCCAACGCCCTGCTGAATGCAGGGCGTTTTTCATGGCGCATGCGTCATGAATTTGAGGCCTTACCCAGCGGAACCTTCGAGCAAGCCAATTTGGCTGACCACCTTGCTGCCCCTCGCGCTGCTGTTGCTGCCCTGGGTGGCGCCTTGGTCGCCCGCACCACAACCCAACACCGTGCCCCTGCTGCTCAGCTGGGCCTGCATCGGCTGCCTGCTGGCGCTGGGTCAGCCCGTCAAGCCCATCGACATTGCCCGCGCCTGGGCTTGGGCTGCCTTGATCAGCAGCGTCATGGGCCTGATTCAGTACTTTGGCGCAGCATCTGCCTTCAGCCCCTGGCTGCATGTGACGGGCCTGGGTGAGGCCAACGCCAATTTGCGGCAGCGCAACCAACTGGCCACACTCTCGGGCATCGGCGTCTTGTCCGTCCTTTGGTGGCGAGCGAATGGGCTCAAGACACAACATGCGCTGTGGATGCTGGCCTTGCTCGCCATTGGCAACGCCGCCACGGCTTCGCGCACAGGCTTGTTGCACATGCTGCTGGTCACCTGCCTGGCGGTTTTCTGGTCTTTCCGCAGCCGTTTTGAAACGCAAAGCCTGTCGCCCCTTCTCGCATTTTGGGCCTTGGCAATTTACCTGCTGGGCAACTGGGCCTTGCCCTGGTTGTTGAACGGGCAGTCCGGGCAAGACATCTCCGGGGCATGGGTCCGAATGGGCAACAACGATGGCTGCGGTAGCCGTCGCGTGCTCTGGGGCAATGTGATCCAGCTCATCGGTGAAAAGCCCTGGACAGGATGGGACTGGGACGAGCTCAAATACGCCCACTACATCACGCTGTACGAGGGTACGGATACCCGTTTCTGTGACATCCTGGGAAATGCTCACAATCTGCCTTTGCACCTGGCGGTCACCCTGGGAGTTCCCATCACCGCTGGTTTGGGCGTGGCTTTGCTGGCCGTGCTGGTCCGAGCCCGCCCGTGGCTGAGCCGCTTGCCCGATCAGCAGTTGGCTTGGTCGGTTCTGGCCGTGATCGGCCTGCACAGCCTGCTTGAATTTCCGCTTTGGTACGGACCTTTCCAAATGGCTGTGCTGTTGTGTGGCGTGCTGTTCATGTCCCCGGCATCGGGCGACAACACTGGGACCTCTTTGCCCGTGAGATTGGCAGGTGGGCTGGTCTTGGCAACCGTCTGCATGGTGGGCGCTGACTATGCACGCGCAAGGCAGATCTACCTGCCTGCACAACACCGTTGGTCGCTCTGGGGTGCAGACCCTCTAGGCGCAGCGCGCAGCAGTTGGTTTTTTAAGCGATCGGGCACCTTTGCCGAACTGACGATGACACCAGTCACCCCACAAAATGCATCATGGGTCTTGACCACAAGCCTGGACATGCTGCATTACTCGCCAGAGCCCATGGTGGTGCGCCAACTGATCAAAAGCGCAAGCATTCTGGGGCGACAGGATCTGGTGCGGCTGCACCTGGCCAGATGGTCCGCCGCATTCCCGTCCGAGCCAATGCCCACACCATGAAATGGGTCCCCACAGAAAGAGTCATCACTGTTTTGCAATGACAACGTGAATGTCCATTGTTGTTTGCCAAGCCTTTGACATGGGACGGGTTTGATTCCAGGGTGCTGCAGGCCCGAAGAAAAACAGGCAAGTCATTGGTTTGCACTCGCGCGGATTACTCCGCGTTCATTGTCTGTAGGGTCTCATCGTGTCCGGGTTGAGACCTCGTGGATTGTCCATAGACAAACCGCCGCCTGGGCCCATTGACTTGCCACCGCCAGGTCCCATTGATTGACCACCGCCTGGGCCCATTAATTGGCCACCACCAGGGCCCATTGACATGCCGCCGCCAGGCCCCATGGATTGGCCGCCGCCTGGGCCCATTGATTGGCCACCACCAGGGCCCATTGACATGCCGCCGCCTGGGCCCATTGATTCGCAGCCACCCGGGCCCATTGATCCCCTGATGCAATCTCGCCAAGCTTGGGCATGGGCCGAAGAGGCCACCAAAAGAACAGCGGTAAAAATAATTTGCCTTGTTTTCATGGGGAGTCCCTATTTTTTAGAACAACTTCTGAAGTTGTCACCAGATAAAGTCATCAAACAGTCATTTTATTGACCTGTCCAGACTTATCCCGGTTCGACTTCTTTCAACATTCCGGGCTCTGGGGTTTAGGATGGCCTGACTATTTATCCCCTTTTAAATGCCAAATACAACCGAAATACGGTGTCTGAAGTGTTGGCACGGCCAACCTGTTTGATCGATGGCGCAAGGCCTGCGGTTATTTTTCAGCCACCCAGCGGCCACTTTTGCCCCCATGCTTTTCCAGCAAGGTCACGCCGTTGATGGTCATGCCCCGGTCCACGGCTTTGCACATGTCGTAAATGGTCAGCAAGGCCACTTGCACGGCGGTCAGGGCTTCCATTTCGACACCCGTCTGGCCGATGGTTTCGGCAGTGGCCGTGCAGGCAACGGCATTGTCTGCGGTCAACACTTCAAAATCGACTGCCACTCGGGTCAACCCGATCGGGTGGCACAGCGGGATCAGGTCCGAGGTTTTTTTGGCCCCTTGAATGCCGGCGATACGGGCAATGCCCAGCACATCGCCTTTCTTGGCGGTGCCCGATTGGATCAATGCCAGTGTGGCGGGCAACATCTCGATGCGCCCGGTCGCTACCGCGATACGGCGTGTGCTGGTTTTACCCCCCACATCCACCATATGGGCCTGGCCTTGGGCATCGAAATGGGTCAAGACATCGGTAGACTGGGTCATGGCTGTGATGGTTAAAACCATTTACAAAAGGTTGTCAAGAATGGCGCATCATACGGCCATCAACAGGTCATGCACCAGGACATTCATCGCCTTGAAAAACATTTTCCGCCCCTCCAAACTGATGCTGGTTTTACTGCTGGCCACCTCTGCCCTTCAGTCAGGCTGGAGCCAATCCAATGCATTGCCGTCCCTGGGCAACAGCGAAGGCATTTCTCTTGGCGCCGAACGCAAATTGGGCGACCGCATCGCGCGCGAACTGTACCGCGACCCAGACTATCTGGAAGACCCGATTCTGGATGAATACATCCAGCGCCTTTGGGCACCCCTGGTCAAGGCGGCTGCGGCTCGCGGAGAGTTGTCGCCTGACTTGCAAGTGCGTTTTGCCTGGCGCATTTTGCTGGGGCGAGACCGGTCCGTGAATGCCTTTGCACTGCCGGGTGGCTATCTGGGCGTGCACTTGGGCTTGATCGCCGTGGTCAGCTCGAACGACGAACTGGCCTCGGTGCTGGCGCACGAGTTGAGCCATGTCACGCAGCGGCACATTGCACGCTCGATGGACGAGCAGTCCAAGATGACCCCTTGGGTCATTGGCTCGATGATTTTGGGGGCCTTGGCAGCCAGCAAAAACCCACAAGCCGCACAAGGCCTGATCGTGGGAGGGCAGGCGGCCGCCATCCAGTCACAGCTGAGCTATTCACGCGACATGGAGCGTGAGGCCGACAGGGTGGGCTATGGGGTGCTGAAGGATGCGGGTTATGACCCGCAAGGTTTTGTGGGCATGTTTGGCAAACTGCAATTGGCCGCGGGTGCGAATGACAACGGTGCCTACCCCTACCTGCGCAGCCACCCCTTGACCACCGAGCGCATCGCTGACATGCAGGCGCGCTTGCAACTGAACGGTGCCCATTCACGCCCCTCTGCGGACACCGAGCAGGCCATGCTGGCCGCGCGTGCCCGGGTGATGTCGCAGAGCAGTGTAGAAGCCTTGAAGGCCTGGACCCAGGATAACAACAGCACCTCGGCACAGGCAACGCCTGTACAAAAAGCAGGCGCCTTGTATGCCGCCACCTTGGCCCACCTGCAACTCAGGGACTTCGCCGCCGCCGAGCGCAGCCTGCAAAACCTGTCTCAATGGACAGCGAATACGCCCGCAACAAGGCGTCTTGTGACTTTGCTTCAAGCAGAAGTGGCGGCCCGACAAGCACGCTTTGATGTCGCCCTGAGCATGCTGGAGACCTTGGGCAGCAAGCCGCTACAGCGCCCTGAAATGATGGCGACAGCACAAGCTTTGTTGCGTCTGCCTTCGCATCCGGCGCGCACAGCCATCACGCAACAATTGCGCGAACAAGTCACGCAAGCGCCCTACGATGCGCAAGCCTGGACCACGCTGGCCAGTATGCTGGCTTTGCAGGGCCAGACGCTGCCATCACTGCGCGCCGAAGGCGAGGCCCAAATGGCCCGCATGGACTGGACCGGTGCGGTGGACCGCTTCAGGGCAGCCCAGGACTGGGCCAGAAACAACCGCCTTCAAGCTGGCGACCACATTGAAGCAACGATTGTGGACACCCGGCTGCGCCAGGTACAAGCCCAAATTCGGGAAATGCAAACCGAGCGATGAGTTTCAGGGTTGGGCTTCAGACTTTCTTGTGCTCAGCCAGCCAGCCGCCAGAACAGCAACGATGGCCACGGCATAGCTTACCCAGCGCCAATAGTCCTGCGAAGGCGCTATGATCGCATTCCTTTACTCTCGCACCATGGCCGGAATTCACATCACCGACATTGAAGCCGCCATCAACCACTGGCGCACCAAGAACGGATCCCCAGACGGGGTCACGCTTCCGCGCGAGCTGCGTGCATTGGGCGAGGTTTATGCGCTCATGGTCTATTACAAACACGACCTGGCCGACGAATTCACACTGCCTGTCGCGGCAGCAGAGGCTTGGCAAGACTGGTACGCCAGCACACCAGACACACCCTGCATTGCGATTTGCTCCACCAGCCAGGGCGATGAAACCTGCAAGGGCTGTGGCCGGAGTTTTGAAGAAGTGCAACTGTGGACAGAAATGACCCCGGGTGAAAAACGTGCCGTCTGGCAGCGCATCACGGTCGATGGCACCTCATGGCGCTTCAACAAATACGCCGAGCGCGCGGCCGAGGATCGACACTGGGCCAAAACTGCTGCCCAAGCACAGGCTTCACTAGACTTGAAGCCCGCCGTTTGAAGATGTTTACGGGTGTGGACTTCATGCCACCCGGATTACCCACCGATTTGAGGGCGCGTTCACTTCCAGCGGATCAATTCAATGTGCACGCTGCCTTTGTCGCTGCTGAAGGTCACACTGCCTTCCTGCACGGTGGCTTGCAATTGCATGCTGCGTTCGGCCAACTTGGCCAGCTCTTGTGAGCGCTCGGTAGGCACCCGCCAGACCTGCAATTTGTCGAGGCGTGTGAGCTTGGTCTCAATGCCCTTCCACCAGACTTCGGCCGCATGGTTGAAGCAATACAAAAGCACTTCGTCAGCTTTCTGGCAAGCTTTCATGATTGGCTTGTCTTCGGGCTGACCGACTTCGATCCACATGCGCGTGCGCCCGGTGAAGTCGCGCAAGCTGACATCCGGATCGTCGGGGTCGGACAGGCCTGACCCAAAAGCCAGCTTGCCGTCGCCATTGCACACGGCCTGCAATTTGTAAGCGTTGATGGCCAGCGCCAGCAAGCGGATCATCATGCGTTCATCGGTCTCGCTGGGGTGCCGGGCCAACGTGAGTTGGTGGTCTTCGTAATGACTGTGATCGATGTCAGCGATCGACAAATTGGTTTTGTAGATGGTGGATTTGAGGGCCATGTGATCCCTTCAGACCCGGCGTGCCAGCTCGGCGGCCTTGCCGACATAGCTGCCGGGCGTCATGGCCAGCAGTCGGTCTTTGTCCGCTTGCGGAATCTCCAGGGCTTGGATCAGGCCATGTAAATCGGCAGCAGTCACGGTCTTGCCACGCGTGACCTCCTTGAGCTTTTCATAAGCGCCCTGCACGCCATAGCGGCGCATCACGGTCTGTATGGGCTCGGCCAGCACTTCCCAGGCCGCGTCCAGGTCGGCCGCCAGCGCCTCTTTGTTCAGCTCAAGCTTGTTCAGGCCGGTCATCAAGGACGCGTAGGCCAGCGCGGTATAGCCCAAACTCACGCCCATGTTGCGCAGCACGGTGGAGTCCGTCAGGTCACGCTGCCAGCGGCTGATCGGCAACTTCTCGGACAAGTGCTTGAGCACCGCGTTGGCCAGACCCAGGTTGCCTTCGGCATTTTCAAAATCGATCGGGTTGACCTTGTGCGGCATCGTGCTTGAACCGATTTCGCCGGCTTTCAGGCTCTGCTTGAAATAGCCCAGGCTCACATAACCCCAGATGTCACGCGACAAGTCGATCAGGATGGTGTTGGTGCGGGCCACAGCATCGAACAACTCGGCCATGTAGTCGTGCGGCTCGATCTGGATGCTATAGGGCTGGAAAGTCAGGCCCAGGCCCCATTGGCTGGCCTGTGTTTCGCACAGCTCGGGGGTTTCGATGACCTTTTGGGCAAAGGCTTCCCAGTCGAAATCGGGCCAGGCCGACAAGTGGGCGTTGTAATTGCCCACGGCACCGTTCATCTTGCCCATGAGCTTGACCGCCTGGATCTTTTCCCGGCAACCCTTCAAGCGCATCACCACGTTGGCCATTTCCTTGCCCACGGTGGTGGGGCTGGCGGTTTGACCGTGGGTGCGACTGAGCATGGGCACCTCGGCAAAGGCATGGGCCATCTCGCGCAACTTGGCGATCAGGCCATCGAGGCCCGGCAAGATGACCTGAGCGCGGGCGCCCTTGAGTTGCAACGCGTGACTGGTGTTGTTGATGTCTTCGCTGGTGCAGGCAAAGTGTACGAATTCAGAGGCTTTCTCAAGCTCGGGACGGTCCTTGAACTTCGATTTGATCCAGTACTCCACCGCCTTGACATCGTGGTTGGTGGTTTTTTCAAACACTTTGATGGCCTCAGCATCGGCCTCCGAGAAGTTTTTCACCAGCGCCGTCAGGTAGCTGCGGGCGCCCGGTGTCAATGGCTTGAACTCTGCAAAGCCTGCATCCGACAAAGCGATGAACCAGGCGATTTCGACCTGCACACGCCGGTGCATATAGCCTTGCTCGCTCATGAGTGGACGCAGGGTATTGAGTTTGCTGGCGTAACGGCCATCCAGCGGCGACAAGGCGGAAAGGGGAGAAAAATTCATGCTTTGATTGTAATTCCCAAGACCCCGGTAACCTACAAGCCCATTCAATGGTGCCTGTCAGCGTGCAAGAACCCGGACACTCTAGAATCAACAGCCATTCTGCTCAGACACGGTTCAACATGAAACTCATCGGCTCCATCACCAGTCCTTATGTTCGCAAAGTGCGCATCGTCATGGCCGAGAAAAAACTCGACTACCAATTTGTAAGCGAGGACGTCTGGTCAGCCGACACACGCATTCACGAATCCAACCCTTTGGGCAAAGTGCCCTGCCTGATCATGGAAGGCCACGAGGCCGTCTTCGATTCACGGGTGATCGTGGAATATCTGGACACCTTGTCACCAGTCGGCAAGCTCATCCCCACAGGAGGGCGCGAACGCGCAGAAGTCAAAACATGGGAAGCTCTGGCCGATGGCCTGCTGGACGCAGCGATACTTGCACGCATGGAGTCAGGGTGGGCCGGGCGCGACGACAGCCAGCGCAGCCAGGCCTGGATCGATCGACAACTGGACAAAATACAGCATGCGCTGCGGGCCATGAGCAACGGGCTGGGTGACAAGGCATTTTGTTCAGGCATCCACCTGAGTCTTTCCGATATTGCTGTCTGCTGCGCTGTCGGTTATCTGGATTTCCGTTTTCCCCAAATCGACTGGCGCACGCCTTACCCGAATCTGCACAAGCTGTACGACAAGCTGGCGCAACGGCAGAGCTTCATCGACAGTTTGCCCACCTGATCCATCGCCTGCAAAACATGCACGCCAAGCGTGCCATGCCAACCCGGAACGCACACACGCTCACCTGAATCAATGGTTCAACAAGTTCCTGCGGACATGCCGCAAGTGATCGGTAGCCAGCTCTTTGGCCTGCAAGGGATCACGGGCCTGAATGGCCGCCAGCAGTGCTCGGTGTTGCGCCTGGTAAGCGAGCCGCCTTTCGGGGGTGAGGCTGCGTTTTTTCAGCATGCCCCATTCGCCCTGGGCACGGGCCTGGTTCATCAGCTTGAACAAGCTGGCCACAAAGCTGTTGTGCGCAGCGCTTGCAATGGCTTCGTGAAACAAGCCATCCCACACCTCAAACTCCTCCACGCTGGTCGCTGCTTCGGCGTGGTCGCAACAGCGCGCCATTTGCGCAAAGTCGGCCGGTGTGGCGTGCCCTATCACCATCTCAATGATGGCGGGCTCGAGGGCCATTCGGGCCTCCATCAGTTCAGCAGGGCTGGTTTGCCAAGCAAGGCCTGAGGCGGCCGCAGGCTTGGCTGGGTGAGGTCCGGTGAACGCCTTTGCCTTTTCAGTGGCATAGGTGCCGCTGCCAACCGTCTGTTCAATCAAGCCCTGGGCTTTCATGTCCGCGAGCACTTTGCGCACCGTGCTGCGGCTGATCTGGTACTTCAGGCCAAATTCGCGCTCTGTGGGCAAGCGTTCCCCGATTTGCCATTGGCCACTGTGCAGCTCAGCGAGCAAGCTGGCACGGAAAAGATAGGAAGAGTCCACGGGGGTATCGGCTTTGACAAAACCAAATCATACCAATGATCCGCCTCGAATTGAAATAGGCAGAGGACCTGATGATTGCCGATGAATGCTTTGAAAAATGACCCGCTCAGGGGGTAAACCGAAAAAGCGGCGTGTCCTGTATGCGTCTTGACCACCCGGTAATTTTCCGTATTATGGTTCGAATTGGTTGAAAACACCGGGTCAATGGGCGCGGGGTTTGCCACACCCCCCCAAGGAGAACACTTTGCGCATTGCGACTTTTATCCACCACGGAAAACGCCATGTGGGCCAGGTTTCTGCCGATGGCCTGCAAGTCACCGCTTTTGCCCTGTCGGATGCCCAAGCCGCGAGCGGGGCCCAAGCCCTGATCGAGGCCATGGTGTCGGGCCATGCCTTGCCGGCTTTTTCAGGACCGCCGCTGGACATCGCCTCGGTGAAGCTTGAAGCGCCACTGCCTTTGCCGCGCCGCAATGTTTGGTGTGTGGGGCGCAATTACCATGCGCACGCCAAAGAACTGCAAGCATCGGTCTTCAAAGACAGCAACACCGACGCTCAGGCATGGCCCATCGTCTTCACCAAGGTGCCCGAATGCGTGATTGGCCCTAGCGATGATGTGCAACTGCCTGGTCCGGACGTATCCGAACAGATCGACTACGAGGCCGAGTTGGCAGTGATCATTGGACTTGGCGGCAAAAACATCAGCCAGGCCGATGCAATGAAGCACGTCTTTGGCTACACGGTGGTCAACGATGTGACGGCCCGCGATGTCCAAATGCGTCACCAGCAATGGGACATGGGCAAGTCATTCGACACCTTTTGCCCCATGGGTCCATGGATCGTGACCGCAGATGAAATCGATGGACGCAAGACCCGAGTGCGGTGCTGGGTCAATGGCGAGTTGCGCCAGGATGGTCCCACCGAGAACATGATTTTTGACATCCCCACCCTGATCGAGACCATCTCGCGAGGGATCACGCTCTACCCTGGCGACATCATCGCCACGGGCACCCCTGCTGGAGTGGGCATGGGCCTGAAGCCCCCGCGCTACATCAACAAAGGCGATGTGATCCGCGTTGAAATTGAGGGTGTCGGTAGCATCGAAAACCGTTTCGTTTGACTGCAGGATAGCCGTCAGGGCACAAGCGCCGGCTTGCAAAAACAAAGGAATAAATCATGACAACACGCGCATTGATCTGGGCCGCACTGGGTGCAGTCATGGCCTGCTCGGGCTTGGGCGCTCTGGCGCAAACCTACCCAAACAAGGCCATCACGATGGTGGTGCCCTTCCCACCGGGCGGGGTGGCGGACACCGTGGGTCGCCCCGTGGCCGAGGCCATGTCACGGCACCTCAAGCAAAGCATCGTGGTCGAAAACAAGGGCGGCGCGGGCGGCGGCATTGGCATGGCGCAAGTCGCCAAGTCCAAGGGCGATGGCTACACCTTGCTGATGTCCTTGTCTTCCTTGGTGGTCCTGCCCGAAGCAGACAAAATCCTACAGCGTGCTCCCATGTTTCTGGTCAGCCAACTCAAGCCGATTGCCCGCTTCACGGCCGACCCGACGGTGCTGGTCGTGCGCGCAGACAGCCCCCGGAAAACCTATGGCGACTTCATGGCCTATGTGAAGACCAACCCGGGGCGCATCTCCTTTGGTTCATCGGGCAATTACGGCACCATGCACGTGCCGATGGAACAGCTCAAGGCCGCCACATCGACCTTCATGCTGCATGTGCCTTACACCGGTGCAGGTCCGGCTGTTTTGTCATTGCTGAGTGGTCAGATCGAAGCTTTGTCGACTGGCCCCGCCAGCGTCAAACAGCACATTGCCTCGGGCCGCTTGCGCGCCCTGGCGCACTGGGGTGAGGGGCGGCTGGCCAGCATGCCCGATGTGCCCAGTTTGAAGGAGTTGGGTGTGCCGATCCAGTACTCGCAGTGGTCGGGCCTGTTTGTGCCGGCCGACACACCCACTGCCGTAGTCGACAGCTTGCGCCAAGCTGCTCGATTTGCCGCACAAGATGCGCGTGCGGTCGCCGCCTTGACGGCCTCTGGCACTTCGTTCATGTACCAGGACGCCGCCGACTTTGAGCGTTTTGTCCAAGCCGATGCCAAAGAGATGAGCGCCCTGGTCACCCGCATTGGCAAAGTCGATTGATCCACAGAGTTCAACGGCCATTTTGAGACGCCCCCTTTCCACCCACCGGAGACACGACATGTTCACCTTGCACAATAACTTGAAACTGCTGGCCCTCAGTTTGGCCATGGCCTCTGGCCTGGCACACGCGCAAAGCTACCCCAACCGCCCCGTCAAAATCGTGGTGCCCTTTGCCTCAGGCGGGCCCGCTGACAACTATGCACGCTTCATGGCACAGCGGCTGGGTGAAGAGCTCAAGCAGTCGTTTGTGATTGACAACAAACCCGGTGCGGGCTCGATCATTGGCACCGACTTGGCAGCCAAGGCGCCAGCCGACGGGTACACCTTGCTCATGATGTCCAACACCCACACGGTGAACGAGTCACTGATTCAAAGCAAGCCCTTTGCCTTGATGAAAGACTTTGTCGGCGTCGCGCCGGTGAACTATTCCAACCTGCTGCTGGTGGTGCACCCCTCCGTGCCCGTCAAGACAGTGGGTGAATTGGTGGCACTGGCCAAGTCCAAACCCGGTAAGCTCAACTACGCGTCATCGGGCAACGGAACGCCGTACCACATGGCCGGTGAATTGTTCAAGTACATGGCTGGCGTGGACATGACGCATGTGCCCTACAAAGGCAGTTCCGGCGCCCGGACCGACATCGTGGGCGGGCAGGTGGATGTGATGTTCGATGCCGAAACCACCATGGCCGAGTTTGCACGAGGCGGCAAAGTGCGTGCACTGGGCGGCACCGGATTGGCGCGCTCGGCCAACCTGCTGGAGTTGCCCACTGTGGCCGAGACCGTGCCCAAATACGAAGCCACCATCTGGCTGGGCCTGATGGCCCCCAAGGGCACCCCCGCCGATGTGGTCAACAAACTCAACGCAGAAGTGCGCAAGATCGTGAACAACCCGGATGTAAAGGCCGCTTGGGCCAAACAGGGTGCTGTGCCCATGTCGATGAATGTGGCCGAGTTTGACCAATACCTGAACGCCGACATCGCCAAGTGGGCCAACATCGTCAAAGCCTCGGGTGCCAAGCCGGACTGAGCCATGATCACTCGGGAAGTGGCGTTCTGCGTGAACGGGCAGGGCGTGTCCGTGGCGGATGAAAGCGGTCAAACCCTGCTCGATGTCTTGCGCAACACGCTGCACATGAAAAGCACGCGCATGGGTTGTGGGCAAGGCCAATGCGGCGCTTGCCGGGTGATGGTCGATGGCCATGCCGTGGCCGCTTGCGAAACACCCTTGTGGGCGGTGGAAAACAAATCTGTCACCACAGTGGAAGGTTTGGGAAGCCGCGACAAACCGCACGCTTTGCAGACTGCGTTCATTGAAGAGGAAGCCATGCAGTGTGGCTTTTGCACCAGTGGCATTTTGATGTCTGCCGCTGCCTTGCTGCAACGCCAAAACCAACCCACCCGACAAGAAATCGTACAAGCGCTCGATGGCCATTTGTGCCGCTGTGGTGCGCACAATCGGGTGATTCGGGCGATTGAAAAAGCCGCTGCCCGGCTGGGCCCTGTGTGAACACCGAATCACTCAAGGCGAACCCTCTGCTGCGCCAATGGCTGGGCTTGGGGCCGGCAGGGCAAATCCAGGCTTTTTCGGGCAAGGTAGACCTGGGGCAAGGCATTTCGCACGCGCTGAGGCTGATCGTTGCCGAAGAATTGCGGCTGCCTGCAACGCAGATCGACATGGTGCCCGCCAGCACACGCTTGAGTCCTGATGAAGGCGTGACCTCAGGCAGTTTGTCGGTACAGCACTCAGGGGCCGCTTTGCGTTGCGCCGCCGCCCATTTGCGCGAAGCCTGCCGCTTGCAAATGGCCCAGCGCTGCGGCGTGGGAATCGACGCAGTGCACTGCGACAACGGTCTTTTTACCGTGCCAGACCCAGCCTCTTCAGCCACCTACAGCGAACTGGCAGACCGCACTCTCTGGGACAGCGTCATCAATACTGCCCATGCAGTTACTGGCAATGACTTGCAATCGCTGGACAGTTCGCCGTCAGTCAAATACGCCGTGCGACCCGACATGGTCGCCAAGGTTTTTGGCGAATTCGAATTTATCCAAGACCGCGTCATGACGGGCATGTGTCATGGCATGGTGTTTCGACCGGGCACGCTTACGGCCACTGTGATTGAAAGCGACATGCTGACTTTGCAAAACAACTTGCAAAAACGTGCGGGTGTTTTGAAGGTGGTCCGCGATGGGCTCTTGCTGGGTGTATTGACCGAGTCTGAAAGCGCCCTCACCCGCATCGCCCAAATGGTTGAAGAAGATGCCGCAAAGGGAAAACTCTGGTGCTGCAGGGCCGAAGTGCCGAACCCTGACGACTTGCCTGGCTGGCTGAAATCGCAGGCCCTTGAAACCACGGTGGTGGTCAATACCCTGCAAGCCATTGAAGGTGCGGACAAGCCCACTGAAACTGAAATGCAACGTGTGAGTGCGGCGTATCACCGGCCCTTTCTGCAGCATGCCTCGATTGGCCTGTGCTGCGCCCTTGCGGTGTGGCGTGAAGACCAGCGGCTCGAGGTCTGGAGCCACAGCCAAGGCATTTTCAACTTGCGGCGTGACTTGGCGTTGGCTTTTGAAATAGCCCCCGAACAGGTACAAGTCGCACATGTCGAAGGGGCTGGTTGCTATGGCCACAATGGCGCCGACGATGTGGCCTTCGATGCGGCATGGCTGGCACAACACACAGCAGGTCGACCTGTGCGGGTACAGTGGACGCGCCTGGCCGAATTGGCCCATGCGCCCTTGGCACCGGCCATGCTTGTGCACATCGAGGCGGGCATCAGCCCTGAAGGGCAATTGCTCGAATGGACCCAATCCGTCTGGAGCCAGGGCCATGGCACCCGCCCTGGACGCGGCAAAACACCAGCCTTGCTCGGCGCATGGCAAACAGCCAATGCGCTCCCGGTCACCATGGCGGTGAATGCCGCCATGGCCGTGGGCGGTGGTTCAGAGCGCAACGCACAACCCCCCTACGACATCGCCTGCGTCAAGGTACTCAACCACCGCGTGCTGAACATGCCTTTTCGCGTTTCAGCCATGCGCGCCTTGGGTGCACCAGCCAATGTATTTGCCGCAGAGTCGTTCATGGACGAACTGGCACACCGATATGGCAAAGATCCTCTGGCGTTCCGGCTGGACCATCTGAGCGGCACTGCTGATGTGCGCGCTGCTGAGGTCTTGCAAAAGCTGGCCGTTATGGCGGGCTGGACAAGCACCCGCCCCGGCAACAAACCGGAAGGCTGGGGCCGAGGTCTGGCCTATGCGCGGTACAAAAATATGGGCGCATATTGTGCAGTGGCGGTCGAGTTGGTGGTGGCTGAAAAGATCAGGCTGAAAAGGCTCTGGGTCGCCGACCTGGGTCATGTGGTCGATCCCCAAGGTGCCGTTAACCAGCTGGAGGGCGGCGCCTTGCAATCGGCCAGTTGGGCTCTTTGTGAATCGGCTCAGCTCAGCCCACAAGGCATTGCGTCAAGCGACTGGACAAGTTACCCCATTTTGAAATTCAGCGACATGCCTTTGGTTGAGGTCAGCCTGATGACCGGCCAAGGCAGACCCTCGCTGGGTGCTGGCGAGTGCAGCTCGGGTCCAACTGGCGCAGCCATTGCCAACGCCATTTTTGATGCCATGGGTGTGCGCATGCGGCACATGCCTTTCACGCCGGAAAACATGCTGAAGATCCTCCATGCCGACAGCACCCCACCCCACCATTAACCCCCTTGATTGAAAGAGCAACATGCATGTATTGAGTGGCGGCGCAGCCGCAGCAGTGGTCAAAGCGGTTCAGGCCGAGTTCGAAAAATCGACCCATGCTCAGATCATCGGTACCTTCAGCGCAGTAGGTGCCATGCACGCCAAATTGTTGGAGGGTGCACCTTGCGATGTAGTGATATTGACAAAGCCCCTCATCGATCAACTGGTGACCTCGGGCCATGTCGTCCCCGAAAGCGTCCGTTCGCTGGGTAAGGTCAGGACAGGCGTGGCCGTGCGCAGCGGCACGCCTCATCCATCGGTGAAAACACGCGCAGAACTGCACGCAGCCATGAGCGCAGCAAAAGCCATTTATTTTCCAGACCCAGACATGTCGACGGCTGGCATCCACTTCATGCGGGTGTTGAAGGCGCTGGGGCTCGATGAAAGCCTGCGCCACAAATTTCGCCCATTTCCCAACGGTGCGACGGCCATGGGTGAAATGGGCAAAAGTCTCGAAAGTGGCTTGATTGGATGCACGCAAGTGACCGAAATCAACTACACCGAAGGGGTGACACTGGTGGATGTGTTGCCACCCGAATTTGAACTGAGCACCGACTACACCTTGGGCATTTGCACCCAGACCCAAGATTTGACGCAAGCACAGCTGCTGGTCGATTTGCTTGCAGGCAGCGCATCGGCAGCGGTGCGCCAGCAGGGTGGGTTTGAGTTCTGAGTCATAGGCACTTACCGCTGAGTGCAGCTGCTGCAAGGGCTCAGGTGTTAGCGCGCTTTTTCAGCCAGCGCATGACGCCGCCCACCAGCGGCAATTTTTCGTACAACTCTTCTGCCGCATCCCAGTAATCGCGGTGCAGCGTCACCAGGCCTTGTTCGTTGAACGCCACGTGGCTACCGCCCCGCACGGTTTGCAAGGTGGTGGTGTCAAAGCGCTTGAAATGAAAGCGGAACTCCCAGGTCAGGAATGCCTGCTGACCATCGACCAGCTGGCCTGTGATGACGAAGTGGGGCCGGTCGAGCGCCACATACATATGGCGAAAAATTCGCTCAATCTCGGGCAGCCCCTGGACTTCATTGAAAGGGTCTTTGAACCGGGCTTGCGCATCGTAGAGCGTGTGCAGTTGCGCGACGCTTTGTGGTGACAGCGTTTCAAAAAATGTGGCGAGGTTTTGGGTGAATTGTCGGGTGTTCATGGAGACTTTCAAAACCCACCCTCACAAGCCTGTGAACTTGCGCACCAGCGGAAAGTACAAGCGGTAAGGCAGCAGCCGCAGCAGTTTGAGCCACAAGGTAAAGCGCTTGGGGAAATGAATATCAAACTGTCCCTGCGCCCAGCCCTTGAGCATTTCAAGCGCGGCCTGCTCGGAGCTGATGAGCGCCGGCATGGTGAACTGGTTCTGGGCGGTGAGTGGGGTATCTACAAAACCGGGGTTGACCACGCTCACACCAATGCCCTGGTCTTGCAAATCGAGGTACAGGGTTTCTGCCAGATGCGTGAGCGCCGCCTTGGTCGGGCCGTAGGCCAGACCGTTGGGCAAACCGCGCCAACCCGCCACGCTGCTGAGCAAGCTGATGTGTCCGCCTTGCCGCGCCAGCATATCGGGCAACACTGCGTTGATCACTTGCAGCGCGCCCTGGTAATTGACTTTGTCATGCTGCAACAGATCGTCCAGATCGATGGCTGTCGCGCGCTGGGCGCGGTAGTAGCCGGCGGCGTAAACCACGAGGTCCAGCGGGCCCTCGCTCAAAATGGCACGGGCGGTGGCTTGTACATCGGCGTTGACAGCCACATCAAGTGGGCGCCACTGCACAAGCGGGTCTTGCGCAGCCCAGTTTTGCACGCCTTGCGGATTGCGCGCCGACACCACCACCATGGCGCCAGCCGCACGCAAAGCCTGGGCGCACGCCAGGCCAATGCCTGTTGACGCTCCCACCAGCCAGACCCTGCGGCCATGCCAGTGGGCGATGGGCGTGTTCAGCTGCAGCCAGCTGCGCTTGGGCACTGCAAGCCGGGGCTGCGGGCTGCTTTTTTGCAGCACATCGTCGGCACGGTTGGCGGCGATGGAAGGGGTCGCACTCATGCGGCTCAAACCGGCTTGGCCAACACAGGCGTTCGGCGCGTGAACGACAAGGTGACTTCACCCAGCTTCACGCCCCATTTGCTCATGGTGGCTTTGTTCAGCATGACACGGTCGTCCATGAGGTACATCCAGTCGTCAAAATCGACATGCCAGGTACGGCCATCCACCGGCAGCGCCAGTGTGTAGCCCCAGCGAAACGCGTTGCCACTGACCTGGCCTGCGGCCTCGCCCACCACGTCGTCGGCACGCCCGGTGTAGGCGCCATTGGGCCCCGCCTTGAGGCGCCAAATGCGACGCTGTCGGGTGCCATCCGAATAAACAAAGGCCTCGTCGAGCACGCCTTCATCGCCATTCCAGCTGCAGTCCATCACCACCGTGAAGCGCTTGACCACTTGGCCGCTGCGGTCGGTAAAAACGCCCCAGGCGTCGATGGTGCCCGTGAAGTAGGTGCGCAAATCCAGTACAGGCTTTTCTTGCGCATAGCTTTGCACCTGCGGCCCCGCGCAGCTGGCCAAAAAGGGCACAGTGGCAACAACGGGCAAAGCACCCAGGCGGACCATTGCGTTTCGGCGATCCATTTTTGTACTCATGTGCAAGCTCCCATTTTCAAAATTTGAGTCGAATTCATACGGAGGCATGGCGCTCGCATCAGGCCGTGTGTGCCAAAGCGGGTGCACGCATCAAACCCACATACAAAGCCAGTGCAGCCATCAGCTTGAGCACGCATGGCAGCAAGCCATACGCCAGGCCCAGCGCCAACAAAGCATCTGTGTCTTGCCGTCCCGGCGCATAGCCCCACAAGCTCAGCAAGGGCAGCGACAGGCCAGCAGCCAAGGCCAGGTTCAGCTTGGTGGCCAGATTCCACCAGCCCATGAAGGCGCCGTCGGTGCGGCCGCGCTCACCGCAGCGGTCGATCAACTGGTTAAGCAGGGCACCAGGCACCGTCAGGTCTGCCCCCAGCGCCATGCCCGACAACGCGCACACCAGCAAAAACCCGGTGGTATCGCCCGCGCCCAACCCGATCACACTCACAAAGGCCAACACCGACAAGGCCATGCCCAGCGCCCAGGTTCGCAACAGGCCGATGCGGTCGATCACCTTGAGCCACAGTGGAAACGACAAGGCACCGGCGGCAAAGTACAAACCCAGAAACAGCGGCTCCATGGCCTTGGGCGCCTGCAAACGGTCTTGCACGAAAAACAGCACCAGGGTCGCGGGCACAGCACTGGCCAAGCCATTCAAAACAAAAACCACCAACAAGCGGCGAAAGCCGGCATAGCGCCAGGGCTGCCACAAACTCACGGCATTGTGTGCAGGGTCGAGTTCGGACGGCAATGGGGCTTGCATGGGTGCGGCTTGCCTGGCCGTGCGCTGCCAGGTGAACAAGCCAAGGGCCAACATGATGACCAGCAGGGCCGTGGTCATGGGCCAGCCCCAAAGGGCGGGCAAGGCCGATGCCAACAACACACCCACCAAGGCCCAGCCTTCACGCCAGGCCACCCACCGGCTTTGCGCGATGCCACCACCGCCCTGGCGCGCGGCCCAAGCCTGGTGCAAGATGCCCAGTCCACTGTAGGCCAGGTGACTGAGCGTGAGCGCACCGCCCACCCAGATCAGCAACTGCGGCGCCGACAAAACCGCCGACGGCGGAAAAAACAGAGCCGCAAAGCCCAGGGCCACTGCCAAAGCCAACAGCATCGCCGCCAGCCAGACGGCACGCCATGAATGGCGAAAAAGTTGGTCACCCCAGCGCCCCAGCCACGGATCGACCACGGCATCGATGCTGCGACTGAGCAAGAGCACCGCGCCCAATGCCGCCAAAGGCACGCCATATTGCTGGGCATACAAATTGGGCAAATGCACATACACCGGCAAGGCCACAAAGGCCAGTGGCAAACCCAGCAGGCCATAGGCCGCTGCGGCGCGGCGCTGACGGTCTGGGCCAGATGCCGATGTGGCGATGCTCATGGCTGAAGGCCTTGCAACAATTTCGCACGCATCTTGGGCTCGGAAGTGCGCTCGTCCAGCCAGACACCAAAAAACAAACGCGCAAAGGCGGGGTCTTTCACCATCCCGACGCGTTGGCCGTTGACCCAGAATTCAGCGCCCAGACCTGGCAGGTTGACGCCGGTGATGCGATCGCCCTGGCTGACATTGGGAAACAAGGCGCTCATGGCCGACAACCAGCCTTGCGCCTGGGCGTCGCTGAAGCTGCCCACGCGCCGCATCTCGTCAATCGATCGGCTTGCAATCGAGGCCCCTTCCAGGCGGCGCAAATATTGCAACTCCAGCGCGAACGGGTGTTGTGCGTGCTGGCTGTGGCGAAACCCCAAAGGCGTCCAAAGCCGGGCGTCGTAAACCTCAAAACCCCAGACGCGCAAACGCACGGGCGCTGTAGGCACCACGCCGCTCAAAGCTGCAACCTCTGGGCGACTGAACTCGGCATTGGGGTTGATGTTCGAACTCTCCATGCTGGCTTGGGCTTGCGCTTTGGCGGCAAAGAACGCCCCACCCACAATGCCCATGCACAGACAGTAACCGACCCAGTGCCGACGCACACCATGCGCCCATGTCGAGGTCTTGTCAAAGTGTGCATTCATGGGTTTCATCCTGGTTTGGTCAGCGTGAACTGGATCACATCGATGTTGGCCTCGTCGAACGCAGCTTCGCAATAGGCCAGGTAAAACGCCCACAGGCGGATGAAGCGGTCGTCAAACTGCAGCTTTTGCACTTCGTCGACTTGCTGCATGAAACGCTCTCGCCAGCGGCGCAATGTCTCGGCATAGTCGGGACCAAAGTTCAGCTCGTCCACCACCTGCAAGCCTGCGGCCTGCGCCTGTTTGCGAAACTCGCCAGGGCTTGGCAAACAGCCCCCTGGGAAAATGTACTGCTGAATGAAGTCGGTCGATTGCAGGTAACGCTCAAACAGACTGTCATCGATGGTGATGCTTTGCACGCACGCACGGCCGCCGGGTTTCAGCAGGCGGCTGATGGTCTGGAAATATGTGGGCCAATAAGCTTGCCCCACCGCCTCGATCATCTCGATGGAACAAATGGCGTCGAAGGGTTCGTCTGCAATGTCCCGGTAATCTTGCAAGCGCAAATCAGCATGCTGCTGCACGCCCTGGGCCTGCATGCGGGCATTGGCAAAGCCGAGTTGCTCGGTGGACAAGGTCACGCCTGTGATGTGCGCTCCAAATTCGGTGGTGGCCGCCTCGGCCAGAGCCCCCCACCCGCATCCGATTTCAAGCACGCGGTCACCAGGCTTGGCGTTCACCATGCGCAAGGCACGGCGCACTTTGGCTTTTTGCGCATCCGCCATGGGCTGCGTCTTGTCGCCTTCAAACCAGGCTGACGAGTAATTCATCGTGCCATCCAGCCACAACTCGTAAAACGCATTGCCCAGGTCGTAATGTGCGTGGATGTTCTTGCGGCTGTTACTGCGGTTGTTGCGGTTGAGCAAGTGCTTGATGCGGTACGCCAAACGCCCCAGCCAGTGGCCATAAATCGCACCTTCAATGTGGTTGCGGTTGGCGATCAAAAGACGCAGCAGCGCGGCCAAATCAGGCGTGGTCCATTCGCCGGCCATATAGCCTTCGGCGAAACCGATATCGCCCGACTTGAGCACCTCGGCGCACATCTCCCAATGGTGAATGTGCAGCGCAGCAAAGGGGGCCTCATGCGTGCCAAAAACCTGGTAGTTGCCGTCGGGGGCATGCAGGGTGAGCGTGCCGATTTTCAGGCGAGCCAGCAAGCCCAGCAAGCGCGTTGCCGCTCTGGGCAAACTGATGTGCGGAATCCGCGCGGCTGCGGACTGGGTGCCAGCAATTGTGGCTGTATCTGCGGTCTTCATCGTGGGGGGCATCCGGTGGGTTCCAGTGTTCAACGGGTCACAAATTCGCGAGGCAGTTCGGGCTTGCGCCAAAACGGTACTTTTTTAAGCCACAGCAGCAATGCATGCCAGTGGATGCGTGCCACCACACCCAAGGTCAGCAGCGGGTAGCGCCACATGACGCGGCGCAAGGCAGCCGCGTTGAGGGACTGAAGCTCTCCGCTCCAGCTGGTGTCAATCAGGGGACCGTCTGCATCGGCGTGGTCGACCCGCGCCACAATTCGCTCGATGCCCGAATGGCTAACGCGCATGAAACGAAAACGGTATTCGCCCTGCACATCGCAAAAAGGGGATACATGGAAAACTTTGTTGGCCAATATCGTGTGACCATATTGCGGCTCTGGCAGCAGGTAGCAATGCCGTTCGCCAAAGGTGTTGTTCACCTCGGCAACGATGGCGGCCAACGTGCCATTGGTCCGATGCGCGTACCAAAAGCTCACGGGCTTGAAGGCGTGCCCCAAGACTCGGGGGAAGGCCTGCAGCCAGACCTCACCGCTCGCGTCCGTGATGCCTTCCTTGAGCAGCAACTCGTCCAACCAGGCCAGTGCGCCGCCCTGGTCTGCACTTCGTCCGTCACCATGGTCAGCGTCATGAAACGCAAACCACGCAGGGCGGTTGATGGCCAGCGCTGCCTTGCACTGCCCCGCTTGCAGACTGCGCATGGGCAACATCAGGAATGCCGTGGGGTAGGCGAATGCATGGTGCGCCGGACGATGGCGCGTATGCCTCACCTGGCCCCAGCCCATGAGTGCGGTGACCGTTTTCATGCCGCCAGCTTTTCAGGGTTGCTGTTGCCTTGCCCGTGGATTTGCTGGAGCAATGCGCGGCCTGCTTGAAGGCCTGATTTGAGGCCATCTTCATGAAAGCCGTAACCTGTCCAGGCCCCGACATACCAGGTGTGTTGCTGGCCTTGCAGCAAAGGCAGGCGCTTTTGCGCTTCAATGGCGGCCAGGTCAAACACCGGATGCGCGTAATCGTATTCACCCACGATGGTGGACGGGTCAATGGCTTGCAGAGGATTGAGCGAAACCACCACCGGCTGCTCAAACGGAATGCGCTGCAAGCGGTTAAGCAAATAGTGCAGGCAGACCCTGGATGACTCGCGCTCGCTGCTGGCTGCGCGTTCGTAATTCCAGGCCGCCCAGGTTTTCTGGTTGGCAGGCAGCACGCTGGCGTCGGTATGCAACACCGCATGGTTGTCCTGATAGCGAATGGCCCCCAGCAAGCTGCGCTCGAAGTTGCTCGGTTCACGCAACAGGCCCAACGCCTGGTCGGTGTGCGTGGCGATCACGACCTGGTCAAAGCGCTCGGCATGACCGTCGGTGATGATGCGCACACCTTGCGCGTCGCGCTCGATCAGGCGCACGGGGGTGTTCAGGCGCTTGTCGCGCACATCCACCAAAATTTTCTCGACATAGGTGCGCGCGCCCCCCACCACGCTGAACCACTGGGGGCGGTTGGTCACTTGAATCAGGCCATGGTTGTGGCAAAACCGGATCATGGTCGCTACGGGAAACTGCAGCATCTGGTCGGTCGGGCAACTCCAAATGCAACCCATCATGGGCAGAAAATACCAGTCCCGAAAAGCTTCGCTGAATCGGTTCACGCGCAAGAAATCGCTGAGCGGCTGTTGCATTTCTTTTTCGCGCTGCTCTTTGGCAATGCGGGTGCACAGCGCATTGAAGCGCATCACATCGGCCAGCATGCGCCAAAAGCGCGGGTTGACCAGATTGTCGCGCTGGGCAAACACACTGCTCAGGTCGGTGCCGCTCCACTCCAGGGTTTTTCCCTTCAGTGCACCTGGCACCTTGACGGAAAAAGACATGTCCGAGGGCGCCGTCTCGACGCCCAGTTCGGCAAACAGGTTGATCAGGTTGGGGTAGGTGCGTTCGTTGAACACCAGAAAACCCGTATCCACCCCATGTGTCACTAAGCCCTGCGGTGTGGGCAGGGTCACGTCCACCGTGTGGGTGTGCCCGCCAAAATAATCACCCGCCTCGAACACGGTGATGTCGGCATAGCCCTTCAGGGTGTGAGCCACCGCAAGACCCGAAATGCCCGAACCCACGATGGCCAGTTTCATGCGGCGAATCGTGTTCTGGTTCATGGTTTGGCCTTGAGAGCTTTGTCGATCGCTCCCAACAGGCTTTTGCTGTCGGGCCCTGTCATGCTGCTGTATTGGTCAATGACCTTGCCATCGCGGCCAATCAGGTATTTGTGAAAGTTCCAGCGCGGCTTTTGGCCGGTTTGAGCGGTCAGTTGTTTGAACAAGGGCACAGCGCCATCGCCCGTGACCTGGGTTTTGGTGAACATCGGAAATTTAACGCCAAAGGTGCTGTCACAAAAATCGGCGATCTGTTTGTTGCTGCCGCTTTCTTGCGAGAAGTCATTGGATGGGAAGCCCAACACCACCAAGCCTTGGTTTTTGTACTGGGTGTTCAGCGCTTCCAGGCCTTTGTATTGCGAGGTGAATCCACAAAAACTGGCCGTGTTGACCACCAGCACCACCTTGCCCGCGTACTGGCACAGCGACTGGGGCTTTTCGTCTTGCAGTCGGTCAAAGCTGTGGTTCAGGATGGGCGGGCAGGCCGCTGGGGTCAATGCTGAACTGGCATGCGCCGCCCCGATGCCCAGCACCATGCCGACCACCCACAAGGCCAACATCAACCGATTCAAGAGTTTATTTACCCACGCGTAATTCATTTGCACTTTAAAATTCATTTTGCGACTGATCAGTTTAAACTTCTTTGTTAAGTTTGTCACACCAGCTCATTTTCACTGGAGAAGACCATGCCCAAACCCCCGGGTTTTAAAGGGAACAAACAAGATTTGCCCCAAAAACCTTGTGCCGTTTGTGGTCGACCCATGAGTTGGCGCAAAAGCTGGGCGAAAAACTGGGACAGCGTGTTGTATTGCAGCGACCGCTGCCGAGCCGACAAGTCCTCCGCACGCCCGCCGCAAAGCGTCCCACACACCTGAAATTGAGCATGGCACACCCCAAACCCGCAAGCACCCCCAACACGACCCCCACCAGGGGGCCTGATTGCCGCAACCTGATTTTGGTGCTGGGAGACCAACTGGGCTGGGACAACCCGGCGCTGGATGGATTTGACCCGGAAAAAGACCGGCTGCTGCTGATCGAGGCCGACAGCGAGGCCACGGAAGTATGGAACCACCAGGCCCGTATTGCGCTATTTTTGTCGGGCATGCGGCACTTTGCCAACGAGGCACACCAACGCCGCTGGCCTTGTACCTACATGAAAGTGGACGACCTGAGCCTGCCCACCGACTTTTCCGGGCGACTGGCCCACGCGCTGAAAAGCCACACCCCCAAAGCACTGGTGGTGATGGAAGCCGGGGCTTGGCGCATGGAAAAGCTGATCGAAGAGTCCGCTCAACTTGCCCAAGTGCTGTTGCGCTGGGTGGGCGACACCCACTCTTTATGCAGCCGCGCCGAATTTGCCAAGTGGGCAGGTGACAAAAAAGAGCTGCGCCTTGAATTTTTTTACCGCGAGATGCGAAAACGCCACGGCATCTTGATGGAAGGCAAAACGCCCATTGGGGGCCAGTGGAACTTCGACGCCGAGAACCGCAAAGGCTTTGGTGCCAAAGGCCCGGGCGCCGTGCCCCCGCCGGCACGCTTTGCGCCCGACCACGTCACGCAAGACGTGATCGACATGGTGCGCGAACGCTACGCCCAACACCCCGGCACGCTCGACCATTTTGCCTGGCCCGTCACCCGCGAAGAGGCCCTGGTGGCGCTACAGCACTTCATCGACCAACGCCTAGAAAGTTTCGGGGTCTGGCAGGATGCCATGTGGACCACGCTGCCCTTTGGCTGGCACGCGCTGGTGGGCAGCAGCCTCAACCTGCATTTGCTCAACCCACGCGAGGTGATCGTGGCCGCCGAGCAGGCCTACCATGCCCGCGGTTTGCCACTGGCCAGTGTGGAAGGTTTCATTCGCCAGGTGCTGGGCTGGCGCGAATTCATTCGCGGTGTGTACTGGCTCGACATGCCACACATGGCCAACGCCAATTTCTACGGCCACACCCGCCCCTTGCCTGTTTGGTACTGGACGGGCAAAACCCACATGGCCTGCATGCAAGCCACCATCGGCCAGAGCCTGCAACACGGCTACGCACACCATATCCAGCGCCTCATGGTCACCGGGCAGTTTGCCGTGCTGGCCGGCCTGGCTCCGCAAGAGGTCAGCGCCTGGTACCGCGCCATGTATGTTGATGCCGTGGAATGGGTGGAAACGCCCAACACCCTGGGCATGGCGCTGCACGCCAACGGCGGGCGCTTTACCAGCAAGCCCTATGTGGCCAGCGGCCAATACATCAGCCGCATGAGCAATTACTGCAAAGGCTGCCGCTACCAGCCCGAAGTGCGCAGCGGCCCCACCGCCTGCCCCATGACCACGCTGTACTGGGATTTTCTGATCCGCCATGAAGAAGACTTTGCAGGCAACCCGCGCACGGCATTGATGGTCAAGCATGTGGCGAAGATGGGCGACGAAGACAAGGCACTGATCCGTCAGCAGGCGAAAGACTGCAGACAGGGACTGGACAGCGTTTAACAAGCACGCCCTCACTTGCGGCGGCTGATTTCCTTGAGCACATGCTGCTTAAATGCCAAGGCCAGTGGCGACAATTTCTTCGCAGCAGGATGGACAATGTGCCAAGTTGAGGGCAGGGGAAAGCCCACCACGTCAATGACGCTGACACCGTTTTCCTTTTGATGTCCATGCAAAGCGTTGAGCGAAACCACGCCCACACCCAAACCGCCAGCCACCGACTCCTTGATGGCTTCGTTGCTGCCCAGCTCCAGCCGAACGTCCGGGCGGAACTTCAACGTCTTGAAGAAATGATCCGCGGCCATGCGTGTGCCCGAACCCTTTTCCCGAAATATAAAACGACGTTGGGCCAACTCGTTCAAGGGCACAGCACGCCGTTTGGCCAGCGGGTCAGACGCAGGGGCAATCACCACAATTGGATTCGGCATAAAGGCTTCATCCCCGAGGTCCATGTCCGAGGGCGGCATGGACATGATGTAAAAGTCATCAAGGTTCTCACGCAAACGCTGCACCACGCCATCGCGGTTCAGGATTTCCAATGAAACATCGATCGCAGGATGCTTGTTGCAAAAGCTGCCGATCAAGTGCGGCATGAAATACTTAGCGGTGCTGACCACCGCCACCCGCAGTTTGCCGCGCGACAAGCCCTTGGCAGCGTCAACGTTTTGCTGGAAGGCGTCCCAGGCCTGGGCCATTGAGCGCGCCGTCACGGCCAGCTCTTTGCCCACATCGGTCAGGTAAATTTTTTTACCCACCAACTCATAGATCGGCAACCCGACCGACTGGCTGACCTCTTTGAGCTGCATGGACGCCGTGGGTTGTGTCACATGCATCGCTTTGGCCGCTGCACTCACGCTGCCTGTTTCGGCCAGAGCCAAAAAAAGTCGCAATTGCCGAAAGGTGACATTCATAGGTTTTTATCTATGCACAACTGTATAAGAATCGATTTTACAAGATGGATTGAAGTTTTTATGATTTCGGCAAAGAAAGCCCCTCCATGCAGAACCTCATCGATCCCGCGATTCTTTTTTTCATCTTTGGCGTTCTAGCCGGCACAGTCAAATCGAACCTGGAAATACCGACCGCCATCTCCCGCTTCTTGTCGTTGTACCTGTTGATGGCCCTGGGCCTGAAGGGCGGCTTCGCGCTGTCGCAGTCCGGCCTGACCGCCCAAGTCGGCGTTAGCCTAGCGGCGGCAATTGCGCTGGCGGTCACCATTCCTCTGATCGGTTACACCCTTTTGCGCCGCTTTGTCTCGAGCTTTGACGCTGCAGCGATTGCCGCAACCTATGGCTCAGTCAGCGCGGTGACCTTCGTCACCGCCGTGCAGTACCTTGAAAACCAGGGCGTTGCTTACGGTGGGCACATGGCCGCGGCGATGGCCCTAATGGAGTCGCCCGCCATCATCCTGGCGGTCGTGTTTGCCAATTCTTTGCGTCAAAAAGCTGCCTTGAATGAAGGGGTGAACGTGGGGGAGCAAGCCGGTGGCGCAGCCACCCTGGGAGGGCCACCCACCAAGACCCAGGGCTCTGTAGGTAAGATCCTGCACGAGTCCTTCACAGATGGCGCCCAGTTGCTGTTGCTGGGGGCCATGGTCATCGGCATGATCACTGGCGACACCGGCAAGGCCGCCATGCAACCGTTCTCCGGCGACCTGTTCAAGGGCATGCTTTCGTTTTTCCTGCTTGACATGGGCTTGATGGCCGCACGCAACCTGCCCCAGGTCAAAGGCAAGTCTCCTGTGTTGGTGGCTTATGCCGTGCTGGGGCCCATGGTCCATGCGAGCATCGCTTTGGGCCTTGCTTATCTGCTGCAGTTGACCGCTGGTGATGGTGCTTTGCTGATGGTGCTGGCGGCAAGTGCCTCTTACATTGCCGTGCCCGCTGTGCTTAGAAATGCGCTGCCCGAAGCCGCCCCCTCGCTCTACTTTGGCCTGAGTCTGGGACTGACTTTTCCGCTGAACATCGTGTTTGGCATTCCCGCCTACGTGTCACTGGCACAGGCGCTGTTAGCGTGAGTGGCGCATGACTGCATCCCACCCCACTTTCTACGCCGGACGTCAGGTGGCTTTCCTGACGCAACACGGCAAGCAGGACCTGGTGCGAGGATCACTCGAAACGGCGCTGAGATGCCAGCTGGTGCACACCGACGGTTTTGACACCGACCAATTGGGGGCCTTTACGCGTGAACAAGCCAGGCCCGGCTCCCAAATCGAGGCCGCACGCAAAAAGGCCGAGCTCGGCATGGCGCTGACTGGGGCCCACCTCGGCCTGGCGAGTGAAGGCTCTTTTGGAACCGACCCCTTCGGAGCCTTCATTCCCTGGAACACCGAGGTGGTGCTTTGGGTTGATCAAGTGGCGGGCATTGAGGTGACCGGTTTTGCCCACGGACCCGCCCAAAGCCTGCACCGAACGGTGCGAACAACAAAAGAGCTGCAACGCTTTGCCGCCGATGCACGCTTTCCCGAACACCATCTTGTGCTGCGGCCCGGACACCAGAACCATCCGGATGTTTTCAAGAACCTGAGCGATGCAGCGGCGCTGGAACGCGCCTTCCATCTGGCCCGCCAGCAAACTCCAAGCGGTGAGGTATTTGCCGAGAATGATCTGCGGGCCTTTGCCAATCCCACACGGCAGAAAATGATCATCAAGGCAACCGAGGAACTGATCCAAAAACTGCGTTCGGAATGCCCAAGTTGTGACACGCCGGGCTTCTGGTTAAGTCAGCAAATCCCTGGTCTGCCCTGCCGTGGCTGCGGCAGCTTGACCCGATTGCCCAAAGCAGAAATCTGGGGCTGCAAAAAATGCGCCCACGAAGAGCAACGGAAAGTCCACACCCAGTCCTGGGCCGATCCCGCCCGGTGTGATTCCTGCAACCCTTAAAGCAGAAGGTGGTGAACGTGCCAGCGGGCGCTCAAACCGACCGCATCAAGCCGCCATCGATGCGTATGTTTTGACCGGTGATGTAAGCCGCAGCGTCTGAGGCCAAAAAGGCGATGGTCGCAGCCACTTCTTCGCTGGTGCCATAGCGCTGCATGGGCACGCTCTCACGGCGCTCTTCTTTGGCAGGCAAGCTGTCGATCCAGCCCGGCAGCACATTGTTCATGCGCACGTTGTGCGTGGCGTGTTCGTCGGCAAACAACTTGGTGAAAGCGGCCAGCCCGGCGCGAAACACCGCCGATGTCGGAAACATGGGGCTGGGCTCGACCACCCAAGCACTGGAAATGTTGACGATGGCGCCCGCATTTTGCTGAACCATGATGGGTGCCACCACGCGTGCAACGCGCACCACGTTCATCAAATACATGTCCATACCCAGGTGCCACTGTGCATCGGTGAGTTCCAGCACCGGGCCTTTAGGGCCATGACCTGCACTGTTGACCAGCACATCGATTCGGCCCCAGCGCGCCATGACCAAATCTGTCAGTTTCTGGATGTCTTCAACCGACTGGTTCGAGCCGGTCATGCCGATACCGCCAAGCTCGTTGCCAAGGGCCTCGCCTTTGCCGGAAGAAGACAGCACGGCCAACTGATAGCCGTCCTGCGCCAGTTTGCGCGCCGCTGCAGCACCCATGCCACTGCCGCCACCCATCACCATCGCTACTTTCGTTGTCATGTGCTTGTCCTTTGCCTTCTTTTGCTGTTTGCTCACCATTTACCAAAGAGCCATTTCAGCCAGTCCGCCTGGCATCACCGTTTTGCTGGCGCCTGCCGGGCAGACCCTGTCCATCGGCCATACACCCGGCCCGCCCACTGCCCCAGGTCGTCCAGATAAGTGAACACCACCGGAATCACCAGCAAGCTCAGCACCGTGCTGGTGAGCAAACCACCAATCACGGCAATTGCCATGGGTGAGCGAAAGCTCGTGTCTGCGGCGCCCCAACCCACGGCAATGGGCAGCATGCCTGCGCCCATGGCGATGGTGGTCATCACGATGGGTCGGGCGCGCTTGTGGCAGGCATCCAGCATGGCATCCCAGCGGCTCATGCCGGGCACAGCGGGGTGTTCGCCTTCAGCGGGTTTGCCGCGCCGCGCTTCGATGGCGTATTCGACCAACAAAATCGAATTTTTGGTGGCGATGCCCATGAGCATGATCAGGCCGATGAGCGAGGGCATGGAAAAGCTTTTTTGCGCGATCAGCAAGCCCACAAACGCGCCGCCCAGCGACAAGGGCAGCGCCGCCAGAATGGTGACGGGGTGCAAGAAGCCCTTGAACAGCAGCACCAGCACGATGTAGATGCACAGCACGCCAACCATCATGGCCAAACCAAAGCTGGCAAAGAGTTCGCCCATGACTTCGGCATCGCCCACTTCAACCACTTTCACCCCCGGCGGCAGGCTTTGCAGCGCAGGCAGTTTTTGCACCGCTTGCGTCACGTCGCCCAAAGGCATGCCCGACAACTCGATCTCGAAGTTGATGTTGCGCTGGCGGTCGTAACGGTCGATCACGGCCGGCCCGCCTGCCACCTCAATGCTGGCCACCTGGCCCAGCATGACAGGGCCACGGCTACCGGGCACCATCAGGCGCTCCAGCGTGGCGAGGTCCTTGCGCGCCTCGTCGTCCAGCTTGACGACGATGGGCACCTGACGCTGCGACAAGTTCAGCTTGGGCAGGGCAGCGTCGTAGTCGCCCAGCGTGGCCACGCGCAAGGTGTCGCTGATGGCCGCGCTGGTCACGCCCAGGTCCGCTGCTTTGGCAAAGTCGGGGCGCACCGCAATTTCGGGGCGCACCAGGCTGGCGGTCGAGGCGATCGAGCCCAGGCCGCTGATGGTGCGCAAGTCACGCTCAACCGACATGGCTGCAGTTTGCAGGGCCTGCGCGTCTTCGCCCGTGAGCACCAGAATGTATTTTTCACCCGAGCCGCCCAGGCCCACCTTGCTGCGCACACCCGGCAGCTGCTGCAAGGCGGTGCGGATTTTGTTTTCAATGTCCTGCTTGCGCGGGCGGGTGCCGCGCTCTGTCAGCTGAATGGTCAGGGTGGCTTTGCGCACCTCGGCCGCGCCACCCCCGGCAAAGGGGTCGGCGCCTGCACTGCCCCCACCGATGGTGGTGTAGACACTTTGCACGTGCTGCACCTGCGCCAGCAAAGTGCGGGCCTGTTCGGCGCTGGCCTGGGTTTGCGCCAAAGTAGCGCCTGGGGGCAACTCCACATAAACCTGGGTCTGCGAGTTGTCATCGGGCGGGATAAAGCCCTTGGGCAGCAAAGGCACCAGCATGATGGAGCCGATGAAAAACAGCGTGGCCATGACCATCGTGGCCAGCCGATGCTTCATGCACCAAGTGGCCCAGACCATGTAGCGAGTCAGCCAGCCCGGCTCGTGCGCGGCAGTCACAATGGGCTTGAGGATGTAGGCCGCCATCATGGGCGTGAGCACACGGGCCACCACCAGCGAGGCAAACACCGCCAGCGATGCTGTCCAGCCAAACTGCTTGAAGAACTTGCCAGGAATACCAGCCATAAAAGCCGTGGGCAAAAACACCGCGATCAGGGTGAACGTGGTAGCGATCACGGCCAGCCCGATCTCGTCGGCGGCTTCCATGGCAGCCTGGTACGGCGACTTGCCCATGCGCAAATGGCGCACGATGTTTTCCACCTCGACAATCGCGTCATCGACCAGCACGCCAATCACCAAAGACAGCGCCAGCAAGGTCACCACGTTGATCGAAAAGCCCAGGTAAGCCATGCCAATGAAGGCCGGAATGACCGACAGCGGCAAAGCCACAGCCGACACGAACGTGGCGCGCCAGTCGCGCAAAAACAGCCACACCACCAGCACGGCCAAGAGGGCCCCTTCGTACAGCAGCACCAAAGAGCCTTTGTATTCCTCTTCCACCGGGGTCACAAAATCAAAAGCCTCGGTGATCTCGATGTCGGGGTTTTGTGCCTTGAAGTCGGCCAACGCTTGGCGCACCAGATGGCCCACGGCCACTTCGCTTTCGCCCTTGCTGCGTACCACCTCAAAACCCACCACCGGTGTGCCGTTCAAGCTGGCCGCCGAGCGCGCGTCGGCCAGCGTGTCGCTGACAGTGGCCACCTGGTCCAGGCGAACACGCCCACCACGCGATGTGGCCAGCTCGATCTGGCCGACTTCTTGCGCCGTCTTGACAGTGGCCATGGTGCGCACCGGCTGCTCGCCCGCGCCCAAATCCATGCGCCCACCCGAGCCTTCTTGCTGCACCTGCTTGAGTTGCCGCGACACCTCGGCCGCCGTGATGCCCAGTGACTGCAGGCGGTTCACGTCCAGCGCGATGCGCACCTCACGGGTCACGCCACCCACGCGGTTGACGGCGCCCACGCCGCGCAGCGACAAGAGCTTGCGCGTGATGTCGTTGTCGACCCGCCAGGACAGTGCTTCGTCGTCCATGCGGCCAGAGCGCACGGTGTAGGCCAGCACAGGCGTGCCCGCCAGGTTGAGCTTTTGCACAATCGGATCGCGCAAGTCACTGGGCAAGTCGGCGCGGACGCCCTGGATGGCCGAGCGCACATCGTCGACGGCTTCCTGCACTGGCTTTTCCATGCGGAACTCGGCCGTGATTGAGACAGAGCCATCTTGCACTTTGGTGGTGATGTGCTTCAGGCCTTGCAGCGGCGCCAGCGCATTTTCCAGCTTGCGGGCCACATCGGTTTCGAGCTGCGAGGGCGCTGCGCCCGGCAAGCTGGCATTGACCGTGATGGTGGGCAAGTCCAGGTCAGGGAAGTTTTGCACCTTCATGCTGCCGAAGGCGATCAGTCCCGCCACCGACAGCAGCACAAACAGCATGACCGCCGGAATCGGGTTGCGGATCGACCAAGAAGAGACGTTGAGCATGGCGTCCCTTTTATTTGGCGACAGCGGCGGGGGCTGCTGCATCGACCACGCGCACAGTGTCGCCATGGTTCAAAAATGCACCGCCACTGGCCACCACGCGCGCATCGGATTTGAGACCGCTGAGCACCTCCACACGGTCACCGCTTTGGCGTCCGGTTTGAACCTTGATTTGGCTGACCTTCTGATCTGCCCCCAGCGTGTACACATAACTGAAACCATCGCGCACCACCACCGCCGTTTGCGGCACGGTCAATGCCGGGCTTTGCCCCAGGGTGATTTCGCCTTTGGCAAACATGCCCGCCCGGGCACTGCCGGTTTGCGCGGGCAAATCCACGTACACCAAGGCGTTGCGGGTTTGCGCATCGACCGAGGGGGCCACCATGCGCACCTTGCCTTGCAACTGCTGACCGCTGGCGGCCACGACCTGCACAGGCGCACCCAGGTTGATGCGACCGATTTCAGCAGCCGTCACTTCAGCCCGCCACTCGATGCGACCTTGCCGGATCAGCCTGAACAATTCGGTGCCCACGCCCACCACGCTGCCCACGGTGGCCTGGCGTGAAGAGATCACGCCCGCATCGGGCGCGCGCACCTGGGTTTGTGACAAGCGCAGGTTTTGCAATTGCACCAAAGCACGCCCCGATTGCACGCGTGCCAGCGCCGAAGCTTCAGCGGCCAAGGCTTGACTCAGTTGTGCAGGGCTGAAAAAGCCTTGCTGCTGCAAGCTGCGGGCACGGTCAGCCTGGACTTTGGCTTCTTGCGCGCTGGCAGAAGCTTCGGCCAGGCTGGCATCGGCCTGCGCCAACTCAGCACGCAAGGTATCGGCCTGCAAGGTGGCCAGCACATCGCCCTTTTGCACACGGTCGCCCACGTTCACACGCACCTCGGTGACCTTCAGACCATTGGCTTCGGCGCCAATCACGGCTTCTTGCCAAGCGGCCAGGTTGCCATTGGCGCTGATTTTTTGGGGCAGGTTGCCCGTCTGGGGTTGCGCCACGGTCACTGTCAAGGAAGGCTTTGCAGGGGCTGGCAACTTGCCGTCTTCAGCGGCCCAGCCCGTACTGATGAAACCCGCGAAAACCCATACCCCCGCCCCAATCCATGCACCGCTTTTTTTCATGACGCTTTCTCTTTTATGAACACCCTGTCAGCAAGCAAGGAGTTTAGCGGGAAGGTTTTTCCAGCGGTTTCAGAAGGAAAAGTTTTGCATGCCTTGTCAAGCAGCCCTGCTGCACAGGCGCCGTCACAAGCGCAATGGTCGCGGGGGCCTGCTAGCCCATCACCACGCGCCACAAGGCCAGCACCGCTTCGCGCTCACTGGCCAAGTCCTTCAAGGGCACGTCTGTGGGCTCTTCGTTCAAGCGCGCCCGATGCTGCACCCGGCGCATCTCCCGGTAAGCATTGGCGGCCGACTCGCCCACCCCTTTGGGCAACAATCCGGCCTTTTCTGCTCGCAGCAGCAAGGCAATGTTGCCCACGTTGTCCGCCAACTCGGTGTGCGCGGCGGTGTGCAGCAGCACCAAATACTGCACGGCAAATTCGGCATCGACCATGGCGCCGGGGCTGTGCTTGACGTCAAAGCGGTCCGCCTTGACCGGGTGGCCCTGGCGTACCCGTTCGCGCATGGCCACAATTTCGGCCTTGAGGCTGGCGGCATCGCGGGGGGCACTGATGACGGCGTAGCGGACGGCATCAAAACGCGGCGCCAAAGAGGGCAGGCCCATGACAAATCGGGCGCGTGTCATGGCCTGGTGTTCCCAGGTCCAGGCGGTATTGCTGCCACGCTGCTGCTGGTAGTCGGCATAGGCCTCAAAGCGGGTGACCAACAAGCCCGAGTTGCCGTTGGGGCGCAAGGCCGTGTCAATTTCGTACAAATCGCCATCCGCTGTTTTGACAGTCATCCAGTTGATGAGCTTTCGAACATAGCCGGCATAAATTTCTTGTGCCCGTTCATCGGCATCCTCATAGACAAAAACGATGTCCAGGTCACTGCCATAACCCAGCTCTTTGCCGCCCAACTTACCGTAGCCAATGATGGCAATGGCTGGTTCTTCACGGTGGCGGATTTTCAGGCGGCTCCAGCACCAGCGGGCGGTCACGCGCAGCACAGCATCGGCCAGGGCACTCAGGTCATCGGCCACTTGCTCTACCGTGAGCACGCCCTCGACGTCACGAGCCAGCGTGCGGAACTGCTCGGCGTGGTGGGCTCGGCGAAGCAGATTAAGCAGGCTTTCCTCGTCATCTTCGCCCGTGCGCCTGAGGGCCTCAAGCCGCGCTTGCAACTCCTCCTCGAATTCTGCGGCGTCAAACCGGCTGTCGAACAGATTGCCACCGGCCAACTCATCGATCACGCCGGGGTGTTGCAGCAAATAACGCGCAGGCCACTTGGCAGCGCCCAGCAGGCGCAACAAGCGCTCATGCACCGAAGGCCGCTCCAGCATGAGCGCCAGGTAACTTTCCCGGCGAAGCAAGGGCTCGATCCAGTCGACCATGCGCAGCACCGCCTCTTCGCCGATGCGCCCCTCTTCCAGCCAATGGGCCGTGCGTTGCAACAAGCGCATCAGGCGTCCACGGGCATCATCGCGCAGCGCTTGGACCCGAAGGTTGCCCGGCCATTCGGCCAGGCGTTCGCCGATACGGCCTGTAAAGACAGCAGCAATGCCATCCAGATCGGTCGATTCCCGTTGCCCGTTTTTACCGTTGCAGCCTTTGCATTCCCGGTCGCCGCCCAGCAAGGTGTCGAACTCCTGTGCCACCACTTCCCGGTGCGCATCCAGGTCTGTCAGAAATGCACCCGCATGGGGATAACCCAAGGTCTGTGCGATCCACTTGAGGTCGTCGTCCCGGGTGGGCAGCACATGGGTTTGCTGGTCGTCCAGGTACTGGATACGGTGTTCCACCTGACGCAAAAAAACATAGGCCGCGCTCAGCGCATGGGCTGTGACCTGGGGCATGAGCCCCGCTTTGGCGACACGCTGCAAGGCGTTCAGGGTGGGGCGGGTGCGCAGCTCGGGGAATTGCCCGCCACGAACCACCTGCAACAGCTGAACGGTGAATTCGATCTCGCGAATGCCGCCACGCGACAGCTTGACATCATTGGCGCGCTCGGGTCGGCCCGCACTCCGCTTGGCCGCGTGTTCGCGAATTTGCTGATGCAACGTGCGCAACGACTCGAACACGTTGTAGTCGAGGTAGCGGCGAAACACAAAGGGCAAAACCACCCCGCGCATGGCCTGGGCAGAGCCATTGACCACCGCACTGCGGGGCGCGACCACCCGGCTTTTCATCCACGCAAAACGCTCCCACTCTCGGCCCTGCACCAGCAAATACTCCTCCAGAGCATCCAGCGAGACCACGCTGGGGCCAGAGTTACCGTTTGGCCTGAGGGCCAGATCCACCCGAAAAACAAAGCCGTGGTCCGTGGTCTCACCAATCAAGGCGTACATGCGCTTGACGGCGCGGGTGAAGTACTCCTGGCACGACACCTTGTTGCGGCCTTCGCTGTTGCCGAGCGTTTCCCCGTCTTCGTCGTACACATAAATCAGGTCAATGTCACTGGACACATTCAGCTCACGGGCGCCCAGCTTGCCCATGCCGAGGATCCACATTTCAGCGCGCTGGCCATTGGCCTTGGTGGGCGCACCATGCAGGACATCCAGATCGGACATGACCTGCTGCCAGGCGATGTTGAGGGCGACTTCGGCCAACCAGGTCATGCCTTGCATCACCACGTCCAGTGAGGCCTGCCGGGTGCAGTCCAGCTGGGCCAGACGCTCCAGTGTGAGCTGGCGCAACACCCGCAAGGCCGCACCTGTGTCCAGGCCCGTCGCCTGCAAGGCCACATAGGCCGCGTTCAGGCTGTTTCGAGTTGGGGGGCCAGGTGGCAGCAAGTGCAGCACATCGGCATAACGCCGGTGCAATCGCTGGACAAAGCGGGAATACAGGGGCAAATCAGCTGGGCTGGCATGATGTGCGGCCGGTGGCTCATTCATGGGCTGGCTGCGGGTCATAATTCCTGCTGACTTTCTGATTCAAATGTTTGTGCCGTCTTTGCCCACTTTTCCCCGCCTGAGCCTTTTGCTGTCCCGCCTTGTGCGGTTCCTGGCATGGGTTTTACTTGTGCTGGGCTTTTTACTGGGTCTAGCCTGGGGAGCGTTGCATTTTTGGATTGTGCCGCGAATCGGTGACCACCGCCCGACCCTGGAACGCTTGGCCCAAAAAACCATCGGGGTACCGGTGCGCATCGGCCAGATTTCTGGCGAATCAACCGGGTGGGCGCCCTCGTTTGAGCTGCGCGACATCGCTTTGCTCGATGCCGAAGGACGCACCGCACTGCGCCTGCCCAAGGTCATGATCGCCATCAGTGTGCGGTCGGTGTTGGATCTCAAGCTGGAACAGCTGGTGCTGGATGCGCCCGAACTGGACATCCGACTGACCGCTGCAGGCGCCTGGCAAATAGCGGGGCTTGACTGGACGCAAAGCCAGAGCAGAGACAACGCGGCCGCAGACTGGCTGTTTGCACAGCGCGAAGTGATCGTGCGCGGGGGCACCGTGCGCTGGACCAACGAACACCCGCAAAACACCCAACTAAAAGACCTGTTGCCGCCCCTTTCTGCGGCCACACCGCCGCAAGCGGCAGATTTGCCGGTGGCCCCCGTGACATTGGCCTTGCGCGAGGTCGACCTGGTGCTGCGCAACTCGGCCAGACACCACGATGTGCGCCTGGATGCCACACCGCCCGAGGACTGGGGCACCCGTTTCGTCGGCGTGGGGCGTTTCAAGCGAGGCCTGCTGTCGATGCAGCCGAGCAAGTGGGCCGACTGGACTGGCCAGGTCTATGCCTATTTCCCTCAAGTCGATGTTGCACAACTGGGCCGGCATGTGCCCCTGGACGCCAACATCGCGGCCGGACAAGGCAGCTTGCGCATGTGGGGTGACGTCACCCAAGGGCAGTGGGCTGGTGGCGTCGCCGATGTGAACCTGACCTGGCTGAGCACCACCTGGCGCGCTGATGCCAACCCCTTGGTTTTTGCACATCTGTCGGGTCGTTTGGGTGCGCGGCTGGACCCCCTTGGGTTTGAGGTTTCGACCCAAAACCTGGCATTCGAAAGTGCACAAGGCCTGGCCTGGCCTGGCGGCAACCTTTCTTTGGCATACACCTACCCTGAAGGAAAAAACACGGCACGCGGCCACCTTCAGGCCGATCACCTGGATTTGTTGGCCCTGCGCGAAATGGGGCTGCGCGCGCCATTGCCCGAGGCCTGGCGACAAGGCTTGCAGCAACAAGAAGTCCGCGGTCAAGTGGATGCTTTGCAATGGCGTTGGCAAGGTGATTGGCATTCACCCGACAAATACGACACCCAACTCACCCTGCAAGAGCTGACCCTGGAGACAGCAAGCGGACCTGCCAACCGCACAGGCATTCGCTGGCCCGGTGTTCAGGGTGCACGGGCAAAGCTGGTCATGAACCAGGATGGCGGACAAGTTGAGATGGACATCGGCAATGGCGGAGCCGTTTTATTGCCTGGCATTTTGGAAGATGCTGAAGTGCGTGTTCAGTCATTGCATGCCGAAGCCACTTTTAAAAGAGAGGCCTCGGCATGGCACCTGCCTGCTTGGAAGCTCAAGCTGACCAACCCCGATTTGCAGGGTGAGTGGCAAGGCCAGTGGCATCCCTCTGCGAACGGCAGCGGCCCAGGCATGCTGGATCTGCAAGGTCAGATCAAGCAACTCGATGCATCGCGTGCCCACCGCTACCTGCCCCTGACGCTGCCCGCCAACGTGCGCCAATATGTGCGTGATGCAGTGGTCAAAGGGACCTATTCCGATGTGCAGGTCAAGGTCAAGGGTGATTTGGCGCGATGGCCTTTTGCCAGCCCCAAAGATGGTGAACTTCGATTTTCTGGTCAAGTTCGCGACCTTGAATTGGATTATTTACCGCAAACCATGCTACCGCCCAAAAGCTTGCCATGGCCCCGCCTGCACGCGTTGACAGGCCGACTGGTCTTTGACCGCGTAGGCATGAAGCTGAGCGATGCCTCTGCGCGCACCACGGATGCCCGCACAGGTTTGAGCCTGACGGCGGGCCTGGCTGAGATCGCCGACATGGCCGCGCCCCTGTTGAATGTGTCTGCCGAAATCAAAGGCCCTGCAGCCCAGGTGCTCGCACTGGTGCAAAAGTCACCGCTCGATGCGCTGCTGTCCGGCGCGTTGCGCGAAACCCAAGCCACAGGCGCGCTGCAAACTCGTTTCAAATTGGCCCTGCCCCTGCGCACCCCTCAAAGCCCCAAATTGCAAGGCTCGGTGGTGTTGGCCGGCAACGATGTGCGCATGACCCCATCTGCCCCCCTGCTGGAAAAATTGCAGGGAACGGTCCAGTTCACCGAGTCCGGTTTCACACTCAATGGGGCCCAAGGCCGCCTGCTGGGTGGGACGGTTCGCATAGAAGGCGGCATGCAGACATCGCCAAGTTCAGCGGCCATCGAAAGCGGGCTAAAGCTTCGCGCACAAGGCCAGGTCACTGCCGAGGCGCTGCGCATGGCCAAAGAATTGGCGCCTCTGCATGAGTGGGCTCAACATGCCAGTGGCGCCACCAATTACAGCGCGCAACTGGGTTGGCGATATGGCCAGCCCGAGCTGTCGGTGCAAAGCCAACTGGAGGGATTGGCACTGAAGTTGCCCACCCCCCTTGGCAAATCTGCAGAAACCAGCACACCCCTGACATTCAGGACCCGCGTGCAAAATGCCGGTGGCCTGTTGCGCGATCAGCTGCAGTTTGAATGGGGAAACATAGCGTCCGCCAACTATGTGCGCGATTTATCCGGCCCCGAGCCGGTTGTTTTGCGTGGCAGCCTGAGCTTGGGCTTGCCCAGCAGGCAAGCGCCCGCTTTGCCCGCCTCGGGCGTGTCAGCAGCCATCGCACTGGACACTTTGGCTTTAGAAGACTGGCAAGCCCTTTTTCCCGCCAACCTGCTCTCGGGCACTGACACGCCTTCCCCTGGCCTGCCAGCCTGGTCCAGCTATTTGCCCTCGCGCATCGGCCTGCAAGCCAGCACCATCACGGCCGATGGGCGCACCTTGAATCAGGTGGTGGCCGGTGGCGTGCGTGAAGGGCAGGCCTGGAGGGTCAATGTGGATGCCCGCGAATTGAGTGGCCATGTGGTTTATCGATTGCCTGCCAAAGAGCAGTTGGGGCATCTGTATGCCCGGCTTTCACGCCTGAACCTGCCACCTTCCAGCGCAGCCGATGTGGAGGGCCTGCTTGAAGCGCCCCCAGCCAACCTGCCCGCACTGGACATCGTGGTGGAGCAACTCGAACTGCGCGGCAAAAAACTCGGCCGCATTGAAATTGAAGCCGTCAACACCGAACAACAAAAGACACGCCTCAAAACCGCACCCGAGTGGCAGCTGAACAAGTTCAACATCACCCTGCCTGAAGCCACTCTGCGCAGCACCGGTAGATGGCTGACAGCAGCCGATGGCGGCAGCCAGCGTAAAACAGAAATCAATTTCAAGCTAGATGTCACCGACGCAGGCGCCTTGCTCACGCGCCTGGACACACCCGATGCTTTGCGTGGGGGCTCCGGTCTGCTCGAAGGCACCATCAACTGGCGGGGGTCGCCATTGGCTTTGCACTACCCCAGCATGTCGGGGCAGTTCGGGGTAAAAATGGGGCGCGGCCAATTTCTCAAGGCCGATGCGGGTGCTGCCAAGCTGTTGGGGGTGCTGAGTTTGCAGGCCTTGCCGCGCCGCTTGCTGCTGGACTTTCGGGATGTGTTCTACGAAGGTTTTGTGTTTGACTCCGTGCGCGGTGATGTCGCCATCACGCAAGGCATCGCGAACACGCGAAACCTTCAGATCAAAGGCGTCAATGCCCTGGTGCAACTGGATGGCTCAGCCGATATTGCCCAGGAAACCCAAAAGCTTCGCGTGGTGATTTTGCCCGCACTCGACGCAGGAACAGCCTCTTTGGTTGCTGGCATCGCTGTCAATCCCGTGGTGGGTTTGACGGCATTTTTGGCGCAGCTCTTTTTACAAAACCCGTTGGTCAAAGCCAACACCCAGGAATTCCTGATCGACGGCAGCTGGGCCGAACCCCGGGTTACAAAAGTCAACAGCAGCAGCGACGGGCTCAACACCTCTGCGCCGGGCACCCCCAAGCCTTGAAACAATGAGAGCGCCTGGTCCCTTGCGAATCACAGCAGCATGGCAAAAATACCTGCCCCGCGCACGTTCAAAGCTCGATGAATTTTTGCCTTCGGGTTCAGGGCGCCGCTCCCTGTGGGTCGCCCTGATTGCCTTGGTGATGGCCGTGCTGGCCACGCTGGTCTGGCTGGCTGGCCGCTACGAAGCCAGCCAAGTGCAAGCCGAACTGGAACGCGACACCGCCAATGCCGTGAGCGATTTGCGAAACAGCCTGTCAAGACAAGTGCAAGCCCTGCAAGCTTTGCAAGCTTTGCAAGCTTTGCAATCAGGACATTTTTCGGCCCCAAACTGGTCAGCAGAAGCACAGGCATTGCTGCGCAACAACCGGGACTGGTTGCGCCTGGAATGGCGCGACAAAGAATGGCGCCTGCAAACATTTGTCGACTCCCCTTTGCGCACCTCCGCTTTTGAGCGCGTCCCCCGCACCGAGGTCTTGAACGAAGCCGCCCAAGCCTGTCAACGGGCCAGACGGGTCAATGGCGCCGCCTACTCAAGTACTTATTTTTTACCTCAACCCGACGGCTTGGGTTCAGAGGTGATGGAATTGTGCCTGCCCATGACGCAGGCTGGCGAATTCGTGGGTTTCACGGTCGTGACTTACAGCCTACAAGAGCTGCTCACAGAGCGGCTGGGCAGCACATTTGGTCGCCAAAACGAATTGTCTCTTGTCGAGCCTGATGGCACACGGCTGGCGATCGCGGGCGCCCAGCGCCGCGAGCGCCGGGTCTTCACTTCACAACAACTGATGGACCTGCCGGGCAACACCTTGCTCTTGCGCATGGACGGCAGGCGGGGTGAGCCCGACTTGTTTCCCAACGTCCTCACCGCCTTGGTCACAGGCATGTCGATTGCGCTGGTCACGGTGATGGTGCTGCTGACCAAAGATGCACGGCGACGCCTCAAGGCGGAGCGTGACCTTGCCGATGCACTGGCTTTTCGCAAGGCCATGGAAGACTCCCTGGTCACCGGCCTGAGAGCGCGTGATTTAGAAGGTCGCATCACGTATGTGAACCCGGCGTTTTGCCAAATGGTGGGGTGGGAAGCCGAGGCTCTGCTTGGCCAAAACGCCCCCATGCCATATTGGCCTCCTGAGATGGTGGATGAATACCAGCAACGCCAGGCCATCCGCATGGCGGGTAACGCACCGCCACGAGAGGGCTTTGAATCGGTCTTCATGCGGCAAGACGGAACACGGTTTCCGGTACTCATCATTGAAGCACCGCTGATCAGTGTGAGGGGCGAGCAAACCGGCTGGATGGGTGCGGTGATCGACATCAGCGAGCAACGCCGCATCGAAGAGCTTTCTCGCGCCAGTCAGGAGCGGCTGCAGGCCACAGCCCGCCTGACCACGGTCGGCGAGATGGCCTCCCTGCTGAGCCACGAACTGAACCAACCCCTGGCGGCGATTGCGAGCTATGCCAATGGCTCGCTCAACCTTCTGAAGGACCCGCAGGCCGAGCCGCAAACCCTGGACGATGTGCACATGGCGCTGCGGCGAATTGCCGAACAAGCCGAACGGGCCGGGCGCGTCATCAGCAGCGTGCACGACTTTGTGCGCCGACGCGACCAGACACGTGAGGCCGTGCCACCGCAGGCACTCCTGGATGCCATTGCACCACTGGTCAACCTGCAAGCAAGAAAACTCCAGGTCCGGGTGCACTTGCGTGTCGATGCGCGGCTGCCGCGGGTTTGGTGTGACCGCACCATGGTCGAGCAGGTCTTGCTGAACCTGGCGCGCAACGGCATGCAAGCCATGGACTTGCCAGCATGCAAAGACAGGGTACTGGTCTTGCAAATCAAACAAGGGGAGTTCCCTCAGGACGATGCGGGTGTTGAATTTTCGGTGACCGATTTGGGCACAGGCATCACACCGGATGTAGCAGCGCAGTTGTACAACCCCTTCTTCACGACCAAGATCGAGGGCATGGGTTTGGGTCTGAGCCTGTGTCGCACCGTCGTCGAACAACACGGCGGCCAACTGGCGTTTGAGGCCCATGCACCCAAAGGCACCGTGTTTCGATTCACGCTGCCTTCGGCACCCAGCGGTACGGCAGCGCATACCGCCTAAAATCCCGCCATGCAACCCCCTTACGACAGCATGGTCTACATCGTTGACGATGACATTGGTGTGCGCGAAGGCATGGCCTGGCTACTGCGTACACGACGCTTGCTGAGTGAGTCTTACGCAAGCGCCGAAGCCTTTCTGGAGATGCTGCAAAGAGCAAGCGCCTCTCCTTTGCCTCAACAGGCCGCTTGCATCCTGCTGGATGTGCGAATGCCCGGCATGAGCGGGTTGGCTTTGTTTGAACAGTTACAGGCCAGCGGCATCTCCCAAGCATGGCCTGTTATTTTTTTGACCGGTCACGCAGACGTGCCAACGGCTGTCGACAGTGTCAAGCGGGGGGCTTTTGACTTTTGTGAAAAGCCCTTCTCTGACAACGCACTGGTAGACCGGGTGGAACAAGCCTTGCTACTTTCATCTGAGCGCTTGACCGAACGCAAACAACAAGGCTTTTTGCAATCCCGCTTGAGCGATTTGACAGAGCGTGAACGCGATGTGATGCGCCTGGTGGTGGAGGGTTTGCCCAACAAGCTGATCGCCGATCAGCTGGACATCAGCGTGCGAACCGTCGAGGTGCATCGCTCACGGGTCTTCGACAAAATGGAAGTCAAATCAGCCGTGGAATTGGCCAACCTGATGCGGACATCGACATGAGCCAGCCAGCATACAGGCAAGGCAGGCGCGCACCCATCACACGGGCCCCTTGCCTTTGGCTGACCCTCGGGTTGGCGCTTTTACTGACGGGCTGTTCATCCACTGTGCCGCTTGATGAAACGGCCTTGCCAGTGCCCAGTGCCAAGCCACTTTCAGCGGATGTCCCAAGCCCAGACAACACCGCCTACGATCCCAAACGCAACGACTTGGCCTTGTTTGCGCTGTCCTTGCTGGACACCCGCTACACCTGGGGAGGCAGGGGCCCTGCCACCGGATTTGACTGCTCGGGGCTGGTGTCGCATGTTTACCGGGAAGCCGCCGGTTTGCCCGTCAAGGGCTCATCTGCCGATCTGGGCCAAAAATCACGCCCAGTAGACAGATCCCGCATCCAGCCTGGCGATCTGGTGTTCTTCAACACGCTGGGCGCACGCCATTCGCATGTTGGCATTTATGTGGGTGGGGGCCGATTTGTGCATGCCAGCAACCCCAAAACAGGGGTGCGCATTGACCAGATGAACAACCGCTACTACGCACAACGCTTTGAAGGGGCCGGAACACTGCTGGACTGATCCGGGCCCACAGGCCCCGATCAAGGGGCTTTGTCATCCAGGTCATCTTTTTCAGTGGGCGGCAACTCACCCTTTGGTCTTCCTGAAAACATGGTCCACCACACAATGGCAACAAAGAGAATCAGGGCCAGCAAAGCTTCCAGCAAAATAAGAGCCATGCGCAATCTTCCATTTCTTTCTGTTGCCCGGTCATCTGCCGGTTGGGTGTTGGCTGCGATTGTAGGGAGCCTGGTGGGCTGTTCGGTCGCGCCCATGCTGGAAGAACCGGCCAAACCAAGCCCATCGGCCACTCAGCCAGAGGGCCGTCAAGGGCACTTGTCGCCTCTCCCGCCATTACCGCCATTACCGCCCACCATCATGCAGGCAGCAAGCCGCTGGGTGCCCGTCCCCTGGTCAGATCTTCCCGGACTGGAAACCGATGCCCTGAATGAGGCCTGGCCTGCCTGGCTGCAAAGCTGCACACGCCCAAGCAAAGCCTGGGCCACACTGTGCCCGCAAGTTCGGCAGCTGGCGAGCGCCTCTGTGCCCAAACAGCGGCAGTGGATTGTGGAAAACCTGCAGGCTTATCGGGTCGAGTCTCACACGCAACAACGCGATGGTTTGCTGACCGCTTACTACGAGCCCGTGCTGGACGCGACACGCCTGGCAAGCCCTGGCTTCAAGGTGCCGCTTTATGCGCCCCCCACCAACCTGAACCAACGCAAGCCTTGGTACACCCGGCAAGAAATGGAAACCCAAGCGCAAGCGCGCACCGCCCTGCGGGGCAAAGAACTGGTTTATTTGGCCGATCCGGTAGATGCCATGGTGCTGCACATTCAAGGCTCAGGCCTGGTGAATGTGCGTGAGCCCAATGGCAACCAACGGATGGTACGGCTGGCATTTGCCGCAACCAACGAACAGCCCTACAAAAGCATTGGCCGCTGGCTGCTTGACCAGAACCTGATCCGCGATGCCTCATGGCCCGGCATCAAAGCCTGGATCGACCGCAACCCCTCGCGTGTCAACGAGTTGCTGTGGCAAAACCCGCGCGTGGTTTTCTTCAAGGAAGAGGCCCTGCCTGCAGGCACTGTGCCACCCGGTCCCAAAGGCGCCCAAGGTGTTCCACTGACCGCAGAACGCTCCATTGCGGTCGACCGCAACAGCATTCCGTATGGCACACCGGTTTGGCTTAACTCTTCGGGGCCGCTCAGCAAGCTGGACCGCCTGGTGCTGGCCCAAGACACAGGCACGGCCATTGTCGGCGCAGTCCGAGCAGACTATTACGCCGGCTCGGGTCAGGCGGCAGGTGAGTTCGCCGGTCGCATGAAACAAACTTTGCAGCTTTGGGTTTTGTGGCCACGATGAGTCGAACAAGCGCCAAAGGGTTCTCCTGTCGCTCGGGTTGTGCCGCCTGCTGCATCGCCCCCTCCATCTCGTCGCCCATTCCGGGCATGCCAAATGGCAAACCGGCCGGGCTTGCCTGCGTGCAGCTCGACGATCAACGGCGATGCAAGATCTTCGGCCACCCCGAGCGTCCAGCGGTATGCAGCCAGCTGAAAGCCTCGGCTGACATGTGCGGAACAGAAGACGACGGTGGTCAGTTTGCGCTGACTTTCCTGGCTCGACTCGAAACATTGACACGACCCGACTGAGCACGGACTCCACAGTCCAGTCACCAAGACGTCATTTCAGACGGCCGCTTATGGTTAAGCTGGCGCATCTTTTTCACCTTCTGGAGCACCGCCATGGCGCTTGACATGCCTTCCCTGAAAGACAGCGTTCACCCCGACGAATGGCAACTGCGCGTCGATCTCGCGGCTTGTTACCGGTTGGTGGCCTTGTATGGCTGGAGTGACCTGGTGTTCACACACATTAGCGCCAAGCTGCCCCATTCGGTGTCTGGCGATGCACACCATTTTTTGATCAATCCCTATGGCCTGATGTTTGACGAAATCACCGCGTCCAGCCTGGTCAAGGTGGACATGCAATGCAACAAACTGCATGACAGCCCCTTCCCGGTCAACCCCGCAGGCTTTGTAATCCACAGCGCCGTGCACGAAGCACGGCCCGATGCTGGCTGCGTGCTGCACACCCACACGCGTGCAGGCATCGCCGTCAGCGCGCAAGCACACGGTGTGCTGCCCATCAGCCAGCAGAGCACTTTTGTGCTGGCATCTTTGGCTTACCACGGCTACGAGGGCGTGGCGATCCGGGACGACGAAAAGCTTCGCCTGCAGGCCGATTTGGGCGAAGCCAATTACCTGATGCTGCGCAACCATGGCTTGCTTACCGTGGGCAAAACGATTGCCGACGCCTTCTTGTCGATGTACACCTTCGAGAACACCTGTCGCATTCAGGTGGATGCGCTGGCCGGACAATCCGGACCCAAAGATCTGACAGCCGTCGACCCTCAAATCCTGACAGGCCTGGCCCATGTCATGCGCGTGCAAACGGGTGGCCTGGGGGGCGCGTTTGTTTGGCCGTCCTTGCTGAGAAAGTTGCAACGCGAAAGTCCTGACTACGCGAATTGAATCGCGCTTCCTGCGTCTTTTTAAAAGTACCCACATGACCTCCTTGTTTGAACCCTGCCAAGTCGGTGCCATGGCTTTGGCCTCACGCATCGTGATGGCGCCGCTGACACGAAACCGCGCACCCGGTGCACTCGCCAACGCCCGCATGGCCACCTATTACCGACAACGCGCCAACCCAGCAACAGGCGCCGGCCTGATCGTGACCGAAGCCACCGCCATCAGCCAGCAGGGTCAAGGCTATGCCGATGTGCCGGGCATCTGGAGCGCGGCGCAAGTCGCGTCCTGGAAGCAGGTCACCGATGCGGTGCACGCCGAGGGCGGCAAGATCGTGGTGCAGCTTTGGCATGTGGGCCGGGTGTCGCACACCAGCTTGCAACCCGGTGGTGGCGCGCCCGTCTCCCCTTCGGCCATCACCGCCAAAACCAAAACTGTCTTGCTGGTGGATGGTCAGGCCCAATTTGTGGACACTTCCGCTCCTCGCGCCCTAGACATCGGCGAGTTGCCAGGGATCGTGGCGGACTATCGCCAAGCGGCCGCCAACGCCATGGCCGCAGGTTTTGACGGCGTGGAGGTGCACGCCGCCAACGGCTACCTGATTGACCAGTTCCTGCGCTCCGGCAGCAACCAGCGCACCGACGCCTATGGCGGCTCGGTGGAAAACCGCGCACGATTTTTAAACGATGTCATGACGGCCGTGGTGGCTGAAATCGGCGGAGACCGCACAAGCATCAGGTTGTCGCCCGTGACACCTGCCAACGATGCGATCGATGAAAAGCCGCAACCTTTGTTTGAGCATGTTGCCGGCGTGTTGGGCCCTTTGGGTCTGGCTTATGTGCATGTGATCGAAGGCTCGACCGGTGGGCCTCGCGATCACCAGCAAGGCCCCGTCGCATTTGACTACCCGGCTTTTCGGAAAGCCTATGCCCTGGCTGGCGGCAAGGGCGCCTGGATGCTCAACAATGGCTACGACTTGTCGCTGGCACAAGCGGCGCTTGACCAAGGCGCCGACCTGGTGGCTTTTGGTCGTCCTTTCATTGCCAACCCGGATCTGGGCCTGCGCTTGCACAAAGGCGGTCCTTTCAACACGCCTGACCGCAAGACCTTTTACGGGGGTGGCGACGCGGGCTATACAGACTACCCAGCACTGTCATAAAAAGAGAACTTGGCCCATGAAAACACGCGCTCGCCCGTTCAGGGCATTTTTTCTGATGCTGGGGCTGTGCGTCATTTCCAGCGCCCAGGCCGGCCGTCCCTTGACCGTGGACGACGCCAATGTGAACGAGGTCGGAGAAGGCCATGCAGAAGGCTGGTGGACTCGCTCACCTGACGGCTCACGCAGCTGGACTGTCGCTCCGGCCTATGCCCCTGTCAAGAATATGGAGCTGGGGGCAGGCCTCTCGCGACAACAAAGAACAGGTCTCGAAACCCTGAATGTGCAAGCCAAATTGCGCCTGACCCCATTGCTAGAAAACGGCTGTAACCTCGGCGCGGTCGTGGGTACAGCGCGCACCACTGGGGAAAATACCAAAGGGTATGTGAATGCCCTGCTCACCTGCAACCACACCACACTGGGCAGTCTGCACACCAATCTGGGCGCCCTGGATTTTGCCAGTGGCCAGCGCATCGGCACATGGGGGCTTGCCTGGGAGCGCGCTTATGGCGAAGTCACGGCCCATGTCGAGGCTTACGGCCAGCAACAAGACAAGCCGGTTTGGGCGGCCGGCATGCGCTTCAACATACTTCCCAAATTACAACTGGATGCCAGCGTGGGCAGGCAAGCGAGGCACAACATGGTGACTCTTGGAAGCAAGTGGATGTTTTGACAGCCCTTGGCCTGCTTCAGCCCAAACCAACGGGTGAAGGTGCATGCGTCACGATCAGGCTGAACAGTTTTTCATAGTCGTCAGTGGGCGGGTAGTGCCCTGACAAGGGATCGAAATTTTCAGAAAATGCTGCGTCAACGACACGCCAGTCTTCCACTGAAAAGCACCGCTCTGCTTCGGGCAAGATTGCCGTCTCTTCCAGTTTCATGTGTGTCAAGTAAGCGTTCACATAGTGCTCTAACGCTTCCTCAAATGTCTTGCGCCTCTTTTCACCGAGCAACTCCCACGCCAACAGCAAGTGCTGCATATCGCGAGCGGATTTTTCGCTGCCCATGTGGTCTCGTTCCAGCTTGTCGATAACGCCCATGACATCAGGTGCGAGTTTCGCAAGCTTGGGAAACAGCAGGTTGGATTCCTTGGGGTGGTGCAGGCGCTCCGGAAATTCATCGATGTAAAACAACATGGCACGCACCACGCCAAAGAATTTATGACGATTGTCAGAAGGCCCGCGTTTGACCATCATTTGCATGGCGTACAGCATGGCCGCCAGTGAGGCATGTTCGTTGCGAATGATTTGAAGGGCGCTGTCACTTTTCATGCAAAACTCCAGACTCAAGCCTTGGAAGTATGTTGAAAAGCGGCCCAATACGGCTTGATGAACGTCAAATGCGAGCGATTTTTTTCGCTTCAATCTGTCTTGATTTTCCATCGCTTGAGGAGCAGGGCATTGGCCATCACACTGACCGAGCTGAGCGCCATTGCGCCACCCGCAATCACCGGATTGAGATATCCCAGCGCCGCCAATGGAATGCCTGCCACGTTGTAGGCAAATGCCCAAAACAGGTTTTGACGGATTTTGGCCACCGTGTGTGCTGAAATATCAAGTGCAGCGCCCACCAAAGCCACATCACCGCGCATCAAGGTGATGCCCGCTGCGTGCATGGCCACGTCGGTGCCGTTGCCCATGGCCAAGCCCACATCGGCGGCGGCCAAAGCCGGCGCATCGTTCACGCCATCTCCGACCATGGCAACCACCCGGCCGCCCATGCGCAGTTTTTGCACCTGTGCGACTTTCTCTCCGGGCAACACATTGGCCAGCACTTCACCCTCTTCAGGTCGCAAGCCCAAACGTCGAGCCATGGCTTCGGCGGCGGCCTGATTGTCACCAGAAATCATCACCAATTTCAAACCGCGTTGGCGCAATGCGGCCAAAGCAGCGGCAGCACCCGGTTTGGGCTCATCACCAAAAGCCAGCAAGAGTACGCCCTCAACACCCGATGCCGTGCGCTCGGCCAACGCCGACAAGGTGGCCCCCTCGGCGTACAGTGCAGCCACTTCTTTCGACCATGCGTTCTGCGCCAGGCCCTCTTCTTGCAACCAGCGCATGCTGCCTAATAAAAAATTCCGCCCTTCGAGCGTGGCCTGTACACCGCGGCCGGGTACAGCGGTCATGTGCTGAGGTGTCGACAACTTCAATTGTTGCGCTGCGGCCACGTTCACAACAGCACGTGCCAAGGGATGCTCACTGCCACTTTGCACGCTCGCGGCCCAAGCCAATGCCGAGGCTGCATCTTGTCCGGGCATGCCGACATACCGGGTCAACTGCGGCTGCCCGACCGTGAGGGTGCCTGTTTTGTCAAATGCAATGGTCTGAACCCTGTGCGCCATTTCCAGGGCCTGTATATCTTTGATCAGAATACCGTTTTGAGCAGCCACGCCGGTCCCAGCCATGATGGCCACGGGCGTGGCCAAGCCCAAGGCGCAGGGACACGCGATCACCAACACCGCCACCGCATGGATCAAAGCAGACTCAAAACCAGCCCCCAACACCATCCAAACAATCAGCGTGAGCAAGGCCACCACCAGCACCACGGGCACAAAAATTTCGGCCACCTTGTCTACCAGGCGCTGGATGGGCGCTTTTGCCGCCTGGGCGTCTTCAACCAGTCGGATGATGTGCGACAAAACGGTTTCGTGGCCCACGGCAGTGACCCGCATGACAACCCGGCCATCACCATTGATGGAGCCGCCGGTCAATGCCGTGCCGTCGGTTTTGAACACCGGCAATGGCTCTCCGGTCAACATGGATTCATCGACCTGTGTTTGCCCATCGACCAAGACACCGTCGACTGGAAAACGTTCTCCAGGTCGAACAAGAATGTGGTCATCCACCAGAATTTCGTCCACAGGCACATCCACTTCACCCTCATCACTCAACCAGTGTGCTTTGTCGGGCCGAAGGGCGTGCAAAGCCCAAATGGCCTCGGTCGTTTGCCGCTTGGCCCGTGCTTCCAGCCATTTGCCCAACAACACCAAGGTAATGACAACCGCAGATCCTTCAAAGTAAAGGTGGGGTGCATGTGATTCATGTGCCGTCAGCCAAAGCCAGACTGACAGCAACCATCCTGAGGTGGTGCCCAAGGCCACCAATAAATCCATGTTGCCCGTCAATGCCCTGAGCGCGTGCCAGCCAGCCTTGTAAAAACGCGCTCCTAAAATAAATTGCACCGGGGTGGCCAACGCGAACTGTGCCCATGCAGGCAGCATCCAATGCCGCCCCCAGAAATCGCCCAGCATGGGCACGATCAGTGGTGTTGACAACAGCAAACCCCAAGCCACTGGGGCAAAACCGGCCCAGGCCGAGGTGTTGTCGATCACGAGCGCAGCATAGGCCTTTCGTGGTTCGTAGCCGGCATCGCGTATGGTCCTGCGCAATCGTCTATCCATCGTGCCATCCAGAGCGCCATCTGCTTGCAAAACGATGCGCGCTGATTCGGTCGCCAAATTGACCGTCACCATGTCAACGCCGGGCAATTTCTTCAATGCTTTTTCGACCCTCGCGACACAAGAGGCACAGGTCATCCCGCCAATCCCGATATCAAGGGTCTCCGATTCGGTCTTGGTCTGTGTCATGTTCAGGCGGGGTTTTAGGACTATGCTTTGAGCATGCCCATTTGGGTTGATATGAAAGCATGATCATGAACCATATTTTTATTGTTGAAGGCATGACCTGTGGCCATTGTGAGAAATCAGTGATCAAAGCTTTGTTGGCTTTGGACCCGCAAGCCAAGGTCTTGATTGATCGGACAAACAACAAGGTGCAAGTTGATTCTGATCAACCCAGGGAGGCCTTGGCGCATGCTATAAGCGACGATGGCTACGAGGTTGCTTCTTGAGTTTTGACACGATCATTCAACTGTACAAATCACGTCATTCCCTGCACATGGCAGCAATACAACTCATTGCGCTTTGCAGCATTCCTTCACTGACCGCTTGTTTATGAAACCACGTCGCTGTTTCTTCGCCTGATTGTTCTTTTTGCCGTTTGTGACGCCTTGATGTGCGTCAAGGCTTGGTCAACAAGCCTGGTTAAGCTTGTTGCATGCCCAAACCTCCCGATTTAACCCCTGATCACAGACGTTCTGCCCTTTTTTTGCCCGATGTTTTGCCCATCACTTATGACCAACCTATGCATTGGTTGGCATTAGGCTTCAAAGACATGGCCCGTGCGCCCTTGCTGAGCATACTTCACGGCTTGGTGTTGGCATTGTTCGGTGGCCTGATCACTTGGATTGCACACGACAGATTCTGGTTGTTGGCCGGTTGTGTATCAGGGTTTTTGGTTGTAGCGCCTGTACTGGCCACCAGTCTTTATGCCATGAGCAGAGCCATTGAGCGTGGTCAAGCAGTTAATTTTCAACTGCTCTTCAGGACCTGGACGCAGTGGCCATTGATCAAGCCCTCCAAGCATTCTGCAGGCTTGATCCGTTTTGGCTTGTTGTTGGCTTTTGCTGGCTCGGGCTGGGTGATCACCTCGTCTGCCCTGATCACTTTGTTGGCCCCTGTTCCCATTCACACCCCCATGGATTTCATCCAGCATGTGGTGTTGGATAGAGACCATTTTTTGTTTGAACTGTGGTTGGGCCTGGGTGGTCTCATGGCTGCACCGGTATTTGCATCCAGTGTGGTGTCCATGCCTCTTTTGCTTGATCGACGGGTGAGTGTTTTGCAAGCGGTACTGACCAGTTGGAAAGCTGTTTTAACGCACCCTTTGACCATGGCTTTCTGGGCCTTCCTCATCATTGGGTTTTGTTTATTGGGTATTTTTTCCCTTTTTCTGGGCTTGATTTTGATCGTGCCCATGCTGGGCCACGGCAGTTGGCACGCTTATCGCGATTTGATTGACACTTCTGCTCTGGAAGAACGTTTGTCTGACGAAGGTGCCCCATGATTTGGGGGTTTACCGAAGCTCAGTTTGCTTGGTTTGGACTGACCATCGGCATTGGCGCTTTCATGCTTTATATGCTCTTCATCATTGGACAATTGGCTTGGGAGTCAAAAGCTGGAAAATTTGGAACATTTGTCATTTTTATCGGACTGGCCATTGGCATGTTGGGTTTTGTCGCCAAAGCTGTCATCCAGTGGTGGATGGACTCATGAAGACGGCCCAAGGACAAGCTTGTGGATAAAAACAGGACAACTGGCAGGTTATCCACAGTTTTCTGTCAGCACTCAAAGTTGTTCATTTTTCGGCGACAGCTCAAAACGCACTGGTGCACACCTTCACCCATGCGCTAAGTACCTGACAGTGTTCAGAAATCAAGGCTTGTCCACACATTAAGGCTTCCTTTACCTACTATTGCTATTTAAAGATATAGATCTATAGAGAAAGAGCAAGGAACAAGTGCACTGTTAAGATTTAGCCTTTTGCACCTCAAATGACCTCATGACGATTGATTCAGAAGCCGCCATATCGAACTGTTACGACATCAAAGGCGCTGACTTGTCATTGGTGGCTTTGGTTCTCAAAACCACAGATATCCAAGCCATTTCTCGTGCTTTGCGCCAGCAAATGGCAGAGAGCCCAGGTTTTTTTGAGCAAGATCCGGTGATCGTCGATATCAGTTTTATCGATACTGAACAACATTCGTCGCTTTCGATAGACCTTGTCAATTTGTTATCTGTGCTTCGCGAACACGCTTTGATGCCTGTTGCTGTCAAAGGTGCCCAAGGAGAGCTTTTGTCCCATGCCAAGGCATTGGGCTTGGTGGACGCCAGCGATGCCCGCATTCGCCGTTCTGTGGCGGTTGCTGCGTCTGTTGAAGAAGTACCCGTGCCTGTGCTTTCACCGCCTCCACAGCCGACCCCTTTAGGGCCCATGGTGATCGACAAGCCTTTGCGCTCAGGCCAACAGGTCTACGCAAAAGGCCGTGACCTCATTGTTCTGGCCATAGTGAATGCCGGTGCCGAAGTCATTGCCGATGGACATATTCATATTTATGCTGCCCTGCGTGGCAAAGCCATTGCTGGTGCCCGTGGCAATACACAGGCACGCATCTTTGCGCTGGTCATGGAACCAGAACTGATTTCCATCGCTGGTATTTACCGCATCAGTGAAAATGCTTTGCCCAAGGATGTTTTGGGTCAAGCCGCACAGGTCTGTCTGCAATCAAGCCCTGATGGCGACAAATTACGGGTCTTGGCAATCAAGCCCTGAACCCTTGAAATTCATTGATACCTTGTCCAAGAAAGAAAATCCCATGGCAAAAATCGTCGTTGTGACTTCCGGCAAAGGGGGTGTGGGCAAAACCACAACCAGCGCCAGTTTCGCCACCGGCCTCGCGCTCAGAGGCTTCAAGACAGCCGTTATTGATTTTGACGTGGGCTTGCGCAACCTGGACCTGATCATGGGCTGCGAGCGCCGTGTTGTTTATGATTTGATCAATGTGATTCAAGGTGAAGCCAACTTGAACCAGGCACTGATCAAGGACAAGCAGTGCCCGAATTTATTTGTGTTGGCAGCGTCGCAGACGCGCGACAAAGATGCCTTGTCTCAGGAAGGCGTTGAAAAAGTGCTCAATGACCTTTCGGCCATGGGTTTTGAATACATCGTTTGTGATTCACCCGCTGGCATTGAAACAGGGGCCTTGATGGCCATGCACTTTGCAGATGAAGCCTTGGTGGTGACCAACCCTGAAGTGTCTTCCGTGCGAGATTCAGACCGCATTCTTGGCATGTTGGGCAGCAAGACCAAACGGGCCATCGAAGGAGGTGAGCCGATCAAAGAACATTTGTTGATTACGCGTTACAACCCCAATCGGGTTGAAGATGGGCAAATGCTTTCGCTCCAGGACATTCAGGACATTTTGCGCATCCAATTGTTAGGTGTGATTCCTGAAAGTGACAATGTTCTGCAGGCGTCCAACCAGGGCACGCCAGCCATCCACATGGACGAGAGCGATGTCTCTGAAGCCTACAAGGACGTGATCGATCGCTTTTTGGGAGAAGACAAACCCATGCGCTTCACCGAAGCAGACAAGCCTGGTTTCTTCAAACGTTTGTTTGGAGGCAAGTGAACCATGTCGTTTCTTTCCTTCCTGCTGGGCGAAAAGAAGAAAACCGCCAGTGTCGCCAAAGAACGCTTGCAAATTATTTTGGCGCACGAACGCAGTGGCCGCAACGCCGCTGAGCCCGATTATTTGCCTGACTTACAACGCGAACTGGTCGCCGTGATCAGCAAGTACATCAAGATCAATCCGGCCGACATCAAGGTCAACCTTGAGCGTCAGGATAACCTGGAAGTTCTCGAAGTCAAAATCGAGTTGCCTGACGCACGCTGAGCTTGCCCGCCAGGGCGACGCATCGGTTCATGAATGCCTGCTGCGTTTGAGCAGGCATTCATGCTTTCACATCACTTGGCGCTGAGCGATGCCCACATCGAGCGCGCAGCCTTGATGTTTCGTTCCTTGACGTGACCAAAACCCTTGATGTTTTCGGGCACTTTGGCCACATCCAAGGCATGTGCGTGCTTACTGGCATTCAAGTCCTGTAGGGCATCGTCGATGTGTTGCATGTATTCACCCACCAAGGCGCGTTCGGTGCGTCGTTCTTCAGATTGCCCCAGCACATCGAAAGCAGTGCCTCGCAAACCCTTGAGTTTGGCCAGCATCTTGAAGCCCGTCAGCATGAAGGGGCCAAATTTTTGTTTGACCAATTCACCTTTGTTGTTGCGTTTTGAAATCAGGGGTGGCGCCAGGTGATAGTGCACTTTGAAGTCGCCTTCAAAGCTGTCACGGATGCGGTCCAGGAAAGCTGACTGTGAGTGTAACCGGGCGACCTCGTACTCGTCCTTGTAGGCCATCAGCTTGTACAAATAACGCGCCACTGTCTCGGTGAGCAAGGTTTTACCCAAAGGGGCTTCGGCCAGCTGCACACGCTGTACGAACGCCTGGTAGCGCTCGGCATAGGCAGCATTTTGGTAATCGGTCAAACGGCTCACGCGGTCAGCGATCAGGTCAGCCACGCTTTCGCGCTTTTTGAACTGGATGGTTTGTGCGGGCTGGATTTTTTGCGACAGCACTTCCGGCTGGTGCGCCGCATGCCGACCCCACTCAAAGGCGGTCAGATTGTTCTTGACTTGCACATCGTTGAGCTCGATCGCACGCACCAAAGACTCATGGCGCAGGGGCACCCAGCCTTTTTGCCAGGCATAGCCGAGGATCATGGGATTCACGTAAATCGTGTCACCCATGAGCTGTTTAGCCAAGGCGTCGGCGTCGAAGCAGCCCACCGAGTCGGCACGCACCTGTGCCGTGATGTCGGCCACACACTGTTCGGCCGGGTTTTGCCAGTTGCCGTTTTTCACAAAGGCTGCGGTTGGTGTGCTGTTGCTGTTCAGGGCCACATGGGTGCGGCCCGCACGCATGCGCAACGTGGTTTCTTTGGATGCGCTGACAATCGGGTCACAGCCCATGATGAGATCCGCTGCGGCCATGCTGACGCGAGTAGTCCGGATCTCGTCTTGCGTGTTGGCCACCAACACGTGGCTCCAGGTGGCGCCGCCTTTTTGCGCCAGCCCCGCCGAGTCTTGCGTGACGATGCCCTTGCCTTCCATGTGTGCGGCCATGCCCAGCAACTGCCCGATGGTGATGACCCCGGTGCCGCCAACGCCTGCCACCACCATGCCCCAGGGCCGGGTGATCAAAGGCAGTTCGGGTTCAGGCAATGCGCCCAGGCTGGCAGGGCTCAAAGTGTTGACCGATGCGGTCTTTGATTTTTTCTTGAAGGTGCCACCTTCTACGGTGACAAAGCTCGGGCAAAAGCCTTTGAGACAGCTGGTGTCCTTGTTGCAAGTGCTTTGGTTGATGGTGCGTTTGCGGCCCAGCGGCGTTTCCAGCGGCTCGACAGAAAGACAATTCGATTGAACGCCGCAGTCACCACAGCCTTCGCAGACTTCTTCGTTGATCATCACGCGCACAGCTGGGTCAACCATGGTGCCCCGCTTGCGACGGCGGCGCTTTTCGGTCGCGCAGGTCTGGTCGTAAATGATGACCGTGGTGCCTTTGATCTCGCGCATTTCGCGCTGAATGCGGTCGAGCTCGTCGCGGTGGAAAACGCGCACGCCTTCAGCCAGAGCCACGCCTTCGTATTTTTCGGGCTCGTCGGTCACCACATCAATGCGTTGCGCCCCTTCCGCGCGCATGCTTTGCGCGATTTGCACCACACTGTGGCCCTCGGGGCGTTCGCCCACTGGCTGGCCACCGGTCATGGCCACGGCATCGTTGTACAAAATCTTGTAGGTGATGTTCACGCCCGACACCACGCTTTGGCGAATGGCCAAAATCCCGCTGTGGAAATAAGTCCCATCACCCAGGTTGGCAAACATGTGCTGTTCGTGGCTGAACGGTTGTTGCCCTGTCCAAGGTACACCCTCGCCCCCCATTTGGGTGAAGCCGATGGTGCTGCGGTCCATCCAGATGGTCATGAAGTGGCAGCCAATGCCGGCCATGGCGCGCGAGCCTTCGGGCACCTTGGTGGAGGTGTTGTGCGGACAGCCCGAGCAAAACCAGGGTTGGCGTTCGGACGCTGTGCCCAAGGTCAGGGTTTGCATCGCCTTTTCTTTGGCATCGAGCATGGCCAGATGCGCGTCCATCTGTGCCGCCGTATCGGCATCGACGCCGAGTTTTTTCAGGCGCTTGGCAATGGCCCGTGCAATGATGGCGGGTGACAAATCGGCATTGGCCCGCAGCAATGTGCGCTCGGTAGGGTTGGGGATGGACCATTCGCCGCCGGACAGATCGCCATCGGCTTCGTCGAACTTGCCCAAGATGTTGGGGCGCACATCGTCGCGCCAGTTGTACAGCGCTTCTTTGAGTTGGTATTCGATAATCTGCCGCTTTTCTTCGATGACCAAAATTTCACGCAAACCGGTGGCGAATTCGCGTGTCGACTGCGCTTCGAGCGGCCAGACCACGGCCACTTTGTGCAAACGGATGCCCAATTGACGGCAGCGTGCATCATCCAGCCCCAAATCGATCAAGGCCTGGCGCGTGTCGTTGTAGGCTTTGCCGCTGGCGATCAGGCCAAAGCGGTCGTTCGGGCCTTCAATCACGTTGTGGTTGAGTTTGTTGGCGCGGATGTAGGCCAGAGCTGCGTACCATTTGTAATCGAACAAACGGGCTTCTTGCTCCAGCGCGGTATCGGGCCAGCGGATGTGCAAGCCGCCAGGGGGCATGACGAATTCGGGCAAAACGATTTGCACGCGCTCGGGGTCGATGTGCGCCGTGGCACTGGATTCGACGATTTCCTGGATCGTTTTCATGCCCGACCAGATGCCGGCAAAACGGCTCATGGCCAAGGCGTGCAGGCCCTGGTCGAGAATGTCTTGCACACTGGCCGGGAAAAAGACGGGCAACCCGCAAGCCTTGAAAATGTGGTCGCTCTGGTGTGCCGCTGTCGAGCTTTTGGCCACGTGGTCATCGCCTGCGATCGCCAGCACGCCGCCCCAGGGCGTGGTGCCCGCCATGTTGGCGTGCTTGAACACGTCCGAGCAACGGTCAACCCCGGGCCCCTTGCCATACCAGATGCCGAACACCCCGTCGTACTTGTTGGTGCCGGGTGGTGCAAACCCGAGTTGCTGCGTGCCCCACAAAGCCGTGGCAGCCAACTCCTCGTTGACGCCGGGCTGAAAGACGATGTGCTGTGCCTTCAGGTGGTCTTTGGCTTTCCACAGTGACTGGTCGTAACTGCCCAGCGGAGAACCCCGGTAGCCACTGATGAAGCCCGCGGTGTTTTTGCCTTGCAGGGCATCGCGTTGGCGCTGCAGCATGGGCAGCTTCACCAAGGCCTGCACGCCACTCATGAAGGCGCGACCGACATCCAGGCTGTATTTGTCGTCCAGTGTCACGGTTTCTAAGGCCTGGCGAATCGATTCGGGCAAGGGGGCGTTCATGGTCTGTCCTGCTGCTGAAATGGAATGGACAGTGTAGGACGCCCAGGCCGACAGGTGCTTGCTTTCGGTGACAGGATTTGCCCTATGATTTGAAAGAATCTTGCTCAAAGGGGCCCGTTTTGGAAACACTTGATAAATTTGACTGGGCAATACTGAATGAACTGCAAAAAGACGGCCGATTGACCAATGCCGAGTTGGCGCAGCGTGTGGGCTTGTCGGCGGCTCCTTGTTGGCGCCGCGTGCGGGCGCTGGAAGAGTCGGGTGTCATCAAAGGCTACCGCGCTGAAATCGATCGCCAGAAAGTGGGCCTGGATGTGTTTGCTTTTGTCCGGCTGGATGCCGAACGCAACCGGGGTGATGTGACGCGCCAACTCGAAGAGGCCATCCTCAAAATCCCCGAGGTGGTTTCATGCCATTACATCAGTGGCACCGGCACGTTTGAGTTGCAGGTGGTCAGCAAAGACTTGAACACCTTCAGCCAATTTGCGCGTGACGTCTTGATCAACCTGCCGAATGTGAAAGACCTGCACACCAGTTTTTCTTTGGGTGAGGTCAAGGCCGCAGGGGCTTTGCCGCTGCGGCCTTGACGTTGCGTTTTCTGGTGCCTTTTCGGGTGCCTTACACGCTGATCAGGGGTAGAGACCCCGCAACTCACGCGCTTGCAAAATGCGCGAGCACGCCACGATGAACGTGGCTGTGCGCAAGCTCACCTGGTGCTCGGCGGCCACTTGCCAGATGCCGGCAAATGCCTCGCGCAGAATCCGCACCAAGCGGGTGTTGATGTCGTCTTCGGTCCAGAAGAAGCTGGAGAAATCCTGCACCCATTCAAAGTAGCTGACCGTGACACCGCCTGCGTTGGCAATCACATCGGGTACGACCAGGATGCCCTTCTCGTGCAGGATGTCATCGGCTTCGGGTGTGGTAGGGCCGTTGGCACCTTCGATCACCATGCGCGCCCTGATCTCGTCGGCGTTGGCGGTGGTGATCTGTTGCTCCAGGGCCGCTGGGATGAGGATGTCGCAATCCACCGCCCAAAATGCGGCATCGGGCAAGGTTTCAACTTGGCCATCGGCCTGTTCAAACCCCTTCACGCTGCCATGTTCACTGACATGTAGCAGCAGGGCTGGCACATCGAGGCCAGAGGCTTTGTAAATCGTGTCTCCGTGGTCTTGCACGGCGACCACCGTTGCGCCGGCTTGCGCAAACAGTTTGGCCGCAATGCCGCCCACGTTTCCAAAGCCTTGTACGGCCACTTTGGCCTTGCCAATGTCCAGACCAATGTGCTGCGCGGCTTCTTGGCCAACGGTGAAGACGCCTCGCCCGGTGGCTTCGCGCCGGCCCAATGAGCCGCCCAAAGCCAGGGGTTTGCCGGTGACCACGCCCGAGGCGGTGGCGCCTTCGTTCATGGAGTACGTGTCCATCATCCAGGCCATGATTTGCTCGTTGGTGTTCACGTCAGGCGCTGGAATATCTTTATTGGGCCCGATGATGATGCCGATTTCGCTGGTGTAGCGGCGTGTCAGCCGCTCCAGCTCGCCGCGCGACAAGGTCTTGGGGTCGACCCGGATGCCGCCCTTGGCGCCGCCAAAGGGCAGGTTGACTGCGGCATTTTTGACCGACATCCAAGCCGACAGGGCCATGACCTCTGACAGCGTGACGTCCTGGTGAAAGCGAACGCCGCCTTTGCCGGGGCCGCGGCTGGTGTTGTGTTGTACGCGGTAGCCCTCAAAGTGCCCCATGGTGCCGTTGTCCAACTCGATGGGCACGTCTACGATCAAGGCGCGCTTGGGTCGTTTGAGGGTCTCGACCCAGCGTGACAGTCCGCCCAGATAGGGGGTGACTCGGTCGACCTGTTGCAGGTAAATGCCCCAGGGCCCGAGGTGATCGGCGTTCAAATAAGAGGGCAGTGCGTTGCTGCTTTTGGCGGGTGCACTGGCGGTTGCATTGGACATTGTGTGTCTCCTTTCTTGTAACTGACGAATTGTCAGCGGTGTCGATGGTAATACCTCCGTATTGCTTCGTCCAAGGCCGCTTGGCTTGAAATCCATGCGTTTTACGCATAACCACATCGTGCTGGAGCTGGTGATGCATCGCCTATAGCGAGGACTAATTTAGTGCGGGGAGCAGGCAGCACACCCTGCCTGTAAAATAAGCAGCTTCAGCCGACCCCGTGGCAGGGCGGCGCTGTGGTGCACGTTGCGCCCATTTTTGGCCTTCATTCGAGGCGGACTCTTCATGCTTTACCCTCAAGAATTCGATGTGATCGTGGTTGGCGGCGGCCATGCCGGAACAGAAGCTGCGCTGGCGGCTGCGCGCATGGGTTGCAAAACCTTGCTGCTCTCGCACAACATCGAGACCCTGGGCCAGATGAGCTGCAACCCTTCCATTGGCGGCATTGGCAAAGGCCACTTGGTCAAAGAAGTCGACGCCCTGGGCGGTGCCATGGCTTTGGCCACCGACGAAGGCGGCATCCAGTTCCGCATCTTGAACAGTTCCAAAGGCCCGGCCGTGCGTGCCACGCGGGCGCAGGCAGACCGGATTTTGTACAAAGCGGCGATTCGCCGCATGCTCGAAAACCAGCCGAACTTGTGGCTGTTCCAACAAGCCGTGGACGATTTGATGGTTGAAGGTGACCGGGTGGTGGGCGCCGTGACACAGGTGGGCATTCGTTTCAAGGCGCGCACCGTGGTGTTGACGGCGGGTACTTTTCTCGATGGCAAGATCCATGTGGGCTTGCAAAACTATGCTGCCGGCAGGGCAGGCGACCCGCCAGCCGTGAGCTTGTCGGCACGTCTGAAAGAACTCAAACTGCCACAAGGGCGCCTGAAAACAGGCACGCCGCCGCGACTGGATGGCCGCACCATTGACTTCAGCCAATGCGCCGAACAACCCGGCGATGGCGTTCCCGGCGGCATGAACCCGGACGCCGGTGTGCCGGTGTTCAGCTTCATGGGCCGTGCTGCGATGCACCCGCAGCAAGTGCCGTGCTGGATCACCCACACCAACGAACGCACCCACGAAATCATCCGCTCCGGCTTTGACCGCAGCCCGATGTTCACCGGCAAGATTGAAGGCGTGGGGCCACGCTATTGCCCGAGCGTGGAGGACAAGGTCAACCGTTTTGCCGACAAGGACAGCCACCAGATTTTTTTGGAGCCCGAAGGCCTGACCACGAACGAGTATTACCCCAACGGCATCTCGACCAGCTTGCCATTCGACATCCAGTACGACTTGGTCCGCTCGATGAAAGGCTTGGAAAACTGCCATATTCTGCGGCCCGGCTACGCCATCGAATACGACTTCTTTGACCCGCGCTCCTTGAAGAACAGCTTTGAAACACGCCAGATCAACGGTCTGTTTTTTGCCGGGCAGATCAACGGTACCACCGGTTACGAAGAGGCCGCGGCCCAAGGCTTGTTCGCTGGCATCAATGCTGCGTTGCAATGCCGGGGCGAAGCCTCTTGGACGCCCGCACGCGACCAAGCTTATCTGGGTGTGCTGGTTGATGACCTGGTAACCCAGGGCGTGACCGAGCCTTACCGCATGTTCACCAGCCGGGCCGAGTTTCGGCTGCAACTGCGTGAAGACAACGCCGATGCCCGTTTGACCGAAGTGGGGCGCCAGATGGGCCTGGTGGACGATGCGCGCTGGGATGCTTTCAGCCGCAAGCGCGATGCTGTTTCACGTGAAACAGAGCGGCTGAAGTCCACCTGGGTGAATCCGAAAAACTTGTCCGCAGCAGAATCCGAGCGGGTGCTGGGCAAGGCCATTGAGCACGAGCACAAGCTCTTTGATTTGCTGCGACGACCCAATGTGTCTTATGGCGACTTGATGTCTCTGGATGGTGGGCGTATGGCCAGCGCCAATGTTTCACGTGAAACGCTGGGCGAGCTGAGCGCATCGGTCATTGAGCAGGTGGAGATTGCCGCCAAGTATTCTGGCTACATTGATCGCCAAAAAGGTGAGGTTGAGCGTGCTGCTTTTTATGAGCACCTGCGCTTACCCGAACAGCTGGATTACATGCAAGTCTCGGCTTTATCGATTGAAGCGCGCCAAAAGTTGTCCAAACACCGCCCCGAAACGCTGGGTCAGGCATCGCGGATTTCGGGCATCACGCCGGCCAGCGTTTCCTTGCTCTTGATCCACCTGAAAAAGGGTGGCTTCAAAGGGTTTATGGGGGCCGTTGCCCAGGAAAGCCAGTCTGCATGAGTGTGAATCTTGCTGACGGCTTGGATGCGGGCATTCGTGCTTTGGGTCTGGGCTTGGGACCGGATCAACAAAAGCGCCTGCTTGACTACGTGGCCTTGATTCAAAAATGGAACAAGGTCTACAACCTGACAGCTTTGCGCGACCCGGCAGACATGCTGACGCACCACTTGCTGGACAGCTTGACGGCGGTGGCGCCATTAACCCGTCACACCCAAGGACGTGCTGTTAGGCTGCTGGATGTCGGGTCGGGTGGGGGCTTGCCGGGTGTGGTGTTGGCCATCTGTATGCCCGAGTTGGATGTGACCTGCGTGGACACCGTGGCCAAAAAAGCCGCGTTCGTGCAGCAGGTTGCGGTCAGCCTCAAGTTGCCCAACTTGCGAGGGCTTCACGCCCGGGTCGAGTCCTTGACCGATCCTTATGCGGTGATTTGTTCGCGGGCCTTTGCCTCGCTGCCGGATTTTGTGACCTGGTCACGGTCGGCCTTGGCAGATGACGGGGTCTGGATGGCCATGAAGGGCAAGTACCCTCAAGATGAAATCGACGCCTTGCCTGCCGATGTGAACGTGTTTCACGTGGAACCATTGACGGTGCCGGGGCTGGATGTGGAGCGTTGCATGGTCTGGATGAAGCCCACTGACAGCGCCGCCCAGTCTTGAGTCACCTGCAGGGTTGGTGCGAACGCAGGGTGCTTTTCAAGCCCGACACCCAACAGTCTGCAGCCTGAAGGGTGTGTTTGTATTGCTCGGTGACGGGTGAAATGCCAGCATCGCGAAGCTGTTTCACGTGAAACATGGGGCGTCGCGAGCGCTCAAGGCAAAGCCCTTCACGTACACTCGCCCCATTCCCCAGAAAGGGCACACATGTTTGGAATCTCGGATTACGGCGCATTCGCTGCGGCCTTTGTCCTGTTGTTGTTTTTGCCAGGGCCCGGCAACTTGGCCTTGATCAGTTCTGCCAGCAAAGGGGGGCTGGCTGGCGGCTTGGCTTCGGTGCTGGGCTTGCTTTTAGGGGACCAGATTTTGTTGTGGCTCACGGTGGCCGGTGTGGCTGCCTTGCTCAAAACCTATCCGCCATTGTTCATGGGTTTGCAGTGGCTGGGCGCCGCCTACTTGGCCTGGCTGGGTTACAAGATGGTCATGGCCAAGCCGGGCGAGGGCCCCAGCATCGAGATCACGCCCGGACACTATTTTCGCGAAACCATGTTCATCACCTTGCTGAACCCCAAGGCGATCATGTTTTACTTTGCGTTCTTTCCGCAATTCATTGACCCGGTGAACCACCAGGGCTGGATCACTTTTGCGGTGATGGCCTTGACGATTGCTGTGCTGGGCTTCACCTACTGTTTTGGCGTGGTCTTGATCACCCACACCATGGCCGAGCGCATCCGCGCCAACCCCCGGTTTTCAGGCTTTCTGCAAAAACTGGCGGGTCTGTGCCTGATCGGTTTCGGCCTCAAGATGGCCTTGTCCAAATAACCCTCCGAGTCCGCACCATGGCCAAAATTTTCTGCATTGCAAACCAAAAGGGCGGGGTGGGTAAAACCACCACCAGCGTGAACCTGGCGGCAGGTTTGGCCAAAGTCGGGCAGCGCGTACTGCTGGTGGACCTGGACCCCCAAGGCAACGCCACCATGGGTTCGGGCATCGACAAACGCAACGTGGAGCTGAGCGTGTACGACGTCTTGCTGGAGTCCGCTACCATCGCCGAAGCCCTGGTCAAGGCCGACGCGTGCGGGTATGACGTGCTGAGCGCCAACCGCGAACTGGCGGGCGCCGAGGTCGAGTTGGTGCAACTCGAACACCGCGATCAGCGCCTGAAAAATGCCTTGGCGGTGGTCGACGCCGATTATGACTTTGTCCTGATCGATTGCCCGCCGTCCTTGTCGATGCTGACCCTGAACGGACTGTGCTCGGCCCATGGCGTGATCGTGCCCATGCAGTGCGAATACTTCGCGCTCGAAGGCCTGACCGATCTGGTCAACACCATCAAACAGGTGCACGCCAACCTGAACAAAGACCTCAAGATCATTGGCTTGCTGCGTGTCATGTTTGACCCCCGCATCACCCTGCAGATGCAGGTCAGCGACCAGCTCAAGGCCCACTTTGGCGACAAAGTGTTCGACACCGTGATCCCGCGCAACGTTCGTTTGGCCGAGGCCCCCAGCTATGGCTTGCCCGGCGTGGTGTTCGACGCCTCGGCCAAGGGCAGCCAGGCCTATGTCGAGTTTGCGCGAGAACTGGTGCTGCGTGCACCCACACTTTGAGCCCCTCAAGGACATTCAACTGATGCGTCACCCTGAGCCCACTGTGCTGATTTTGCCGGGCTGGCAAGGCAGCGGCCCGGGCCATTGGCAATGGCATTGGGCCCGGTTGCATGGCCATGCCGTGGTCGAGCAAAGCGACTGGATGCGACCGTTGCGGGGCGACTGGCTGGCGCGCCTGGACGAAGCCATCATCGATGCGCCTGGCCCGGTGGTTTTGGCCGCACACAGCTTGGGTTGTGTGCTGGTGGCGGCCTGGGCCGCGGTATCTCGGCACACCGCCCGGGTGCGCGGGGCTTTGCTGGTCGCGCCAGGCAACACCGAAGACCTCGAGCTGAATGACCGACTGCCTGGCTGGTCACCCATCGTGCGCCAAGCCTTGCCGTTTAAAAGCATTCTGGTGGGCAGCCAAAATGACCCGTATTGCTCGGCCAAGGTGGCCCATGATTTGGCCAAAGACTGGGGCGCCCAGTGGGTTGATTTGGGCGCTGCCGGGCACATCAACGCGCAATCATCTCTGGGCGGCTGGCCTGCAGGCCATGCGCTTTTGCAAACTCTCTGGAAGGATTGACCATGGTCACCAAAAAACCCAAAGGCCTTGGCCGCGGACTCGAAGCCCTGCTGGGCCCCAAAGTGCAAGACGCACCCGCCGCAGTTGTGGTGGCTGAAACAGGGGTGCCCACTCAGCTTCGGCTCGACCAGATGGTGCCAGGCGTGTACCAGCCACGCACCCGCATGGACGAAGGCGCTTTGTACGAGCTGGCCGAGTCCATCAAGGCGCAGGGCATCATGCAGCCCATCTTGGTGCGCCGCCTGAACGAGGGAGAAAACGCTGGCAAATACGAGATCATTGCGGGCGAACGCCGGTTCCGGGCCTCCAGGTTGGCGGGTCTGGAAAGCGTGCCTGTACTGGTGCGCGACGTGCCCAACGAAGCGGCCGCAGCCATGGCCTTGATTGAGAACATTCAGCGCGAAGACCTCAATCCCCTCGAAGAAGCCCAGGGCTTGCAACGCCTGATTCGCGAGTTCGGCCTCACGCATGAAACCGCAGCACAGGCCGTGGGCCGTTCGCGCAGTGCGGCCAGCAACCTGTTGCGCTTGCTGAACCTGGCCGAGCCGGTGCAAACCATGTTGATGGCGGGCGATCTGGACATGGGCCATGCCCGGGCCTTGCTGTCTTTGGACAAGGCGGCGCAAATCACCGCGGCCAACCAGATAGCGGCCAAAAAGCTGTCGGTGCGAGAGGCCGAAAGCCTGGCCAAAAAGCTGGGTGCAGAGTTCAACCTGGTCACCCAAAAAACCAAAAAAGACAAGTCGCGGGACATCCGGCGGGTGGAAGAAGAGCTGTCCGATTTGTTGACCGCCGAAGTCGAAGTAAGAATAAAAAAACGTGTCAAAAGAAACGGAAGAGTAGAAGAAATGGGTGAAATCAGCATACAGTTTGGTTCTTTAGAAGAACTCAATGGCCTGATCGAAAAATTGCGGTCCTGAACCCGCCCGGGTGCTAACTCGGGAGAAAGCAGTGTATGAATACAAGCCGCGGGCCATTGTCCTTTTTGAATTTTGCCGTCGTTTCGGTTTACTCCCAACGTCATTGGCTTTTGCTGTGTTGCCTGCTGGGGGCTGGTGCCAACTCACTGTTGTTTTACTTCGTACCTCAGCCGGGGTACAACCACATGGCCAACCTGGTGGCCGCGGGTTTTTATTTTGCTCTAGGCCTTTTTGTGCCATATCACAGGGCCTATACGCTGCTGAGCAATCTGGCGCTGCTCACTGCGGTCCTCCTGATGAGCTACATCGCCGCCAATACGGGGGGTATCAATTCTCCCGCCATGGTCTGGATGACCATTCTGGCCGTGCCAGCCTTGCTGCTGCTGGGTCGCCGCTGGGCCCTGGGGTGGGTGGGCGTTGTTTTGCTGGTCATTTTGCTGCAGTTCGTGGCCGTCATGCAGGGCTGGATCAGTGGCGAGGTCGACCAATCGCCCGACACCATTCTGTGGGCCTTGCTGGACAAGGTGTTGGTGATCGTGAGCCTGATGCTGATCGTGAACTTCTATGACCGCATGCACCAGCGCCAGATGGACGAGGTTGAGCAGGGCAACGCCGACTTGGAGGCCACGCAAAAGGCCCTCATCCTGGCCCAGTCCCACAAAGACGAATTCATTGCCTCCGTGGGCCATGAATTGAGAACACCCATGAACGCCATCCTTGGCTTGAACGGCGTGCTGCAGGCCGAGTTGGCGGATCAGCCGGAAAACTTGGAAATTGCAGAGCACATCCGCGAGTCCACCGAGCAATTGCTTCGCCTCGTCAGCGACATCTTGGATTTTTCGCAACTCGAGGCGGGACAACTGAAATTGCTTGAGCAGCCTGTGCACCTTAAGGAAGCCCTGCACCATGTGATCGAACCCTTTGCACAAAAAGCACAGGAAAAATCCGTGGTGCTCCACTGGAATGTCGATCCGGCGTTGCCCGACTGGGTGATGGCAGACGGGCAGCGACTGAGGCAAATGCTGAGCAACCTGCTTGACAATGCGGTCAAGTTCACCCACCAGGGACAGATTCATGTTCGGGCAAAACATCAGGAAGGCTGGGTTCGCTTTGAGGTAGAGGACACGGGGCGCGGTATCCCGCTTGAACGCCAAGAGCAGGTGTTCAAGCGCTTCGAGCATGCCGATATTCAGACCAAGCGTGCGTATGGAGGCACCGGCCTGGGCCTGGCCATTTGCGAACAGCTGGCGTTTTTGCAGGGGGGCCGAATTGGCGTTAACAGTACGCCAGGTCAAGGCGCGCTTTTCTGGTTTGAGCTGCCCCTTAAGACAAGCGATGCGCCCAAGCTAGCCAACGAGAGTATTTCCACGCGCACGTCGAACGCCGCTTTGCGCTTCTTGCTGGTGGATGACAACGCCGTTAACCTCATGGTGGCGCGTCTGGTGCTCAACAAATGCTGGCCTGACGCCAGTGTGACCAGCGCCGCCGGGGGAGAAGAAGCCTTGGCCTTGCTCGACAGCCAGAGCTTTGACCTGGTGCTGATGGACATGATCATGCCGGAGCTGGACGGCATGGAGGCCACGCGCCGTTTGCGTGCGCATGCGCGGGCCGAGGTGGCCAGCCTGCCGGTGATTGGCCTGACGGCCAACACAAACGCGCGTGACCGTGAGCGGTGCCTGCATGCGGGCATGAACGAGGTGCTGGCCAAACCCATCGACAGCAAGACGGTCAAGGAAACCGTGGACCGACTGATCCCGCACACCGGCCAAAACCCAAGGGGTTGAACATGGCCACACACCTGAATGGCGGATGGACAGTGAGCGGGCGCCGCCTAGTACGGCCTCGGGGCAAGATGGCCTATCGGGCAAACGCAAGGACGTCCCAATGGACATGACCTTCAAAAGGCTACAAGCCTTGCTACCAGTACACCTGCAGGATGACCGGCGCCTTTATCTGGGCGGGGTGATCGTATTGTGTGGTATGGCCACAGTGGCCTCCTCTATCTCAAGCCCGCATCAGAGCGTACGTGTGCAATGCCTGGTCACGACACTGGTTCTGCTGGTGCTTTTTTGGCGCTTCCTAAAGGGGGCGTCCGCAGAACAGACCGTGCGCATAGGCTGTATGTTGGCGCTGGTCCATTTGACGGGGGGGGCCTTTCTGAGCAATCATATTTACGCCAGTTCACTGGCTTGGTTGGCGCTCATGCCATTGTCGCAATTTCATATCCATGGCCGCGCTGCAGCACTGCGTTGGACACTGGTTGCGGTCGCCAGCATGGGGGTTGTGGTGCTTTTTAGCGCGGGGCAAGGTGCAGAGGCATTCAGAGCATTCGGCGTTTTGCAGGCACCCACCTCGTTGTCGGAATATTTTCTCGCTGCAATCGGCATCACTGTGGTGCCCTGGATTTACAGCAAGAGCTACGAAGAGGCCCTGACCCAGAGCCGGCAGCACCAGCTCGATTTGCAAGCCAAGCAGGTGGAGCTGGAGCACGCGCAGCAGGGGCAGGAGCACTTCATTGCCTCGGTCAGCCACGAGTTGCGCACGCCTATGAACGCCATTTTGGGCTTGAACAACTTGTTGCTGGACCGGGTCAAGGACAAACCGCAGGCGAGCAAGGTGCTGGCCTACACGCGCCAGTCGGCGGATCACCTGATGACGGTGATCAACGACGTGCTCGATTACTCGCAGTTCAACACGGGTCAGATCAGTGCGCGTGTGGAGAGGTTTGCGTTGCGGCAGACGGTGCGATCGGCGTTCGAGCTGTTTCAGCCCAAGATAGAAAACACGACCTTGCGCTACACGTGTGAGATCGGGGCGGATGTGCCCGAGTGGGTAAGCACGGACCGGCACCGGCTGATGCAGGTGCTGGTGAACTTGCTGGGCAACGCGATCAAGTTCACACACCAGGGCGGGGTGACGCTGCAGGTGCGGGCGCTGAACGGGGGGGTGGAGTTTGCGATCCAGGACACGGGCATTGGCATTGCGAGTGACCAGCAGCAAAAGATTTTTGAGCGTTTCAGCCAGGCGGATGCGAGCATACAAAGCCGGTACGGGGGCAGTGGACTGGGCCTGACGATCAGTCAGCGGCTGGTGCAGATGCTGGGCGGGCAGTTGCAGCTGGAAAGCCATGAGGGGGCTGGTTCGCGGTTTTGGTTCTGGTTGCCGCTGGGCTCAGAGCCTGAGCCGGAACGGGTGGTTGTGGATGCTGGCGTTGACCGCCAGCATCAGGACCGGGCGCTGAGCATGTTGGTGGTGGACGACCACCCGGTCAACCGCTTGCTGGCTCGGCAGTTACTGCAACAGCATTGGCCCATGGCGGACATACAGGAGGCGGGAGACGGGCAGCAGGCGCTGGCGTGCTTGGCGCGACAAGGCTTTGACCTGGTGCTGATGGACATGGTGATGCCGGTAATGGACGGGATCGAGGCCACAGCGGCGATGCGGGCAAGCGCTGATGCGCGCACTCGCCAGACCCCGGTGCTGGGCCTCACGGCCAATGTGAACGCGGGCGACTTGGTGCGATTTGAGCAAGCCGGACTGAACGGACTGCTGCTCAAACCCTTCGAAGTGGCGCGTTTGTACCAAAATGTCCAGGCCCTGGTGGCGCATTTACCGATAAAGCCACGAGGCCAGACATGAAGCTGCACAAGCTCATTACAGGCATCCAGGAGCGGATGAGTCAGCGGCACCAGCAGGGAAAGCCGATGTTTGTTTTGCTGCTTGGCTTGATCACGCTGGGTGTGATTTTTACCATTGCCATCGCGAACCCTTATCAGCACTCCATCAACAGTCTGATGGTCTTTGGCGCTGTTTCCCTGGCGATGCTGACCTGCATTTATCTGGGGATGTCTGTTTTTCTGGGCCTGAGTGTGGGTGCAACTGTTGCGGTTGCACACATTGTGATTGTCAGCATGGCTTCGGGCGGTATCTACTCGCCCAGAATGGTCTGGCTGTCCTTGTTGCCCATTGCCGTTTTTTACAATTTTGGTCTGAAAGTAGCCTTGTATTGGCTGGCCGTGACACTGCTGGCGGTGTGTGCCATGGCCGTTTGGACCATCTCGCATATTTTTAATGCCCCATTTGTTTTTGCACAAAGCTATGCCACAGCATCTGTTTTGAGTTATGCGCTGGCCACAGTCATCTTGATGATGGTGCCCTGGTTGTACGAACTGATGAGCGCACAGCAGTTGAGGCTCAAACACCAAAAGACAGTCAGCCTGCAAGCCAAGCAAGTGCAACTCGAACATGCACAGCAGATGCAAGAGCATTTCATCGCTTCGGTGAGCCATGAGTTGCGAACGCCCATGAATGCGATTTTGGGCCTGAACAGCGTTTTGCTCGAGCGTGTCAAAGACAAACCGCAGGCGAGCAAGGTGCTGGCCTACACGCGCCAGTCGGCGGATCACCTGATGACGGTGATCAACGACGTGCTCGATTACTCGCAGTTCAACACGGGTCAGATCAGTGCGCGTGTGGAGAGGTTTGCGTTGCGGCAGACGGTGCGATCGGCGTTCGAGCTGTTTCAGCCCAAGATAGAAAACACGACCTTGCGCTACACGTGTGAGATCGGGGCGGATGTGCCCGAGTGGGTAAGCACGGACCGGCACCGGCTGATGCAGGTGCTGGTGAACTTGCTGGGCAACGCGATCAAGTTCACACACCAGGGCGGGGTGACGCTGCAGGTGCGGGCGCTGAACGGGGGGGTGGAGTTTGCGATCCAGGACACGGGCATTGGCATTGCGAGTGACCAGCAGCAAAAGATTTTTGAGCGTTTCAGCCAGGCGGATGCGAGCATACAAAGCCGGTACGGGGGCAGTGGACTGGGCCTGACGATCAGTCAGCGGCTGGTGCAGATGCTGGGCGGGCAGTTGCAGCTGGAAAGCGACGAGGGTGCGGGTTCGCGGTTTTGGTTCTGGTTGCCCATGCAGGGTGAACAGGCCCCGACACCAGCGATGTCTCCGCCAGGCCTGGCGCAGCAGCTGACCGAACGGGCGCTGAAGTTCTTGGTGGTGGATGACCATCGGGTCAACAGGCTGCTGGCCAGTCAGGTGTTGATGCGGCAATGGCCTGGCAGTGTGGTGGACGAATGCGATGACGGCTCAAAAGCTGTGCAAGCCCTGCAGGCAGGGACGCGTTATGACCTGGTGCTGATGGACATGGTGATGCCGGTGATGGACGGGATCGAGGCCACACGCCTTATCCGGCAAAGCCACCTGCCTGGGGTCCGCGCAACGCCGGTGTTGGGTTTGACGGCCAACGTCAATGCGCAAGACTTGGCACGATTCAAACAATCAGGCTTGAATGGGCTATTGCTCAAGCCCTTCGATCTGGCGCAGCTGCACAGCGAGGTACGGCGGCTGTTGGTCCTGCCGACCTGAGCACATCGCCACGCAAATCGTCACTCACATCGCGAAGATTTTGCCCGGGTTCATGATGTTGTCCGGGTCCAGTGCGCGCTTGATGGTGCGCATCATGTCAATGGCGCCTTCGCCCGTTTCGGTGCGCAAAAAGTCCATCTTGTGCAGGCCAATGCCGTGCTCGCCAGTGCAGGTGCCGCCCAGACGCAGGGCGCGAGACACCAGCTTGTGGTTCAGTCCTTCTGCCTTGGCAATCTCTTCGGGGTTGTTCGGGTCGATCAGGTAGCCGAAGTGGAAATTGCCATCTCCCACATGGCCCACTAAAAAGTAGGGCAAGCCACTGGCATCGGTCTCGGTGATCGAGTCGAGCAGGCAGTCGGCCAACTTGCTGATGGGCACGCAGGTGTCGGTGCTGATGGCGCGGCAGCCAGGCTTGCTTTGAATGGCGGCAAAGTAGGCGTTGTGCCGTGCAGTCCACAGGCGCGTGCGTTCTTCCGGGGTCGTGGCCCACTCGAAAGCGTTGCCACCCATGTCGCTGGCGATCTCTTGTACCGTTTCGGCTTGCTCTTTCACGCCCGCAGGCGAGCCGTGAAACTCCATCAACAGCAAGGGTTCTTCGCGCAGGCCCAGCTTGGCGTAGGCGTTGACCATGCGAACGGCGTTGTGGTCGATCAACTCGACACGCGCGATTGGCACGCCCAGCTGAATGGTCTGGATGACGCTGCGCACCGCCGCTTCGATGCTCGGAAAGGAGCAGATGGCGGCAGAAACGGCCTCGGGCAAGGGGTACAGGCGGACCGTGATTTCTGTGATCACCCCCAGGGTGCCCTCGCTGCCCACCATCAGGCGCGTCAGGTCGTAGCCGGCGCTGGATTTTTTGGCACGGGTGCCGGTGCGGATGATTTCGCCAGCGGCGGTCACCACCTCCATGGCCAGCACGTTTTCTCGCATGGTGCCGTAGCGCACGGCGTTGGTGCCACTGGCGCGGGTGGCGCTCATGCCGCCGATCGTGGCATCGGCACCCGGGTCGATCGGAAAGAACAGGCCGGTCGACTTGATCTCTTCGTTCAGTTGTTTGCGTGTCACGCCGGGCTGCACAGTCACGGTCAGGTCTTCGGCGTTGATGGACACGACCTTGTTCATGCGCATCAGGTCGATGCTGATACCGCCTTGCACGGCCAGCAGATGGCCTTCAAGCGATGAGCCCACGCCAAAGGGAATCACAGGCACTTTGTATTGGGCGCACAACTTGACCGCATCGGCCACATCTTGTGTGGATTCTGCAAACACCACGGCAGCGGGTGGTGGCACATGCGTGAAGGCCGATTCGTCGCGGCCATGTTGCTCGCGCACGACCAGGGCGGTGGAGCAGTTGTCTTTGAAGCGGGCCTTGAGGGCGGCCAAAAAGGCCTCGGGCACTTCGCGCTGAGCGACGGCGGGGGCCAGGTGGGCGGCGGCGGTGGGGGCGTTCATGGGTGTCTCCGGTGGTGACAGGTCGAGCCCGCCAAGCATTAGAAATCGCAGTTTACGCCCCAAATCCGGGGCTTGCTGTCCGGTGTCAGACAAGTCAGCGGGACTTGGCCGACAATCTGAAGACACAATGTGCGCTGCAAAACAAGGACATCTCCATGGGCAACCGACTCACACAAATCGCCACCCGCACCGGTGACAACGGCACCACCGGCCTGGGCAACAACCAGCGCGTGTCGAAAAACAGCTTGCGCGTGCACGCCATGGGCGAAGTGGACGAACTGAACTCGCACATTGGCCTGCTGCTTTGCGAAGACATGCCGCAGGGCGTCCGCGATGTGCTGGTTGAAGTGCAGCACCAGTTGTTCAACCTGGGCGGTGAGCTGTCCATTCCCGGCTTTGAGTTGCTCAAAAATGAAGCCGTAGTGGCACTGGATGCCGCCCTGGCCACCTACAACGAGCAGCTGCCCAAACTCGAAGAATTCATCTTGCCCGCCGGCACACGCGGCGCATCGCAAGCCCACGTGTGCCGTACCGTGGCACGCCGTGCCGAGCGCGCTTGCGTCGCCTTGGGCAATGAAGAAGCCATCAACGAAACACCGCGCCAATACCTCAACCGCCTGTCCGACCTGATGTTCGTGCTGGCCCGCGTGCTCAACCGCATGAATGGCGGCGACGACGTGTACTGGAAGAGCGCGCGCATGAACAAAGACCCCAAGCCAGCATGAGCTGCCTGCGCCTCATCGCGATGGCGGCTTTGTGGGTTGGCCAGACACATGCAGCCACCCAGACGGTGACTTTGTCGTGCGCCGTGTCCTACATGCCCGCACGCAGCACATGGGTGCGTGAGGTGCAGGTGGACTGGGATCGAAAAACCATTCGTGCTCTGCGCATTGATGGCGTGTCGCCATACAGCTTTTCCGTCAACCCCCTGGGCGTTTCCACGGCGCTGGACAACGAACGCATCCAGATTGACCTGCGCCAGGCGCAGTGGACCAGCGACTTTCGTGGGCTGGCTTCTGGCCAGGGGCGCTGTGAAGTCGTTGCACCCTGAGGCTGTCGCGTAGGTGCATGTTTTGAGGGTTTTCGGCGTGACACCGGTGTGCGCCCACTGCTACGCTGTCCCAGATGAACACCGAAACCTTGACCCGTACGACCGCCCCCTACGTGCCGCAAATCCGGCTGTACCAAAACTGGCTGCGTGACCAGCGTGGCCTGAGTTTCGCCACCTACGACGAGCTGTGGCGATGGTCGGTGACCGACCTGGACGCATTTTGGCAAAGCATTTGGGATTATTTCCAGTTCGAGTCCATCACGCCTTACACCGCCGTGCTGGCCAACAACGTCATGCCGGGTGCCAAGTGGTTTCCGGGTGCCAAGACCAATTACGCGCACCAGGTGCTGCGCCACGCCAAACCCGCGCACGAGGCCGGGTTTTTAGCGGTCATCAGCCTGAATGAAAAAGGCCTGCGCCGAGAAATGAGCTGGCCCGAGTTGCGCCGCCAAGTCGCTGCCATGGCCTTGCACTTGCAAGCCCAGGGCGTGCAGCCCGGTGACCGCGTAGCGGCCTATTTGCCCAACATTCCTGAAGCCATGGTGGCTTTTCTGGCCACGGTCAGCATTGGTGGCGTCTGGAGCATTTGCGCGCCCGATATGGGCACGCATGCCGTGCTCGACCGGTTCAGGCAGATCGAGCCCAAGGTGCTGATTGCAGTCGACGGCGTGAGCTATGGTGGCCGTGACTTCGACCGCATGAGCGTGGTGCAGGAACTGAAAGACGCGCTGCCCACCGTGCAACACGTCATCGTCCACGAGAACCTGGGGACACTCGACCTGGCCAACTGCGACGTGGCAGCCAGCGTGCAAATGGCCACCATCACGGCACGCAACGATGCAGACGTAGAGGCCTTCGAGCCCATGTGGTTGCCGTTTGACCACCCTTTGTGGATCGTTTATTCCAGCGGCACCACCGGCCTGCCCAAGCCCATCGTGCACGGCCATGGCGGCACCGTCATCGTGGCCCTGGCCAACAAGATCCTGCACAACGACGTGGGCTGCAGCTACCAGCCCAACAGCTGGGGCGAACGCTTTCATTGGTACAGCTCCACCGGCTGGGTCATGTGGAACGCGCAGGTGGCGGGCCTGCTCAATGGCGTGACCTGCGTGATCTACGACGGCAACCCCGGCGGCAGCAAAGACAACCCCGACTGGGGCATCCTGTGGCGCATGGCGGCCGAAGAAAAGGTCACCTTTTTTGGTGCTGGCGCCGCCTTTTTCGCCAATTGCCAAAAAGCCGGACTGGACATTGCCCGCTGCGGCGACCTGTCGGGGGTGCGTGCACTGGGCACCACCGGCTCGCCCTTGTCACCCGAAACGCAAATCTGGGGCACTGAACAATTCAAAAACATCGGCACCGACATCTGGTGGTGCAATCTTTCGGGCGGCACCGACTTTGCGGGCGCCTTTGTGGGCGGACACCGCGAGCTGCCGCAAGAGGCGGGCGTCATGCAGTGCCGCATGTTGGGCGCCGCTGTCGAGTCATGGAACGAAGCGGGCGAGCCCGTCCAGGGCGAGGTGGGTGAGCTGGTCTGCACACAACCGATTCCGTCCATGCCCTTGTTCTTTTGGGGCGACCAGGGCAACGCCCGTTACCTCAGCAGCTATTTCGAGATGTACCCGGCAGGCCACGGCCGAAAGCCTGGCGGCGGCGATGGCCCGGCCAGCATGGGCGGCGTCTGGCGACATGGTGACTGGCTGCGCATTGGCAACGAACAAGGCCAAGGCGAAGGCTGCGTGATCTTTGGGCGCAGTGACGCCACCATCAACCGCCATGGCTTGCGCATGGGCACCAGCGAGCTGTACAGCGCCGTTGAAGCGCTGCCCGAAGTCATGGACTCGATGGTGGTCGATCTGGAGTACTTGGGCCGCGAAAGCTACATGCCGCTGTTTGTGGTGCTGCGCCCCGGCACGGTGTTTGACGACGCCCTCAAGGCCCGACTGAACAATGCCATCAAAGTGGCGCTCAGCCCGCGCTTTATTCCCAATGAAATCTTTTTGGTGGCCGAGATTCCACGCACCTTGTCCGGCAAAAAGCAGGAGTTGCCGATCAAGAAACTCATGCTCGGCCAACCGCTCGAAAAAGTGGTCAATAAGGACGCGATGGCCAATCCGGGGTGTCTGGATTGGTATGTGGATTTGGCCCAACGGCATTTGGCCAGGGCCTGAAGGCCCCGGTCAACAACTCAGGGCGCTTTGCGTTTCAACAGCCGCAAAACGGGGGCTTGAACCACCGCTTTGACACGTTGCGGCACAGCGCTCAAAGCCCTCACCAACGCCCCTTTTTTGACAAAGATGCGGCGGGGTGCATCAGCCCCCTTGCCGGGCAACTTCCAGCGGCTTGTGGGTTGCCAAATGCTGGTCGCCACCAATTGCAGCGTGGCTAACAACAACATCACCTGCAGGCCAAACAGAAACAGGAAACCCCAGGAAATGTCCGGCCACAGCAGGCGCAAAAGCGCCATCACCAAGGGCAGGCCCAAAACGGCGATGACGGCCCACTTCAAGTTGAGTGCTGGACGCTTTGCCATGGCTTCAGTTCTTGTGCAACTCGGCGTTCAACTCGCCCCAGCTCTTGTTGCGCGGGATGGCGTGCAAAGCGCCAGACTGTGAATCGCGGCGGAACAAGATGCCGTTTTTGCCGGACAGCTCTTTGGCCTTGATCACGCTGCCGTCGGGCAGTTGCACGCGGCTGCCGCCGGTGATGTAGCAACCGGCCTCGACGATGCAGTCGTCGCCCAGCGAGATGCCGATGCCGGCGTTCGCACCCAGCAGGCAACGCTTGCCCACTTGGATCACTTCTTTGCCACCCCCAGACAGGGTGCCCATGATGGACGCGCTGCCGCCGATGTCGCTGGCGTCGTCCACCACCACACCGGCACTGATGCGGCCTTCGACCATGCTGGCACCCAGGGTGCCGGCGTTGAAGTTGCAAAAACCTTCGTGCATGACCGTGGTGCCGCTGGCCAGGTGCGCGCCCAGGCGCACGCGGTCGGCGTTGGCGATGCGCACGCCCGACGGCACAACGTAGTCGGTCATCTGCGGGAACTTGTCCACGCCTTTGATCTCCAGCAGGCGACCGGTGGCACGCGCCTTCATGCGGGCGGCAGGCACTTCGCTCACGGCGCAGGGGCCAAAGTTGGTCCAGGCCACGTTGGCCAGCAGGCCAAAAATACCGGTCATGTTGGCGCCATGCGGCAACACCAGACGGTGGCTCAGCAGGTGCAGGCGCAGGTAAGCGTCGTGTGTGTCAGCGGGCGCGTCGGCCAGGCTTTTGATCTCGGTGCGCACGGCCACCACGGTGGTGCCGCGCACGCTGCAGGCGGTCAGTGCTTTGGCGGCATCAGCGCCCAGAGCGGCCACAGCCTCGGCTTCGGTCAGGCGGGTGCTGCCGCTGGCGGCCACGTCGCCCGCCAGTTCAGGGGCGGGGAACCAGGTGTCCAGCACGGTGCCGTCAGCGGCGAGGGTCGCGAGGCCGGTGGCGCGTGCGCCGGTGGTTTGGTAGGTGCTCATGGGGTGCTCCGAAAATGAAAGCCCTCAGGGAATGAGGGCTGGTAAATCTGATGGCGAGATTATCGGGGATGGCGAGGGTCGGCACGACCTGGTTCAATGAATGCCATGAGTTCATCGAAAAAGACGGAATGTGTGGGCACTACGGCTGGCATCCGGAGTTTGATCACCAATGTGCAGGCTTGCTGGCTGGCTTTCTCTTCGTCGGGACGTTTGGGGGGAGCTGGGACTGAATAAGTTCTTCATCTCTGATATGCCGCCGAACCCAGTGCGCAAGCTCGGTTAATCGCTTGTTCGGGTGCACCCTGCTGGGAGAGCTGTCTTCTTTGAGAGGCATGACCAGGCCAATTCTGACCGCAGGCACATCCTCACGAATCATGCGCAAGGCAGGCTTCATGTCACTGTCGTTAGAGCAAATGACCACCTGATCTGTTTTGCCTTGAATGGCGTCGCGGTAAGCATGCAAAGCAATGTTCACGTCGGTCTGTTTTTCTTCAATCATCCAGACAGGCGATACGCGTTCTTTGCTGGGTGGGACGTTTTGAGTGAATTCTGGCAACAAAGTGGGCTCAAAAATGTGGAAGCCCTTGATGATTTGCACCCAACCAGAAGGACCCGCTTCCAGGGCCCTGAGGTACTGAGTCTGCGCATTGGTGGATGCTGCCCCGTGCCGCGCGTAGCGCACCATGACGGGCGCTGTGAAGTACTTGATGGCGACAACCTGGGCATTTGGGTCTTGTGGCCGCAATATGCGGTCACGAAACAATGCCATGATGTCCAGCCATTTGTAGGACGTTCCCTTGAGACGGGCGTAATACAGGTTGTAGCCGTCCACGTAGATGGTGGTTCTGGTCAATGGGTGATCCAGACGTGAAAAGACCACCTTGAAAGGTGGTCTTTTCGCCCTAGGCTGAGCCAACTGAATGGCACTGCAAAGGGATTGTTAACAGTTATTGTAGGGCGTGAGTTGCACTTTGTCGCGTGGACCATTGGAAATAACGGTAAATCACGGTAGTGCATGGCAGTCCTCACCGCAGAAAACCCAGGCTGAAGACTTGTGGGCGCAGCTTGTGGGTCAGGGCTTGGTAGGCCACCTCAAAGGGGCTGAAGTTGACGGGGGCGGTGTCACCGCTTTTGTTGCGCTCGCCCAGGGCGTTGCGCACTTGGTACCAGCCCACATCGGCGCGGTTGAGTTTGTATTGGTCGCGCACGGTGCGCACATCGGTGTGGGCAAAGTAGGTGGTCCACAAGCTGCGCCCGGCATCCAGCACCGCTGTGGCTTCTTCAGACAAAGTCTTGTCTGCCAGGTACTGCACCATGAAGTCGGATTCAAAACGATCGGGGGCGTTGACTTCGGCCTCGGTGAAGGGGATGAAGTGGTTGACGATGGACCACTTTTTGCCGTTCCATTCCAGGTCGTTGGCGCTGGCGGTCAGGTTGCTGCCGTTGAACAGCATCCACAACAGGCAGTCGGTTTTGAACTCGTCCGTGAGCGGCTCGGTGGGTTGCAGGAATTGATCGCGGTCGTTGAGCCAGGTGGGTTTGATGAGGCGCCGCGCTGCAAAAATCACTGTGGCTTTTTCAAGGTTCGCAGGGGTGATGTGAAAGCCGTTGCCTTGGCTACAAACGGAAGAAAATAAGGCCGTTAATGTGCCTGCATGTTGTAAATCATTGCTGTTACTGAGCAAGTAACCAATCGCATCGGATCGCCATGACGTGACCTTGGCATGGGCAATTTGCGGGTGCACTGCATTTTTGAGTGGAATATGGGTGGCATCGGTTTTCAACCGTGGCATCCAAATATTCAAATAGCTGCTTTTGGGCAGGTTGTAAAAAGACTTTTCTCCGATGGGCTTGGCATATTTGTTCAGAACCTCTGTCACCACTTTGCGCAAAGGCGTTTTGTCGGTGGCAAGCTGATCTGTTTTCCAAACCAAAAATCCTATTGGGAAATCCCCCTTCAATCCGTCAAACGATTTGCTGTGTACGACAAAACCACCCAGGTGTTTGGCATTCCATTTCTCGCGGAATTGTTCAAAGTTGGGGGCATTCACGTACTTCAGCGTGCTGAACATCGCCAATGTGGCGGTGGGCATTTCCTGTGCTGTTCGTGCCAAAAATTGCACAAACAATTCACGCGCCGCATAGCCGTAATCGGCCTTGTTCATCAAGGCACCCATGCGCGTTTTGGCCACGTCGGTTTTGCCTTCATTGCCTTGTGAGTTCGCCGCCTCCGCATAAGGCGGATTGATCAACACCAAAATCTTCTTCCCCTCTGTAATCGCTTTGCGCAGCCCTGCAGGCACCTTGTCACTCAGGCTGTAATCAATTTCGCCCTCCTCGGTGATGTCGTCGTTCAAATAGTCGTATTGAAAGCGTTGCGCCGACACGCAGGTCTTGGTGGCTTTCATCACGTCGATGTCGGCTTGGTCCAGCGTGCTCATATAGAGGTTGCGCGGGTTGCTGTGTTTGACTTGCAGGTTGCCTACGCCGCAGCACATGTCCCAGACGATGTAGTCTTTTTGCCAGTGGGCGCCCAGCGTTTCGGCCAGCTTGTCATAGGCTTTGTCCACCACATGGAGGGGTGTGTAATACGCGCCTTTGAAGCTGCGCTCATCGTATGGAATCAGGCTGTCACGCCGCTCCAGCAGGTAATCGCGGTATTCCGATTTGGGCGGGCGGTGGTAGATGGCCCAAAACTGGCGATAGCCTTCCTTGTTGCCCAGGTCAAAATTTTTGCCCTTGAGTGAAAAGACGGGTGCGTCGTTTTTGTGCATCAGCTCCGCCGGCAAATTGGTGTGTGTGGATACGGTGCCGTCGTGCATGATGTCGGCAAAAAACAGCAGGGCGTAATCTTCTTCGCTCACGCCCACGATCTCGCGCCCCACCATGGCCACCCATTTGTCGAACACCTGTTTCAGGTTGTCTGGCGTGATCTGTGTTCGGATGATGTCGCCCGACTTGATCGCCGCTTTGACGGTGCTGATGAACTCGTCTTCGTGCGTCTTGATGCGGAACTGCACAAAATAAGTGCCGATGTGGGCCGAGATTTCGTCCAGCGCTTCTTGCGTGAACTGGCTTGCGGACTTGCCCCACTTGACGGTTTTCTTGGCCAGAAAAGGCAGCACATCGGCGCTTTTCATGATCGCCGCTTTTTCGGTGTCGATGACCGCCAGGAAGGGCGGTACCGGCTCGCCTTTGTTCAGCGCCACCTGCACGTAATGCAACAGCTGCGTGAACATGGCGTAGCTGGAGTTGCGGTCGGTGTCTTTGGCCTCGAACCAGATCTCGCGCGTCTGAATGTCGATCAGGCCTTTGGAGTAGCCCTTGAGGCCCAGGGCCTTGATGTAAGCGTCCTTGACGTCCTCTTCGCTCTTGGCGGTTTGCAGTTGGGTGTAGAGGCTCACGGCGGACAATACTGAACAAATAATTCAGCATTGTCTTAGTACTTTAGTTAAAAAGTATTATTTATATGTAACTTGATGTACGTCCTGCAAAACACAAGCGCACATCACCCGCCCATCACCCGCACATCCCTTGGTCGTCCCTTGGTCATCCCTTGGCTAGGGCTTGGTCTTGACCGCGCCGTTGGCCTGATCAGCGGTTCACATCCACCACCACCCGCCCGCGCACCTGCCCCGCCAAAATTTGTGCACCCAGCTCGATGGCTTCGGCCAAGCCCACTTCGCGGGTCATGCGCTCCAGTTGCGCCGTGTCCAGGTCTTGGGCCAGTCGGGCCCAGGTGGCTTCGCGCCATCTTGACAAGGCTCCCGGGGGGACTGCTGTGGTAACGCAAAGGTGGTCGATCAAATGACGCATGACCTCTCTGGCCATGAACGGCGGATGCGGTTATGCGTCAATGCAATCCTCCAGGATGCGATACTTCGCACTTGAACAAGCGTTAAAATCTAATTTCTAATAAAAATTTTCTAAAAGATACTTTGTATCGCATCCGTATTTTTTTAATTTAATATAAATACAAAATGAAGCTCAAGACTCTTGCTCGTGATTTGCCTTTGTTTTTCTGGCCTACGGTCATCATTTGGTGCTTGGGGCTGAGCGCATGCGGGGTAATTGGTGAAAAGCCTAACGATCAAAATAAAGCCTTAAAACCTCCCCAAATCTTCTTAGCCTCAGACTGGTTGAAGTTGAAGGAAAAAAGCAAGAATGATGGTGAAAATAATCAACGCGCCCGCTTGCCGACAAAAAGCCAAAACCAGGTTCAAAAAACACCCGAGCCCTCAAATGCTGGTCAGGAAGATGACGCCGTTTTGAATGCCCAAAAAATGGACAACGCATCTTCGCTACCCGTGCAATCTGAACCGCTGGAGTCGGGAGGCGTAAGGGTTCAAGCCAATCAATGCTGGGCCCAGATGATTGTCAAACCCCTGAGAGATCAATCTGTACAGGAAGTCACCATTGAAGACTCGCGCGACAGTTTCAAAACAACCCCACCAGAACTGAGTACAAGCACCCAAAAAGTTGTGGTCAAAGAAGGCTATGAGGCGTTTAAAGTTTTTGAGCCTAAATTCAAACAAATCATCGAAAAAGTGCAGGTCAAAGAGGAAACCAAACATCTTGTCGTTCAACCAGCCGTATACACAGATCAAATCGAATGGGTCATGACGGAATCTGAACGTGTAGAAATGCAAGCATGCAAAAATGCGGGCATTCGAATTGCTGGCAAGCCACAAAACAGCCCGTCGTTTTGTGCTGTCAAAATCCCAGCGACGTACAAGTCTGTGACGAAAAGGGTGGTGACTCAACAAGAGACCGTTGTTGAAAAAACGACCCCTGCAGTCTACAAAAGCATCGTCAAAACGGTTTTGGTAGAGAACGGAAGTGCTGACCCAATTCAGATCCCCCCTTTAACCGCCAATGTCCCTGTCACGCTGGTGGCGCGTAAGGCTGAGTCAATCAAACTCAGGGTTGAACCCAAAACAATCCCAATAGCTTTGACAACCTATACAACAGCACCACAATTAACCTGGCGCAGAATTGTTTGTGAAAAGGATTCTTCGCCAAGCCTCATTCGAAACCTACAGGCCGCCTTGCTTAAAGAAGGGTTTGATGCAGGTCCGATAGACGCCAAATTAGGAAAAAAGACGATGCATGCCATTGAGTCTTATCAAATTCAAAAGGGCGTGGCATCCGGCACGCTGACATACGAGACATTGAAGTTGCTCGGGTTGCCTCTTGAGTAACTTGAACCCGTGACGTCGCATAGGGTATTTCCAGATTCTTCATAAAAACAATGGCCTAGCAGGCTGCTGAAATACCCCATTCGCGAGCGCAATTTCGCCCCGCATGGTTTTGATTTTTTTGATTTTCCTTTCGCATTCTGATATTCCCTTCGTTTTTTGTTCGCCTTGGCCCACTTGTAAGCCCAT
>NZ_NESK01000090.1 GCF_003063415.1 Limnohabitans sp. 2KL-17
CTTTGATGTCCGCTGGCTGTGGATAACTATAAGTTCAATTGTCGTCCTGCAGCTCCTTTCTCTCCGTTTTTCTTGTCTGCTCTCGCGCTTTGATTCGACCCCTCGCCTCATTGGAGCTGTGCCTGAACCGATAGGACTCATTGCCCGTCTCCACAATGTGGCAGTGGTGCGTCAACCGGTCCAGCAGCGCCGTCGTCATCTTGGCATCCCCAAACACGCTCGACCATTCTGCAAACGTCAGGTTCGTCGTGATCAACACACTCACCCGTTCATAGAGCTTGGACAGTAAGTGAAACAGCAAGGCTCCTCCGGCCTGGCTGAACGGCAAATATCCCAACTCATCGAGCACCACTAAGTCCATGCGCGACAGACTCAGAGCAAGCCGTCCCGCCTTGCCTTGCGCCTTCTCCTGCTCCAGCGCATTGACCAGGTCCACCGTCGAGTAGAACCTGACCTTTTTGCCGTGTTGCGTCAGCCCCGAGATACCCAGCGCAGTGGCCAGGTGCGTTTTGCCCGTCCCCGGTCCCCCAATGAGCACCACGTTTTGCGCATCCTGCGTGAACGACAGATCGGCCAGTTTGTGCACCAATGCCCTGTCCACTTGCGAGGCCTCAAAGTTGAACCCCGCCAGATCCCGGTGTACAGGGAAGCGGGCGGCCTTGGTTTGATGTGCAATCGATCTCATGTGGCGGTTGACTGCTTCGGCTTGCAGCAAGTGCTCAATCAGCCAGCGAGATGTCCCCAGCTCTGCACTGCCGCCTTGCTCCACCAGATCCGCCCATGCCATGGCCATGCCGCTCAGTCTGAGACCCTTGAGTTCGGCCTAG
>NZ_NESK01000091.1 GCF_003063415.1 Limnohabitans sp. 2KL-17
CCAAAGGCCAAGCTGTTAAACACCGCGTTGGCGGGGTCGACCGTCAGGGTGTTGCCGGTGATGCTCACGCCTGCAGGCAGTGTGGCGCTGGCAGTGCCACCATTTACCTGATAGGTAAGGCTTTGCGTGCTGAGTGTGGCAGTCTCGCCGGCATCTGCATCCGTGGCCCCTTGCAGCAGATTGACGGTGTAGCTGACATCTCCCTCGCTTGCATTTGAAGCAAGGGCGGCGCTCACCGTGGGTGCGTCGTTGACCGAGACAACTTGCACTGTTTGGATAATGGTCTGGCTGTTCTTCGCGCCATCACTGATCACCAAGCTGATTTGTCGATCTGTGGTGACCGGATTGTCGGAGCTGTTGTTGAACTTAACAGAAGCAAGCGCTGCTGAAAATTCACTGCTACTTGGGCTGGCACCTGATTTGGTCGCCAAAGTCAAAACGCCATTGCTGTAACTGCCAGTAATTTTTCCCGTGTCCGTGAACAGCAACACATCGCCAACCTGGACATTGGTGATACGCATCGTCGCAGACATCAACTGGCTGTCTAAATCACTGGCACTCAAACCGCTGAAGACCAACTGAGCGTTAGATCCGTTATCCGCACCGAGCATTTCAGTGAATATCAAAGTGTGATTCACGGCTGAAAGCAACGGGGCCAGATTACCCATTTGCTTGGCAGCCGCAAGTTCCGCCGCATCGGCTTCAGCTGTGGCTTTGGCGGCTGCTAGTTTGGCCGCATCGAGCACGGCTTGGGCAGCAGTTTTCTCTGCTGTGGTGCCGCTGGCGTTGGCCGTAGTGAGTGCAGTTTGGGCAGCAACCAGCGCTT
>NZ_NESK01000092.1 GCF_003063415.1 Limnohabitans sp. 2KL-17
CCAAAGGCCAAGCTGTTAAACACCGCGTTGGCGGGGTCGACCGTCAGGGTGTTGCCGGTGATGCTCACGCCTGCAGGCAGTGTGGCGCTGGCAGTGCCACCATTTACCTGATAGGTAAGGCTTTGCGTGCTGAGTGTGGCAGTCTCGCCGGTATCTGCATCCGTGGCCCCTTGCAGCAGATTGACGGTGTAGCTGACATCTCCCTCGCTTGCATTTGAAGCAATGGCGGCGCTCACCGTGGGTGCGTCGTTGACCGAGACAACTTGCACTGTTTGGATAATGGTCTGGCTGTTCTTAGCGCCATCACTGATCACCAAGCTGATTTGTCGATCTGTGGTGACCGGATTGTCGGAGCTGTTGTTGAACTTAACAGAAGCAAGCGCTGCTGAAAATTCACTGCTACTTGGGTTGGCACCTGATTTGGTCGCCAAAGTCAAAACGCCATTGCTGTAACTGCCAGTAATTTTTCCCGTGTCCGTGAACAGCAACACATCGCCAACCTGGACATTGGTGATGCGCATCGTCGCAGACATCAACTGGGTGTCTAAATCACTGGCACTCAAACCGCTGAAGACCAACTGAGCGTTAGATCCGTTATCCGCACCGAGCATTTCAGTGAATATCAAAGTGTGATTCACGGCTGAAAGCAACGGGGCCAGATTACCCATTTGCTTGGCAGCCGCAAGTTCCGCCGCATCGGCTTCAGCTGTGGCTTTGGCGGCTGCTATTTTGGCCGCATCAAGCGCAGGTTGGGCCGCGAATTTTTCAGCCTCCGTCTTCGCCGCATCGAGCTTGGCTTGGGCTTCGGTCAGCGCTTTGGCTGCTG
>NZ_NESK01000093.1 GCF_003063415.1 Limnohabitans sp. 2KL-17
CACCACAGCAGAGAAAGCTGCTGCCCAAGCCGTGCTCGATGCGGCCAAACTAGCAGCCGCCAAAGCCACAGCTGAAGCGGACGCGGCGGCCAAAGCGGTGCAAGACAAAGCGGCGGCGGACAAAGCGGCGGCTGAAGAGATTGCTGCCAAAGCGGCCGATGAAGTTGCTGCCGCCAAAGCGCTGGTTGCTGCCCAAACTGCACTGACTGCGGCCAACGCCAGCGGCACCACAGCAGAGAAAACTGCTGCCCAAGCCGTGCTCGATGCGGCCAAACTAGCAGCCGCCAAAGCCACAGCTGAAGCGGACGCGGCTAGCAAAGCGGTGCAAGACAAAGCGGCGGCGGACAAAGCGGCCGGTGAAGAGATTGCTGCCAAAGCGGCCGATGAAGTTGCTGCCGCCAAAGCGCTGGTTGCTGCCCAAACTGCACTGACTGCGGCCAACGCCAGCGGCACCACAGCAGAGAAGGCTGCTGCCCTAGAGGCCTTCAATGCGGCCAAACTAGCGGCGGCCAAAGCCACAGCTGAAGCGGACGCGGCTAGCAAAGCGGTGCAAGACAAAGCGGCGGCGGACAAAGCGGCCGGTGAAGAGATTGCTGCCAAAGCGGCCGATGAAGTTGCTGCTGCCAAAGCGCTGGTTGCTGCCCAAACTGCACTCACTGCGGCCAACGCCAGCGGCACCACAGCAGAGAAAACTGCTGCCCAAGCCGTGCTCGATGCGGCCAAACTAGCAGCCGCCAAAGCCACAGCTGAAGCGGACGCGGCGGCCAAAGCGGTGCAAGACAAAGCGGCGGCGGACAAAGCG
>NZ_NESK01000094.1 GCF_003063415.1 Limnohabitans sp. 2KL-17
AGACAAAGCGGCGGCGGACAAAGCGGCGGCTGAAGAGATTGCTGCCAAAGCGGCCGATGAAGTTGCTGCCGCCAAAGCGCTGGTTGCTGCCCAAACTGCACTGACTGCGGCCAACGCCAGCGGCACCACAGCAGAGAAAACTGCTGCCCAAGCCGTGCTCGATGCGGCCAAACTAGCAGCCGCCAAAGCCACAGCTGAAGCGGACGCGGCGGCCAAAGCGGTGCAAGACAAAGCGGCGGCGGACAAAGCGACGGCTGAAGAGATTGCTGCCAAAGCGGCCGATGAAGTTGCTGCCGCCAAAGCGCTGGTTGCTGCCCAAACTGCACTGACTGCGGCCAACGCCAGCGGCACCACAGCAGAGAAGGCTGCTGCCCTAGAGGCCTTCAATGCGGCCAAACTAGCAGCCGCCAAAGCCACAGCTGAAGCGGACGCGGCGGCCAAAGCGGTGCAAGACAAAGCGGCGGCGGACAAAGCGGCCGGTGAAGAGATTGCTGCCAAAGCGGCCGATGAAGTTGCTGCCGCCAAAGCGCTGGTTGCTGCCCAAACTGCACTCACTGCGGCCAACGCCAGCGGCACCACAGCAGAGAAAGATACTGCCCTAGAGGCCTTCAATGCGGCCAAACTAGCAGCCGCCAAAGCCACAGCTGAAGCGGACGCGGCTAGCAAAGCGGTGCAAGACAAAGCGGCGGCGGACAAAGCGGCCGGTGAAGAGATTGCTGCCAAAGCGGCCGATGAAGTTGCTGCCGCCAAAGCGCTGGTTGCTGCCCAAACTGCACTGACTGCGGCCAACGCCAGCGGCACC
>NZ_NESK01000095.1 GCF_003063415.1 Limnohabitans sp. 2KL-17
GGAAGTCAGGATTGAGATTGAGCCTGCAATACAAAAGGCAAAAAGCGGGGCAGCGCCGACCAGCTGCGAGAAGTTGAGTGCAACTTAAACTGCCATCAAGGCTGTCCTGACTTTGGGGTCCACTTCATATCGCAGTATCCAACCATCGGCGATGAAGTTCATCTAGTTTCAGAAAAAGAATTAAAGAACATTTATGGGCAACCAGATCGACCTTACTTTGTAAAACTGGGCCACATTTCCAACGCAGACTCAATTCCTGCGCTGATCGATATCAATAAACTGGTAACCAGACATTCCGCGGTTGTAGGTACCACGGGCTCTGGGAAATCGACAACCGTTGCAAGCATCATTAACAGGCTGCTGAAATACTCCCATGTTTAGGGCTACGCTGAACAAGCCAACGAATTCAGCGATATGTTGCTAGTTGATTGCATGATGCGAGATGTGATGGGCGAAGCGGCCCAATTTCGGCCCGTATTTCTGGCCTTTTCACGCCAGACACGCGCATTGCGCGCTCTGAAGACGCACTCATGCCATGCGGCGTCCACGCGCTAAGTAGATGTTGGCCAGACCCAAGGCCACGAACGAGCGCGTGGCGTTCTTGGCCAGGCCGCGATAGCGCACCTTGGTGAAGCCCCACAGCCGCTTGACCACTGCGAAGACGTGCTCCACCCGGGCGCGTACCTTGGACTTGTTGCGATTCTTCGAGCGCAGGGCCGGGTCAACCTCACCTCCCTTGCGCACCCGCTGGTTGGTGAAGTCGTTCGCATGTGGTGCCTTGGATGCGATCAGTGCCTTC
>NZ_NESK01000096.1 GCF_003063415.1 Limnohabitans sp. 2KL-17
AGGTGTCTAGGCCGTTGGCGGTGGTCTTGGTGAAGGAGTTGGTGACATCAGAGGTGCCGACTTTGACGATAACGACAGAGCCTGCGGTGACGGTGAAGCCTTGGTCGAAGGTGTTGGCTGTGGCGGCGTTGGAATCGGCAACAGCGGTGATCACGGGCGTGGTTGCTGTGGTGTCGATGGGCTTGAGGGTGACGGGTGCTGCCGTGGCGATGTTGCCGGCGGCGTCGGTGAGGGTGGCGTTGACGGTGACGCTCTCTGAGCCTGTGAATGCGTTAGCGATGGCTGTGTAGGTGTCTAGGCCGTTGGCGGTGGTCTTGGTGAAGGAGTTGGTGACATCAGAGGTGCCGACTTTGACGATAACGACAGAGCCTGCGGTGACGGTGAAGCCTTGGTCGAAGGTGTTGGCTGTGGCGGCGTTGGAGTCGGCAACAGCGGTGATCACGGGCGTGGTTGCTGTGGTGTCGATGGGTTTGAGGGTGACGGGTGCTGCCGTGCCGGTGTTGCCGGCGGCGTCGGTGAGGGTGGCGTTGACGGTGACGCTCTCTGAGCCTGTGAAAGCGTTAGCGATGGCTGTGTAGGTGTCTAGGCCGTTGGCGGTGGTCTTGGTGAAGGAGTTGGTGACATCAGAGGTGCCGACTTTGACGGCAACGACAGAGCCTGCGGTGACGGTGAAGCCTTGGTCGAAGGTGTTGGCTGTGGCGGCGTTGGAATCGGCAACAGCGGTGATCACGGGCGTGGTTGCTGTGGTGTCGATGGGCTTGAGGGTGACGGGT
>NZ_NESK01000097.1 GCF_003063415.1 Limnohabitans sp. 2KL-17
CTTTGTGGCCGCCGCCCAGGTCCTGGTGAACAGCGACATCAAAGTGAGCGCCAACAGCGTCAATGCGGCTCAGCTGCCCACCATCACCAATTTGCTGACCAACGGCAGTTTCACGACAAGCACACCCGGCGAAGCTGCACCGACTGGATGGACAGTTGGTGGAACCAATAGGATCTACTCCGGCGCACGCGGCGCGGACGGAGATGGGGGTGTCAGCATGGGTTTTGGCACTGGCTTTAATGACATCAGCGCTCGCAGCTTCATCACCCAGACCATCAGCACGGAAATCGGTAAAAGCTACACTTTTCAGGTGGAGGCCTATGGTTGGAGCTCAGGGCAAGACTCCGCTGTGACCTTGTCGGCCTACGACGGAGCCTCTGCAGCCGGCACAGCCACGGTTTCAGAAAACTTTGTCTGCGGGCCCGACCAGGCGTCGGAAACACACAACAACCAGGGCCGGACGTACAGCATCACCTTCACCGCCCAATCAACGTCGACAACGGTGCGAATTCTCGATTCAACCGCTGCACTCAGCGTTGGAGAAGACCTGATCGTTGACCGTGCCATCGTGTTCGAGACCGCCACGGGCTACATCAGCGGCTCTACGGGAGCGACAGACACCTCCATCAACGACACCCTGTTCGGCACCAGTGCCAATGACAAAATGGCGGGCGGTACCGGCAACGACACCATCAATGGGCAGGGCGGGACCAACACAGCGCTGTACACAGGCAGCCGTAGCCAGTACACCATCACCATCGCGTCTGGCA
>NZ_NESK01000098.1 GCF_003063415.1 Limnohabitans sp. 2KL-17
CTTTGTGGCCGCCGCCCAGGTCCTGGTGAACAGCGACATCAAAGTGAGCGCCAACAGCGTCAATGCGGCTCAGCTGCCCACCATCACCAATTTGCTGACCAACGGCAGCTTGGCCACTTCGTCTGGTTGGACGGTGTCTTCGGGCGCCAGTTCACCAGCACCAACATGGGAGACGGCTTCTTTCCGAGGCACAGACGGTGACAACGCTCCGAGCTTTAACAGCGCCGGCTCTGCGACGGGTGGCTACATTTACCAGAACATCGTCACGGAGGTGGGCAAGACGTACACCTTCCAGGTGAATGCTTATGGCGTCGAGTTGAATTCCACGAATTCTGCGCTCACCCTGACGGCATTCGCGGGGAGCAACTTGGGGGGGGGTGAACTGTCAAGCGATACCTTTACGTGTGGTCCAGACGAATCCGGCACCGCCAACCACACCAACACAGGCAGGGTGTACAGCATCAAGTTCGTAGCCACATCGACCTCCACATCGGTCAGGATTTTGGATGCCACATCGGTAGCGTCCCTCGGTGAGGACCTGGTCGTTGACCGTGCCATCGTGTTCGAGACCGACACGGGCTACATCAGCGGCTCTACGGGAGCGACAGACACCCCCATCAACGACACCCTGTTGGGCACCAGTGCCAATGACAAAATGGCGGGCGGTACCGGCAACGACACCATCAATGGGCAGGGCGGGACCAACACAGCGCTGTACACAGGCAGCCGTAGCCAGTACACCATCACCATCGCGTCTGGCA
>NZ_NESK01000099.1 GCF_003063415.1 Limnohabitans sp. 2KL-17
AGACAAAGCGGCGGCGGACAAAGCGGCGGCTGAAGAGATTGCTGCCAAAGCGGCCGATGAAGTTGCTGCCGCCAAAGCGCTGGTTGCTGCCCAAACTGCACTGACTGCGGCCAACGCCAGCGGCACCGCAGCAGAGAAGGCTGCTGCCCAAGCCGTGCTCGATGCGGCCAAACTAGCGGCCGCCAAAGCCACAGCTGAAGCGGACGCGGCGGCCAAAGCGGTGCAAGACAAAGCGGCGGCGGACAAAGCGGCGGCTGAAGAGATTGCTGCCAAAGCGGCCGATGAAGTTGCTGCCGCCAAAGCGCTGGTTGCTGCCCAAACTGCACTGACTGCGGCCAACGCCAGCGGCACCGCAGCAGAGAAGGCTGCTGCCCTACAGGCCTTCAATGCGGCCAAACTAGCGGCCGCCAAAGCCACAGCTGAAGCGGACGCGGCGGCCAAAGCGGTGCAAGACAAAGCGGCGGCGGACAAAGCGGCCGGTGAAGAGATTGCTGCCAAAGCGGCCGATGAAGTTGCTGCCGCCAAAGCGCTGGTTGCTGCCCAAACTGCACTGACTGCGGCCAACGCCAGCGGCACCGCAGCAGAGAAGGCTGCTGCCCTAGAGGCCTTCAATGCGGCCAAACTAGCGGCCGCCAAAGCCACAGCTGAAGCGGACGCGGCGGCCAAAGCGGTGCAAGACAAAGCGGCGGCGGACAAAGCGGCGGCTGAAGAGATTGCTGCCAAAGCGGCCGATGAAGTTGCTGCCGCCAAAGCGC